>JAQUYC010000002.1 GCA_028692105.1 Eubacteriales bacterium | reverse complement strand
TAATATGTGTTGCCGAAAAGCAGCAATTATTTTACAATCAATTTAGCCGGCAAAGTGTCCGGATGCCTCCGGTTTCGTGTCCGGATGTTTCCGGAATCGCCGTCCGGATGTTCCGGAATACGCACTTATCGATTTCAGAATCAAATTCCTTCAAATAATCACTTCCCATTGGCGTAAGCTCTATATTGCTTATATCTAATTGTGATTTATCATTATCTTGAACGTCGACACCTTGAATAAGTCCTTTACCCATGAGTTCAAAGAGTAAGCCTTTATATTCATCAAACTCATGGTTAAACCATTCCATTAATAGCGAATTGTCATATTTATTTATTAAATACAAAGCTTTTAAATATTGCCGTTTTTCAATCATTTAATAACTTCTCCTTCTTCAGAGCCCTTGCTTCTGGATAATCAATTCTTATACCAACGGTCAAAGTGTTATTGACTTATTATAGTAAATCATCATCTTCAACAACATGAGCGTAGTCAAAAATTATTTTAAAATCATTTCGAAACCATTTAAGCCCATATTAAGCCTCTATTAACCTTTTCACATTAATAATATACTTTTAAGTTTTAATTTGATTTAAGTATATTTGCATATTTACACTTATCAAGTAAAATACTATCAATATACCTTTTTACTCCGCTGAAAATTCCTTGATACAATCACAAAAATCAATTGTCTCCCACAAACGGGGCATACTTCCCAATCGCAATTATCTAAATGATATTCGCCTTGTTTGGCTAAACAATCGCCACAATATTGAAATTCTTCATATGAGCTGTAGTCAGGTGAATCATTATTTAACCAATTACCAATTTCTTCATCATAATTATAATCAGGTTTGTATTTAGAAAAGTACTTTTTTTCTTCTCCATATCTTATTCGATTTATTTTTTTACCATCTTTAGTAATTAGAAATCGATAGGTTTGATTTTCTTCTATTTCTTTTTTAAAAATTACCAATTGGTCTTTTCTTATTTCTGTCCCTCTGAAAATTTCAAAATTTTTATTAAAATTCAAGATTTCATCTACCGTTCTTTTTTTATTAATTATACTCTGGCTTATATCCTTCTTAAGAAAATCTCTATGTATCTCAATATACAAATGGAATAATTGACAATATTTTGATTTAATTTCTTCAGATGTAGTAATCATTTCATAATGTATAAATTGATTTCTAAGTTTCGAACAGTTTATTAAAAATATCTTCTCAGGAATGCATTTATCAGACATGTTATTTATTCGTATAATTGATTGGCTAAAAGATACGGTCTTAGATTCATTTGGATGCTCAACGTCAATATTTTCAAAAATTAAATTATCGTTTATCTGCCGTAGAATTTCTTTAAATAATAGTTCTACAGCCTGTACCTTTACGGTATCGAAAATGCAGCACTGAATTGATTAATGAGTTATATCTATACATCATTTAGTCATCTCATCATAATAGAAAATATTGGTTGTTTTATTTCTCGATTCTTGGACACAATAATATCAAGTAAGGAAATCAGAAAGGTTAGGTGGCTAGATATGGAGGAAGTAATTTATTATTAACAACTCTTGATATGGAGTTTGACACAAAATAACAAGCTTTGTTTTTCAGTAAAATATCTAATTTAATCTAAAAATTTATAACTCGATTTCCTTTACTGGAAAAAAGAGCACCGCAATGGTGCTCTTTGATTTAGTTTAATATCGATATCCCCTGTTGCTATTGTTCTGCTGTTTTTTAGCCTTTCTACACTCAGGACACCTTTGAGGTTCGTTTTCAAATCCCTTTTCCTTGTAAAAAGCCTGTTCTCCTTCAGTAAAAATAAATTCTTTACCGCAATCTTTACATGTTAATGTTTTGTCTGCCATATAACATACCTCCGTTAAAGTGTTCCTAGATTCCATTTGACTTTCAACACCTTAAGCGGAATGAATGATCATATTTAATCTAGAGAATATTTTGAATATTTTTTATAACTTAATTTACCATATAAAATATAGTATTACAAGTGTTATTCTAAGTCGCGGTCAAAAATCGGTATCCTTAAAACTTATACATTTTAAGAATTGCGGTAATAAAAAAAGAGAAGTTATTACGCTTGATATAACTTCTCTTCTCATGAAGAAGGCTGTATGAAAAAGTTTCTGATTGCACTGATCTTGCGCTCTCAATGCTACAATGCTATTTTACTAAGGCTCTGTGTAAATCATTTGTCACTTCTGTGATTGATCTATGAACAATGGCTATCGGACGGACTTCGTGAAATCATTGAAATTCCAACATTTCAGCAAATATATTCATATATTATTACATTATCGAATTCCTTATATCAAAGTCTATCGTTTATAATAATTCATTGATTTAGGCTGTTTTGTTTCGGGTTAACACTGTTATCGGTCTGGAACACTTCAAAACATAATAAAAGGATTTAATCCCTAAGAATCAACCCCATAAATATTATTCAATTTCTTATTCTGATATCAACCATACTAAAAAAATACTTTTCACTGTTTGCGAATACGCTTTAGCGGATTTGCAAAAGTGTTCGGTAACGGCTTTAGCCGTTACGGTTTCCTCTACATCTTCAATTCCATATTCATTAGAAATAAATTTGAACAAACCAAGATTGTTATTCAAATACCCTTTAATGGTTCTTTCACTGTACCTTCTCATTCTGCAATCAAAGATAAATTCCTTTATTAAATCATCGTTTAACATAATAAAAAACCTCCTATTCATCGTTTCTGAATTACGATAAATAACAGGTTAGATGTAAGCTCCAGTGATGACATAATTTTATCAAGTATATCACCACTGGAACAAATCTTTTACAATTTTTCACATTCCCAAAGAAGCATAGTGTTGAAATTCCAACTATTCTTCGTCGTACAAATCAATCCCACTATTCGTATATACCTTCTGCACGTCGTCGTTCTCCTCAAGGATTTCAATCATTTTTTTCAGATTCTTGATATCATTATCGTCCGTCGGAGCGGTTTCCATAGAAGGTACATATTCTATATCTGCTTCTGCCAGTTCATATCCGGCAGTCTTCAGAGCTTCAGAAACCTCATTAAAGATGTCAGTTGATGTCTGTACTTCATACGCATCCTCGTGAGTGAGCATGTCTAAAGCTCCGTTTTCCAGGGCTGCTTCCAACAATGCATCCTCGTCAATCTCATCAGTCTTTTCTATCAGGATAATCCCCTTTCGTTCAAACATATAAGATACACACCCTGGGACTCCCAAATTGCCGCCGTACTTGTCAAATGCATGCTTCATGGAAGCTGTAGTTCTGTTTCTGTTGTCTGTAAGTACGTCAACGATTACAGCTACTCCACCTGCTCCATAGCCCTCGAAACTGCCAGATTCATATGTTTCTCCGGCAAGCTCCCCTGTTCCTTTTTTTATAGCTCTTGCGATGTTATCATTAGGCATATTTATGCCCTTAGCCTTATCTATGGCATGTTTTAACGCTATATTATAATCAGGGTCACCGCCGCCCTTAGCAGCTACCGTTATGGCCCTTGCATATTTTGTAAATATCTGAGCTCGTTTTGAATCCTGTGAGGCTTTTCTGTTTGCGATTGTCCCGTGCCTTCCCATTTTGCTTTCCTCCTGTCTGTAATCAACTTACGCCGTCGTTCAAGGTATTTTTTTACATCAGGTATATTGTACCATAGGTTATTCCTTATTACAATTTTTACTTTATCTCTGCCTAACTCTGTTTAAAGCTGCGCACTTAATAGTCTATTCATTCGCAGCCATTGGCTTTTCTTTATTGTCAGCTACATTTGGAAATTTTATTGTTTTCTCCATATTTTTATAAGCTGTTGCCATCATAAGTTTTATCCTGTTAAGTTGATTGACATCGCTTGCTCCGGGATCGTAGTCAATAGCCGCAATATTTGTCAAAGGATTGTATTTCCTCAGAGCCTTCATCATGCCTTTGCCCGTGACGTGGTTTGGCAGACATGCGAAAGGCTGCAGACAAACGATATTTTCAATGCCATTATCAATCAGCTCAACCATTTCTCCGGTCAAAAGCCAGCCTTCACCGCATTGATTTCCCAGGGACACTATACGGCTTGCCTTTTCTGCCATATCCTTTATGTACAAAGGCGGATCAAACCTTTCGCTCTCCTCCAAAGCTTTTCTTGCAGGCGACCTGAAATACTCGATAACTTTAATAGCGGCTGAATTCGTAAGCATCGTGCTATATTTTCCGGATAAGTACCTGAAGTTGTACTCCTTGCTGTACATCCCGTAGAGGAAAAAATCAATAAGATCCAGTACAACAGCTTCTCCGCCTTCTGCTTCAATTATGCTTACAATATCATTATTCGCATTGGGATGATATTTTACTAAAATTTCTCCGACTACACCGACCTTTGGTCTTCTTATATCTTTCAATGGGAGTCTGTCAAAATCTTCAACGATTCCGTGTATGTTATTCTTAAACTTTCTAAAGCCGCCTTTTTCAATATCCGTTATCGCTTTTTGGGACCACTTTTCAGCAAGTGCATTGGCAGAGCCTTCAATTGCCTCATATGGTCTTGTAGCATAAAGTACCTTCATTATCACATCACCGTATACCATAGCCATCAGCGCTCTCTTGATGAACGGTAATGTAAAGTAGAAGCCCGGATTTCTTTCCAGCCCCGCCATATTTGCAGAAACAACCGGGATTTGTTCCATTTTCAAATCGATCAATGCCTTTCTTAGAAGCGCAACATAATTGCTGGCTCGGCAGCCTCCGCCTGTCTGAGACATTGCAACTGCGACCCGGTCAAGATCATATTTACCGGATTTCAGTGTGGAAATGATCTGGCCCAAAGTCACGATAGTAGGATAGCAAGCGTCATTATTGATATACCTTAACCCTTCTTCTACAGCATGTTTGTCAACTGAAGGCAGCAGTTCTGCTTTATATCCGCCGTGTCTGAGCGCAGGCTCCAGGAACTGGAAGTGTATCGGAGCCATCTGTGGAATCAGAAGTGTGTACTCCTTTTTCATTTCTTTTGTAAAATATTTTCTCTTGAAGGTAACCTCTTTCTCACAGTGTTTGATGTTATTTTTTTCTCTTTCCTCTATCGCAGCCTTTAGAGAACGAATTCTGATCTTTGCGGCTCCTAAGTTTGATCCTTCATCTATCTTCAAAACAGTGTACAGCTTGTTCCTGTTTTTTAACAGTTCTTCCACTTGATCCGTTGTCACTGCATCAAGCCCGCATCCGAAAGAATTGAGCTGCACTAATTCAATATTATCATGCTTTCCGGCTACCTCAGCCGCCCGGTATAATCGGGAATGGTACATCCATTGATCCAATACTCGAATCGGTCTTTTAAGCTTTTCAAAGTGAGCAACTGAGTCTTCTGTGAGCACAACCAATCCAAACGAATTAATAAGCTGATCGATTCCGTGGTTGATCTCCGGATCAAGATGATAAGGACGGCCAGCTAAAATCACTGCTTTTTTATTATTCTCTTTGATATACTTAAGAGCATAAGCTCCATGTTTCTTTATGTCGTCTTTAAACCGTTTATCTTCTTTCCTGCCGGCTTTAATCGCCCTGTATATTTCACTTGTACTGATATGTAGATTCTTAAAACCCTCATACAGCTGTCTGCCTAATTTTATATCATCATCATAAGGCAGGAATGGGTGGCAGAACTGAACATCGTTCTCAGCAAAAATATCATCCATATTGTTTGTTATAACCTCGGGATATGTTGCTACAATCGGACAATTATAATGGTTTGGAGCGGAATGATCTTCAATCATCTCGTGATTTATGCATGGATAAAATATAAATTTAATCCCATTGTTAACCAGCCATTTTATATGCCCGTGAACCAATTTTGCCGGATAGCATGCTGTATCGGAAGAAATTGTTTCCATTCCTATTTCATAGATTTCCTTGGACGATACCGGGGACAGCACTACACGAAAACCTAAATTAGTAAAAAATGTAAACCAGAAAGGATAGTTTTCATACATGTTTAGAACACGCGGGATCCCTATGGTTCCACGCGGTGCATACGCTTCCGCTAACGGTTCGTAGGAAAATAGTCTTCTGTATTTATATTCAAACAGATTTGGGTAATCCACGCTTTTCTTTTCCAGACCGGTGCCCTTTTCACAACGGTTTCCGGTGATGAATCTTCCTCCGTCATTAAATTTATTGATAGTTAGCAGACAGTTGTTCTCACAGCCCTTGCATCTTGTGTGGGTGTTGGTTACAGTAAAGCAATCCATCGCTGAAAGTTTCAATATATCTGATTCTGTTCCTTCTACATGGTTCTCTTTTGCAATAAGGGCTGCTCCGTAAGCTCCCATAATCCCCGAGATATCCGGCCTGACCACGTTTCTTCCCATAATCCGTTCAATACTTCTCAAGACTGCATTATTCAGGAAGGTTCCGCCTTGTACGACGATCTTTTCTCCCGCTTCTTCGGTGTTTCTAAGCTTTATTACCTTATATAGCGCATTCCTGATTACTGAATGTGACAGCCCCGCGGAAATATCTCCGATTGTAGCTCCTTCTTTTTGTGCCTGCTTAACCTTTGAATTCATGAAAACGGTACAGCGGGTCCCAAGATCTACCGGGTATTCTGCAAAAAGTGCTTCCTCTGCAAATGCTTCCACATTCATATTTACAGACTTCGAATACGTCTCAATAAATGAACCGCAGCCTGAAGAACAAGCTTCATTGAGCATAATATTATAGATGGCACCGTCTTTTATCTTCATGCATTTCATATCCTGTCCGCCGATATCCAATATAAAATCAACACCGGGCAGAAATTCCTCGGCCGCCTTATAATGTGCCATAGTTTCTATTTCACCCATATCAGCGTTAAATGCTGTTTTGATCAAGCCTTCTCCGTAGCCTGTTACCGTTGTATTTGCAATATATGCTCCTTCAGGCAGCAGGGAATATAACTCCTTCATCATCAGCATGGTCGCTTCGATAGGTTTTCCTTCATTGCTTCTATAGAAAGAATAGAGCAGGTATTTTTCATCGTCAATCAATGCAGCTTTTGTTGTGGTAGAGCCCGCATCGATACCTAAAAATACTTTTCCCTTTGCACGTTTTATGTCGCGTCTCATTATTTTATCTTTATCATGACGAATCTTAAATGTCTGGAAATCATTCAGATCTTTAAACAACGGCTCCATATGCTTTGTTTCGGACAGCATATTAATATCCGCATTTTCTATTTTATTCAAAATACTTTCTATCGAAACCGGTGCCTGTTTTTCCGACATCAAGGCGGCACCTATTGCGACATAATATTTGGATTCTTCGGGGAAGATTACCTGCTCGGGTTTTAAATCCAATGTTTCAATAAATCTTTTTCTCAATTCTGAGAGAAATGACAATGGGCCACCTAAAAATGCTACTTTGCCTCGTATCGTCCTGCCGCATGCAAGACCGCTTATTGTCTGATTGACGACTGCCTGAAAAATGGAGACAGAAAGATCCTCGATCCTGGCGCCTTCATTAATCAATGGCTGAATGTCGGTTTTAGCGAACACTCCGCATCTTGCCGCTATGGGGTATATCATGCTGTAATTTTTTGCACTTTCATTTAAGCCCTGCGCATCTGTGTTGAGCAATACAGCCATCTGGTCTATAAACGCTCCTGTTCCGCCTGCGCATGTTCCATTCATTCTCTGTTCCACAGTCGTTCCGTAAAAGGTAATCTTTGCATCTTCTCCGCCCAATTCGATCGCTACGTCCGTTTCCGGAATCAAAGTCTCCACAGCTCTGCTGCAGGCAACGACCTCCTGCTGAAAAGGAATACCAAGAAGGCTGGATAACGAAAGACCTCCGGAACCGGTTATGGATACAGTCGTTTGTATATCTTTGAAGGTATTATAAAGATCCAGCATAAGCTCATTAACTTTTTCAAACACATTTGACATATGTCTCTCATATCTGCTGAAAACGATTTTATCGTCGCGGTCCAGCAGAACAAACTTTACTGTTGTAGAACCTATATCAATTCCTAATTTCATATACTTATGTAGCCTCCTGCATTAATAGCATTTACAGAGATTGAACAATCAAAAATTATATTTTTGTTCACGTTAATTATAACATGATATCCATGTAAAATCAAAATAATGAATGTTTGTTCTTATTGTTGTTTGACAGCCTCATCTCATATATAATACCCTTGATATGAAAAGTACAATCAGAAAAAATACCTATAAAGCTATCTATCGACTTTTAAACAATGTAAGCCCGCTGCCCTCAGACTGCGGGCAGCTTTGCTCCGCCGCCTGCTGCAGCTGTGGAGGAGACGCCATTGATGAAAACGGGTTGGATTTTGACATGGGTATCTATCTCCTGCCCGGTGAAGAGAAGCTGTTTTCAAGAAGAGAAACATGGCTTAAATGGAGTATAGAGAATGCGGAGGACTATGAATTTCCGGATTCATGGCAAGGAAAGATATATTTTGTACGATGCAAGACACCTCCTCATTGCCCTCGGGAAATGAGGCCGTTGCAATGCCGTTTTTATCCTTTAGCCCCTTACCTGACTGAGGATGAGAAATTACGATTAATACTATCACCTGCTGACCTGCCATATCGCTGCCCTTTGGTTGCCGACAATATACCATTGCAGCCAAGCTTCATCAAGGCGACCCATACTGTATGGAAACGCTTGATACGGGATCCTATGATTCGGGATCTGGTCGAGATGGACTCGAAAGAGCTGAGAAAAAATAAAGACGAAGCGCAACTATTATTTAAATAGAATTCAAGAGGCACCTGCCAGATGTATTTCCTATGGAACACGGTCGCTTACAAATGACTCGTAGCTCCAACGGTTCCTACGGAAACACATCGTCGCGACGCTTTTAGTTTTTGATAATGATGGTGCCTGCCGGATGTATGAGCGAGATAGTCAAACATGTCATATGACATTTTATATATTATAAAATGTAAAAAGAGCCGCGCCGGCATTATTTTCATAGAAAACCGTCCGAGCGCTTACCGTCATCATTAAGCGAGCGTGTTTTCGAGAAAGTATGCCTGGCAGGCTCCTATTTGTATGCATCATTCATTCGGCAGGTGCCTCTTGAATTGTTAAGAAACTATATTGCGCTATCGCACTGCTACGCTGTACTTTATTTTACTTGTAGTGCATTGTAAATCATTGTTGCAGCTTCAGCATTTGTGACTTGTTTTGCTCCGTTAAACTTTCCGGATTTATCCCCTTGCATTACCTTAAGACCATAGCAGATTGACGCATAACCCTTATATGCTTCTTCTACGCTGTCCCTGAACGGATTTTTAAAGATTTCAGGATGCTCGGCCGACTTGCCCTGTCCCAGGAATCTTACGGTAAACTTTGCGGCTTCCTGTCTGGTGATTACATCATCAGGTGCTTTTTCGCCCTCCTTTATGATTCTGTCACGAATCAGCATCTTGTAAAATTCATCATCATCATAGTAAGCCTGTATTGGAGAATAGATATATCTTAAAAAACTCAACTGAGTAATCTGACGGTTCGGTTCAAACTTATCCTCTTTCAGATAATAACCATTCTCAAGAAGTTTATTTATCGTTGCTTCAGCCCAGTGCCCTTTTATATCAGAATACTCAGGTACTGATGTATCCTTGTATGGTTTTCCGTCCCATCCGAGTCTTGAACCATTGAATGGATCTATCAGAAAGTTACCCGGAACATCAGAGAAATCATATACTAAGCCGGTCTCTCCTTCATTTACTTTTTTGTACATAAGTGCCATTTTGCCTGTCTCATTGAATGTGTCAAAGGCAGCTTCATCGGTAATGACATCATTGATCTCAGGGAAAATAACATCATCATACCAATTGCAGTCATAATGCGTTATCATTCCGCTTTCTTTATTAACTATTACGCTGAAGCCATTGCCGATAAAGTCGATTCCGTTTACCTGTCTGTAGTAATTAAAGCTGTAATCAGTTACATCTTCTGCTGACTTATACACAACATATCGGGGACTTTCATAGAATCTTGACTGCTCGAATTTTTCAGGAGCATTCTTTTTCATATAGCTTTCCGCTTTTTCCCGTGCTTTTGCTTCAGTTAATCGTAAATTGCCTTTTCTGCTGTCATCGTGGTAAATATAGAATGAAATCAGTTCTCCGGACTTTGCGTTCAGAACTCCGTAAGCGCCGTCAAAGCCTATTTCCCAGAGATATTTATCGGGTTGAGCATAGTTTTTTGACAGAGATACATTAGTCACTTTCATGCCGGAAGTGATGCCCGGTACTATATTTCTCAGAATACTCTCTGCCTTGTCTTTTGAAATCAAATTGGATATATTTTCAACCGCTTCAAGTTCTTCTTTAGTCAGAGCACTCTCCTGAGCCGCTGAATCCATAGATTTGGCTGAATTCCCCATTCCACCCATATCTCGCCCATAGTAACCGTCATACAAAGGAACGGCTTTTCCTGTCTTTGCATCTATGGCCCTGGCAACATCCCCTGAGGGAGCATATGCTGCGAAAATACTTAAAACCTTGGTATTATGATCGAAGTTTGAATAATAGTTTAAATCAACGTTTATTTCATCAAGATATGACTTCTTTGCAGCTTCGAGCCCAATGACACCTTCGGTTTTAGGAAGTTTTGAGAAATCCTCCCCGGCTGACTGGAAATTAAACCCAATCACTTCTCCGGTATATTTATCAATCTCGATCCCAGCCTCAACGAAGCTGACGATTGCTTCATTCTGATACATTCTGTATCTGTAGTAATGTCTGTCCGAATTGGAGCTGTATTGATTATCTTCATACCTCATAAATGCTGAGATGTCAGGTCTTGCCTTTGATAAAAAAGCATCCGCTGTTATCCGTCCTCCATCTCTTGACACGGATCCGAGACCCTCATTCTGCTTATCGATAAATTTGTTGAAATTGATAAGGTAACCGTCGTTTTCAACTGTTGCGGATATACCGGCGCTGTTATCATCCTTGTTCCAGTTTAAATACCAAATGGATATAGGATTGCCATTTGCTTCGTATTGGTTTGATGAATACTCGAATTTTTTGTAGTCTGCCGGTATCGATATAATACTTTTTACATTTGTAATAGCCTTTTCCAAACCTTTGCTATCAGTCTCCGCGGCAAAAGCAGGAATTGCTGCAGTGAAAACAAGGCTGACTGCTACCACCATGCCAATGATTTTCTTCATGTGTTTGATACCTCCTTATACTTGCACCATGTCGAATATTAATAATAATAATATTAAGACGATGCACTTCGGAATAAGTTCCCTAATACAAAATAATATCAGATATCAATGTTAAGCATCACGGGGCAGTGATCACTTCCCATGACCTTGTCGAATATAACAACATCTCTGACATTCTCACGGATTCTGTCAGAAACCAAAAAGTAATCTATTCTCCATCCTGCATTGTTTGCTCTTGCATTGAAGCAATATGACCACCATGTATAAACACCGGTCATGTCCGGATAAAGATGTCGATATGTATCTGTGAAGCCTGACTGAATCAGTTCAGTCAATTTTGCACGCTCTTCATCGGAAAAACCGGCATTTTTTCGATTCGTCGCGGGATTTTTCAGATCTATTTCATGATGAGCAACATTGAAGTCGCCGCATATGATCACAGGCTTATTTTCGTCCAGTCTCCGGATATAGTTTCTGAAAGCATCCTCCCACTCCATTCTGTAATCGAGCCGTGCCAATTTTTCCTGAGAATTCGGTGCATAAACGGTCACAAGAAAGAACTTCTCAAACTCTAATGTTATAGTTCTTCCTTCTTTATCATATCCCTGTGTATCAATATCATAATGTGCACTTTCAGGTAACAGTTTTGTAAAGATAGCTGTCCCGGAATACCCTTTTTTCTCAGCACTATTCCAATATTGCCCATACCCCGCGAGCGGAACGTCAATCTGCCCTTCCTGCATTTTAGTTTCCTGTATACAAATGATGTCCGGATTCTGCTCAAGACAAAACTCAAGAAAGCCTTTTCCAAGGCAGGCTCTCAGCCCGTTTACATTCCATGTGATGAGATTCATTGGTAGTCCCTCCTTCTGCTTAATTATAATTACTTATTCCCAGGTTCTTGATCTCTTTGTGATAGACATGTCTAAGTAAAGAAACAGAAGCAATCAAAGCAAACAGCTCGGCAAGCGGGAATGCAAGCCATACATAATACACTCCGGCATAGTGCGCTAAAACCCAAGCCATCGGCAATACTAATATTATCTGCCTTAAAAGAGATACATAAAGGCTGAAAATACCATATCCTATCGCCTGGAACAATGTCGATGAAACGATTCCAATCGCGGCAAAGATAAAGCATGTACTGATCATTCTCAATGCGCTGACTCCGATTTTCAGCATCTCCGGCGAAGCACTGAACAGCTTAAGCAACTGAACAGGAAAAAGCTGAAACAGAATCATACCGATAGTCATAATGATTATAGCTGTCATAAGTGCCATTTTAAAAGCTTCTGTCAGTCGTTTTTTATTTCTGGCACCGTAATTATACCCGAAAATCGGCATAGCCCCCTGTGTTAATCCGAAGGTCGGCATAAAGATCAATGATTGCAGTCTGAAATATACTCCGAGTACAGCCACCGCAGCTTCGGAGAAAGAGATTAGTATGGCATTTAATCCAACTATCATGATCGATCCTATCGCTTGCATTACGATGGAAGGAAAACCTACACGGTATATCTCCTTTAAAACCCCCCAATTAATTTTAAAATGATGAAGGTCGATTTTAACCTCATGTTTCTTGAAAAATAAAAAGAACAAACTTACGCTCATTGCCAGGAATTGCGCTGTTACAGTTGCAATGGCCGCTCCGGTCACACCAAGTTCCGGCGCTCCAAGCAAGCCGAAAATCAAGATGGGATCTAAAATTATGTTCACAGTTGTACCGACAAGGCTGCATATCATAGGAAGTACCATGTTTCCTGTCGCCTGTAAAATTTTTTCTGCTTTTATTTGAATCATAATAAACAAGGAAAAAACAGAAATAATAAAACAGTAGCTCGTACCATCAGCTATAATCACAGGGTTGTCTGTAAACACTTCGACAAAACTCTGCGAAAAAAGTAATCCGAATGTGGCAAAAATAGCCCAATTGATCAGAGCAAGCAGCAATCCATGATTTGCAGCCATGTTTGCTTCAATGATATTCTGTTCTCCGAGCCTTCTTGATATCAGCGAGTTCAATCCTATACCGGTCCCTACTCCTATAGAAATGAGCAGCATCTGCACAGGAAAAATCAGGGTGACTGCTGCCAGAGCAGATTCTCCTATCATACCGACAAAAATACTGTTTACAATATTATATAGGGCGTGAGTTATCATGGAGAACATCGCAGGTATAGACATTCCTATCATTAGCCTTCCAACAGGCATGTGCCCCATTTTATTCTTTTCTTTTTTTGATTGGTTCATTTATTTGCAGCTCCTGTCTTAAGGCTTTTAATTGTACACAAAAAGTGATCTGACTATTCGATCAGGCAGATCATCTTTTTCATAGTATTTACTGTAGTGTTAATGTAGTGTGAGTAAGCCTGTAAGCCGAGTTCTGTCTTAGACAATCATCTATCTAGGCGCACCGTCACCGGTACGCTCATGCGACCTACCTACCGGGCAGCGACGGGCCGCCGCCTTTCAGGCACTGTGCCGCGAACGGCAATTACCTCCCTGCTTGGTCTTGCTCCGAGTGGGGTTTACACGGCCAGCATGTTACCATACTGCCGGTGAGCTCTTACCTCACCATTTCAACCTTACCTCAGCAAAATGCTGATCGGCGGTATGTTTCTGTTGCACTTTCCTTAAAGTCGCCTTCACCAGACGTTATCTGGCACCCTTGCCCTATGGAGCTCGGACTTTCCTCGTGAATATCAATGTATGCACGCGATTGTCCGGCTTACTCACATGTGCTATTATATCATATTTGAAAATGGATTTGAAACGATTTCTGATTCTAAAATCTGGATTTCAGATCCAATGTTTTTTCTTAATTTATCGGCAAAATTCGCTGCAAAAATATATTCTGTGCCATAATGTCCGGCATCAATCAGGCAAATCCCAGACTCTCTTGCAAGTTGTGCTTCATGATGTTTAACGTCGCCGGTAATAAATAAGTCACAACCGTTTTTAATTGCGTATGTCAGCATATCCCCACCGGCTCCCGTGCACAATCCTACAGTTCTGATGATTTTGTTCGAATCACCGACAATTCTAAGCTCACCGGTGATTTTAAGTGCTTTTTCAACAAGTCTGCATACCGCATCCATAGTAATCGGCTCTGAGAAATCTCCTATTCGCCCTACCGGATGTGCAAGATCCTGTTCTTTTATGTAAGGTTTTTTATTTAGAATTCTTCTTACTCTGGTCAGACCTATAATTTCAGCCAAATATTCGTTATTGCCTCCGAATGCTTCATCAAAGGTGGTATGTGCGGTATATACGGATATACCTGCTCTGATAAGATCGATTACATAGTTTCCTATAATGTCATTATTGTCTACTACATCTATTTTATTGAAAAGCAATGGATGGTGGGTGATTATAAAGTCGACTCCTTTCATCGTTGCTTCGGCAATAATACTTTTTGTAATTTCCAGGGCAACCAAAACACGGCTTATTTCATCATTTCCCATGTTTATCTGCATGCCGCAGTTATCCCACTCTTCCTCAAGTTCTCTGGGTGCAATAACTTCTATTTCTGCTATCAGCTCACTCATTTTCATACTCATTTGGCATACTCCTCTTTCGAAATTCCTTCAATGCTTTAATTCGATCTTCGGACATTCTTATCTTATATAATTTGTTTGATTTTGTTCCTGCCTTTAATTCTGCAAGTATCTTCTCTTCTATTCTAACCTTATTTTCTACAAATTCAACCAATAAAGGATCCTTTTTGACAAAAAGTATCGGACTGATTTCAAGGTCCATTTCATCCCATTCTGTTATTTTACAGCTGTTTGGCACTTTTTCTATACTTTCATTCCATGAATTGGCAGAAATAATCTCACAAATATATTTGCCTTCTCTCACTAATATCTCATCTGTAATACAAAATCCATTGTCGATTAGCCAACCTCTAAGCCTTTTCTGTGCGCTCCGTGGCTGTAATATGTATCTCCTGAAACTTCTTGCTTTGTTCAAATCCGTCCCAATTATATCTGAGATCAGCAGCCCTCCCATACCCGCTATTACGACTACATCAACTTCGCCGGGTTTCAGAGTCTCCAATCCGTTTCCGATTCTTATATCGAACTGATGATTGTGGAAATGCTTTGATATGTTTGTTTCCGCTTTGTTCAAAGGGCCTTGGCCTATATCACTCATTATGACATGGGGACTTTTACCTGTCTCCCATAATGACATTGGAAGAAACCCATGGTCTGTTCCGATATCGGCAACTGTTTCGCCGGGAAGGATCAAGGCTTCAATTGCTTTAAGTCTGTCAGAAAGTTTTATCATCTTAAATATCTCCTGTTATGTGTTATGATTCTGCGGACTTTCCCAGAAAGAAGCATCTTATATATATAAGTCATTAAATTATAATGGAAATTTATTTATATTAAGTATATAATATTAAAGACATTATAATTTTTTAACAAATACATCTATCGGAAAATGAAGGTGCTAATAATGATGTTAAAGAAAACCGTAAATCAAACTTCCTCCGTTAACGATGCAAGCAGAAGCTACCTGTTTGATAATTTGAAGGCCCTGATGATTTTTGTAGTAGTTAGTACACACTATTTAAGAGCTACTGAAGGGTTTGATGTCCCGACCTTGAGCGGTGCGACATATCTCACATTTATCTCCTTTGATATGGTCCTTTTTATCTTTATTTCAGGTTACTTTTCCAAAAATGTTGAGAAAGTCAGAAGGAATTCTTTTAAAAATTTGCTGTTTCCATATCTTTTTCTTACGGTTTTCATGTATGGAGTCCGATACCTCATCTACGGCAACGCAACTCTAAGTTTTCTTTATCCTTCTTTGGCACTTTGGTTTTTAATTGTAATGTTTTATTATCGCTTTTTGCTGAAAGATTTGGTTAAAATAAAATACATATTGCTAATCAGTATTGTGGTCTCTGTTGCTGCCGGGTTGCTGCCTTTTTTAGACGCGCGTCTGGCCCTTGGAAGAGCTTTTGGATTTCTTCCTTTCTTCCTTCTTGGCTATTTCTTCAAACCGGAACATATTAAAAAAATCCGAAATCTGCCAAAGGCGGGGATTATATTTCTTTTGCTTATATTAGTGGTTTATTCGGGATTTATGGCTTACAAAGAAGTATTGCCACTGTCTGCCTGGTTTTTGAAATCATCCTACGAGTCAATCGGCCTAACAGCTCTTGTCGGTGTGCCGATGCGCTCCTGGATCTTGTTAACCGGCTTCGGGTGGCTTATAGTCTTTATTAATCTGGTGCCGGATAAAAAAACATGGTATTCCAGTGTTGGATTAAATACCATGTCTGTTTATGCACTCCATTTGCCTTTTAGACACTTAATCGTGGCTTTAGATACGGATTTCGGGGGAGGACTTTTATCCTTTATTATTCCGATGCTTTTGGTGGCTTTTTCAGTATGGATTTTATCAAGGCCTATCGTGGCTAAAGGGTTTAATTTTGTGATTGACGGACTATATGAGTTGATATTCGGTCCTTTTTTCAAATTGAAAGATAGGATACAATCATAAGTTCTTATTCTAAATAATCCTTCAATTTCTTACTTCTGCTTGGATGTCTCAGTTTTCTCAGCGCCTTAGCTTCGATCTGCCTGATTCTTTCCCTTGTAACATCAAAGCGCCTTCCGACTTCTTCCAGTGTTCTTGCGCGTCCATCATCTAATCCAAACCTGAGTTTCAGAACCTTCTGTTCTCTGTCAGTAAGGGTATCCAGAACTTCGACGAGCTGTTCCTTCAGCATTGAAAAAGCTGCTGCTTCCGCTGGTGCAGGTACATCATCATCCGGTATGAAATCTCCCAGATGGCTATCCTCTTCTTCTCCGATTGGTGTTTCCAGAGAAACCGGTTCCTGGGCAATCTTCAGTATCTCTCTGACCTTTTCCTCGGTTATATCCATCTCCATTGCTATTTCTTCAGGAGTAGGCTCTCTTCCATATTCCTGAAGCAGCTGCCTTGATATTCGAATGAGTTTATTTATTGTTTCAACCATATGCACAGGGATCCTGATGGTTCTTGCCTGATCTGCAATAGATCGTGTGATCGCTTGTCTGATCCACCAGGTAGCATATGTGCTGAATTTATATCCTTTTCTCCAATCAAACTTGTCTACTGCTTTTATTAATCCTAAATTTCCTTCCTGAATGAGATCAAGAAACAGCATTCCTCTGCCGACATAGCGTTTTGCAATGCTGACTACCAACCTTAAGTTAGCTTCGCAAAGCCGCCCTTTTGCTTCTTCGTCTCCAAGCTCCATCAGTTTTGCAAGTTCAATCTCCTCCTCCGCAGTAAGCAGCGGTACTTTGCCGATTTCCTTAAGATACATCCTGACGGGGTCGTCGACTGCGATTCCCTTAGGTAGTGTCGCTTCGAGATCAACTTCCCCTCCTTCTACGTGAATGTCATCTATAGCTCCGTCAGGATCCTCCTGCTCCATTGATATGATTTCAAAATCATCTGGATCAACTTCAGATACAATTTCTATACCCATTGAAATTAGTGAATCATAAAGATCATCCATCTGATCCTTATCCATGTCGATATTTTCCAGATAATCAGATATTTCTCTGTAAGATATTGCACCTTTATTCTTCGCTTTTTCCAATAATTCGTTTACACATTCAAACTTTTTTTCATTATGTCCTGCTTCATAGCTCATGCCAACCACCTACCTATCATTGGTTTTCCCTTTCCGCAATTTCATCATCTCTATCGTAAGGGCTTCAATTTTATCCCGATCTTTCTCATCATCTAGCATTGATATTATCTGAATGATTTCCTGCTCACGTTTTGCCAACCCAGCCTCTTCAATACTTTGTATACAATCTTGAAAAACCTGTTCTTCTTTATCTGCCAGCTGGATATTTTCCAAAATATCCCGAAGCAGTCTATTATCTTCCGCTTCAAGACTATCTTCTACCTTTTTTATGTCGATCTCTTCATCCTCCTTATATTCAGATAGGATCAACTCATAAATCTTATATGCCGACGAGCTTTGAAAAACCTTCTCATAGGGTTTTATCCGATTCACATAACTGCTTTTCAGAAGCATCAGCTTTATGAGGTTTTTCTCCAGCATCGTCCCGAACCCAATAGCAGATTCATTGTACTGTCCCATTCTTCCGGTATCCCATACAGGCGCCGCATTAGAAGTCCTTGTTATTTTGCTATTATTATTGCCATTAATTTCTAGTCTTATAGCCCCCTCGGAAATATTTGTTTCCCTTGCTATTTTCTTGATATAGATGTCAGCCTCAACAGGACTTAATTCACCTAAGATTCTAGCTGTTTCTTGCAAAAATTCAACACTTCCTTCCGTTGTATCAAGATTCAGCATTTGTCTTAACAGATAGATTTTATAATCTGCAAAAGGCATAGCGTTTTGTGCTAATTTTAAAAATTCTTCTTTTCCATTCTTTTTTATAAAATCATCGGGGTCCTTTCCATCAGAAATATGAAGCACCTTAACCTTGCATCCCGCTTTATGAAGAATATCGAGACCCCGCAAAGCAGCAGTCTGACCTGCCGTATCTGCATCATAAGCTAAGATTACATTTTCAGTATATCGTTTCAGCATAGCTGCCTGGTTTTCCGTCAATGCGGTTCCCAACGAAGCAACTACGTTCCGTATTCCTTGCTGATACAGAGAAATAACGTCCATGTAACCTTCTACAAGAATCACATAATTTTCTTTATTTATATCCTGTCTGGTTAAGTTTAATCCATATAAATTGTTTTTCTTCAGAAAAATAGGGGATTCAGGTGAATTTAAATATTTCGGTTCTCCATCACCTAAAATTCTTCCACCGAATCCTATGACCTTGCCTCTTGTATTTATGATCGGAAAAACCACTCTGTTTCGATACTTATCATAATATTTTCCTTTGGATTGAGATATAAGTCCGAGTTCAAGCAAGGTTTGAGGATTAATTTCCTTCTCTATGAAATGCCGATACAGGCTATCCCATTCTCCGTCTGCGTAACCGATTCCAAACTTCCTAAGTGTAGCTGATTCCATACCGCGTGTTTTCATATATTCATAACCGGGGTTTGTCATCTTCGTAAATGCTCTATAAAAAAAGGCAGCCGCTTCCCGGTTGATCTCATATAAGGCCGTCTTGTCCTGCTCTTTTCGGAAATTTGCATTCTTTATTTCAATGCCGTACTCTTCGCATAGCTTTTCTACTGCCCCAGGGAAATCCAAATTGTTATACCGCTGAACAAATTCAATCACATCGCCTGTTGCCCCGCAGCCGAAGCAGGTAAAAATCTGTTTAGTATCGGAAACAACAAAAGAAGGTGTTTTCTCTTTGTGAAAAGGACAAATACCTTTATAGCTGTTCCCCGTTTTCTTAAGGGTCACATGACGTCCGATCACATCAACGATGCTGCACCTGTTTTTAATTTCATCAATTATGTTATCACGAATACCCACACCCATTTTGTCCTCAAATATTCAATGTTTAGTAACATATTCGACAAAAGAAGTGTTATTCCTTTTTTATAATTAATTTTTTTATTATACTATTTCCATCCTTTCGGAATAAATAATGTACTGAATATATTTATGGCATAACGATCTGTCATACCGGCTATATGATCTTTTACAATCTCTTCGATTCCATAATCCTCAATAAGGGTTCTGCTCTCAGCGGGAAGCTCTTTTGGATTATTTTCATAGTAGTTATAAAGGGAAAAAATCATATTCCTTATTTTGTCGAGTTCTTCATCTTTTTTTACCGTCTTGCTGTGGTAAACGTTTTCGAACATGTAGGTTCTCAGCTTTTCCATATAAAATCTGCAGTTTTCACTCATTATAATGCTATCTTTTCCATCGCTGTTCTGTATTAGATCGTTTACAAGAGTATTTATTCTCGTTCGATGATCATTCCCCAACACTTTAACAGAATCTTCGGGTAAATCTGTTTCCTTGATAACCAGACTGCGCAGAGCATCATCAATATCGTGGTTGATATATGCAATTCTGTCACTGAATTTTACGATCTGTCCTTCCAGCGTAGCAGGTATTGCATTGCCTGTATGATTTAAAATTCCGTCTCTTACTTCAAATGTCAGGTTCATTCCTCTGCCAGTCCTTCTACCCGAAGATTCCAGAATGTCAACAACTCGCAGGCTTTGTACATTGTGCTTAAAACCGCCCGGATGTCTTTCTGCTAAAAAGCTTTCTCCGTTGTGCCCAAAGGGAGTATGTCCAAGGTCATGGCCCATAGCGATAGCTTCTGTCAGATCTTCATTCAAAGCAAGCGCTCTTGCAATTGTTCTTGCGATTTGGGATACCTCTAAGGTATGTGTCAATCTGGTGCGAAAATGATCTCCTTCCGGGGCCAGAAACACTTGGGTTTTATGCATCAACCTCCTGAATGATTTCGAGTGAACTATCCGGTCCCGATCTCTCTGATAATCGGTTCTTACCCCGCACTTTTCTTCTTGGTACTGCCTCCCCTTAGTTTCTGCAACCTTTGAAGCAAATGGCGAAAGAATTTCCTGTTCTCTTTGTTCCAATTGTTCTCTTAATATCATCTCAATTCCCTATCTTATTACAAAAGCAATTATATTTATATATTATTTATATATTATTTTTTATACCCAGTCTACACCGTCCAATATCAGTCGCAATATAAAAACAAATAGTAACTTATAATGTGGAAATAATTGTAAAGGACTTGACATTAAAAGTCAAGTCCACGTGTAATTTTAGCTCCGAATTCATCATCAGCATTCATAAAATAGCTTACAACTTTTTTCTGTATTTTATCATCAACAAACATTAAATTATCCATGATATTATTAATTAAAGTATCTTGCTCCCTTGGAGTCATAGAACGGTAGCTATCCCCCGCCTGTGAAAAATCATCGGCGTGAGATTCCTGACATCGTTCAATCTTTCCTTCTACATCAATGGGAATTGTGTAGCTTTGATGTGATATCTCGAGATTTATGGGATACTTGGTCTGATTGATCGGGAATTGAGCAAAATCAGTGCCTAATCGATGCCTTTCAGCATCAAGAGAAGCAATAATGCCGCCCTGCAGCAGAAGATCAAAAGAAAATTCGATTCCCGGTACAATATTAGCCTGTAAAAAAGCTGCTTTTTCAACTTCTTCAAAATAATTTTCTGTTGATTTATTTAATGTCAATTTCCCTACTTTCATTTGTGGAACTATTTTCTCCGGCCAAAGTTTTGTTGCATCCAAAGGATTAAAATCATATCTGTTCATCTTTTCATATGGAATCATCTGAACGCTTAATTCAAATTCTGTCAATTCATCTCTCTCGAGGGAGTCACAGAGATCTCTGGCAGCAGCATCCGGGTCAAATCCTGCTAAGAACTCGGCCTCTTGTCTTGAGATGCTTTTTACCCCTTGCATCGGTTTCCAGTGATACCTTACCAATTGTCTCTGACCGCTCGAATTCACCCATACATATGTGTTAATTCCAAAACCTTCCATATGTCGGTAGCTTTTTAATGTTCCTCTGTCGGAGAACAGCCATATTATTGCATGTATTGTTTCCGGTGTTTCTGATATATATTTCCAAAATCGTCCAGGTTCAGTGATATTTGTATGCGGAGAAGGTTTTATTGCATGTATCAGATCAGGGAAACCAATGGCATCACGTATAAAAAAGACAGGCAGGCTTATGCTGAGCAAATCGCAGTTACCTTCTGTCGTATAGAATTTTACATCAAAGCCTCTTATGTCACGCAGTGTATCTGCAGAACCTTTTGAGCCGGTCATTGTTGAGAATCTTACAAATACCGGGGTCTTTCTGTCAGTATTCTGCAGAAATGCTGCTTTGGTAAAATCACTCATTGGCATATATACCCTGAAATAACCATGGGCTCCTGAACCTTTTGAGAAAACAATTCTTTCCGGAATTCGTTCTCTGACTAATCCGGTCAATTTTTCAATAAGCCGGATATCCTGAAGCAGTACCGGACCATTCTTTCCGGCTGTTAGTGAGCTTTTATCCTGGTTCATATGTCTCCCTCCTGTTATCATTCTGTCAGTTGACTGAACCTGCATAACCATCAATCAGCAACAGTTATGCCGCATGAAGTGCATGGGTATAAATGATAGGTAAAGCCCTTGCACTTCATGGATTCGAAAAGGTTAAATAACTGAAATTTAACCTTTTCCAAATCGTTCAGCAAGCCTTAAACAGTACAGTATATGAACAAAAGAGAAAAAAGGAGCATCGCATAATATACTTTTATGCTTGCTCGTTAAATTAAATAGCAGTAAAAACTTGCAAAACAAAGCTGCGTGACATAAGTTCGCCGACAATTTTCTTTTCAAATTGTCGGCGAACTATTATTTGATATTAATGATTTTCAGCTTCCATTGCATCTTCTTTGGTTTCATGAACGGTACCTTTAGGATGCTGCGGCGGTGCATATATCGAATATAATTTCAGCGCTTTGTTCCCTGTATTGTAAATGTTGTGCCATGTACCGGCAGGTACTATTATTATAAAATCTTCACATACCCTTTCCTGATAATCCAGGCTGTCTTCACTGTAACCCATTTTTACAACACCTTGACCATCTTCGATTCTCAGAAATTGATCGACATCGTGATGTATCTCCAGTCCGATATCTCCCCCTGGCGGAATACTCATAAGAGTCAATTGAAAATGATCACCTGTCCATAATGCAGTGCGAAATGTATTATTTCGTTTGGTTGCTTCTTCTATGTTGATTACAAAAGGTTCCGGACCATAATCTACCAAACCGTATACCTGATTATTTCTCATCTCATCGCATGGACAATCTTTGCCCGATTTAAACATATACCTCATTCCTTTCATGGTTTTTATAATACAATACAATATGATATTGTATTCGGCATGAAAGAAATATATTCACCTTTTCCCTGTGCTTCCAAAACCTCCCCTGTCTTTTTCAGAAAGCTCTCTTACTTCTTCAAAGCTTATGGCGGGCTGGTTTTTTTCGATTCTGAATTGGCAGATGCGATCATTTACTTCGATTATCGTATCTCTTATTGCATATACGGGCATGTGCCACCAGTCGTTGGGTCCACAGTATTTATTGTCTACTACACCGCAGTGATTTGACTGTATGATTCCATAATTCTTAAATGTACTGCTTCTTGGCACGATGTGGGCTTCAAAACCCTCAGGCAGCTGCATTGCGACGCCTAAGTGAATCAGTTTATATTCTCCAGCTTTCAGTTCCACCCTTTCCGCTGATCTCAGATCGATCCAGTCGGATTTGCCATCGATGTATTCCAATCTCTTTATTTCCTGATTCAGGTATTTTATCTTGATCTTTTCCATGCAGTTCATCCTATGCCTGAATAACCTTTTTCAGGTCTATCCTGTTTCGTCCAATAAGAATACCGCTGTAGTTATGAATATCCGTTATAAGGTCGGAAACACCGTATATATCATCCATTGTTACCGCATCAACACTTTCCATGACCTCCTCCGGCGTATATATCCTGTCCAGCAGAAGCATGCTTTTTCCGATTGAAAACATCCTTCCATTTACATTTTCAAGGCTGAAGATATAACTTCCTTTCAGCTGTTCCTTGGCAGTCTGAAGTTCTTCGGATGTAATCCCGCACTTTTTCAGAATTATCAGCTCATCTTTGATCCCAATGAGCGCTTCCTTTACTTTATCATGGCTGACTCCGGCATAAATATTAAAATAGCCGGTATTGCTGAATGAGCTTGACATTGAATAAACTGAATATGCAAGCCCTTTTTCCTCACGGATATTCTGAAAAAGCCTTGAGCTCATGCTCCCGCCCATAATGTTGTTCAGCAAAACCAAGGAATAATACCTGTCATCATCCAGGGAAACTCCCTGCAAGCCCAGGCAGATGTGTGACTGCTCGATATCCTTAACTTTTGACTTATAATTTGCTTTATACTCTGCTTTTTCATAATCTTTGGGCTTTTTTTCGGCTTTTAGATTCGATAACGCACCCTCGAACAGATTGCAGACATGGTCCGGGTCGAAGCTGCCGCACACGGAGATAACAATATTATCTCTTGTGTACTCTTCCTCCATATATTTTCTTATTGATTTTTGTGTAATACCCTGCAAAGATTTTGGAGTTCCGATAATAGACTTAGCAAACGGGTTCCCTTTGAATATCAGCTCACTTATAATATCATGGGCGTCATCCTCAGGTGAATCTTCTATCATTTTAATTTCCTCATAGACGACTCTTTTTTCCTTCTCCATCTCCTCTTTGTCAAACCTCGAATGCATAAACATGTCGATAAGTATATCAGCTGCCTGGTCAATATTGTGTGACAGCGTTTTCAAATAATAGCATGTGGCTTCCTTCCCTGTGAATGCATTTATCTGTCCGCCAATCTTGTCCACATCTTCAGCAATTTTTTTTGCGCTTCTTTTATCTGTGCCTTTAAAAAGCATATGCTCAATAAAATGGGATATCCCGGAATTCTTTTGTGTTTCATCAACAGAACCGGCTCTTACCCATACCCCTATTGAAACGGATTGCACATATGGTATTTTCTCCATAACAATCCTGACTCCACAATTTAATTTTGTATTTATTATCATACTGTTTACCGCTTTCTTAGTTATCTTTATAATGCCTTAGTAGAAAATTGTCGACTGTAGATAATTTTCTTATACCTGTGCATATCAATGATGCAACTGAACATACTGCATTAAAATCTTTTCATAGAAAATTGTCGACTTAACATTCTGCCAGACTTATTGCACCATTATAACGCATCAGTTGAAAATTTACTACTGATAATTTTCTTTGCATATTAAGCAGATCCTTTCCGCTATAATGATATTTATTTTGATAACATATATAGAGGTACTATCTCCAGATCCTGTGCTCTGATTTCTTTTATCAGATCAGGCAATGCCTTCACTGTTTCTTCTTTTGGATGCATAAGTACGATTGCTCCGTTTAAATGTTTTTTCAGAATCCTGTTCTTTATTACCTCGGAAGTAGAACCTTCCCTCCAGTCTATTGTATCCGCACTCCATAATGCCATCTTATAACCCAGACTTCTGCAGAGTTCCACTGTTGTTTCGTCATAGTCCCCGGATGGCGGTGCAAATACATTTGTTTTAACCCCCAATATGTCAATTATAACCTTTTCTGTTTTTAATATTTCTTCTTTTATGGTTTCTACTGAATTTTGTGAACTCAATTTATGACTGTAACCATGACTTTGTATTTCATGACCTGCAGCATACATTTCCTTCAATAATTCTCGGTTATTCTCTGCCCACTTTCCGCTCACAAAAAAGGTTATGCTGATTTGATTTTCTCTAAGAACTCTGAGCAAATCAGGAATTACCCCTTCACCCCAGTCAACATTGCAGCTGAAGGTAAGCTGACCGCTGTTAGGCAGACCGCTGCGAATAACGACTCCTTCCTCATTAGGTGCCAGAATTTGAACTCCCTCATTTTTCATTGCGGAATAATTCTCATGAACAATCATTCCCAGTGTGACAATCTGATATGTAAATATGACAAATACCGTTGTAAATACAATAAAAATCAAAAATTTACTCGTCTTCATAAAAACACCCCCAAAGCATTCTATGCTTGGGGGTAGAAATTTATTTCATTATTGACTTGCTTTAGCAATGTTGTCTCTAATGTTGATCAACTTGTATATGACTGTTGCTGCTTCGGCTCTTGTAGCTTGACCTTGAGGTCTGTAATCACCTTCCGGATAACCGCTCATAATCCCGGATGAAATGATCTTGTTGACAGATTCCTCAGCCCATGGACTAATCAAGGCTATGTCTGTAACGGCTATGTCTGCACCGCTTTCAGGCAGTATCATCTCATTGCTTCTTGTAAAGTTATCCAGCATTATTGCCATCTGCTCCCTTGTTATCCTTTCGTTCGGTGCAAAGGTCACATCATCAATGCCTCGTACAATTCCGTTTTCAAAGCCCCAGTTTATATAGTTATAGAACCATTCCGTCTCAGGCACATCCGTGAATCCTGCAGGTGCTGTCTGGATCGTATCTAAACCGTATATCATCTTTGCAAGCATTGTCAGGAATTGTGCCCTGGTAAGGGGATCATCCGGCAGGTAGAGGTTTTCGCCCATACCGTTGACAATACCCCGCGCCGCAAGCCTTCCAATATATTCTCTGGCCCAATGTGTCGTCGTATCATTAAAGTCAATCATTGGGGCACCGATCTGCACAGGTATAGTCTTTTTGTCTCCTTTGTAATCAACATAAATATTCCCTGATATTCCGGTTTCACTGCTTGCTTGGTATAAGCCGTTTTCATCGATAGTTCCGATATTTGGATCACAGCTCCAGGTAAAGAGATTATCCTTACTTGTAATATGCGCATATCCGAATTTAGCCGTCACATTTATATCAGCAGTTTTACCTGGATCTATCACCAAATTCTGCACATTTGTCGTATAAGTAATATCATCTTGTATATCAACTTTTACCGTCGCATTCAGATTTCCGCTTTCTACATCGATGACTTCAGTACCTATATTGCTACCTGCAGTAAACAAACCGCCTTCATCCACGTAACTGTCTGAATCATTGTCTACAAAATAGTTTACCCCTCTTCTTAATTGAACTGGCTCGTATTTATCATTCGAAGCATAAGTGGTCAATTGAACATCTGCTCCCGGCATTGCTAAAGGGCTGTTAACATAAGTATGTAAATTCTCTGCTTTGGTCCCCCCCTTATCTCTATATACCAGAAACAAGCCGTTTGTTGTCTTTCTCTGGACCCCTGAAGATGGTGAGTTTTTTACAGCCGCCTGTCTATCAATCCCGCCTTCTCTTATCACCATGGCTGAAGAACCTCCGCCATCCATATTAACAACAGTACTGCATCCCAATGCCATCATATGTTTCATCATATCTGTCAATCCAAGTCCAGCCGAAAAGTTTGGCTGTCTTCCATCCAATACATATAATAGAAGGCTTCCATCCGGTTTGATACCGATAGCAGTTCTTGGATTTACGTTGGTTCCGTTTGAAACTATCTGTCCGTTATCACACATAACATAGTAAACACCAATAGCCTCCTTACTATCCTCCAATCCTCCGGTCCTGTCGTTAACTGAAATTTCAACAGTACTTCCCGGAATCAGCTGTGCAAGCTGAACGGCATAGGAAGAGTCTCCGGGTGTGGAAAGAACAAACTGATTTTCTCCAATCGCCGTATTAAAGTTGCCGTTTATCACCTTGACAACCGTAGCTGTGAAAGTGTTATCAACTGATAATTCTGCATCTTCCGGCGACCCGGCATCCAGAATGACTTCAACAGAGGTCGTATTTGTCCTTGTCGATGATGCGAACTGCCTGTTAAAAAGATGCAGTGCTTTGGATTCACCGTGGGGCACATTGAAAAATCCGATGGCTGCATTGTATTCTGTCGGCACATATATGATCTGCTTGGTCATAGCAGGCGGTTCGTTCATCTCAACTTTCCCGTTATCTGTTTGAATGCTATTTGTTTGGCCATCCGGATTCCCGGATTGAACGGCGGAATCAGTAGTAAAAACTGAGGACGGGTCTGTTGTCTGCGTTGGCTCCGGCTGGGGTATTAAGACCGTTGTCGGAACATTTATCATGCCTTTTAACGTATATTCCAGATCTGCCCTTTGCAGTGAGGCCGCTCCTTCATTATCAAAAGAAATAACATATTCCGGCGCATATCCTGATGTTTTGATTTTTCCGTCATGGATAACCAGTCCTTTCGAAGTTCCGGTTGCAGTATCATACAGATCTCCGTTTATACCTGCAATGACATGATACCCTTGACTTTCAAGTGTATTGACCATAGTGTCAATGGTATATGTCCCTGTTACTTCCCCTTCAAAAACATATGGCATTAATTCGGTGTTTTGTATGTCGGCATTTACAAAGTAAGCCCTTTCTATGCCGTTTACACTGTGACCGCCTAATTGTTTATGACATGTAACATCATTAAAAATCTCTGATTCTGTTTCGTAATAAATGCTGCCAATCCCATCTTGATAAGTAAATCCGCTTAAAAATGTTGCTGCCAGAATGGCTGCTGTTAATATCACGGCTGTTAATCTTCTGCTTTTCCTGAATGCCATTTTCCCCATAACCCCCTTATTGCCTTTCAAATTCACTCTTGTTTCATCTTTTACTATTCTATCATCAATTCATTACATTTAGCGTTACACTTCCATTACAAAAATCTGCTTGATATTATATTTGGCATAGCATAGGATCCCGAATACCCGTATGGCAATGTCCGGAAACACTTTGCCATATGACCCGATAATCATATCAAAGTTTCGAGCATTGCCGTAAGGGTATTCAGGAAATCTAATCAAGACAACATAAATAAGCTATATCTGATTTTAGATATAGCTTATTTAATATCTTAGTTTTTATTCGGTTCGCAGGATACATAGCTCTCGGATGACATTAGTTTATGCAGTGATGCTAGTCCAGCAATTCTTTTCTGGTCAGATTTATCCTGTTCTGACTGTCTATTTCTGTTACCTTAACCTTTACGATATCACCGACGTTCATAACATCCTCAACCTTTTCCACCCTTTCTTTAGCCATCTTGGAAATATGAAGCAATCCCTCTTTCCCCGGGAGTATTTCGATAAACGCCCCGAAGTTCATAAGTCTTGTTACCTTACCTTCATAGATTTCTCCCACTTCCACTTCTTTTATAAGAAGTTCGATGGCCCTGACGCCGTTATTGGCGGATTCCATATCAGGTGCGGCGATGTATATCAATCCTTCATCGTTGATATCGATCTTAACGCCCGTCTCCGCAATAATCTTATTTATCGTTTTGCCGCCCGGCCCGATTACTGTCCTGATCTTATCAGGATCGATCTGCATAGAGATGATTCTGGGCGCATACGGTGACATTTCTTTTCTTGGCTCCTTGATTTCTTCCAGCATTCTATCCATGATGAACATTCTGCCATCACGCGCCTGCTTCAGTGCATCCTGAAGGATCTGTCTTGAGAGTCCGTGTACCTTGATATCCATCTGGATTGCAGTCACGCCTTTTGCGGTACCGGCTACCTTGAAGTCCATATCTCCCAGAAAGTCTTCCATGCCTTGAATATCGGAAAGGATCGTAATTTTACTGGAACCGTCCGGTTCCACTCTTTCGATCAGACCCATAGCAATACCTGAGACGGGAGCTTTGATCGGAACTCCGGCATCCATCAAGGACAGAGTGCTTCCACAGGTAGATCCCATAGAAGTACTTCCATTTGAGGATAATACCTCGGATACAATACGGATGGCATACGGGAATTCCTCAACGTCCGGGAGTACAGGAATCAATGCTCTTTCCGCCAGTGCACCGTGGCCGATCTCACGCCTTCCGGGGCTTCTCATGGGTTTTGCCTCCCCTACACTGTAAGGAGGGAAGTTATAGTGGTGCATGTATCTCTTTTCGACTTCATCTCCAATACCATCAATGGTCTGCGCTTCACCTAAAGGTCCCACTGTTGTAATCGACAGCACTTGCGTCTGACCTCGCTTAAACAGGCCTGTCCCATGAGTTCTCGGAAGAATCCCTGTCTCACACCAGATAGGTCTGATTTCTGTGGGTTTTCTGTTGTCAGGTCTTATGCCGTCATCCAAAATGAGGCTTCTTACCTGTTCTTTTGTGATATTATATAACACCGCAGCTATATCCTTCTTGTTATCCGGATATATTTCCGCGAAGTGTTCTTTTGTTTCTTTTTCCACAGCATCCATATTATCAAGTCGTTCCTGCTTATCATATGTCTGGATTGCTGCTCTCATCTTATCTGATGCATATTCTTTGACCGCCGCCTCAATTTCTTCGTCAACTTTGTAAAGAACAACTTCTCTCTTCGGTTTTCCTACCTCGTCAATAACCTCTTCTATAAACTCTATAATCTTCTTGATCTCTTCATGAGCAAACATGATTCCTTCAAGGATAACATCCTCAGGTATTTCGTTTGCACCTGCTTCCACCATCATGATCGCTTCCTTTGTGCCGGATACGACCAGATGAAGATCACTTACTTCTCGTTCGGCCAATGTCGGGTTTATAATGAATCTGCCGTCGATTAAACCAATCAATACAGACGCTGTCGGGCCGTCAAACGGAATATCAGAGATGGACAAAGCCACAGATGAGCCTATCATTCCTACAATTTCCGGAGTGCAATCAGGGTCAACACACATAACTGTAGCGACAACCTGTACATCATTGTAAAAGCCCTTTGGAAAGAGCGGTCTGATCGGTCTGTCAATCAATCTTGAGTTCAATATTGCTTTTTCTGAAGGTCTTCCTTCTCTTTTTATAAATCCTCCCGGTATTTTCCCCGCAGCATACATTCTTTCCTCATAGTCAACACTGAGAGGGAAAAAGTCAATATCTGCTCTGGGTTCTGCAGATGCCGTAGCCGTTACATTGACAACGGTATCGCCATATTTCACCATGACCGCTCCGTTAGCCATCTCACAAACCTTACCAATTTCCAACTGCAATAATCTTCCGCCGATTGCGGTCCTGAATGTTCTGTAATCTTCAAATCTCATTAACAACTTCCTCCTGTTAATCTTTCACCAAATAAAAGGCGGGGAAAACCCCGCCTTTGCATATCGGAATTATTTTCTTAATCCCAATCGCGCAATTAAATCTCTGTATCGATCTACATCCTTGTTTTTCAGGTAATTAAGAAGATTCCTTCTCTGGCCAACCATTTTCAAAAGACCTCTTCTTGAATGATGGTCCTTTTTGTGAATCTTCAGATGTTCATTCAGATCGTTTATTCTAAAGGTAAGAATCGCTACCTGAACTTCGGGTGAACCTGTGTCTCCCTCTTTTGTTTTGTACTCATCAATAATTTTTGCTTTTTTTGTGTGATCAATCATGATATTTCTCCTTTTCTCATTTCACCTCTATCCGTGTACTACGTCGGAGCTTCGAAATACTCAGTTAAAGGTATCTTTGTTTGACAATAAATGATATCATATCGGCAATTTATTGTAAAGTTTATTTAGTTTATTTTTATCTCCTTTCTATGTCACTAAGCGTATTGAAAAAATCCGGGTAGGATATTTTTATACATTGTGAATCTTTGATAATGCTTTTTCCCTCTGCTGCCAGTGCAAGAACAGCCATAGACATTGCTATCCTGTGATCCTTCCAGGTTTCAAATTCAGCTCCACGTACTGCCCTGCCTCCTTCAATCGTCATCCCGTCTGCGGCAGATGTGACTTCCACTCCGGCTTTTTTTAATCCGCTTTCCATCGCATATATCCTGTCGGACTCTTTTATTTTTAATTCCCCTGCATCTCTTATCACAGTCCTTCCTTCTGCAAATGCTGCGGCAACTGCAAGTACGGGAAGTTCATCGATAAGTCTTGGTATCAGTTCACCGCCTATTTCAACACCATGAAGCGAAGAAGATCTTATTATCAGATCACCCGATGGCTCAATTTCATCCATAAAATTCTCAATCACTATAGAGGCTCCCATAGTTCTTAACACATCAATAATACCGGTCCTTGTTTTATTCAGACCTACATTTTCAATCCTTAATTCGGAATTTGGTATAATCAGCGCAGCAACCATAAAAAATGCTGCGGAAGATATGTCCCCCGGTATGGCAATTTCACGGCATAATAGCTCATCTGCCTGTCTGACTGTAATTCTGTTTTTTTCAACTTCAAGGCTTCCGCCAAAGCCGTTGATCATTAGTTCAGTATGATTTCTTGATGGTTTCGGTTCAATAACAGTGGTTTTCCCACGTGCGTAAAGACCTGCAAGCAATATGGCTGATTTCAATTGTGCACTTGCAACCGGCATGGCATATTCAATTCCTTCAAGTTCAGTCCCTTTGATGGTAATAGGAACATAGTCTTCATTTGTGCCGTAAATTATCCCGCCCATTTTCAGCAAAGGTTCGATAACACGTTTCATTGGCCTTTTTCGGATTGAAGCATCTCCGTCAATAACAGAAGAAAATCTTTGTGGTGCTAATAGACCGCAGAGCAATCTCGTAGTTGTTCCGGAGTTCCCGGTATAGAGAATACTTTTGGGAGCCTTCAAGCCGTATAGTCCATTTCCTTCTATTGATACTTGATCGCCTTGTATTTCAATTGGTATCCCCATTTCTCGAAAACAGTCAACGGTTGACAGGCAGTCCTCTCCGTTCAAAAAATTGCGGATAATAGTTTTTCCCTTTGCAATAGAACCCAGTATTACGGCCCGATGGGATATGGATTTATCCGCCGCAACTGTTAAAGTCCCTTGCAGGCCCTTTGAAGGGTTAATTTCCATTTAAGTATCTCCTGTTACAATTTAACTGTGATAGCTTCCGATAATTTTTACAAAGGGCAGTTCTTCCGTGAGCTGATAAAACAATGCTCTTATCCGTTCCTCTTTCAGGTTCCCCGTAAGGTCCACATAAAAAATGTACTCCCATGGATTTTTCCCGTCCGGCCTTGCGTGTATCCCGGTCAGATTTACGCCATAATCTGCAAATATGCCTAAAACTCCTGCCAGGCTGCCGCTTCGGTTCTGACATGCAAATACAACTGCGATTTTATCGTGATTTTCTTGAACTATCAGCTGTTTTGAGACAGCTGCAAATCTTGTTGCGTTATCTTTTTTATGATTGATTCCTTCCATCAGAATATTAAGACCATAACGTTCCGCAGCGTCCCGCGAACATATAGTGCCTCTGCTTTTCTGATTTCTCAAAGCAACATCCTTTGCGGCGATTGCGGTATTGCTGCCTGCAATAGCTTTAATTCCATGCTTTTTGAGATACTCTGCACTTTGAGCTATAGCCTGAGGATGTGAGCAAACTTCTTTTATATCTCCCAAACATGCGCCTTTAATGCCCGCAAGGCAATGATCTACCTTTACGATATCAATATAATTAATAAATAAATCATACTGTCTTAGCAGGTCATAGACCTCATATACGCCGCCCGCCGTGGTGTTTTCCATGGGCACGACTCCTGCCTGATGTTTTCCGCTGTTGATGCTTTGAAATACATCATCAAAAGAATCAACGGGGTAAGCATCAATATCGGGGAATATATCTCTCACGGCCATTTCCGAATACGAGCCTGGAATACCTTGAAAGCAGACTGATTTCGCCATAAGCGTCTCCTCATTGTATGCGAGACGGTAATCTACCCCAAGCTTAAGCATTTTTTGGTATTGGCGGCATCTGCTGACTTCCATCTGTTTTTTTAAAAGTGATGAGTAGGCAGGCTTGAAATCTTCTTCTATATCACAGCTGAGTTTTTCAATAAGCTCTTCTTCTCTTTCCGGTTTTAGTATTTTGTCTCCCGTATGGAATTTTATACTGGCAATCTCCTCTGCTATATACATTCTCTTTAAAAACAATTCTTTTATATTGAGATCAATTTCATCGATTTTTTTCCTTAATTCATTTAGCGTCATACCCGTAAGCCTCCAAATATAAATCCATCATTGCAACAGCCACAGCTGCCTCAACCACTGCCGGTGCACGCAAGGTAATGCACGGATCGTGCCGCCCTCGAATCTTAAGAGTCTCTGTTTCGCATGTCTTTACGTTCAAAGTTGTCTGCTCTATTCCGATAGAAGGTGTCGGCTTGAAAGCTGTTCTGACGATAATTGGCATACCATTTGTGATTCCTCCCAATATACCGCCGCTGTTGTTAGTTTTCGTCCGTATCATGCTGCCATCCATAGCATAACAGTCATTGACCTCGGAACCTCGTTTTCCGGCAATAGCAAAGCCCAATCCAAACTCAACGCCCTTTACTGCAGGAACACTATAAAGAATTGATGCGATTCGGCTTTCCACATTCTGAAAAATCGGACTGCCTATACCCGGCTCTGCACCGATAACCGCACATTCGATCGCACCTCCGATAGAGTCAAGATCGTTTTTCACATTCGTTATTGTTTCCTTTATTTTCACTGCCGCTTCATCAGAAAAAACAGGGATTTCTTTCATCTGCAATTGATTCATAAGTTTACGGTCAATCGATGTAGGATCAATAAGATCGTCAAAGACTTCACCTATTTGATAAATATGGGAGAAGATTTCTACATTGTGATTCTTTCTTAAAAAGGATTTACATAATGCTCCTGTAAAGACAAGGGGTGCTGTAAGCCTTCCTGAAAAATGTCCGCCCCCCCGAATATCATTATAACCGCGATATCTCACATGTCCTGCATAATCGCTGTGTCCCGGACGCGGAATCACTCTGAACTGTTCGTAGTCCTTGCTTTGAGTATCAGAATTACGTATCAACATGCAAATTGGAGCTCCTGTTGTCTTATTATTTATAATACCGGATAATATGACAGGTTCTTCTTCTTCTTTCCTCCCTGTCGTCAGGTTGTTCTTACCAGGAGCCCTTCTTGACAATTCTTTGTTTATCATCTCTATGTCATAGTCTATTCCGGCAGGAAACCCATCGATGACAACGCCTACACCTTTTCCATGCGATTCCCCGAATATGGATATTTTCAGTTGATTTCCCCAAGTGCTCCCCATTTCAATCACCTAACACTTTCATCATTATTAATAATTCTGCAACCGGAATTTTTTTAACAAGTGCTTTGCCGATATCATTGATAAAAATAAAATTTAAACTATCTCCCTGTTTCTTTTTATCGAGCAATATCGCCTTATATATATCTTCAACTGAATAAGTCAACTCTGTCGGAAGACCGCAGGAATGCAAGATTGCTTTGAGCTTGCTGTAATTCCCCTTTTTCGTAATTCCCAGGCTCTCTCCTAATTTTATCGCTGATACCATTCCGATTGACACAGCTTCACCGTGTGAATACTCTGCAAAGTCTCCCAGTTTTTCGATGCCATGACCAATGGTGTGCCCAAAATTCAGTATCCTTCGGAGCCCTTTCTCAGTTTCGTCTTCTTCAACTATTTTTATCTTAATACTAACGCATCGTTCTATTAAATTTTCCAACCCTGCTGTAATATTTTCTCCGGAAACCATATCAAGTATCTCCGGGTCCCATATACACCCATACTTGATGACTTCAGCGAGCCCGGCTCGAAACACATCGCCCGGCAGCGTACACAGTACTTGTGGGTCGATGAGCACCAGATCCGGCTGTCTGAATGCGCCCACCATATTTTTACCCTGGGGCAGATCTACACCGGTTTTCCCACCTACTGATGAATCTACCTGTGACAGCAAGGTTGTCGGGATCTGCATTAGATGGCGTGCCCCCCTCATATAAGTGGCGGCAGCAAAACCTGCCGTATCGCCTGTCACCCCTCCTCCGAGGGCAATAATCATATCGTCCCTTCCGAATCGGCTGTCAGCAAGTGTATCATATATACTTGATATCGTCTCAAGATTTTTATATTCCTCTCCTGCCGGAATAACATGGTGGTACACCGGAATATCCAATTCAGCTAAATTATCTTCAAGATATTGAAGATAGATCCCGGCCACATTGGAATCTGTTATTATCAAGATAGCGGAAGGACTGTTCTGATCGGTGTATATCCCACATAAAAATTCGGCAGCCTGTTTAAAAACTCCATTTCCGATGATGATTTGAGATGTATTCTGTTTTCCATTTAATTTCAAAACCTTCATAATCTATAATTCCCTATCTAACACCGCAGCAATGGATTTCAGCTTTTTCATGGCATTATCAAACATTTCGTATGTCAGGCTTTGTGCCCCATCACTCAAGGCATTTTCAGGATCGTTATGAACCTCGATCATCAGTCCGTCAGCTCCGGCAGCAATAGAAGCCATTGACAGGGATTCAACCATCCATGCTTTTCCTGAAGCATGTGACGGATCAACAATTACGGGCAAATGGCTTATTTTTTTTAATGCCGGAATTGCACTTATGTCTAATGTGTTTCTTGTAAATGTTTCATTTGTGCGAATTCCTCTTTCACATAATATCACATTTTCATTTCCGCCGCTTAATATATATTCGGCCGACATTAGAAACTCTTCAAGTGTGTTAGAAAAACCTCTCTTTAAAAGTACAGGTATTCTTGCTTTGCCTAATTCTATCAGTAATTCATAGTTCTGCATATTTCTGGCTCCAACTTGAAAACAATCGACTTTTCCGATGAATTTTTCCACGTGCGTCGGATTAGTTATTTCTGTTACGATTGGCAGACCTGTTTCTGCTTTCGCAAGATTCAGCAGATCCAACCCTTCAGCTTTTAATCCCTGGAATGAATACGGCGAGGTTCTGGGCTTCCATGCCCCGCCCCGGATCACAGCTGCTCCTGACTCTTTTATGTGCAGTGCAATGTCGACTATCTGATCTCCGCTTTCGACAGAGCACGGTCCTGCCATAACAACAATCCTTTTTCCTCCTATTTTCACTCCGCCGACATTTACTGTAGTGTCCTCGGGATGCATTTTTCTGTTTGCTCGTTTATACGGCTCCTGCACTTTTATGATTTTATCGACATACTCACTCAGGTAGACTGAATTTCGGTCTATCGAAGTAGTATCGCCTACAATTCCGAGAACGGTCGTCTCCGCTCCAACTATAGGACAAACCTCAACATGATAACGGCTCAGCCATCCGGCTATTTTATTAATATCTTCCTGTGTCGTACCATCTTTTAATACAATAATCATTTTTTATCTTCTCCTTCACTCAAATACTTAGAGAAATAGCAAAAAAGTCCTGTAAAGCAAAAAACCTTCCGCCCCTATACAAGGACGAAAAGTTATTATTCATATCTTCCGCGATACCACCTTAATTCAGTACTCAATAGTACTGCTCTCTTTTCGAATACAAAGTCTTACACTTGATATTCTATCCCTGTAACGTGGGAATACGCCTGAGCCTACTCTTATATTGTTCAGCCCGGAGCTCAAGAGGGAACTTCAAAATAACTTCTCTGATGTCCATTTCCAGTCAGTGATAGACAATCCCTGTCAGGTCCCAAATTTTTACTTTCCTCTGTCATCGCTTTTTCGCTATTAATAGTTATAGCCATAATATTCGCTAAAATGCATAATGTCAAGCGAGAAATGATAACACTTATTATATTATTCTATTTTATCAATGCCATATCCAGTTTCTGATGATATAGTTCCGCTTCTTTGCAGTCATTTTCTATCTGTTTTGACAGTTCCTGCACGCTTTTGAATTTTATTTCCGGTCGTAATCTTTCAAGAAATTCCACCCGAATCTGTTTTCCGTACAACTCTGTGCTGAAATTAAAAATATGGGTCTCAATGTTCTTTTTATTGTCTCCGATAGTTGGCTTGATACCGACATTCGTTATTCCCCTATAGACTGCTCCGTTATATTTGCAATATGTCACATATACTCCATGAGAAGGCGTGACCATGGCCTCATCTATCAGCAGGTTTGATGTAGGAAAGCCTATTGTCCTGCCGATTTTATTACCGATAACAACCTCACCTCCTACCGAATAATTTCTTCCCATATATTTTTTGCATTCGCTGACTTTGCCTTCTGCGATCAATTCCCTGATCAAGGTGCTGCTTACCAGATTGCCGTCTATTCTATACGGCTCAAGAACATGAATACCAAAACCATATCTCAGGCCGGCTTTTATCAATGTTTCCGAGCTTCCTTCCGCCTTATAGCCATAATGATAATTAAAACCGCAATATGCCTCTCTCATCTTAAATGCTTCGACCAACAGCTTCTGAACAAATTCCTCCGCTGACAGATGTTGTATGATCTCATTGAATTCGAGAGAAAAGAGATAGTCCACTCCAAATGATTTTATGATTTCTGCCTTATCTTCAAGATACAATATATTTTTAATTACAGGCCTGCCTGCAAGTACATTTTTGGGGTGGTTGGCAAAAGTAAACACTGCACTTTTAAGTCCGGCCATTTTTGCACTTTTTACCGTCCTTCTTATAAGTTCCTGATGGCCCTTGTGCACACCGTCAAAATTCCCCAAAGCAACGACGGTTTCTTTTATATTTCTTATCTCGTCCAATGAGTAAAATTGTTTCATGTTTGACACCCTGTCCGATAAAATATTTTATCCGCAATTAATTTATTATTATTTTCGTCATAGAATGCAACACCTAAAAATCTGCAGGTATCTGCTGATGCCTCATCTTTATCTACATAGACGTTATAAGCAGTTTTGTATTCTTTTCGAATGTTAAATCCGCCTTCTTTGTTTTTGTATTCCGGTTCTTTGAGGATGCAAACATCTGATATTTTGAGCTGCCCCCCATTAATAAACCATTTCGCCTTCTCTGTGTTAACAGTAGCCTGTCCGAAATGAATCAGAGGGAAATCAGGTTTTAGCAGGTACCGTTCAGGGCCGTTTTCTGCCAGTTCTTCTATCGTTGCTGTATTACTCAGTATAAATGCTCCACTGGCAGTTCGAATCAGACAGCTCATTACCGCACCGCATCCTAAAATCTTTCCGGTGTCATGGCATATCGTCCGTATATATGTCCCTTTTGAGCATTCCACATCAAAAGTCACACGTTTTCTGTCTAATTCCATTCGAATAACCGTAATGCTTCTTATGTTAACTTGCCTTGGTTTTATTTCAACGGTTTCTCCACGCCTTGCATATTCATATAACCGTCTTCCATTGACTCGTACTGCTGAATACTGAGGCGGATATTGGTAAATCACACCCTGAAAACTGCTTAACGCTTCCCTGATTTTGCTCTCATCTGGCATATCCGTACTGTTGTCACAGCTGATAGCGGTCCCCCAGATATCCTGAGTATCTGTCTCTAACCCAAGCTGCATTTCACAGCGATATTTCTTATAATCCAAATCCAGATACTCGTTGATACGTGCAGCGCTCCCGATACACAAGGGGAGTACTCCAACTGCCATGGGATCAAGTGTGCCGGTATGTCCTATCCTTTTAATCCCTGTAAGCCTTCTAAGCAGATTAACTCCATCGCTGGAAGTCATACCGGCTGGTTTTAGCAGATTGATTATTCCTTCTTTTATCATAATTCTTTCAGTTTCCCGTCCTTCTTAGCTTTTTATCTGCTTCCTCCAGATGAGCTATGATTGCATCTGAAACCAGTTTTTTAGCATCCTCAAGAGAAGTATACAATGTGCATCCTGCAGCTTTCTTATGACCTCCTCCGCCAAATGCCTGAGCTATTGCCGAAACATCACCATAGGTCTTAGCCCTTAAGCCAACCTTAATTTCGTTAATCCGCTTTTCTTTTAAGAAGGCTGAGATTTCCACACCGCTGATGTTTCTGAGAGTTCCTATGATCCCTTCTGTTTCTTCCATTAGTGCACCTGTTGTTTTGAGCATTTCCTGGGTAACAAAAGCGATATTTCCCTTACCATTATATAACATCGCCATATTATCAAATACCACACTGGCTATTTTCAGCTGTTCAAGCCTGATATTCTGATAGATTTCCACACTGATCTTTTCCAAATTTATGCCGATGTCAAAAAGTTCTGCTGTTATAAGATGTGTGTGTTTCGTTGTATTTGTATATTGAAAATTGCCTGTATCCGTGACAATGGCAGTATAAATTGACTCTGCGATTTCTATATCTATCTCAACATCTAAAAGCCTGATCAGATCTAAAATAATCTCGCTTGTTGCCGCAGCATTTTCATCGATATAATTGAAATCAGCAAACAATTTAGTCGTCATATGATGATCTATGCTTATGCTGACTTTTCCCGTCAGAAACTTTTCTTTCCGTTCTAAAAATCGCTCTATATCACTGCAGTCAATTGCGATAGACACATCAGGTGCATCGATAATCTGTTGATCGTAAGTACAGTAATCTTTTTCCAGGAAAAAAAGATAAGCGGGAATTTTATCTTCGATAAGGATATATGCTTTTTTCCCAAGCTTTCTGAGTGCTATGCATAAGGCTATTGAGGAACCTAAAGTATCCCCATCCATAACGACATGAGGATACATTAATACTGTTTCTGCTTCTTTAAGTTTTTGGGCGATCTGTTTCAATATATCTTTATTCATCTTTTTCTTCCGATTTTTCAATGCCAAGTTCATCGATCAACTTTGATATATGTCTCCCGTATTCCAGGGATGTATCCATTTTAAATGATAGATCCGGTACATGTCTCAGTTTTATCTGTCGTCCTATTTCTCTACGGATCAGTCCTTTAGCACTTTTGAATGCTGTCAGTACGTCATTTTTTTCATCATCACCGGTTTCTTCAGTAACATCGCTGCCTAATTTTGTAATGTAAATTGTCGCATAGCTTCCATCTTCTGTTACATCAACGGCAGATACAGTGACAATTCCTGATAGCCTGGGGTCCTTAATTTCCCTGATAAGCAGTTCGCTGACGATTCTCCTGATTTCTTCACCCAGTCGGCCTTGCCTATATCCTTTACCCATTTTTGCTCCTTCTATTATCTTTCAGTTTATTTTCTTTCTATTTCTTCCATCTTGAACGCTTCGATGATATCCCCTTCTTTAATGTCATTGTAGTTTTCTATACCAATACCGCATTCATACCCATGAGCAACTTCTTTAGCATCATCTTTAAATCTCTTGAGAGATGAAATTTTACCTTCGTGGATTACGATACCATCTCTGACAAGTCTGATCTCAGCATTTCTTTGAACTTTGCCCTCCATTACATAGGCCCCGGCAATGATTCCGGCACCCGGAACCTTGAAGGTATTCCTGATTTCTATCTTGCCCATTACTACTTCTTTAAATACGGGATCAAGCATACCCTTCATTGCTGCTTCTACATCGTCAATAACGTCATAAATTACGCGATACGTTCTTATTTCTACACCTTCACGCTCTGCCATGGAAGATATTGCAGAGCTGGGTCTTACATTAAAAGCAATAATAACTGCTCCGGAGGTATTTGCCAGCATTATATCCGACTCTGTGACTGTGCCGACTCCTGTATGAATAATCTTAACCTTTACATTTTCATTTTTAAGCTTTTCCAGAGATTGAGTCAATGCTTCTACGGATCCCTGTACATCAGCTTTTATAATCAGATTAAGTTCTTTTACTTCACCCTCCTGTATCTGACTGAAGAGCTGCTCTAAAGTCGTACTGGAATTTCTCGCCATTACTTCTTCTCTCTGTTTGAGTCTTCGGTTTTCAGCTATCTCTCTCGCCAGCTTATCTTCCTTGACTGCATTAAATTCGTCTCCTGCTTCAGGCACATCGGTCAATCCAAGGATTTCAACTGCTGTTGCAGGGCCTGCCTTTTTGATGGCATCACCCTTGTAGTTGGTCATCGCCTTGATTTTCCCGGAGCGAGTTCCCGCAACGACACTCATTCCCGCCTGGAGCGTCCCGTTCAATACAAGAAGTGTCGCTACCGGACCTTTATTTTTATCCAGTCTGGCTTCGATAACAGTACCCATAGCCAGACGGTTTGGATTCGCCTTTAATTCCAAGACCTCAGCCTGAAGTAAAATCATTTCAAGCAAAGAGTCGATTCCTTCACCTGTCTTTGCAGACACTGGAACACAGATCGTGTCCCCTCCCCATTCCTCAATAAGAACCCCTTTTTCTGTCAAATCCTGTTTTACTCTTGTCAAATCGGCGCCGGGCTTATCTATTTTGTTGATGGCAACTATGATTGGAACGTTTGCGGCTCTGGCATGACTGATTGCTTCTATGGTCTGAGGCTTAACACTGTCGTCCGCAGCTACAACCAAAACGGCAATGTCCGTAGCATGTGCACCTCTTGCTCTCATTGCAGTGAAGGCTTCATGTCCCGGTGTATCCAAAAGTACTATTTTCTGACCTTTTGAAAAGACCTCTGAAGCACCGATATGCTGTGTAATTCCGCCTGATTCAGATGCGGTTACGTTTGTTTTTCTTATCGCATCAAGCAATGATGTCTTACCGTGATCGACATGGCCCATTACAGCTATGATCGGAGCCCTGTTAATTAATTCTTCTTCTTTATCCTTAAATAACTCCAGTCCCTCTTCAACTACCTCTTCTTCAACTTTACCGACAACGATATTGACACCGAGCTCTTCTCCTAGGAGAATGGCTGTATCTTCATCAACATTCTGATTGATATTTGCCATAATTCCAAGTTTCATCAATGCCATGATGACCTGCGATGTGGTCTTTTCTATCTGATCGGCAAGACCAGCTACTGTAATAGGTACATTGATGATCTTAGTCCCCGGGGGTAGATCGGCCAGATTGATTTCAGGCTCGACAGGTTTTGGCTGTTGTTTTGGTTTATGCTGTGCGCTGCCTCCTGATACACCCTGTTGCTTGCTCCCTCTCCCTGGCTTCTGATAAGATGACTGTTGATTGCTGGATCCGGGTTTTTGTTGTCCATGGTTCGGTCTTCCTGCCTGCTGTTGCGATCTCTGACCACTTTGTGGTTTCTGTTCGACGGGTCTGTTTGCAGTTTTATTCTGGGGTCTTTGACCATCCTGTAATCTTTGACCATCCTGCAATGATTGACCGGCTTTCTGCTGAGGTCTCTGTACTCCTTGCTGCTGCTGACCGGTTCTCTGCTGCGGTCGTTGTCCTCCTTGGGGCTTCTGTTCACCAGGTCTCGTGTCTACAGGTTTATGCTGTGCATCTTTGCGTTCGGTTGGCTGTGCCTGGGAATTTTGTCTCTCCCCAACCGGATTATGCTGTTCCTGTCTTTGTCGATAATCCGTTCTTGTCTGCGTGCCCTGTGCCGGCCTTTGCTGCGATGAGCGTGTGTCCTGTGCAGGTCTTTGCTGTGATGAGCGTGTATCCTGTGCCGACTTTTGCTGCGTCGGTGTCGTATCTTGCTCCGACCTCTGCTGTATCTTTAGTGTATTTTGCGCAATCCTCTGTTGAGATGACTGTGCATTCTGGTCCGATCTCTGCTGCTGCATTTGCGGTGTGCTTTCTTTAGCCCTTTGATTTTTCTCTTGTGACAGGTTAGATGATGCTTGACTGCTTTTATTTGGATATTTTTGCTTATCATAAGCCGTTTTATTCTGATTGCCCTGTGATTTTGCTTCAGGTCTTGCTTTTATTGCCTCTGGACTGATACTTGGCTTAACAGCAGCCTTAACAACCACCCTAACTTCTTCCTTATCTTGTTTCGGTTCTGTTTTCTTTGGCGCGACCTTAACTATTTTTGTTTCCGAACCGCTTTTGCTCCTTAAAACTGTATTCCTGATTGCAATGGCATCTATATCAGCCAATATACTCATATGACTTTTGGCATCAATACCCATATTATTTATTTTTTCTAACAATTCTTTGCTTGTCATATTCAGTTCTTTTGCTAATTCATGTACTTTTATACTTGACATAAGAACACCTCCATTCCTTTTAACCTCTACCCGGCGCTTTCCCATCGATTTCTTTTAATATTATATCTGCAAAGTTGATATCCGTAATGCCGAATACTCCTCTTTCCCGGTTGCCTGTAGCTTTTGAAAGCTCATCTGTTTTTCCATAGATACGTGATGGAATTCCGTTTTCTTCCGAAAGCTTTGTCAGTTTTTTTACTGTGTTTTCTGACAGATCTTCCGATAGGATTAATAACTTCAGTCTTTTTTGTTTTATACTGTATAAGCATGTATGATAACCGGAAATCAGATTTTGAGATTTGGCAGCAAATCCTAAATAGCTGTCAATTTTTTTTCTCATGCAAAGACAACTCCTTAAATAAATTATCAAGTTCCTGATCTTCCGGAGTAATATCCAGACTTCTTCCTATGGCCTTTTTCTTCCTGGCTTTTATAAAGCAGCCCTCATCGGGGCATAAGTAAATGCCTCTGCCGTTTGCCTTTCCGGACTCATCGATTTTTGGTATGCCATTATCCGCAACGATTCGAATCAGCTCACGTTTTGGTTTTGACTCCATGCATCCTACGCATCTTCGCATTGGAATTTTCTTCGTTTTCACAGAGGCACCTCCTTTTAATACTGTTTTTCAATATATTTATTCTTCAGTTGTTAAATCACTCTCATCAATACCGTCAATATTTTCCCCGATTGTATCATCAAAGTCGTCAAAGTGATCAAAATCATTTGTTTCATCGGTAAAGAACTGTGAATGACTTTTAATATCAATTTTCCAACCGCAAAGCTTCGCAGCAAGTCTCACATTCTGACCTTCTTTTCCTATAGCAAGAGATAACTGGTAATCCGGGACTATAGCAGTCGCCGATTTTCCGTCATCATTGATTATGACCTTTTCAACCTTAGCCGGACTTAATGCACTGCTTATCAGTTTTTCAGGGTCATCGCTCCAATTGATTATATCGATTTTCTCACCAAACAACTCATCTACGATTGCCTGGACTCTTGTTCCTCTTGAACCGACACATGCACCTACAGGATCTACATTTTCATCTGACGTATACACAGCCATCTTTGTTCTGGATCCCGCTTCTCTTGAAATGCTTTTAATTTCTACAATTCCATCCTGTATTTCAGGAACCTCAAGTTCAAACAATCTTTTAACCAATCCCGGATGCGATCTTGAAAGGTAAACCTGCGGGCCTTTTGTTGTCTTCTTTACATCCATGATGTATACTTTTATTCTGTTGTTTACAACATATTTCTCCCCGTAAACTTGTTCTGTCGCAGCTAAAATGCCTTCTGTTCTTCCCATATTTATAAAAACTGTATCATTGCTGATTCTTTGAATTATTCCGGTCGCTATCTCCGACTGGCGGTTAGAATAATCGTCGTATATCTGACCTCTCTCCGCTTCACGAATTCTCTGAACAACTACCTGCTTTGCTGTCTGAGCTGCGATTCTTCCAAAATCTCTTGGTGTGACTTGTATTTCCAATATATCTCCGACCTGATACTTTGGGTCGATCTCCTGAGCTTCTTCGATTGATACTTCTACCAGATTATCCTGAATTTTATCCACGATATCTTTTCGCATAAAAACATCAATATCACCGGTTTCTTTATTGATATTCACTCTGACATTCTGAGAAGTCCCATAGTTTTTCTTATATGCAGATACAAGGGCAGATTCTATTGCCTCAATAAGAAGATCTTTTGATATCTCTTTTTCTTTTTCTAATTCTTCTACTGCCTTAATAAATTCTCTGTTCATTATATTTCAATACCCCTCCTAAATAAATGACGTTATGGCTAATCTGGCCTTTGCAACTTTTTCCATTGGTATTTCAATTCTGTTTTCTTTTTCGTCCGTTATTACCAGACTTCCATCCTTTATACCTGCAAGCTTGCCGAAAAGTGTCTTTCTTCCGTTCATTCCCTGATATAAAGTGACATCTACATAACGTCCTGCAAATCTTGTATAATCACTTTCCTTAATCAGTGCTCTATCTATTCCCGGTGAGGATACCTCGAGATAATAGTTTTGCTCGATAGGATCCAATTCATCCATTCTTGCACTTAAGTATCGACTTACTTTCTCGCAATCATCCGTTCCAATCACCATACCTGAAGCATCTTCCGCCCTGTCGATAAAGACTCTAAGGAACCAGTCCTTTCCTTCCTTTATAAATTCGACGTTGTACAGCTCATACCCGTTTTTTTCTAAAAACTCTGCAAGCTCTTCTGCAACGAGCTCTTTTATTTTAGTCTTTGCCATCTCCTGCTCCTTTTGAATATATTAAGCTTTGTCAAAGGTTTTGAAACACCTGTTGCTCAACCTTAAGCTGATTATAAAAGTGAAAGAGTGGGATTGCCCACTCTTTTGCATTCACAAGTCAAGATTTTTACTACCTTATAAGAGTAGCACAAAAGCCTTGATATTGCAAGTTTTTTCTCAAAAAAGACTTAGCTGATCCGATTCCGGCAAATCAGATAGAACGCCTTGGTTTATTAGTGCTTCAATTGCCGTCCTATTCAGTTTTGCCCTGCTTCTAAGATCGTCGACTGAAAGAAAGGGTTTTTTCGTATATTCTAAAGCGATAGCTTTCGCAGCATTCTCTCCGACCCCTGAAAGTGCTACAAATGGCAGCCTTACTTTTCCTTCATCAGAGAAAAAGCGGGTTTCATGTGATCTGCCTATCTTAACAGGATAAAATTCATAGCCACGGGCATACATTTCATAAGATGCTTCCAGCACAGTTAATTCTTCCATTTCTTTTTTAGAGGCATTCTTACCCTTTGTCTCAATCATTTTTATCTTATCTTGTACCGCTTTTGAACCCTTTAATATAGTCTCTGCGTCAAAGTCATTCACTTTTGTAGTAAAGAACACTGCATAGAATTCTACAGGATGATATACCTTGTAATACGCAATGCGGTATGACATCATTACGTAAGCCACTGCATGAGCTTTAGGGAACATATACTTTATCTTTCTGCATGATTCTATGTACCATTCCGGAACATTGTGCTCAGTCATAAGGTCTGCTTCCTCCTGTGTAATACCCTTACCTTTTCTGACGTTTTCCATGATTTTAAATGCGGTCTTGTTGGGGATATCCTTTTGAATAAGATAGTTCATGATGTCATCTCTTGTTGATATTGCGTCCTTCATGGTAGCAGAACCATCACGAATAAATTCCTGTGCATTGTTGATCCATACATCAGTCCCATGAGAAAAACCGGAAATTCGAACCAGATCAGCAAACATTGCCGGCTTAGTATCGTCCAGCATCTGACGTACAAACTTCGTTCCAAACTCCGGGATCCCATAGCTTCCGTGCACAAATTCATAGTTGGGATCCTTGATATCAAGGCCTTCGATTCCGTTAAAAATGCTGTCCACCCTCTTATCTTTCAGCGGTACTTTCAAAGGATCTACACCTGTCATATCCTGAAGCTGCCTTATCATAGAAGGAACATCGTGTCCTAAAATATCCAGTTTTAGCAGGTTTTCATCTATGGAATGATAGTCAAAATGCGTGGTCACTATATCTGTTTTCATATCATTTGCAGGATGCTGAACCGGACAAAACTCATAGATTTCATGGCCTTCCGGTACAATTATGATACCGCCGGGATGCTGGCCTGTCGTTCTTCTGACGCCCGTACAGCATTCTGTCAATCTGTCCGCTTCCCATTTATTTATCGGCTGCTGGCGTTCTTCAAAATATTTCATTACAAAGCCGAAAGCTGTTTTACTTGCTACGGTGCCGATTGTGCCGGCGCGAAATACATTTTCTCTCCCGAATATGTCTTCCACGTATTTATGTGCCACCGGCTGATATTCACCTGCGAAATTTAAGTCGATATCCGGCTCCTTATCCCCTTCAAACCCTAGAAAAACTTCAAAAGGAATATTAAAGCCGTCTTTATAATACACAGTACCGCATTTCGGACATATCTTATCCGGCATATCAATTCCACAGTCATAGCTTCCATCCAGAATGAATTCAGAGGATTTACATTCCGGATTCGGGCATATGTAATGCGGCGGAAGCGGGTTTACTTCAGTAATACCGCCCATGGTTGCTGCGAAAGAAGATCCCACAGAACCTCTGGAACCTACCAGGTAACCATCTGATATTGATTTTTGAACAAGCATTTCCGCAGTAACGTACATAACAGCATAGCCATTATTAATGATGGAATCTAATTCCCGGTTAAGCCGCTTTTGCACCAGTTCAGGAAGCGGGTCGCCATATATGCTTAAAGCGGTTTCAATGCAGCGTTTTCTCAGCCGTACATCCGCACCGTCGATTTTAGGAGGAAATTTTCCGCTCGGAACAGGAACTATCTTTTCAATCATATCCGCAATATGATTTGTTGCTTCTATCACTACTTCTCTTGCAAGCTCATCACCAAGATATTCAAATTCAGCGATCATCTCCTCTGTTGTTCTGAGATAAAGCCCCTTATCGCCTTCAATATCCTTGTATCCCTGGCCGGCCATCAATATTTTTCGGTATAGTGCCTCCTCCGGATCGGCATAATGAGCGTCACAGGTGGCCGCAACCGGCTTATTTAACTTTTTTCCAATCGCAATTATCTTACGGTTTATTTCTTTCAAAGTCTCGGCATTGGCAGCTGTACCGTTGTCTATAAGGAATTGATTGTTTGCAAGAGGCTGGATCTCAAGATAATCGTAATACTCTGCAATACGTTCAATATCCCTTTCCGGTTTCTGCTGCAAAATACTCTGATATACTTCGCCAGCTTCGCAGGCCGATCCAATAATCAGCCCTTCTCTGTAGGCTGTCAGTACTGACTTTGGTATTCTTGGCTTCTTATAGAAATAATTCAAATGTGAAAAGGATACTAGTTTATAGAGATTCTTTAACCCTTCCTGCGTCCTGGCCAATATTATTATATGATTTGTATTCTTTGACTTATAGTCGATCTTTTTTCCTGTATCACCGGAATCATCATAAAGATAGCCTTCCAGCCCGTATATGATTTTTAGATCAAGATTTTCGTATTTAACTGTCTTTTCAGCTTCAGGAAAGGCTTGTACCACTCCATGATCAGTTATTGCAATCGCTTTCTGGCCCCATTTTGCTGCAGTTCTTACTAATTCTGCTACATCGTTCAAACCATCCATAGCACTCATCTTTGTATGTGCATGAAGCTCGATTCTCTTTTTTTCACAGTTATCCTGCCGCTCTTTCTTTTCCATTTTTTCAATGTCTTTACCCATGAATACCAAGGTGTTTTCATAGCTGTCATATTCAGCACTTCCTCTTATCTTCACATGGTCTCCGGGCTGTAAAATGCTGTCGATCTCATTCCATTTTGTCTCGGATGCAAATACCTTTACACAGACAGAAGTGATTTTGTCGGTAATCAGCAGAGTAATAAGCTTCTTATTCTGCTTAATGGTTCTGGCTTCTTTGCGAAACAGCATTCCTTCTATGGCAGTTTGTCCGCTCTCCACAGCCAATTCAGCTATCGGAACTGCTTCATCATTAATCGGTTTTCCCATGATTCTGTTTCCGTCCGCCGGATCTTCTTTTACCTTATGTTTCCATTTGGCTGCGCCATTCCCGCTGCCATTGCCATTGATATTACAATTTCTATTTCCACTGACATTGGCACTGTCGGCTACGCTGGCGGCAGCTGCGGCCAGTTTTTGAGCCTTATCTGCCTCTTCCAGTTCTTTATGCGCCTGTTCCACCTTTTTCCTTGATACTTCTTTGTAAGTATCCTCATGATTAGCGAATTCTACGTCAACCTGCATACCAAAATCACGTTTAAGATATCTCTTGAATTCGTCTGCGACCTTGATATTCAACTCATGGACCGCTACAGCTCCCAATGCCATGATTGTCAGTTTTCCGCCCTCATATGTGAATTCATTCGGGAATATAGTCTTTGTAATTGCTGCATAACTGCCGTTTATCTCATGTATCATGTGCTCGATATATAGTTTCATGATTTCTTTTTCTGTGAGAATAACATTATCATATATATAATTAATATTTACTCCCTGCAATCCCGAAATTTCATTTTTAATGGCATTACAGATTCGACCTGTATCCGAAAAAGGTATTATAAAATTCAATCTGATGTCCATAGAAAGAGCAGCTGTCTCTTTTAAAACAACTGCTTTCTCAATGGAATATATATAACTGTCCTTTGAATGCTTTCCTATTTTGTTCCAATGAACTGCATTTTCAATTAATGATTTCAATGATTGCCTCCAAAATTGCTGCATTTAAACTGTTTCTTAAATTTATAAACTTTTATCTTTATCATCGTCTTTATCTTCTTTTATCAGTTCAGACAATGAAGACGCCAGTCCGGCAAGACCTTGTATCTCTGAAGGAATTATTATCTTTGTCGCTTTACCATCCGCTGCAGCTGTAAAGGCGTCAAGACTCTTCAATGCGATTACCTGCTTGGTCGGGTCTGATTCCACCAGCATCTTGATGCCGTCTGCTGTGGCTTTCTGCACAAGTAGAATGGCTTCCGCCTTTCCTTCTGCATTTCTTATCTGTGCCTCCTTATTCGCCTCTGCTTCAAGAATTTTAGATTCCTTTTCAGCTTCAGCAGTCAGAATTACAGATTGTTTATTTCCTTCTGCAATAAGAATTGCTGATGTTTTCTCGCCTTCCGCACGTAGGATAGCTTCTCTGCGCTCTCTTTCCGCACGCATCTGCTTCTCCATCGCTTGCTGGATATCCTTAGGAGGTACTATATTCTTTACTTCGACGCGGTTGATCTTGATTCCCCAGGGATCCGTTGCCTCATCAAGCACTATACGTATCTTTGTATTTATATGTTCTCTGCTCGTTAGGGACTCATCAAGTTCCAGGTCTCCTATAATATTTCTCAGCGTGGTAGCCGTTAGATTTTCAATGGCAGCCATTGGATTTTCAACACCATAGGCGTAAAGCTTCGGATCCGTTATTTGAAAATAAATAACAGTATCTATTTCCATGGTGACATTATCTTTCGTTATTACCGGCTGAGGCGGAAAATCTATTACATGCTCTTTAAGAGAAACCTTTCTTGCTATTTTATCTATGAGCGGAATTTTAATGTGAAGTCCCACTTGCCAGGTGGCATGATACGCTCCAAGTCTTTCAACCACATATGACCTCGCCTGTGGAACAATTCGAATATTGGTAACAACAAGAAAAATCGCAATAATAATCAGTAAAAAAATAGATAATATAGATATAAAATCTCCCATTTACTCTTCTCCTCTCTCCCGCTCAACAATGAGCTTAACCCCTTGTATTTTTACAATTTTAACTATATCCCCCTTTAACAGAATTTCATTATCATCCTTTGATACGGCAGTCCAAATCATTCCGTTCAATTTTACCTGTCCGGTATGATAGGGTTCTATGGTTTCTACTACAATACCGGTTGTATTTATCATCTGATCGATACTATTTTTTTCGTGCCCTATTCTCAGCCTTTTTTCAGCAAGCGGCCTGGTAAAATACAACAGTATAATAGATACTGCCAGAAAAACTGTTACCTGAATCAGTAATGATCCTCCAATTAAAGCTATGATGCAGGCGGCCACTCCGCCTACGGTAAACCATATGGTAGTCAATCCCATAGTAAAGCCTTCAATTATTGCAAATATCACAGCGATCACTATCCAGACAAGCGGTTCTGATACTTCAAACCCAGCTATCATAAAAATCTCCCTTCCCAATTGAATCTGATTAAATCAGCACTTTTTCCTGTTTGATATATTGAATCAGTTCTTTTGCTATTTCCTCTTCTTTCACAGTACGAACTATCTTACCATTTTTGAAGATCAGTCCCTTTCCCTTTCCGCATGCTACACCAAAATCTGCTTCCCGAGCCTCTCCGGGTCCGTTTACTTCGCAGCCCATAACCGCTACTGTGAAGGACGGCATGAGGTTATTCCTCATTTTCTCTTCGATGGGTCTTAAAGCATTTTCTACCTCCGCAGTTATTTTTGCCAGATCGACACCACATCGTCCGCATGTAGGACAGGAAATGAAATTAATCGAACTATGTTTTAAATTTAAAGCTTTTAGTATTTCGCACGCAAAATAGACTTCGTTTACCGGATCTCCTGTCAGGGAAACCCTTATAGTATCACCAATCCTCTGAAGAAGCAAGGAACCGATTCCTACAGCAGATTTTGCTTTGCCGCTTTCTACTGTACCCGCTTCTGTGATGCCTATATGCAAAGGATAGTCCATCTGCCTATAAATCAGATTATGCGCCTGATAATTCAGCCTGACATCCGATGATTTCAGGGATACAACTATATCCGAAAAATCCATATCTTCAATCATCTTAATATTTTTCAGGGCACTTTCGACAAGCGCTTCAGCGGATATACCCATATATTTTTCTAAAATTTCTTTTTCAAGTGAGCCGGAATTTACACCGATGCGAATGGGAATTTGTCTCTCTTTAGCTGCGTCGATGACAGCTTTTACTCTTTCACAGCTTCCGATATTGCCGGGGTTAATTCGTACCTTGTCCGCTCCATTTTTAATAGCGGCAACTGCCAAACGGTAGTCGAAGTGGATATCGGCAACCAGCGGAACCTTTACTTTCTTTTTTATTGCTCCGAATGCTTCTGCCGCTTCCATATCTGGGATCGCACAGCGCACAATATCACAGCCGGCTTCTTTTAATCTTTCAATCTGCAAAACAGTGTCAGCTATATTTCTTGTATCTGTATTTGTCATGGATTGTATAGTTATTGGAGCTCCGCCTCCAATAAGAACGCCTCCGCAATTAACCTTTCTGCTCATAATAAAAACCTTCCGATATCCTGAAAAGTGATGTAGATCATCAAGCCGAACAACAGCATCAAACCTACAAAATGAATCGTTCCTTCGGTATTATCAGTAATTGCTTTACCGGTAAATCTCCTTATTATAAGGAATAATACACGTCCTCCGTCCAATGCGGGGAATGGCAGCATGTTGACAATTGCAAGGTTCAAACTTATCAATGCGGTCAGCTGCGCCAGATAAAGCAATCCCAGCTTCGCAGTATCACCAACTATATATACGATTCCGACCGGACCGGTCAACGCTTCTGTCGATAATTCCCCGGAAATCAACTGACCTATTGCTTTGATCATTTCAACTCCCATTTGAAAAGTCCCTTGAGTCCCCAGTAGAATTGACCTTACAGGACTTTTTTCAAAATCAGGCTGTATCCCGATTACTCTTCTCCCGTCTTCTGCTGTCATAACATCGACTGCAAAGATCATTCTTTGTCCATTACGGTCTGCAATAACCGTCAAAGTATCCTCTTTACTATTTCCGATGGCATCAAGAATATCGTTCCATTCACGTATTGCCTCATCCTCAATTTGAACGATCTGATCTCCGGGCATAAGACCGGACCTGACTGCAGGCATTTCCGGTGACAACACTTTTATTGTATTGTTGGGTACGCCTACAGCAAAAAAAACGATGGAAAGAATCAAAATTGCAAGTAAGAGATTCATTACTGAACCTGCAACCACGACAAGCATTTTCGCAGGCCATGATTTATTGTTAAAAGCTGAGGCATCACTTGATTCTTCATCCTCACCTTCCATTTTACAATACCCGCCTATCGGCAATGCTCTCAGTGAATACTCTGTATCTCCCTTAGTAAAATGAAACAATAGCGGTCCCATTCCCAAAGAAAACTCATTGACTTTAATTCCTACTGCCTTTGCAGCTATAAAATGTCCAAACTCATGCACAAATATGAGCAGGCAAAATATTAAGATTGCATATACAATCATTATCACAGTGTCAAATCCCCCCTGACATTACGATCAATCTCTAATATAGTTTCTAAATTTAGATGATATTCCGGTTCATGTTTTTCTATTACTTTCTTTATAGTATTCTGAATATCTAAAAAACTTATCCTATCCTCTAAAAATTGTTGTACCAAAACTTCATTCGCGGCATTTAAAACAACCGGGTAGCTTCCGCCTTCTCTGACTGCTTCATAGGCAAGGGTGAGACATTCAAAAGTATTATAATCCGGAGTTTCAAATGTAAGTGTACCTGTCTTTGTAAAATCGACGCTTTCGTATGGGTTATCCAGTCTTTTTGGATAGCTTAAGGCATAGCTGATAGGTATTCTCATATCCGGTACTCCCAGCTGCGCAATTATGGAATGGTCAACATATTCCACCATGGAGTGTATGATGCTTTGAGGATGTACTGTCACTTCTATTGTATCCGGCGGAATATTAAAAAGCCATCTGGCTTCAATAACTTCCAGTCCTTTATTCATCATCGTTGCCGAGTCTATCGTAATTTTTGCACCCATCTTCCAATTAGGATGTTTCAGTGCCTGGCTGCTGGTAACATGTTCGAGCTGATCAATTGTATACCCACGAAACGGTCCGCCTGAAGCTGTCAGGATGATCCGGTTTATATCCTTCTGTTCGTTGCCCTGCAGTGCTTGAAATATAGCACTGTGTTCACTGTCAACCGGTAGAAGCCGAACCTTTTGATCATCAACGGCATCCATAATAAGCTCGCCTCCGGCCACAAGAGTTTCTTTATTTGCAAGTGCAATATCTTTGCCCGCCTTAATGGCATAGTATGTGGGAGCTAAACCTAACATACCCATCAGGGAATTCAAAACAATATCACAGTCTGTTTCAGCCGCTGCAGTCATTAAGCCTTCCATTCCAAACAATACTTCGGTATGAGGATACTTTTTCCGCATCGACGCCGCGTCACTTTCATTCATGACAACTGCCAGTGAAGGCCTGTGCTTTTCTATCTGCTTTCCGAGTAATTCGATATTGTTTCCACAGGTTAAGACTGCTGCCTGATAGCGGTCGGGGTTCTCTTCTATAATATCCAGGGTTTGGGTTCCGATAGAGCCGGTCGAACCCAGTATGGCAATTTTTTTCATGTGGACTCCTTATATATTCCTCAAACAGGTCGGAGGCATTGCCAAAAAACACGGTTACGGATAACGTTTGTTTTTTGGATTAAAAATAATGAACCGAATCGTGATAATATGAAAACTGTAAGTATTTTTGTTATACAAAGGTATGCTCCGCATCTCCATATTCTATTTTAAAGTTTATTAACTTATTATGAAAATAATATAATAATACACCATCGGTGCGGTAAACAGCACGCTGTCAAAACGATCCAGGATTCCGCCATGACCCGGGATTAGATTCCCATAGTCTTTTATGCCCATTTTACGTTTAAATATAGATGCTGTCAGATCTCCGAACTGTGATATTACTCCGCCAAGAATGCCGATGATAATGCAATGCACCAATAATCCCGGAGTCACGAAATAGCCGAAGACCGCACAAAATATAACGCTTCCCAGAATTCCGCCGGCAGAACCCTCAATCGTCTTTTTTGGACTGATTTTCGGTGCAAGTTTATGTTTACCTAAAGCATAACCCGTGAAATACGCCATTATATCTGTACCAAAAGCAGTCAGGAATATCAGCCAAACCATAATGCCGTATTCACCGGTTTGCTCAACTAAAGTTACATGTAACGAAAGAAATACGACATAAAAAATTCCTGTTATAGTCGCCATTGCATCTGTAAGTTCTCTGTGTTCAATGTTGAATAAGTAAAGAAGGCTCATGATTATTACTGCCATAAACCACAGCATATAATACTGATATTGTGTCGGAGCAAAGAGATTGATGGCATAAACAGCAAGAATACTGATGTTGGCAATCAAAAAAGAAGGTTTTATATTTATATTCTCAAATCCTTTATAAAATTCCCTTATTCCCATGACACCTATTGCAAAACAGGCAACAAGAAGCAGTCTGCCTCCGATAAACACAATGGCCAGGAGCGGCAGCATTATGAGCCCCGATAATATCCTTGTTTTCATTCCGTCTTTCACCTTCCTCCAAATCGCCTTTTCCTGTTCTGAAATACCTCAATCGTCATTTCAAAGTCTTCTCTGGTAAAATCCGGCCATAGCATATCAGTAAAAACAAATTCGCTGTATGCGCTCTGCCATAACAGATAATTGCTCAGCCTCATTTCACCGCTCGTCCGGATTATCATATCCGGATCAGGGATCCCGTAAGTATAAAGATTATTCGCAATATCTTCCTCAGTAATTGCGTCTGCTTTCATCCTTCCCATCTCAACTTCCTTGGCAAGTTTTTTAACAGATCTTAGTATTTCATCCCTTCCACCGTAATTCAATGCAATATTAAACTGCAGCCCGGTGTTATCCTTCGTCGTTTTCAGAGAACGTTCCAAACTTTTTACTGCATCAGCCGGAAGTTTCTCATAATCTCCAAGTATCCTGACTTTTATATTATTTTGATGTAGTTCATTAAGCTCTTTCTCGACATATATGATGAGCAGCTTAAAAATTCCGGTGACCTCTTCTGTAGTGCGTCTCCAGTTTTCCGTAGAAAAAGCATATACAGTCAAATGATGTACTCCAAGAGATGATGCTGCTTTTACTATTTCCTTCATTGCTATCATGCCGGCATTGTGACCTGCCAACCTCGGCAAGTTTCTATTTTGTGCCCATCTTCCGTTTCCATCCATAATAATGGCGATATGGGCGGGGATTTTCTCTAAATCGATCATATCCTGCACACCGTTAAAACTACTCTGTCATTCTGCTTCTGCGTACGTATCACTCTAAGTGTTCCTTCTGTCAGTTCCCGCCTTGGCGGTCTCGTTTCTATTATAATAAAATCTAACCCTTCTGCTTCCAGAAGGGCTTCTGCATTTTTAAGTTCTATACCTAAAACATCAGGAAATTCACTCAATGGTTAAACCTCCATGATTTCCTTTTCTTTTTCTGCAATGATTGCATCTATGTCCTTGATGCATTTATCCGTCATTTTTTGTACTTCATCCATTGACTTCTTCAAATCATCCTCTGTCATTTCTCCGGACTTTTCCCGTTTTTTCAGGTCGTCGTTGGCATCTCTTCTCTCATTACGTACCGCAACCTTCGTATCCTCACCACATTTTTTAATAACCTTAATCAGTTCTTTTCTTCTTTCTTCTGTTACTGCGGGGATCACTAAACGAATTGATTTGCCGTCATTGGAAGGATTGATTCCCAAATTTGCGATATTTATCGCTTTTTCTATATCATGGATGGATTTTGGGTCAAAAGGTGAAATCAAAAGGCTCCTTGGATCCGGGACTGAAATATTGGATATGTTTTTCAATGGAGCAGGACTTCCGTAATAATCTACAGTTATTTTATCCAATAAAGCTGGATTTGCTCTACCCGCCCTTACTGTGTTTAGTTCTTCTTTTAAAACAGATATACTTTTTTTCATCTTTTCATCAAGAACTTTTTGAACATCAATACTCATAATTCATCCTCCGTAATTAATAATATTTGATATTAAATTCCTGCACTACTTGATTATCGTGCCTATTTTTTCGCCGCAAACTGCTTTAATAACATTGTCAGGCTGTGCCAGCCCAAATACATGAATCGGTATTTCGTTATCCATACATAAAGAGGCTGCTGTAGAATCCATAACCTTAAGTGTTTTTGCCAATAAATCTTTATGAGCCAGCTGTTCATATCGAATTGCTTCTGCATTATTTTCAGGATCATCAGAATATACAGCATCGACTTTTTTTGCCAGAAGAATGATATCGGCTTCAATTTCGGCAGCTCTCAATGCTGCTGCGGTATCTGTTGAGAAAAATGGATTTCCTGTACCTGCTGCAAAAATAACTACAATATTTTTTGAAAGATGAGACATTGCACGTCTTCTGATATAAGGCTCAGCTATCTCTTTCATCTCTATAGCGCTCTGTACCCTTGTCGGTATACCGATGGCTTCGAAAGCATCCTGAAGCGCCAGCGCGTTAATTACCGTAGCCAACATTCCCATGTAATCCGCTGTGGCACGGTCCATACTTTTACTGGTTCTTCCTCTCCAGAAATTCCCTCCCCCAACTACAACTGCCACCTGAACTTTCATTTCCGTAAGGGTCTTTACCTGTTTTGCTACCATTCCCAGCATGTCTTCGTTCAAACCGAATTTTGATTCTCCGGCCAGAGCTTCCCCACTGATTTTTAAAACCACTCTCTTGTATTTCGGCTCCATACTCGCGTCCTTTCTGCTATTATTTAATTAATATAAAGGACACTATAAATAGTGTCCTTTTATTATACCATATTCCGATTAGTTGTTCATCTGTTTTGCGACTTCTTCAGCAAAATTTTCTTCTTTCTTTTCGATGCCTTCGCCGACTTCATATCTCAGCATTTCGACAACCTTAATTGATTTTCCAATGGTTTCGGCGAAACTGTCAATATACTGACAAACGCTGATTTCCCCGTCCTTTACAAATTTCTGTTCTATCAGGCAGGTCTCTTTTAATTCTTTTTTTAGTCTGCCTGTCACCATCTTCTCAACTATATTTGCAGGCTTACCTTCGTTCAATGCCTGATGCACCAATATATTTTTTTCACTTTCTATATATTCCGGGTCAATAGCTGTTTCATCGATAAACTTGGGATTCATGGAAGCTATCTGCATTGCAACATCCTTGCCCATTACTGCTATCTCATCATAAGAGGCTTCTGTTTCAAATCCTACAATAACGCCGATCTTACCATTTCCATGTGTATATCCTGTATAAACGACGCCTGGTGTTTCATATCGTGCAAATCTTCTGACGTTCATGTTCTCACCAATTTTGGCTATCTTATTGTTTAAAGCATCCTGAACAGTACCGTCGTCTTTATAATCCAAAACCATAAAACTTTCTAAGTCTGCAGCTGAAGATGAAAGAGCCAAATCAGCTAATGCTGAAACAAAGTCAATGAATTCTTCGTTTTTAGCAACAAAATCTGTTTCTGAATTCACTTCTATAGCGGCTGCTTTTTTGCCATCAGCTGAAAATGCCAACTTCACCAACCCTTGTGATGCGACTCTGCCGGCTTTTTTTGCAGCCTTCGCAAGTCCCTTTTCTCTAAGCAGCTCGATCGCCTTTTCCATATCTCCACTTGTTTCAACAAGAGCCTTTTTACAATCCATCATTCCTGCGCTTGTTCTCTCGCGCAGCTCTTTTACCATACCCGCGGTTACTTCCATTTTAGTCCTCCTATACTAGCTCACCCCATTTGTGAAACAAATTAATGGCGAACTTATTAACTCTGTCTGCGGTGTGCAAGCACCGGACAGGATGTTAGGCTGAGTTATTCAGCAGCTGCTTCCTGTACTGCTTCATCTTCAACAGCTGCAGTCTCTTCTGCTTCTGCAAAGCTTTCTCCCTGGTTTGCTTCTATAATCGCATCGGCCATTCTTCCCGTAATCAGCTTAACTGCTCTTATAGCATCGTCATTAGCCGGAATAATATAGTCAACATCATCAGGATCACAATTAGTATCTACGATACCGACTATCGGAATACCCAGTATTCTCGCTTCCTTGATTGCGATTCTTTCTTTTTTCGGGTCAACAACAAATATTGCAGCCGGCATGCCCTTCATATCTTTGATACCGCCCAGGAATTTTTCCAACTTTTCAAGTTCTGCTTTCAACTTGAATACTTCCTTTTTAGTCAAAGCATCAAAGGTTCCGTCTGTTTCCATCGCTTTAATATCGTTTAGTCTTTTAATTCTGCTTGCAATCGTCTTGTAATTTGTCAGCATGCCTCCAAGCCATCTCTCATTGACAAAATACATGCCGCATCTCTTGGCTTCATCTGAAATTGCTGCCTGTGCCTGTTTCTTTGTTCCTACAAACAGAACAGGTCTTCCCGTTACTGCAACCTCTTTCATGAATGCATATGCTTCATCGATTTTCCTTACTGTTTTCTGCAGATCTATTATATAAATCCCATTTCTTTCAGTAAAGATATATGGAGCCATTTTGGGGTTCCATCTTCTTGTTTGGTGTCCGAAATGCACACCTGCTTCCAGTAATTGTTTCATTGAAATTACTGCCATTGCTTTTTACCTCCTGGTTTTCTCCCTCCACCGTGCCGTCCATCGAAACGACCATATTCAGGCACCCATTTCTTTGTAACACGGTGTGTGAAATTAAATATAAAATGTGAAAACACCTCAATTTGAGACATATCCTTGAATACTATACACTATAATAATTTAAAAATCAATTTTATTTTATTTTATATTCTATTCGTATAAATTTTATTTTTATTCTTAATAATTTTATAATACTTTATTAAGAAAAGTTTTGATCCTTGGGTGCTCGGGATTAACAAAAATATCATCCGGCACACCATCCACTACGATTTGTCCGTCATCCATAAAGATGATTCTGTCTGAAATTTCCCGGGCGAAATTCATCTCATGCGTAACAATGATCATCGTCATTCTCTCTTCTGCCAATTTTTTTATTACATGAAGTACCTCACCTATCAGCTCCGGATCTAAGGCGGAAGTCGGTTCGTCAAACAGCATGATTTCAGGTTCCATTGCAAGTGCCCTTGCTATGGCCACTCTCTGCTTCTGCCCTCCTGAAAGCTGATACGGATATGCATCTCTTTTATCCTGAAGCCCTACTTTTGCAAGAAGGTCTTCAGCCGCTTTTTCAGCTTCCTTTTTTGATTTCCCTTTCACGATCATCGGCGCTTCAATTATGTTTTCAAGGACAGATTTATGAGGAAACAGGTTAAAATTTTGAAATACCATACCTATATTGCTGCATGTGGAGAGCACCTCTTTATTTCTTTTATATACTGCCCTGCCTGCTGAATCTGCTTTTGCGATATAATTTCCTTCAAAACTTATGCTACCCATATCAGCAACTTCTAAGTGATTCAGACATCTCAGCAATGTGCTTTTTCCCGAACCGGAAGGGCCGATTACCGAAATGATTTCACCTTTTCTTACAAAAAAATTGATACCTTTCAAAACATGGAGCGATCCAAAGCCTTTATGCAGATTTTCTACTTTAATAATTTCTTCCATAAAGAATCCCTCCTATCGGTAATATGCGAAACGTTTCTCGATATATTTAAAAATATTAATTATTACGAATGTCATTATTAAATATAAGATTGCGGCAATAATGTATCCTTCTATGCTTGCTGTTCTTGAGACCATTGATTTTGCGTTTCTAAGAATGTCCGACAGAGCAATAACAGAAGCAAGGGCTGTATCTTTAATTAAGGTAACCGCTTCATTCCCTGTTGGAGGTAGAATTACTTTAATCGCCTGGGGAATAATTATCCGCTTCATTGTCAGCTTATAGTTCAAACCGAGTGCTTTTGCCGCTTCATACTGACCTCTTCCTATAGATTGGATTCCTGCTCTGAAGATTTCTGTAAAATATGCCGCATAATTAACAACAAAGGTGACATAGGCAGCCATCTCTCTGCTCAATTCTATTCCTAAATACGGGAGTCCAAAGTACACAAACAACAGCTGCAGGAGCAGCGGAGTTCCCCTGAATACCCAGGTATATATTTCAAGCAGCCATTTCACCGGTTTAAATCTGCTCAGTTTTCCCATAGCGAAAAGCATACCTAATGGTATCGAAAAAACAATCGTGATCAGATAGATTTTCAAAGAAATTACTGCGCCTTGTAATATATATAGCGTAATATTTGAAAGATTTTCCAAGTACGAACCGCCTTTCTATGTATTGTCTTGGAAAGAATAAAGCCTCTGCCACAGCAGAAGCCTAATTCCTTTATCAGATCAAAGGATCACGTTTATTCAAAGTCTGCAGCTGTAAGCTGATCTACGTCACGAATAACGATGTTTTCCCCGAACCACTCGATTGACAATGCTTCTATGCTTCCATCCTCAAATAATTCATCAAGGGCAATGTCAATTGCTTCCCTTAAAGCTACCGCACCTTCAGCACAGCCTATTCCATAATACTCATCAGCAAGGCTTTCGTCAAGTATTCTGTATTTGTCCGGATTCTGTGACATTGTGTAACCGATCAATATCTTATCAATTGCGACCGCATCCAGTCTGTCGGTTCCTAAATCCAGCAAAGCCATGAGGTAGTCATCATATTCAGGTATATCTGCAAGATTATCGGCTAATTCCGTGTCAGCTTTCAGCGCATCCAAACCTGCACTTTCTACCTGTGCACCTACGGTTTTACCTATAAGATCTGCTTTTGTCTGATAAGGTGAATCATTAGCAACTACTAATACCTGTTCATTATTCAGGTAAGGCTTTGTGAATTCTACCTGTTCGGTACGCGCTGCAGTAATAGTGTAACCATTCCAAATTACATCGATGTTTCCGCTGTTTAATTCCATTTCTTTTGCAGACCAGTCTATGGGCTGAATTTTTGCTTCAACACCGAGCTTTTCCGCAACCAGTTTAGAAAGTTCTACATCAAATCCTGTAAGCTCTCCATCTTCTCCTACAAAGCCCATAGGCGGAAATTGATCATCAATGCCCACTACTATTGTTCCTCTTTCCTGGAGATCCGTCAGGGAGGTATCAACATCGGCAGGTGTTTCGTTCTCGGCAGCCCCATCGCCGCCGCATCCAACTGCAAATATACTCATAATAAGAACCAATACCAGCAATATGCTAACTTTTTTAAACATTTTATTACTCCTCCATCTCTATTACATCTCGTTATATTACGATTATACTTTATTGTGCTAAAATTGTAAAGCACTAAATTAATCCGGGACTCACTTTTTCGCCCCGGAAAAACAAGAATTTTCAGTTTGCAGAGTTTTTTATCGTTGATAAGTAATCAGCGCTTCTGCGATTTCGTGTGCTGCAATTGAAACAGGCTTTTCACTATCTGCTTCAGTAAGCTTTGGTTTCCCATCTATGATATCTCTTGCCCTCTTTGCTGCCAGTATCACAAGAGTATACCTGCTATCGGCCTTTTCTCTAAGTAAATTAATTGACGGATATAACATTTAAATTTCCTCCTTATACTTCTCTATCAATTCATAAATATCTTCCGAGACCCTGGAATGCTCTGCAACTATTATTGCAACTACTCTATTTACAGCCTCATCGATTGTGCCGTTTATTACACAATAATCATACTTATCAATGTAGGCTACCTCTTTTAATGTTTCCCCAAGCCTTAAATTGATATCATCCTCAGTTTCCGATCCTCTTCCTGTTATTCGATTCCTAAGTTCAGCCATGGAAGGCGGTAAAATAAAAATAAATATTCCCTTAGGATAGGACGCCCTTATTTGCAGTGCACCCTGAATATCTATCTCCAGAACCACATCCCGGCCTTGCTCAAGCATTTGTACGACAATATCTTTCGGTGTTCCGTAATAATTTCCGTAAACATTGGCATATTCAAGAAAACCGTCATTTTTTATTGTATCAAGGAATTTTTCCTCCGATACAAAATAATAGTTCTTTCCTTCAACTTCCCCAGGTCTCGGCTTTCTGGTCGTCATGGAAACAGATAGCTCAATATCTTTTTTTTCTAATAATTTTTTACAAATAGTACCTTTTCCTGCTCCTGACGGTCCGGAAACAACAAATAAAAGGCCTTTGCTTTTAGGACGTACAGAGCTATTCAATATTCTGCACCTGCTCTCTGATCTTTTCAATCTCGCTTTTGATCTCCAGTACTCTATTAGTTATTTCTATATCATTAGCTTTTGAACCGATAGTGTTTGCTTCACGATTCATTTCCTGCACTAAAAAATCAAGTTTCTTTCCGTCAGGCTGATTACTCTTCGAAATAATGCTGTTTAACTGTATAATATGACTGTTAAGACGGACAAGCTCTTCCGTTATATTACATTTATCTGCAAATATTGCTGCTTCTACGAGAATCCTGTCTTCCGGCAGCGCAATGTTGTTACCGATCAATTCCTTGATCCTTTCTTTTAATTTTTCCGCGTAACATGTTGTTACTTCAGGGGATCTTTTTTCAATCTCTGTTACCTGAGCTCGGATGTAATCACCTCTTACGATAATATCGTCCGCTAACTTCGCCCCTTCCAGAATCCTCATTTCGTTCAATTTTTTGGCGGCTTCCAGCACGGGTATTTGCAAGCTTTTATAAATTGCTTCCTCATCATCCAGATCCGGTACTGATTTTAAAACATCGGGAAGTGTTGCCAGAAACTGAAGTGTGATATCGCCTCCGAGTTTAAAATTTTTCTGTAATTCCTGAAGATTGTCGTAATATTGCTTGGCAGCCATAGTATTCAATCTGATATTGGTATCATCCTCTGTAATATTTTCAACCATAATAGACACATCGATTTTTCCGCGTCTTGCTATATCCTTTACGGAAGCCTTTAAGCGATCCTCGGCAAATGAATATCTTCTTGGCATTTTAATTGAGATGTCACTGTACCTGTGATTTACTGATTTGATTTCTACAATTATGCTCCTTTTCCCATCTGAGTATTCGCTTCTTCCGAATCCGGTCATACTTTTGATCATCTATCGTTCTCCTAACCTTGTCTTGTTATTTTTAACGTGTATGATATTATTAAAACATTATACATCATAATAAAATGAAAATCTATAAATTGGGACGATGTGGTTTTCCAAATGTTAAAGGAGACAAAATAATGAGTTTTGACGGTATGGTCACCGGAGCAGTGGTTCATCAGTTGCAAAAGTTACTGATCGGCGGCAAAATTGAAAAAATATATCAACCAGAGGCTGATGAAATCATCTTAAATATTCACTCCGGCAGAGAAAACCATAAATTATATATATCTGCAAACAGCAGCCATTCAAGAATCCATCTTATCAGTGAAACAACAGCCAACCCTTTGAATCCGATGGGATTCTGCATGCTATTGCGCAAGCATATACAAGGTGGAAGAATTACTGACATCAAGCAAATGGATTCTGAAAGGATTATAGAGATTTCAATTGATACGATAAATGAATTGGGCTTTTCTGTCAATAAAAAATTGATCGTAGAGATTATGGGAAAGCATAGCAATATAATTTTAGTCGATATAACTTCCAATAAAATAATCGATTGCATCAAGCGAATTTCTATCGACGTCAATAGATACCGTCAGCTTCTTCCCGGGCAGCAATATGTCTACCCGCCTTCTCAGGGAAAGGTTCCGTATTACGGGATCACAGAGGCTCAGATTGAGTTATTTACGGAAAATATACCCGGCAATGCTCCAAAGGCTTTGCTTTCAAATATCCAGGGAATCAGCCCTGTCATAGCTGAAGAAATTGTTTATCGAGCAGGGCTTCTTGAAGAGGATCGGTCTTATACCGCAATCACTCATGTTCTTAACAGCCTTGTTAACAAAATAGGCTGTGAGAATACGAAACCGAAAGTCTATTTGGCCAAGGATGGTACGCCTTTTGATTTTCACCTCTTTCCGCTAATAACCATATCTTCTTATTATACTGAAAAAGGCTTTGATGACATCAGCAAAACAGTATCTTACTATTACTCAAATAAAAGTTCTTCAAACCGTGTAAAGCAGAAATCTTCCGATTTGGTTCGTGCTGTAGGGAACAGCCTTGATAAGCTGTATCTAAAAAAGCAAAGGCTTTCCAATGATCTTTTAGCGGCTGAAAAATCTGATATTTACCGTCTATACGGAGAACTTCTCACAGCAAATCTGCATCAGATAAATCATGCGGTTTCCAGTGTTGAGCTGTTTAATTATTACAGTAATGATAATATATCCATCCCTCTTGATTCACGTTTCACACCAGCTCAAAATGCACAAAAGTATTTTAAAAAATACAGCAAAGCTAAAACAGCAGTTACAGAAAAAAACATACAGCTTGAAGAGACAAATAATGACATCGCCTACATTGAGTCTGTTTTGAATTATATTGAAAATGCGAACACTATTGAAGAGATAGAAGAACTGAGGCTTGAACTGATAGAAGGCGGCTATCTTAGAAAAAGAAAAAATAACTTTAAGCCTTCGCGCAGCAAAGTGGTGCCTTTTCAATATACTACCAGCGACGGATTCCGTGTTCTTGTTGGAAGAAATAACAAGGAGAATGATATCCTTACATTTAAAACCGCATCGGGTAAGGATATATGGTTTCATACAAAGGATATCCCCGGTTCTCATGTAATTTTGTTTACAGATGGAAAAAGGGTTACGGATAGTGCAATCTTCGAAGCTGCTTCTCTGGCTGCTTACCACAGCAAGGGCCGGGAATCCGAGAATGTACCTGTTGATTATACACAGGTACGGCATGTAAAGAAGCCCAATGGAGCAAAACCTGGTATGGTTATATTTACTGACAATAAGACTGTTTATGTAAACCCGAAAGAATTATAATACTAATTTATTACATCTAATACATTAATTCTTACATTTTATATTTTTTCCCTTGATTTCTTTTATATTGCATTGTAAAATTATGTCGTCCTATATACGAAGCAGCAGCCGCATTTTGATATACGGACACGGCCTGAATTTTCCTGTCATCTTAGTAAGGAATAAATTTAAGATTCGAAGGCGAAGCACCGGACAGACCGGACAGAATGTTAAAAGGAAGTGATATGTATGAATGAGCGAATCAGTGAACCTGCAAATAATCGATACAGCAAGACAGGAGAATTACGCTGCGCCATATGCGGCAGTATCTCACATGTTATCCGGTTTAAGAACGGATATATTTGTGTTAACTGCCTGCAACACGTTAAAACTATATAAGCAAATCCCTTTCTCTAACGAAAATTGATAACAGATTACAAACTTGTCATTAACCCTATAAGAATATCAGGCGGCTGTGGTAAAAGGCTGATTCTTCAATGGCTCAGCCTTTTTACTCTTTAGCGGTACCACCTAACTTAATGATCACATTATTAAATTCTTTTGGAAGAGGACTTTTGAACTCCATATAATCTCCGGTTGCCGGATGTTTAAAACCAAGGAGTCCGGCATGAAGCATCTGTGAATCAACGCCCAAAACCTTCTTTTTTGGTCCGTAAACAGCATCACCAAGGAGAGGATGCTTGATATAAGCCATGTGCACTCTGATCTGGTGAGTTCTGCCTGTCTCAAGCCGTGCTTCAATATAAGTGAACGATCCAAACCGATGCAGCACCCTGTAATGGGTCACCGCTTCCTTACTATTTACTGCAGTTACCGCCATCTTTAACCTGTTTTTTGGATCCCTTCCGATGGGCGCATTTACCGTCCCTTCATCTTCTTTAAAATTATTGTACACAATAGCATGATAAACCCTTTTAATAGAGTGCCTGGAAAGCTGTTCCGCCAGAGCGCGGTGGGCAGCGTCATTTTTCGCTATCATCAGCAAGCCGCTGGTATCCTTATCTATTCTATGAACGATACCGGGACGTATCACTCCGTTAATCGAGGAAAGGCTTTTACAATGAAATAGTATTGCATTGACAAGGGTTCCGGTATAGTTTCCTGCCGCAGGATGGACTACCATACCTTTTGGTTTATTCACCACCAGAACATCTTTATCCTCATACACGATATCAATAGGGATATCCTCCGGAACTACGTCAAGAAGAACGGGTTCGGGTATTCCTACTCTGACCGTGTCGCCTGTCTTAACTTTGTATTTTTTTGAATATCCCGTAAGACCATTTACCTTAACCTCCCCATTGTCAATCAGCTTCTGCAGATAGCTTCTGGAGGCTTCTTCGATAACAGCAGAAAGGACCACATCGAGTCTGGTCCCCTGCATGTCTTCTTCGACAATAAATTCAATCCTGTCAGCTTCATTCATGTTATAATTCCTCAAATAGCAGTAGGAATCTACAAGTAAAACTTGTGATTTCCTTGCCTTTTTTCCGCAGCTTCAGCTGCAAGGGAAAAACGGACAGCAACGACCAACGGGAGTTGGAGTCCCTGAAAGTGACGTTGCCTTTTTTCCGCAGCTTCAGCTGCAAGGGAAAAACGGACAGCAACGACCAACGGGAGTTGGAGTCGCTGAAAGCGACGTTGCCTTTTTTCCGCAGCTTCAGCTGCAAGGGAAAAACGGACAGCAACGACCAACGGGAGTTGGAGTCGCTGAAAGCGACGTTGCCTTTTTTCCGCAGCTTCAGCTGCAAGGGAAAAACGGACAGCAACGACCAACGGGAGTTGGAGTCGCTGAAAGCGACGTTGCATAAGTTCGCCGACAATTTGCTTTGCAAATTGGGCGAGCTAGTAAGTGGCAAAGAAAATCTATAGTGCTATTTTAATTTATTTTTGCTCAACTTTGGCTCGATCAGCAGTACAAAAATAATAAGCAGCCCGCAGCCTGTGCAAACTGAAATATCCGCTGCATTAAAAATTGGCCAGATACGAAAATCCAAAAAATCAACGACATATCCGTTTACTGCACGATCAATAAGATTTCCTATCCCGCCCGCCGCAATGAGGGACATACTCAGCAGCAATAATCGATGATCCTTTTTCCTTCTTTTTAACAGATAGACTAAAATTGCTGCAACGATTAATAGCTGTATTGCAATAAGGAACTCAGTTTTGTCCATAAATAAACTGAAGGCAGCTCCACGATTCTGAATATATGTTATGTGAAATATATCGTCAATAACAGGAATAGAAGCATTAAGCTCCAGATTTACTCGAATCTGATATTTGGTCAATTGATCAACGAGGACAATAAGAGTAATAATTATGAAATACATTATGATACCGGAGGGAATTGTTAAACCCCTTCCCCTTTTCTTAGATTTGCAATAGTTGCCGCACAAAAAAGAGCACCGGATTCCGGCTCCTTTTTTTCTTCAGAATAAGCCTTCAGTTCAGTCAGCTCTTTATCGGCAAAAAGTTCTGCACTCAAATTATCAAATTTCTCGAGTTCTGATTCCAAAAGGCTTCTGTACCTGCTTCGGAATATGACAAGGCTATTTTTTATATTTAACATTTCTTCATTTAATCGCTCAATATTTTCACGTGCTTCTCTCTGAATCAGCTGTGCATCTAATTCTGCGTTTTTTAATAATATTTCGGCACGTTTCTCTGCACTTTCAGATATATCGCCCATCAATGCTTTTGCAGCCTCAAGCGTTTCAAATACAGTATTTTCAGAATTTCTGAACCGTTCTACTTCTGTATTAAGATTTTTCACTTGGTCCTTCAACCTGCGGTTCTCTTCCAGTACTTTTTCTAAATCCAGCGTCAAAAGATCCAGGAAACCGTCCACTTCCTCTTCTTTATAACCTCGGACAACCTTCGGGAACTCTTTATTCTGAATATCTAAAGGAGTAATCATAATTATACCTCACAGAGTATCTGTTGAATATCCGAAATATCGTTTGTCTTATACGTTTATCAACATTCTAATAATACTTAGAATAAATCCGTTAATCACTGAAAGGGCAATAATAGCCAAAAGCGGCGAAAAATCGATGGTTCCTCCGAGGCCAAATCTTGCAAGAAGATTTCTGCAGGGAGCCATTATTGGTTCAGTCAGTTGAATAGTAATAGTATAGATCTTGGACAAACTGCCGTATGGGCCTCTTACAAACCAGCTCAAAATCGCTCTTCCTAAGATTAGGTATATCAGGATCTGGAAGAATGCATTAATAGCATTTATTAATAGTATCATATTAATTATCTCCAAATATTCTTTGGTGCACCGCTGAAGTCGATGTTTTTTTGATCGACGCTGGCAGATACATCTACATTTTCCGGTGCAAAAATAAAAATATTATTCGCTACCTTCTGAACATTGCCGTTAACTGCATATGTGGCTCCGCTTAGAAAATCAAATATCTTTCTTGCCGTATCGGTTTCCACTTTTTCAAGATTGATGATAACCGGTTTTCTTGCTTTAAGGTTATCAACAAGTTTAGGACACTCATCAAAACTTTTTGGTTCGATTACTACCAGCTTAAATTGATTTGTATTTTGATTTATGCTTTTATTCTGTATAGGTAAAACCCTGTTATCCTTTGATTCTTTTATATCTTTGACCTCATTACGTACAGGTGAATATGATCCTCTTGAATCCATTGGCTTACGTTCCTGAGAAGACGATGCCCCGGGTATTTCTTCCGGATGATCCTCTTCATCGATTTCTTCAATACCTATCATTGTTTTCAGTTTATAAAAAAACCCGTCTCCCATTTTTTCCTCCTTTAATTACCATTCTGATAATTTCTTTCTCCAAAGATTGCTGTACCGATTCTGATTAAATTAGAACCCTCCATAATTGCTGCTTCAAAATCGTGTGACATACCCATTGACAAATACCTGAAATCCAATGCCGGGGATGTCTGTGAAGTATAACGGTCATAGAGTTTCTTTACTTCTTTAAAATAGACCCTTACATCTTCAGGATCATCCTCAAAAGGCGCAACGCACATCAGACCTCTGATCCGTATATTTTTACAGTATCCTAAAATATCTTCAATCAGCTTCTCCGTTTCGTCGCTTGTGATACCGTATTTACTATCTTCCCTTGCTGCGTTTATTTGTATCAGAATATCCATAGTTGTCCCATTCTGTGCCGCCCGTTTGTCTATTTCTTCAGCAAGTTTGAAGGAATCTACAGAGTGTATCAGTGAGACCTTATCGATTATATATTTTACCTTATTCGACTGCAAATGTCCAATCATATGCCAGCGAACGTTTTTTACCTTGTCATATTTGTCCATGATTTCCTGAACCTTGTTTTCTCCGATATCAGTAATGCCGGCATCGATCGCTTCATTGATCTCATCCGCCGATCTGTTCTTCGTTACTGCAATTAGCAGAACCTCATTTGGTTCTCGACCTGCTCTTGCCGTAACCTCTTCCTTTTTACTATTTATTGCTTCAACGTTATCTCTAATCGTTCCCATTTCTTCCATCAATTTTCCCCCTTCACATTACCGTCTTTATTCGAAGCACTGAAAGACAGAGTTTTCTTCTGAGAATACCTCATCATGTGCATTATGTATTCAATTCGGTTTTTTCAATATTTCATCATATATGTTCACTGTTTCAACCTTGGTTGCTCCGTCATCAGTATAATAGAAAGAAGCCTCTACCAGGGACCATTCTCCGTCACTTGTAATAATTTCAATGGGTTTAAAAACATATTCTCCACTTTTGGCCTTGACGAATACTCCAGGCTGCCCGTCTTTCGAAGTGATATTTTCATTTCTTATAGTTAATCCCATATAATCGGATGTTACAACTTCTGCCTCAATTTCTCTAATTTGTGCAAATTCTTCATAATATCTGTTAAATTCGAGAATTACAAGCCATTCCCCCTTATCATCTATGATATTGTAAATCCTTCCATCTACCTGCCCTAAGGGAAGGTTTATTTTTGCCAGTTTACCCTTTTCATACTTAACGATATGTTCCGGGGCAACCCAGAAAACGGCATACCATTTTTTATTGTCGACCACCTTATATAATGGCTCCTTTGTTAATGTGGTATCTCTTGCTAAACTTTGAACATCAAAACTCATGTTTTTAATCTTTTCTCTGCTCAGCAGCTCCATGTTTTCGGGAGTAAACTCCGACTCATATCCATCTATATAGTAGCTGACCACACCATTTGCATCGCTTATATAGTTTTCCGGGATTATCCCTGCTCCATTTACAGTTCTGTTCTGTCTTACGAGCTCTTCTTTCGCTGTTTCATCGGTTGCCTCTATATATTCTTTCTTCTGGTTAAGCCTTTTAATCTGCTCATCCAGGTTTGCTGCCAGTTTGGTTTCGCCTTCACCAAGAGCAATACCTCGCTCTTTTTCAAGTTTAATTATTTGCATTCTGATTTTTTTTATATCGTCACTAAAGATGCTTTCTCCTCCATTAAATCTGGAGATTCTCTCCATGATCCTTTTATAGCTGCTTTCCTTATCTTCCTGAGCACCATGAGAGATATCCAGGACCTTTATGCCTTTTCTGACCTGCTCGCCCTCTTTTACATAATACTGGATTGTGCCGGGCTTATTTGCAAAGTATACTATTTCGCTTCTGACAAAAAAAGCGGTCACCCGATCCGTTTCCTGAAGGCTTCCGTATTCAATAATTTCAGTCTGCTTCAGAGCACCGGTCACGTTGGGAAATACATATATGATGATAAAAAGAATAATCAGGGTTGTACAAAATAACAATACTAATTTCTTTTTCCATTTCATTTTCGCTGCGCCTCCGCATTACCTCTATGTTATTAATTATAGAGGTAAGCCCCCGTCATTACAACTGCATCCATCAGGCTGCAATATTTTCTGAAGTATTTTTTTTTCATCCTTTGTAAGATTTTTTTCCTGCTTAAGGAATTTTTCAAAGAGATCCGGTCTTCTTTTTTTGGTCAGTTCAAGTGCTTTTTCAAACTGCCATAGATGGATAAGTTTATGATTTCCTGAAATCAAAACCTCGGGAACCTCCATACCTTCATATTGCCTCGGTTTCGTATACTGTGGATATTCCAACAGCCCTGAATATATTGATTCTTCATTATGCGCGTTGCTGCTTCCGAGAACTTCCGGGATCATTCTTGCAACCGCATCGATCAGAATCATAGCAGGCAGTTCTCCGCCTGTTAAGATATAGTCACCTATCGAAACTTCCTCCATATTCCAATAATCGATTATTCTCTGATCTATGCCTTCATAATGGCCACACATTATCACAAGAGACTCTTCCGATGACAGATCCAGGATCAGCTCCTTATCAAGAATCTTACCCCTGGGGGACATATATAGTATCCTCTTTCCTTTTGCCTGTATTTCATTTAGAGCGCAGAATACCGGACCTGCAAGCATTACCATTCCTGCCCCTCCGCCAAATGGGTAATCGTCTGCTTTCTTATGTTTATCCCTGCTGTAATCCCTGATATCTGTCAGCTTGATATCCAAAATCCCATTTTCTTGTGCTCTGCCCAATATACTTTCTTCCGTAACTGGCTTAAACATATCCGGAAACAGTGTCAATACATCAATTCTCATAACCGCACTTCTTCCTTCCCTATAATAAGCCTTCGATAAGTTTTACTCTCATGATTCTGTTTTTCATATCTATATCTAAAATAAATTCCTCAACGGCGGGTATCAGAAATTTTTTATGATTTTCTCTCTCAACTTCAAATATATCCTGAGCACTGTTCTTTATAACATCGCTAAGCGTACCCAAGGCTCTGCCCTCCTCATCAATGATGCTTAAACCTATCAGGTCAAAGATATAATAAGTGTCTTCCGGCAGTATTCTAAGATCTTCTTTTCCTATATATATGTCTTCCCCTTTGTGTTTCTCCGCTTCAGATCGATCGTCAATCCCATGAAGCTTCAGAATAACGGTATCCTTCATATACCTGACTCCTGAAATAATATAAGGTGTGTTTTCAAGAAACACTTTTGACAGTTCCTCAAATCGTTCCTTATAATCTGAATAATGGTAAACTTTCAGTTCCCCTTTTAGGCCGACCACATTTACGATCTGTCCAATCTTAATCCTATCCATGATTCCCTCAAAACTTTTTATCAAAATAAAGAAAAATAGTTATAAAGCACGTTTGCTGTTTCTCTTTATTCAGTCAGGTGTAAAGATGAGGCACATATATTGAATATATGTGCCGAAAACGCAGTATTACAAAATCATCTTTATTGAACGATTTCTACCACCACTTTTTTATCTGCTTTGGTTGCCGCAGCTTTTACTACAGTACGGAGTGCTTTTGCGATTCTGCCCTGTTTGCCTATGACTTTTCCCATATCATCCGGGGAGACCTTCAGTTCAATAACCGTAGTCTGTCTTCCTTCTATCTCTTTTACTTCTACCGCATCAGGATTATCAACAAGTGACTTTGCAATAGCTTCAACCAGTTCTACCATAAGTTTTCACCGCTTTCCTATTCTATAATCCCTGATTTTTTCAGAAGACTTTTTACTGTCTGGGTAGGCTGTGCACCGTTTGATATCCAGGACTTTGCCTTTTCTCCGTCAATATTTATATCGACCGGATTTGTCAGTGGGTTATAATATCCTATCTCTTCAATGAACTTCCCATCTCTTGGTGAACGGGAATCTGCAACGACAACTCTATAAAAAGGTTTTTTATGAGCGCCCATTCTTTTTAATCTTATTTTTACTGCCAAGTGTTCCACCTCCTTTTCTTTCGATTAATCTATAATGTTAAACTCAGTAATAGGCTGTAGGAATCTATATCTGAATTTAATCAACTAAGCAATAGGGATCTACTCAGAAGCCCTTAAACATGCGGCTTCTTTTGAATTTTGGAGCATTGGAAAATTGCTTCATCATTTTTTTTGCATCCTCGTATTTTCTAATGAGGTTATTTATCCTGCTCACCGGCTGCCCGCTCCCTGCGGAAATTCTCTTTCTTCTGCTTGCATTTAATATATCCGGATTTTTTCTTTCTTCCTTTGTCATTGATTGGATGATTGCTTCCATCTGGATAAATTCTTTCTCACTATTTTCCATGTCAACATTTTTCATTTGGTTAGAATTCATTCCCGGTAACATATCCAACAGCTTAGTAAGCCCGCCCATCTTTTTTATTTGACCGATCTGATCAAGAAAGTCTTCAAGGGTGAACTCATTCTTTTTCATTTTTTGTTCGAGTTCTGCTGCCTTTTCTTCGTCTATATTTTCCTGAGCTTTTTCAATAAGGCTCAGCATATCACCCATGCCAAGTATTCTTGATGCCATTCTTTCCGGGTGAAACGGTTCCAAAGCATCAAGCTTTTCACCTACACCTATGAATTTGATAGGTTTTCCTGTGACCGACTTCGTCGATAATGCGGCACCTCCACGCGTATCACCATCAAGTTTTGTCATGATGATACCATCTATTCCAAGCCGATCATTGAAACCGGCTGCCGCATTCACAGCATCCTGGCCCATCATTGCATCAATAACAAGCAGTATTTCATGCGGCTTCGTTCTCTTCTTAATCCTGACAAGCTCATCCATCAACTCATCATCGATATGAAGTCTTCCCGATGTATCAAGTATGAGAACGTCATAGCCCTTATATTCTGCTTCTTTCTTTGCTTTCTCGGCTATGATCTCAGGTTCTTTGCAATCTCGCATCGTGAACACAGGTACATTAACGCTTTTGCCCACTATTTCCAATTGGTCGATTGCAGCGGGGCGATAGATATCACAGGCTGCAAGCATAGGCTTTTTGCCGTTTTTCTTCAAGTAATTCGCAAGTTTGCCGCAAGTCGTTGTCTTACCGGTACCCTGTAAACCAGCCATCAGTATCACTGTAAATCCGCTTGGAGAATATGTCAGTCTGCTGTTTGTCCCACCCATCAGTGCGACGAGCTCATCATGCACTATTTTTATTACCTGCTGTGCAGGAGTAAGGCTTGACAGGACATCCTGTCCCATAGCTTTTTCTTTTACGCTGTCTACAAACTGCTTAACTACTTTAAAGTTTACATCAGCCTCAAGTAAGGCCAGCTTCACCTCACGCATTGCGTCATTTATATCAGCTTCTGTAAGAACTCCCTTGCCCTTCAGCTTTTTAAATACGCCCTGCAGTTTTTCTGATAATCCTTCAAATGCCATATCCGGCTCTCCTTAACCAATTTTAGCCATGCCCCTGCTGCGAAGCTTTTTATGTTTATTCGTTAATTTGATCAATGATAGATTTGATCTTTTGCAATCTATCCATCAATTTGCCATTTTGAGCGTTTTCCTTAATCAGTTGCTCAATTTCCGAGTCAATAGCAGCAATCGCTTCTTCAGTCTCACCAAACTTACTGACAAGTCCAAGTTGTTTTTCATATTCATGAAGTGACTTTTCTGCCCTTTTTACAAAATCATGAACGCCCTGCCTGCTGATACCAAATTCTTCCGCAATCTCTGACAAAGAAAAATTATCCTCGTAATAAAGCTTTAGTATTTCCCTTTGCTTTACAGTGAGCAGCTGTCCGTAAAAATCGTAAAGCATATTGATTTCGATAATTTTTTCAAACATTGCAGCCCGTTCCATTCTGAATAATTGTAGATTCGTATTAATTTAACATAAAAAAAATATGCTGTCAAGTAAAAATACTTGCCAGCATACAGAAACGGCAAAAACGTTGTCTATTTCAGAAGTTCACACTCATATGAGATTGGAAATTTGATCTCATCTTCAATAATGTTCTGAATCACCTTGAAATCACCGCTGTTCATGTCCGGAATCCTGACTTCCCCCAATAGTGAACTCAACAGTGAATTGTCCTGATAAATCACATCGATTATTTCACAGTTTTGAAGAGCATAAACAGTCTTCATGTCAATTATCGCATCTTCAATAGTTCCGATTTCGTCTATAAGTTCAAGTTTCAGAGCCTGCTTCGCAGTATATATTCGACCGTCAGCAAGCTTTCTGACCTCATCAAGTCCGATCTCTCTTTCTTCAGATATAATATTTATAAACTGATCATAGGCTTCATCTACAAGAGCCTGAAAAATCGCTTTCTGCTCCTCGGTCAGCGGATCTACAATGCTGCCCATCGCTTTATTTTCCCCGGCTGTAATCGTGACCGTCTTTACTCCATATTTTTCAAGAAGTTCGGTAATATCGTACAGGGTTCCGATTGTAACACCTAATGACCCGGTCCAGGTGTTTCTGTTAGCTATGATTTTATCCGCCGCAGCTGAAATATAGTATCCTCCGGATGCCGCCATTGATCCCATTACCGCATAAACAGGTCTTCCGGTCTCTTCACGGTAAGCTTTTAATTTCAAATAAAGCTCGTCACTTTCGTAAACACCTCCGCCCGGTGAATCTACAAAAAGTATAATGCCTCTGTTGTTTGAATCAGCCGCAAGCTCATTTATCTTTTTAAGTGTCCAGTTATGCTGGTATCCTATGGGAAGACCGAATGAATCCGTCTGACCTTTCGCAATCGTTCCTTCTACATAGATCGTTGCGATATATGGCCCTCTTGCTTGAATATCATTTCCATCACCAAATATTGCATTTTTTATACTGCTTCCAATCAAAGCGAAAACAATAATACCTGCTATGATGCAACCAAAAATTATAAGGTTTTTTTTCAGCCTGCTATTGTTTTTTTTCTTATCTGCTTCCATTGCTTCAATATTGTATTCTCTTACCTCTGTCATTCAACAACTCCTTAAGTATGCCTAATAATATATTATTCTATTTTCCGCTATTTTTTTAAGTCTGTCAATTAAAATAATTAATAACTGTTGACAGTGTGCTATGTCACATAGTACACTAAGTACGGGTTAAATGTATATTGTCCCAATATTTTATGGAAGATAAGGAGGGTGAAGGCTATGTTTCAGCTTGACTTAAAAAGCAGAAAGTCGATTTATGAACAAATTGTCGACAACGTGAAAGAGCTTATTATGACCGGCGTGCTAAGTGCAGAGGAAAAACTTCCTTCTGTCCGTGAATTGTCCAAAACCCTCACTGTGAATCCGAATACTATACAAAAAGCATACAGAGAACTGGAATATCAAGGGTTTCTTTATACAATAGCAGGGCTTGGTACATTCGTTGCGTCCCGTGAAGAGATTATTATGGATAACAGAAAAGTATCTGAGATTAAAAATATACTGCAAAAAAATATAAGGGAACTGTTTTACTTGGGATGTTCTCAGGACAAAATCAAAAGCATACTCAATGAATTATTGGAGGAGAGGAGTGATTGGAATGATAAAAGTAAATAATCTGGATAAGTCCTTCGATGGATTCAAAGCCCTTTCCGATCTAAATCTGAATGTTAAAAAAGGCTCAATCTATGGTTTGGTCGGAACCAATGGTGCCGGGAAAACCACGCTGATTAAACACGTTACCGGAATATTTAAGCCTGACAGCGGTGAAATACTTATAGACGGCGAAAGTGTTTATGAGAATATCAAGATGAAAGAGCGTCTCGGATACATTCCGGATGACTTATATTTCTTTTCAACATACAATCTGAAAGAATCAGCAAAATTCTACCGTTCCATCTATCCCAACTGGAATCAGGATCGCTGTGATCATATGATAAAACAATTTGAGCTTGGTGAAAAGCGCAAGCTCTCGAAGTTCTCAAAAGGAATGCAGAAACAGGCGGCATTTATTCTTACAATGTCTTCAATGCCCGACTTTCTCATTCTTGACGAACCTATAGACGGGCTTGATCCGATTATAAGGAAGCTTGTATGGAAATACATAGTAGAGGATGTGGCTGAGCGGGAAATGACTGTTTTAATTTCTTCTCATAATCTTCGTGAGCTCGAAGGAATCTGTGATTCCATAGGAATTCTGTCAAAAGGTAAGATGATGATCGAGCGCGATCTGGATGAGTTGAAATCTGATATACATAAAATCCAGGTAGCGTTTAAAGAACCGGCCGAAGACCCGTATGCCGGTTTAAACGTATTGCATAAAGAGTCAAGGGGAACTGTGGACCTGCTTATCATCAGGAACAGAAAAGACGTTGTGGAAAGTACGATAAACACGTTCCACCCTGTCATATTCGACATACTGCCTTTATCCCTTGAAGAAATATTTATCTATGAGTTGGGAGGCGGAGATAATGAAATCGAAAGCATCATATTTTAGCGTATCTAAACCTATGATAATAGAAAATCTGAGACGATTCTGGGCTATACCTGCACTTTCGTTTCTGGTTTATTTCCTGTCGGGCGTATTCCCGATTTTAATGACATACGCTAATTTAAATTCCTTATCACGTTACATCGGGATGTCGCTTAACAACCAGCAGCCTTTCTATATGTTCGCTCACTTAATTTTCCCTATTGTTGCTGCAGTGGTCATATTCAGATATCTTCATGGGGTCAGCTCCGTATCGGTGATACATTCCATGCCGTTTACCCGTGCTAAGCTTTATAATAGCGGATTCATGTCCGGACTTATTCTTATTGCTGTGCCTATACTGGTCAACGGGCTTATTCTCCTTGCCATAAGTAAACCTGTATATAATGAATACCACACGGAAAGCGGTATGATGCTTGATACCGTTAATGTTTTCGCAAGATCAGACGTATTAAACTGGATCTGGGTTTCCCTGCTGATTGCTTTTGTTGTATATGCGGTGTCGGTATTTGCCGGCATGCTTACAGGTAATGCACTGATGCATTTTGCTATTGCAGCCTGGTTCAATTTTCTGATTCCTATGCTCTACTTTGTATTTGTTGCTTATTTCTCACATTATCTTTACGGATTTAACACTTCCGCAAATATCAGTGAATTCGGTCTTCGGGTTTCACCATTCTTGAATGTTCTCAGAAGCGGCGGGGACTTTGATGCCATAACAACCATTTATTATATCGCAAGCTTTTTTATCCTATTAGGCCTTACCGGATTCCTTTACTATAAGCGCCGTCTGGAGCGAGCTTCCGATTCTCTGGTATTCGGTTTCATGGAGCCTGTTATCTGCTATCTTATAACCTTTTTTGGAATGACTATGCTCGGATTTTACTTTGATGTTCTGGGTGAATCCGACTGGTATATATATGCAGGTTTTGCAGCCGGTACAGTTATTTCATTCATTATCGGACGCATGATAGTTAAGAAAACCCCCAGGGTCTACAACACAAAGAGCCTAACAAGCTTTGGCATCTATGTACTGATTGCTGTACTTTTTATTTTAGGATTGAACTTTGATGTTACAGGATTCGAAAAACGTGTGCCGGATTCTGCTAAAGTCCGGATCTTTAATATGGAAGATAATTTCAATCACAGCTATAATCTCAATGGCAGTAATATGTATACGCAACAGATTTACAAAGGTTCAGAGGAAGAAAACCTACTCCGTATGAAAGATGCCGGCAATATCAAGGCAGTCACGGAACTTCACCGTTCTATCACTGATAATAAAGATCGATTTGAAAATCTGAAAAACACATATACCAGCAGTGTTCTCCTCACATATGATCCGGATTCCACTTTTCCGATGAGCAGAAGATATCAAATTGATTATGATTATTACAGAAACAGCCCTGAATATAAGAAAATTTATGAATCCAGCGAGTTCAAAAATTTCTTTACTCCGGGAAACCTGAACTACATTACGTTGACTAATATTGATATCAACTCCAATTTTCCATTCTCCAAATCAGTTGAAATAAAAAGCTATGCTGAAATGCAGGAGTTCATGGACTGTCTGGACAAGGATTTTAAAGCACAGACCTTTGAGGATATGATCAGCTTAAAGCATGAATATGCAACAGCAAGGATCTCTTTTAAGTATAAGAATAAAAATTCCGACACGCCTGAGAAGCTTATTGATAATAGTGTCACTTACAAAATCACAGATAATTATAAGAATACAATTCAGTGGTTTGAGGAGCATGGCTTCAAAGATCGATTCATCCAAAAGGCTGCTGATATCGAATATATAGAAGTGTTCCATGTTGTACAGAAAGATATTGAGAAGAGCTTTGATTATCCAAGTAAAATCACTGTGGAATCAAAAGAATTAAATGGTTTGGAAATAGCCGATCCGGCACAGATCCAAGAGCTTCTGGACACGTATGAAACACAGAACGTTAATTATAATGACTACTATTACGGAATCATAGTATATCGATGGAGCAGCGATTATCAGCAGCAGTACATTGATGATGCTTATATGTATGAAAGGGAAGCAGCCGAGAAATATGGGCGGGATATGGCTTCCAAAGCAGAAATGCAAATCTTTTTCAATGATGGCAATGTTCCGGACTATATCCTAAAATATTTCAAATAGTTTTCAAAATATGGGGTTTCATAATTAATGGCCGCTCGCAGATTGCGAGCGGCCATTTGGTGTTATGTGAAAAAGATATTTCCAATCAAACAAAAAAACTTCCTGTAAAAAATAAACTTTTTCTTAAGTCTTTCATATAATGAGTATCATACCTTAGGGCTTGCTGAACGGATATGGATTATCCGTTCAGTGAAAGCAAAGCTTTCAGATAAACTCAAAAGTATTGGAACATTAGCGTTTTTGAATTTATCAAGCCCTATCATAAATAACTGCCGGCGGTAAAACATTTAATTAAATGTTGGTAATGCAGTAGAAATCTACAAGTAAAACTTGTGATTTCTTTGCATAAGTTCGCCATCAATTTGTTTCACAAATTGGGCGAGCTAGTATGTGAATTGGAGAACATTATGACAATCAAAATATTTATAGATCAAGGACACAATCCTGTAAATCCAAATGCGGGAGCAGAAGTAAGAGGCATCAGAGAGCAGGATATAAATTATGAAGTAGGAGTAAGGCTGGCCGCCCTTCTCAATGAAAATCCAAACTTTGAAGCAAGGCTGTCAAGAAATTCGCCGACAGAACAATTAGGAACAAGTACAACCACCAGCCTTCAAGCCAGAGTTTATGCTGCAAACAGCTGGCCGGCTGATTTCTTTATCAGTCTGCACTGCAATGTCAGCGATATCCTTGCTGCCAGCGGGAGTGAAGCATATGTCTTCAGGGCCGACAGCCCTGCCTATTATATGGCTACCCGAATATTAGAGGGGATTAATTATATGACCGGCTTAGCAAACAGGGGGGTTATGATAAATACAGGACTTTATGTTTTGCGTGCAACGGCTATGCCTGCAGTACTCGTTGAGATGGGTTTTATGAGCAATCCCGTTGATTTGAATTTGCTTGTCAGCGATCCTCAAAGCTTTGCACGAGGAATATATTATGGGATACTCGCTTACTACGGCCTCTTGTAATATTTTATCGTCAATGTCATGCTTACGCTATTCTATTAGCGGCTCCATTGTCAGACATTTGATCTTAGATACAGATCCGGGTTCCCATTTGTCGGATTGTTCATTGTATTGATATATGATTTTCCGCATCCCCGTCATATTGACGTAGTCATTTTTCAGGTCCATAAGTACAACGAATGTATCTGTTTTCGATTCTACATCAGTATATTGAGCGATCACCTCGACATTGCTTTGTTCCCAGTCTGCATAAGTGTCGTTTAACAGATAATTATCACTGATAACTGATTTCGTATTCACTCCGGCAATTAGTATATTTTCCTGCTCTATATTTCCGGCTTCATCGTTTTCCAATAGTTCATCGCCAAAAAACATAAATGCAGAGAGACAGATGATAATACAAACAACTGCGGGTATTATAAATTTAACGCCATATTTCGAAATCCGCATTATTTATAAAACCCGCCTTCCATTTCGCGAACTGATCCATCACAAATGCCGATAAAATATCCTTAACGTATTTATCGGCACCTTTGTGAAATAGTTTAGTTAATTCATATTATTTTTTCGTTTGTTTTTTTTAGCCTCTTCTATTCCAACTAATTCATCAAGTTCTTCATTTGATAAAGAATCAAAGTCAAATGAGTCATCCGGTATTTCGTCATTTAGTATCGGGAATGCAATAATAATGTTTCGCGCATCCTCGATGGCTGCCTCCGGAACATAGATATCAATAGGGAAAGCAGAATTGGAGCCCATAAAAATCTCCAGAAAATTACTTGCCCCCCTAAACTTTTTTATAGACGGAATTCCCTCACTTCTCAGCTTTGATTCCAGAAGGTCTGCTTCAAAACTATCCTTTGCCGTGCAAAGATACACCCCATACCGCCATTCTTTACGTTCCTTTTTTTTAAACATAATCTCACTCCCGATGCTTCCTGTATTTAATATGCCTTCTTTCTGATTTCCTGCTTCAGTTTTTCCGCAAAGTCTTCAATCTTTATACTTCCCAATTCACCTGCTTTGCTTGAGCGTACTGACAAATCACCTGAATTCATTTCTTTCTCGCCTATCACTCCGATATATGGAACTCTTTCATTTCTGGCTTCTCTGATTTTATATCCGATTTTCTCATTTCTTATATCGACTTCAACTCTCAGGCCTTCTTCACTCAGTTTTTTTCCGACTTCCTGCGCAAAATCAGCAAATTTTTCGGTTACCGTCAGCAATTTCACCTGTACCGGAGCAAGCCAAAGCGGGAATTTCCCGGCAAAGTGCTCTGTAAGGATTCCGATGAATCGTTCAATGCTGCCAAATATAACCCTATGAATCATTATTGGGACATGCTTCTCCCCATCGCTTCCGATATAGGTTAGATCAAATCTCTGCGGCATCTGGAAATCCAGCTGGATAGTACCGCACTGCCATGTTCTGCCTATGCTGTCCTCAAGATGAAAGTCGATTTTGGGACCATAAAAAGCTCCATCACCTTCATTTACGACGAATGGAATACCTTTTTCAGTCAAAGCTTCCTTTAACGCATTTGTAGCCATATCCCATTCTTCCTGAGACCCCATTGAGTCTTCCGGTCTTGTGGAAAGTTCAATATGATATTTAAAGCCAAATATTGTATAGACATAATCTATGAAGTCAATAACTCCGACGATTTCACTCTTTATCTGCTCGGGAAGCATGAAAATATGGGCATCATCCTGGGTGAAGGTCCTGACTCTCATAAGTCCGTGCAGAGCTCCTGACAATTCATGTCTGTGAACCTGTCCCATTTCAGCTATTCTCATCGGAAAATCGCGGTAGCTGTACATTTTCCTTTTATATGCCAGCATAGCACCCGGACAGTTCATTGGCTTCACTGCATAATCGCTGTCATCTATCTTCGTAAAATACATGTTGTCTTTATAATGATCCCAGTGTCCTGAAGTATGCCATAGTGATTCATTAAGAATTAAAGGCGTTCTGATTTCCTGGTAGCCTCTTTCGCGGTGTGCTTGTCTCCAGAATGCTTCAAGTTCGTTTCTTATCACCATGCCATTAGGCATAAAAAACGGGAATCCGGGGCCTTCTTCATAAATTGCAAATAGGTCCATTTCTTTTCCTATTTTTCTGTGGTCTCGCTTTTTTGCCTCTTCAAGTCTTTCAATGTATTCATCCAGCTGTTTCTGTTTCGGGAAAGATGTGCCGTAAATCCTCTGGAGCATCTTATTCTTTTCGCTTCCTCTCCAATACGCACCGGCAACACTCAATAGCTTGATCGCTTTGATCGCCCCGGTTGAAGACATGTGAGGTCCTGCGCAAAGGTCTGTGAAATCCCCTTCTTTATAAAAGGAAATAACCGCATCTTCCGGAAGATCTCTAATCAGTTCAACCTTGTAAGGTTCCTGCTGTTCTTCCATATAGCGGATAGCTTCATCTCTTGGAAGCTCGAACCGTTCCAAAGGATGATCCTCTTGAACTATTTTTACCATTTCCTTTTCCAAAGCAGCTAAATCTTCTTCGGTAAAACGGCGTTCAAGATCAAAATCATAGTAGAAGCCGTTATCTATAGCCGGACCGATTCCCAGCTTTGCTTCAGGAAATAGGCGTTTAACAGCCTGTGCTAAAATATGAGAACTTGTATGTCTAAAGGTGTGATTTCCTTCTTCGTCTTCAAATTTCAAAATTTCCAGATCGCAATCTTCTGTTAGTCTGTAGTTCAAGCCATGTACTTTGCCGTTTACTTTTCCGACTGCGGCTTCCTTTGCCAGACCGTGATGTATTGTCTTTGCAGCTTCTAAAATCGTTGTGCCCTCTGCAAATTCCTTCACACTGCCATCCTTTAATGTTGCTTTTATCATAAACTTTGCCTCCTAATCGTTCAATATTTTAATTATAAGCTATGGAGGCCATTTGTCAAGGAACTGATGCTATGGCTATTTCTTCGGGATTTACACCGTATACCTGAACAACCTCAAGGTACTCACTGTAAGCTATATCTTTTGGCGTCACCAACCAGGATCTATCTGAATCAATATCATATCCAAAATGCGCATATGGATACCACACCAGATGAGAACATTGGGTTATTTTAAGTTTCCCAGGAGCCTTTTCAGGTATCCCGGTCAACAATCCATAAGGTATTCCAAGAACATTTTCCCTTGCATACCGCGCTATCATTTCTGCCTTACCCTGTTTATCTGCCTTCAGTCTGAGCTGTATAAAGCTTGGATAAGCCTGCCATTTGGATACTTCCTGTATTACACTGGGTGTGCCCAGTACAATTGCTTCCAGTGTTTCCCCTTTCGCAGCATCAATGACGATAGCTGCATGCCCATGTCTCCAGCCTAATGTATGTGTTGCTTTGGTAAGCAGGATATCACCGTCTCTTAAATCTGCAATTTCAAATCCTTTGACAAGCTTTCCTTCCTTATCTCTGACTTTTTCTTCCCTTACGACAAAGGCTATCGAGCGGCATTCATATTCTCCGGATGAAAAGAAGTTATTCTGATGCTTTTCAAATTCCTGTTCTCTGTCTTTTTCCGGCAATCTGTTGAATATCTTGTCAACTGCATCCCTTCCAAGGCCTGTCTGTATCAGGATCGTGTAGTAATCCTCCTCCGTAAGCTTCGCCTTATTTATAATGCTTCCAAGTTCGATTTTGGGGTAATCTGGTTTCCAGCTTCCTCCACCTTCAATCGGCAGATTAAGAATAAAGAGGATTCCAAACAAAACAAAAACAGCGAGCAGGATTCTTTTCATCCATTTCGCAATTCTATTGTACAGGTTGTATTGTGTTGACTCTTTTGTCTGTTTCATGATATCCTCGTCGTTAACCTTCATGGCCTCCTTGCTTAATGTGATGCTTGTACATCTATTTTATCTTTTAATATCAATATTATCATTAATATATTTTAAGTTCGTCATCAATTTGTTTCACAAATTGGGCGAGATAGTAAAAAATCCGACATTTACATTTGTTTGGCTCCTATTGATTATTGATACTGATTATTGCTGTAATTCATACTTTGAAGCTCTTTCCACCTCAGTCACCTTAAGAAAAGGCAAGCCGAACACGTCCCCGGTTTTAGCTGTGATTACAACTGTCACCGAGGGAATATTATCCTTGCTTTCATGTTCTTGGGTGTCGTCCTCAAAGCTTACCTCATATGTCAAGATACTGTTTTTGGGCAGAGGCATTTCCGTTTCAGATTCTTTTATAATATAATCAATATATTTCCGGCACTCTTCATTACGAAAATACATCAATCCTTCCGAATAAGCGGCTTCATCATAGTAAAGAGATGCTCCGGCTGCGCATTCTTCTGCTAAAGCTTTCATGTAAATCTGACATCGGACAAAGCGGCTTAAATCTCCCTGATAGGACATAAAGCTCATATTTATGATAAGCATCCCAATGAATACGATAAATACCTTCATGGCTCTTCCTTAATCTCTATTGCTATTCCCTTATCAATTCACTTGCTGTCCAGCTTTCAATTGTATACATCCCGCTGTTATCTTCGTCTGCAATGCCAAAGAACCGGTTCCCCGCCATAATTTTTTTTATCGGTACTGATACTTTATAGTAAATCAATTCTCTCTCATTAAATGCTGAGGTACGATATTTCGGTACGTCCTCAAGGACGATTTCAATTTCATCTTCCGTAAGTGGAAAATAATTTTCAATCTTGTCGATCAATGCCTCCTTGATCTCAGCGGTAAAGCAGCCCTTCTGTTTTGCTTGCTCCTTAGCCTGGTAAACGCATTCTTGAAACCTATTTATATTGTCATTGTTTTTCTGATCAAGGGTATATTGCGCAAGAAATATCAACAGAATCGGCAGAACACCCATCAGTACAATCAGCTGTTTCATATTATCCTCTTTAATTGTTTTTTAACATCATACCTGCGGGGAACTCAATCTGCCTTTGTTACGGTGTACTTGTCCGAGTCGCGATCCCATTTTCCCAAAATGCACTGACTACATTAATAACAGAGTCTTCCCCCGGTCCCATGATCATATTATAAATGGCAATTCCAAGGACGACCGTGCTGCAAAGTACAATAAACTGTTTCATTTTTTATATCCCTTTCGTATATAACCATTGGCTTTCGAAATTTTTAATCCTGCCAGTCTGAGTTTATGGTCTCAATCTGTTCGGCTGCGTTTTCAGAGATTATACCGGCACTTTCTTCGAAACTTCCGACGGCACCTGCAATTGCAATTCCGAGGATAATCATGGCTATCATGACGATAATCTGTTTCATTTTCTTCTCCCTCATTTTATTTAATTCCATTTTTCAAAGGTTCTTGACGATATCTTATATTTTACATAATCATCATGAGCATTTCTTTCTGTTCTATGAAGTATGCAATATAGATGAAATTGATAAAGATGACGAGTATATTCACTACAACCGGGAAATAGATAAGTTCACTGACAATCTCGTCTTTTCTTTTTTGTGAAGTTATTCGAATTGCTTTCATACTTTTTTCATAAGAAAGCAGAGTTTCTATTAGTTCGCCCGGTTCCATCCGATCCCATTTTATCAGCAGTACTGCGAAATCTCTTCCGGCTTGCGTCCCCACACTTTTAGAGAAGAGTTCGGCTGCTTCTTTTGGTTGATTTAATCTAAGCAGATTCAACATTTTAATAAAAATGGGCCGCAACAATCCTTCATGTTCCGATAGCTTCTCGATTATTGTATCCGAGCTGTATTCTCTTCCTTTATCAATGGATGCCAAATTTCTTAAAAATGTAATCGATTCAAAGATCTCCCGATTCAGCTTTTGTGCACGATAATCTCTAAGTCTAACAGTGATACTCTCAAAAATACTTTTCTTTTTTTGGTTTCCAAAAAATAAATTTCTGCTGCAGTCTTTAATCATGCCAAATGCAAACCCATTCCGCATATATGCACGATTTTTTAGGCTCCATTTAAGAAAATTCAGGTTTTTTAATAAACATATGCCAGTAAATAAGCATGCAGTCAGCACGAATGATACCGCGTCAGACCAATCCCATTGCATATTTCTCCCCCATGATTCCGCTAATATCAATAATCAAAACGCTGATTCATTATCATTTCTATTAGTGCAAGGTTAAATAAAAACAAAAAAATAATTAAAAGAAGTAGTAAAAATCCCTGTTCTGTGTATAGTTGATTGTTCAGTACTTTTGTAAGAGGCATTCCAAGATATCTGACTGACATAACAATTGTACCGATATACATAACCGGAGCCAAAAACACGGTCATTCGCGCTGATTCAGAGTTCAGCCTTTTTCTTTCTTCAAACATCAGTCTGGCTTCTCTTAACTGAATCTGTATATCTTCCAAGGCAAGGGTAATGTTTGTTCCGTTTTCCGAAGAAATACGGATACAGTTTGCAAGCATTCTGCTCCAATTGGTATTGATGCCATAGGCGAAACGTTCTGTTGCTTCTTTGATCACCTTAGGGTCTCCCGTGTTTCTTAGCTCTATAAGCAGCTTAAACAAAAGCTTCCCGGTTATTTTAGTGCCTTCTGAAACCAAAATGACTTGTTCAATGGTTTTGTAGATATTCAAACAGGACATTCTGTATTGGCAGAGAAACTCAGAAATTAGCTTTTCTCCTTCATAGCTGCTTTTTCGCCGTACAGTTTCTATTTTAACGCGAAGCATCAGGTATGGCATGACGGACAGAAGCAATGCCGTTAATAACGATGACGGCAAAGAAACATTTTTTACACCAATCAGCAGAATCAGAATAAATATCAATAGCGAATATCTAATAAAGGTTTTAGGTTCCACAGGTTTTTTTAAAGCAGTAGAAAGCACGTTTCTTATGTGTAATTCTACTTTTGATTCCGGTTTCAGTTCATTTTTTCTTGCCCTTAATCGGTTATGCATCCTGATTTTCGCACAAAGGCTTTTTAATCTCTCGGAATATATAATCCACATACCTGTTAAAAATAACATATAAAAAATAGCTGTGATCAAAATTAAAAGAAAAGCAGTTTTTTCAATTTGAATCAGCATATCGATCCTCTTTTCTTCTCTGATTCGAAAGAAAAGCCAGTTCTCCTGCGAATATTTCCAGAGATACGCTGTTTTCTTCTTCTCCTATCCTTCTCTTATCATCACTCATTATATAACTCCAGCTCCAATCATTGGTTTTATGATCATATCTACAGATCTCATTCATTGTGATTTTCCGTGTGTTTCTGTCGATTCCCAATTCATATATACTTTTAAGGCGTTTTTGGTTTTTATTCTTCAGCTGAATAAAATGAAATATATAATCAAAGCTTGCAGCAACCTTTTTTGCTGTACTTTCCAGATCTCCTCCAAGACTTTTTATAATTTCAAAAGCTACATCGTAAGAAAAATCAAGCGGATCCCTTGTGTGAAAGGTAATCTTCATTCTTCTTGCTCCCTTGCTTGCTATCTTTACGGCAGTATCCAAAGCAATTCCATCTCTTGCTTCAGCCAGAATGAAATAGTCAGCGTCGCTTCTTAAAAGATTTTTTGACAAATATTTGAGTTTTTCATTGTCTGCTATGAGCTGCAGTATTGGTGCTTCCGGCATAAAAGTATGGATGGGTATTTCCGGGTCAGTCTCCACCATGACTCCTTCCAGGCTGCTGTCTTCGTAGCTTTGCCAGGTGGAAAGAAACGTTGTTTTTGCAGTTCTGACAGCACCTGTAAATGCTACATTAAACCCAAGGCTTACCATTGCCCTAAATAATGTAATTGAATTTTCTGGTATTGTTCCTCTTGCCGCCTGCTCTTCAAAACTGTAGTTCGGAATGATATATCTCCTGAATATGATGACATCCTGCCCTTTCTTTGTCATATTTCCCCCATAGATGGTTACCCTGGTGCCGTCAAGCATGTATACTTCATGGAATTCCTTGTCCAGTCTTTCCTCCGGAGTCAGCAGCAAAAAAGCACGTATCATCTGCTCTCGTCTCTCTTTTAATATTGTCTGGGGCTTGAGGTACATCTGCCCTTTTTCAAGAAAATATATTCGCTCACCTATGATTTTTGCCGAACTGCTCTCTTTAAATTGATCTGTAAACCATTCAGATACACCTGACAGGCCCCAATTTTCCTGATAAATACCATCTTCAAGACTTTGATACCAGGCGGGATAGGCCGCATTTTCCGCACCGTACTTTTTAATCAATTCACGAATTCGGCTTTTAAAGAAAGCAACTTCATTATCATATCCGATGATCGCCTTTTTCTGAATACGTAAAGTGGAATCAAGGTTATCGTTTCCATCCTCCCATTCCCTTAGGAACTCAGCATTTACCCTCTGACAGAGTTTATGAAAGTTTATGTTACTGTGCTCGGACTCTTTTGTATGAATTTTTAAATAGTCGCTTAAATAAAACTTTTCCATCTGCTTTTCCTTTGGTTGTTTATTAAAGAGAACCCGTTTTTACTTAGTATGTAATTGGCAACCATGCTCACATCCTGTTTATATGCTGCATTTTTATATTCTAATAGAGTTTTGTAGTCGACCTCTGCCTGCCTGGAATATTCAGAAGAATCCATCTTCCATATCTTGTCCTTTTCTATACCCAGCCTTTTTGCAAGGTAAGTCAACCCGTAAGGATCCTGTTCGTAATACTTGTTTATAATGTATGCCGTTATTTTCAGATCCAGTTCATCAAACAGCACCTTGTTCTTTTCATATCTTCTGATAACTGATTCCTGCTGCGTTGCAACTAAAAAGATATCCTCCGATTCTGCCAACGCTCCGATCGCAAGTCCACTATCCAGTTCACTTCCACAGTCTGCAATTACAATATCAAATTCAGGTACGATTTCTTCCAAAAAGTATTTGATCATTTCGGGATAATAGTGACGTTCTTCCAATTCGTTTGATATGCCTGCCATCATGTAGAAATTCCCTTTATGAGTGCATGTTTTTAGAAAATCTGCGCCAATAATCATCCTGTTATCTATGTGGAATTTCATACCATCAATGCTCAACGGTGTTTCTCTTACATATTCTGCGCTTTCCCTTCCATTCAAAGAGATAGACATTATTTTCAGATTAGGGTGATTACTTGATATGAGCTCTGCTATAGATTGTGATACCATCGTAGTTCCGACTTTATGATCGATACCAAAAAAACAGGTAAGGTTATGTATCAATTGAATTCCCCCTTTGAACGATAATCAGTGCGCAAGGAGTAGTACTGCCGATGCAGGCTGCAATTTTTTCATACTCACTGAATGTAGTTATAATCTCAATATGATCTATAAACGAAGTGCTGTCTGTTCTTTGGAGGATATCAGAAACAGCTTCTTTCTGTTCACCTTTGCCAGCATCTTTTACCTCTCTTTCTGATTCATCCTTTACGAAAGCGATCTGATAGGTCCCTAAAAAGCCTATGCCGTTATTTCCGTATATATCAACCATATCTCCTCTTCTGAGAGCACTGCTTCTCATGGCTATCCATTCCTGACTGATTACAAAGATCGATTCATCCTCTTTCAGGCTAAACGAATTGTCACCGAAATAATCCATAATGATCTGGTCATTCTTTGGAATCATTTGTAATGCGATTTTTCCTTGCAGCAGATTTGCCTGCTCACGTGTGAGAGCTTCATGGACAATATTCTCTTTCAAGACTCCCTTAGTCTGAAACATGCTGCTATTTACTGCAGCTCCCATTTGAATTTCTTCTGTGGCCACAAGTACTTCCTGCAAAAGTATTGCGTCCCGACCTTTCCATTCCCAGAGAAAGAGTGCTGCAATAGATAATAATATAAGCAGCAGCCCCAGGATGGATCTCATTCGTTTCAAACAACCACACCCCCCTTCAATCATCATACATTATATTCTTATATTTCCATATTATGTATTTTAATCGAATAGCCGGCTTAAGTCAATACCATTTTCCATATTTTTACTTATTCTTTTTACGCGCTATTTGGAAGACAGTACGCGAAAACAAAAAAGAAATAAAATAAGCCGTCAACCCAAACGGGTTAAAACAGCTTAGTTTTCAAAATATGCTTTAAAATCGGTCTTAAGCGAGCAGTTGCCGGGAGAATGTCCTTGGAATGTGATTTATTATCCGATCAGCTCAAGTAGCTCCTTTACTCTTTTTTCAATATCGGGAGCACCAAATAAGGAAGAACCGACTACAACAATATCTACACCGGCATCTGTAACAATTTTTATGTTTTCGAGGGTAATGCCTCCGTCAATTTCTATTTCAAGGTTTGGATTTCTGCTATCCTTCATCTTTTTTAATTCCTTGATTTTTTCTGTAGCTGAGGATATGTATTTCTGCCCGCCGAAACCGGGGTTCACAGACATAATCAGAACAAGGTCAAGATCCTCAATAATAGCTTCCAAAGAAGAAATCGGCGTAGCAGGGTTTAATGATACACCGGCTTTAATACCCAAAGATTTTATATGCTGGATTGTTCTATGGAGGTGAGGACACGCTTCCACATGTACAGTAATATACTCGGTATTATCCGTAACAAAATCCTCCAGATATCGGTCAGGATTCTCTATCATCAAATGGACATCAAACGGAAGCTTTGTTTTCCCAAGAAGACTTTTCATGACTGTTGAACCAAAGCTGATATTGGGCACAAAGTGACCGTCCATGACATCAACATGAATGAAATGTGCTCCTGCCTTCTCGACTAATTCCGTCTGTTCTCCAAGTTTAGAAAAATCTGCAGATAAGATTGATGGTGCTAATCGATTCATTGAATCTCCTTTCTCTGTGACATAGAATCAATACTTCTTTCTTTCCTGTATCTCTTTGTATTGTTTAACATAAGATTGATAACGGGATTCATGAATCTTTCCCTGCTTTACCGCTATTAGGATGCTGCAATCCGGTTCCTTTATATGGCGGCAATCATCATATTTACACCCGCCTATAAACTGTGCCATTTCCGGATACAGAAAATGCAGTTCATCTTCCTCTGCCTCTAAAATATCAAAAGATGTAAAGCCCGGCGTATCGAACAGCAATGCGCCGAAATCCGTCTCAAATAGCTCCACATGTCTGGTCGTGTGCTTCCCGCGGTTCGTTTTTTCACTTACATCTCCGGTATTTGCTGTAAATCGTGTTTGAAGCCGATTCAACAGAGTCGATTTACCGGCGCCTGAAGGTCCGGCCAATGCGCATTTTCTATTATCTAATAAAGCGGCCAGTTGATCGACTCCTGCCCCTGTTTTTCCGCATGTACCCACAACAGGGTATATATCTTCGTAAATTTCCAAAATCTTATTCAGTTTCTCGGCAGTAATCAGATCTATTTTATTAATACAGATAATGATGTCTGTCCTTTTTTGCTCAGCCATAACAAGGAACTTATCTATAATATCGGGGTTCAGATCCGGTTTTGCCGCTGCTGCAACGATCACAAAACAATCTACGTTTGCTATCGGAGGGCGTATGAAAACATTTTTTCGCGGTAATATTTCATTTATTACCGCCTCTCCCTCGTTTGTATCCTCGATAATGACTTCATCGCCAACATAAGGCGTAATTCCGTCTTTCTTGAATATACCTCTTGCCTTGCATTGATATACGATATCTCCGACTTTTACATAATAAAAGCCCGCAATTCCCTTGATAATTATACCCCTCATTAATTGATTTCTCCGGTATTGAAATCAACGCTCTTTTCCATAACAACATCATTGTCAAAAATAACCTTTACTGTTCCTGCTCCGTCTCCAGAGAAAGAAATGATTTCTGACCCGTCGCTCTTAATTCTCTGTTCTCTGTTGATAATAGTTTTTACGCCCGATTCATCGGATATAACCACAGTCAAAGCAAACACTTCATTCTTGGCACTGTTATAATCAATAGTCAGTGGAATTGATCTGGAACTTGCAGGAGGCTGATCGCCTGTGCTTATTTTTAAATTCACACCTGAGCCCTTTTCAACCATTTCACCCGGTTCATACTGCTGCCACATGACTGTATTTGTCATATAAGCAACACTCATTTCATATCCCACTGAATCTATTTTCAAGCCTGCTTTTTCTAATTCTTCCTTGGCTGTGTCAATATCCTTTCCCAAAAGGCTGGGCATTGGAACCTGCTCTATGGCACTTCCGAGGCTGACCCAAAGATTAACGGATGTTCCCGCCCCTGCTTCAGTACCTGCTTCGGGAGACTGACGGATTATTACATCCTTTGGCAAATCACTGTTTTCGGGAGTGACCGAACCCTGAACGTATCCATAGCTTTCCAGGACAAATTTCGCATCGGAAGCAGTTTTATTAACGACATTTGGAATTGTACCGGCTTTTTCCATTCCCCTGCTCACATTAACTGTGATTGTAAAGCCTTCTTTTACTATCATTTCTGCATCAGGATCTTGAGAAACGATTTTGCCTGCATCAAACTGAGAACTGTATATTTCGTCTCCTTCTTCCAGTTTCAAATTTAATTTATTTAGCTCTTCCTGTGCCTGTGCAACCGTCATTCCCTGCAAGTAAGGAACCGTGACTTCCTTTGCCGACCCAAAACTTTCGAAAGCAGAAAGAATCAGATGACTGGCAGGAATTGCACAAATTAATGCCAATATAACCGCAGCGACCTTAACCTTATTGATTCTAATCTTCTTTTTGGTTTTTACTTCCTTATTCCTGTTCTTTCCCATTTCCCCCGGTTCCCCTTCTTTTGAATGTTCATCAGGTGTGTCCTCTGACGATCCTTTTATGGAATTAAGCATGATAGTTGCATTCCGATCTGCTCCCGAATGATAATTAGCGCCTGAAAATAATATTTCCTTCTCCATATTATTTAAAGCATCATACATTTCTTTAGCTGTTTTAAAGCGGTTGATCTGATACTTGTCTGTAGCCTTAAGTATGATATCTTCCAAAGCCTTGGGCAGACCGGGCACAAAATTTGATGGAGGTATCATCTCTTCATTCATATGCATCAAAGCTACTGTTACCGGGTTATCCGCATCAAATGGAACTCTTCCGGTGATAAGCTCATATAAGACTATACCCAGAGAATAGATGTCAGATTTTTCATCCACATAGCCTCCTCTTGCCTGTTCCGGTGAGAAATAGTGCACTGATCCCATTATGGTTGCACCATTACCGACTATTGTCCCTGCATTTACTGCCTTAGCAATTCCGAAGTCTGTGATCTTAGCTGTTCCTTCTTTTGTTATGAGGATATTATGAGGTTTAACATCCCTATGTATAATATGATTTTTGTGGGCAAAGCTCAAAGCTAATGCGATTTGTTTTACAATATCGATAGCTTTTCTGTATTCCATTGGTCCTTCATTCTTTATTATATCACTTAAAGCCTGCCCCTCTATCAGTTCCATCACGATATAGTAAATGTTTCCTTCTTTTCCCACGTCATATATGTTAACTATATTTGGGTTGGAAAGGCTTGCTGCAGATTGGGATTCCCGTCTGAAACTCTCAATAAATTTCAAATCCTTTGTAAATTCAGGTTTTAATATTTTAATTGCAACAAAACGATTCAACAATCGGCATCTTGCCTTATATACTACAGCCATACCGCCGTCGCCGATCTTTTCTATCAATTCATATCTGCCAGCAAGTATTCTGGTGCTCATGTGTAAGTCCTCCTGTCCGGTTATTATGCAGCTTAGAAAATTTATAACTTTAAACAAATAACTGTTATATTGTCGTTTCCGCCGTTTTGATTCGCACAACGGATCAAATCTCTGCTCAGCTCGCTCATCGAATCTGAAGCGGCTGCCATACTGCAGATTTCCTCCAGCGACAGTTCTCCATAGAGACCATCTGTACAAAGTATAATAATATCATTTTTTTGGGTTTCAAATCTATAAAAATCCGGAAAGATTTTTTTGCCTCCTCCCAAAGCCCTTGTAATCATATTTTTACGCGGATGACTTTCCGCCTGAGCTATCGTGATCGAACCATCTTTCACCAATTCATTCACATATGTATGATCTTCCGTAACCTGCCTGAGCATACCATCCCTGAAAATATAGGCTCTGCTGTCCCCTATATTTATAAAATAAGCATTATTTCCGACCAGATGAAGCAGAACCACGGTCGTCGCCATACCTGCATTTTCTTGAGATTCCCTGGCGGTATCATAAATCATCTGATTTACGCATCTCATACAATCCAAGAAATACTCTTTAAGTGATTCCTCATCAGCAATGCAAGATAATGGTTTTTCTTTTATGTACTCTGTGATTCCTTTAACAGCCATCATACTGGCTATTTCCCCGGAGTTCTGTCCCCCGACTCCATCTGCCACAATATAGATTTCTTCTTGTGGCAGTACAAAAAGAGAGTCTTCATTTCTATCTCTCTTTTTTCCTTTGTCCGTTTTAAAGCCCATTTGCGTCATACATAAACCTCTGGAAAATTCTATAATTTATCTTTTTTCATCTTGCAAATAAAAAACCCATCTGTATTATCGACGTTTGGTAAAAGCTGCATTTCCTGCTCAATAATGTAATTGGGGTTCTTTTTCAAAAAATCTCTAATGACTTTCTGATTTTCATCGGGAGAAATTGTACAAGTACTGTAAACCAATACTCCACCCGGTTTTACATATTGTGAAGAGGCGGACAGTATCGCCAGCTGTTTCAACGGAAGTTCAATAATTTCCGAAGTCATTTTCTTATACTTGATTTCAGGCTTTCTTCTCACCACTCCTAAACCTGAGCATGGGGCATCTACCAGGACACGGTCAGCCTTTTCAATCATGGCAGAGTCTACCCGGGCTGCATCCCAGACTGTTGTCTCTATGCTCTTTACACCAAGCCGTTCAGATTCATTTTCGATGATAGACAGCTTGCGCCTGTATATATCACGTGCGATGATTCGACCCTTATTCCTCATCTTTTCCGCAGCAGCAAGAGATTTACCGCCCGGTGCAGCACAAACATCCATAATCAATTCATTGGGCTGAGGGTCAAGAATATCTACTACCGACATGGAGCTCTCATCCTGCACAGAAAACATACCGCTTTTATATAGTTTCCCTTCCAATATTCCGGTTCCCTTTACATGCAGTGCCTGTTTGCATAAGAGCCCTTCATTTGCTGTATATCCCTTTGCGGTAATTCTTGCTTTCAAATCTTCCCTTGAGGTTTTCAATGTGTTGACACGTATAACCATATCCGGTGAAGCATTCCCGGCTGTTAGCAACTCTTCCACAAAATCAACATCATACTGTTCCAGCCACAATTCTACTATCCATGGTTCATAAGAATATTTTACAGAAAGATATTCAACCTCTTTGGATCTATCCGGTAATTCAACATCGTTTCCTGAACGTATGAAACTTCTTAGTACTCCGTTAACAAATCCTTCTCTGCCACGGCAAAATTTCTTTGCCAGATCCACGCTCTCGTTCACTGCCGCATATGCCGGAACGCTGTCCATAAATTTCAGCTGATAAATGCCCATCCGCAGAACGGTAATGTCGCTTGTTTTCATATTTTCTACTTGCGTTTTTATAAAGCGGGATATTAAATAATCAATATATATCTTATTTTCAAGTACACCGTAGACTAACTCCCTCACAAAAGCGGGTGAATCCGGCTTAAATCGAATTATGTTATGATTAAGAGCAATGTTTGAATACGATTTCTTTGATTCTACATCGAGCAGCGTAAAGTATGCTGTCTTTCTGTTTTTATCCATCTTATCTGCGCCCCCTCAGCGCTAAAATTCTCAAGAGAGATGCAATGGTAGCCGCCAGAGCCGCGACATAAGTCAGCGCTGCCGCTGACAGGACCTTTTTCGCACTTGCAGTCTCTTCTATATAAATAATCCCTAATTCATTTAATTCTTGTATAGCTATATTCTACAGGCAGTGTTATTGCCTGAAACAGAACCGCTGATGCATAACAAATAATACCGATATTGAATATCAGATTTCCCTCAAAAAAATTGCCTGCACTTATGACTAACAGACCCACGATAAGTATTGGCCACGCCAAATTAGATACGATTGATACAATGGGAGCCAAAATATTCCGGGCGCGAAGCGGACCATAGTGATTAGCATGCTGAATTGCATGCCCTGCCTCATGAGCCGCTATGCTGACAGATGCTATTGAGGGCTCGTTGTATACTTGTGGAGACAGCCTCATAACACGTTTTCTGGGGTCGTAATGATCTGACAATCTTTCGCCGGAGATTTCAACAGGCACATTATTCAATCCGTTATTATCAAGAATTCTTCTTGCTGCTTCTGCGCCGGTCATTCCTCTTCGATTTCTGACGTTTGCATATTTATTATACGCCGAATTTACTTTACCCTGTGCATAGAAAGTAAATATCATCGCAGGTATCAAAATTATTATAGTCGGATCAAACATTCCAAAATACATCAATCTCCATCCTTTCCTTATCGCTTGCCCTTTACCGGGTTTAACGTCCTAAGACTTCACCGGCATGCATATTGTTTCCTTTTAAAAACTCAGCCACATCCATTGCTTTCTTTCCGGGCATCTGAATCCTGCTTATCAAAAGCGTGCAGCCCCCTGCAGATACCTTGATCCCATGTTTTGTGACTTCAATAATTGTCCCTGCAAGCTCATTAGTCTTATCATTAAGAGCCTTAGCCTGCCATAACTTCATCGATTCCCCATTATATATAGTATAGGCACCCGGCCATGAATTTAGTCCTTGAATCAGCCTTTCAATTTCTTCGGGTGGCCTATTAAAATCGACCAATCCATCCTTTTTAAATACCATCGGTGCATAAGACGCCTTGCTGTCATCCTGTTTTGTCCTAACAGCAGTTCCTGTTTCAATATCCGGCAGCGTCTCGAGCAGCAATTCACCGCCCATTAATGACAATTCATCATGCAGATCAGCTGCTGTCTTCTTATCTATTTCAGTGGATCGGGATGCTATGATATCTCCTGTATCAAGCCCCTCTTCCATATACATCAGTGTTACCCCCGTTATTTTTTCACCTTCTATAATACTCCTGTGAATCGGGGCAGCACCTCTATATTTAGGAAGCAGCGAGGCGTGGATGTTAATGCAGCCGAGTCTTGGTATATTTAAAACCTCAGGCGGAAGAATTTTGCCATATGCTGCTACGATGATCAAGTCAGGAGCAATCTCCTTAATCCTCTTTATAAATTTCTCATTCCCTTTAATTTTTTCCGGCTGCAATACTTCGATACCATACTCCAGCGCTTTTTTCTTGACCGGAGTGTATTGAACTTTTTTCCCTCTATCCCTGGCTTTATCCGGCTGTGTAATAACAAGCTCTACCTGACAACCATTTTCGAGCAGCATCTTTAGCGGCGGAACAGCAAATTCGGGAGTACCCATGTAGATCATCTTCATGTTCTTACCTGTCATCCTGGCTGATTTCTCTTACATTGGAAGCCTTATCAGTAAATAAAATGCCATCCAAATGGTCATATTCATGGTTCAATACAATAGCTAAAATATCAGTGCCTTCATAGGTGACCTCTTCCCCATTCCTGTTTAGTCCTCGGATTTTGATATATGCCGGCCTTTCAACTGTCCCATAAAACCCCGGTATGCTTAAGCAGCCTTCCTCTTCCAATTGGATGCCTTCGATCTCAATGATTTCAGGGTTTATCAGCTCAATCAGCTGATCTTCTACCTTTACAATAAACATCCTCTTTAAGATGCCCACCTGTGGAGCTGCTATGCCGACACCATTCTTCTCTATCATAGTTTCCAACATGTCATCAAGAATCATGCAAATTTTGTCGTTGATTTCGGAAACTTCTCTCGCTTTTTTTCTCAGTATTCCGTCATTTTCTAAAACAATATTTCTTAAAGCCATTTCCTAATACTCCTTATGTTCCTTCTTATTTATGTTATTACTGTTAAATTGATGTCCGCGGAGCCAACTGTACCGCTATAAAAAACTATATGGATTAATATCAATCGAAATGAGGCATTTTGCATTTCTATCGGTATTTATTTTCTTCTTTATATCATTAATAATCCTTGAGTACAACTTCCGTTTCCCCGGAAAGCATTTGATCAGCATCTGATAACGGTATAATCCTTTGATTTTGTTCATCGGCGCGGCCTGAGGCCCTATCAGGTATTTACCTTCATCAGCTCCTGCATTTTGGATAAACTCCAAAGCAACCTCTTTTGATTTTTCATAAGCTTCCTGCTCATTTTCTGAAGACAGAATCAGCTGAAACAGGTCGCTGAAAGGCGGATAGCCAATCTGCTTTCTAAAGGCGGATTCTGTCCGATAAAAAGTCTCTTGATCCTGGTTCGCTGCGGCAGTAATTGAGTAATGCTCCGGGTTATATGATTGAATAAGCACCTTCCCCGCATAATCACCTCTTCCTGCTCTGCCTGCAGCTTGTGTTATCAACTGAAATGTTCGTTCGGATGCCCGAAAGTCAGGAATATTAAGTGAAATGTCTGCAGACACGATGCCCACTAAACCAACATTGGAAAAATCCAAGCCTTTCGCTACCAACTGAGTGCCTATCAATATATTAGTTTTACCCTTTCTGAAAGAATTTAAAATCCTGTCAATACTTCCTTTTTTTGCGGCAGTGTCCAAGTCCAGTCGGTCGACTGTATATTCGGGGAAAATTTCTCTTGTGAATTCTTCCACTTTCTCAGTACCTGTGCCAAAATGCTTTAAATATCTGCTGCCGCAAACAGGACATTCAGCAGGTATCTGTTCGCGGCTGCCGCAGAAATGGCATACCGCTTCGTTTCTTGATTTATGGTATGTATATGATATTCCGCATTCCTTGCATTTCATTACGTATCCGCAAGATCTGCATGAAATAAAAGTAGAATATCCCCTTCTGTTGAGGAATAAAATAACCTGCCTTTTTTCCTCAAGATTTTTTTTCATTTCCCGATAAAGTGAAACACTGAATATGGATTTATTCCCATTCTTTAACTCTTCCCTCATGTCAATAATTGATATTGACGGGAGAGGTGTTTTATTATATCGCTCATTGAGTACGATTTTATTGATTTCACCTGTTTCCGCTTTATACATGGATACCAATGAAGGCGTAGCACTGCCTGCCAGCACTATAGCATTATGTTTTGCGGCTCTGCGGATCGCTACCTCTGTTGTGTCATACTTTGGAGTCATATCTGATTTGTAAGTCGTTTCATGTTCTTCGTCAATCACGATAACTCCGATATCGGACAGGGGTGCAAACACAGCTGAACGTGCACCTATTACAATATTAACTTCTCCTTTTTGAATCCGCATCCATTCATCATAACGTTCTCCCGGTGAAAGCCTGCTGTGCAGAACTGCAATTTTATCTGATCCAAACCTGCCGATAAAACGATATATGGTCTGAGATGTCAAGGAGATTTCCGGTACAAGCATGATGGCCGTTTTCCCATTGTAAATGCATGCTTCAATCACGTTCATATAGACTTCTGTTTTTCCGCTGCTTGTTACACCATGTATCAGAAAAACCTGATGCTGCTGCTTTCTTATGAAAGGTATAATTTCTGATACGGCATTTTCCTGTTCATCAGTTAAAACCCTGGGGCCTGTAACTTCACCGACAACCTCTTTATATGGTGTCCTTGTTTTTCCTCTCTTTGATGACGTTCCTGAGGGAGTAAAGCATTTAACAGCATCTATGTATCTACATAAATACTGCCTTTTCATCCAAATACAGGTAGCAACGGCTTCTTTACTGAGGGAAATATCCGGATGTACAGCTGCAATGGTTTTGATTCCTTTAATTTCCTCAGGCAGGGCGTTTGCTACCTGAAACACATAAGCGTGTCTTATGCGGTTTCCTTTTGCGAAAGGCACAGAGACTTTGCTTCCTATTTTTACCTTGTCATCATCGCATCGATAGGTGTACAGGTTGTCCGTATGATCTGAATTGTTATCGATAACTACATTGACATATTTCATATTTTTCCTTTTCTAAAAACTTACAGTAAGAAAATATCGTTTGCTGCGCACTCTGTGATCATATCCTCAGCCCATACTGAAACCTGAACCTCACCTATATGAGCCTTCCTGAGGAAGTACATACATAGCCTTGACTGACCTATTCCTCCTCCAATACTGTATGGCAGCTCTTTATTGATCACAGCCTTATGGAAGGGCAGCATCATTCTTTCCTCAGCATTTGCAAGTCCAAGCTGCTTTATCATTGACGCTTCATCGACACGAATACCCATAGAGGATAATTCAAACGATCTCCCAAGAATATCATTCCACAACACGATATCTCCATTTAAATCCCAGTCATCATAGTCCGGTGCTCTCCCATCATGCCTGATTCCGGAATTTAACCGACCGCCTATTTTCATAATAAAAACAGCACGTTTATCTTTTGTAATTGCATCTTCTCTCTCCTGAGGTGTTAGTTCCGGATACATATCCTCAAGCTCTTGTGTGGTTACAAAAAAGATCTCGTTAGGCAGCTCAGTCTGTAAGTCTCTGTAGATACGGTTAACATAATCGCCTAAATTTTTCATGGCATTGTATATTGTTGACACCGTTTCTCTCAGGTACTTTTCGTTTCTGTCTGATTTATCGATGGATTTTTCCCAATCCCATTGATCTACATAAATAGAGTGGAGATTATCAAGTACTTCATCCCTGCGTATAGCATTCATGTCTGTATATATTCCCCTACCCGGTTCAATCTGATATTTCCCAAGCGCCATTCTTTTCCATTTCGCAAGAGATTGAACAATTTCCACTGTTTTCTCATCCATATCCTTCAAAGTAAAGGACACGGTTCGCTCAACTCCGTTCAGGTTATCATTGAGGCCGCTTTCGGGTGCAACGAAAAGCGGCGCAGTCACTCTTCTCAAATTAAGCCCATAGGCGAGCTCCTGCTGAAAAAAATCCTTTATTTTTTTGATAGCTCTCTGACTTTCCATGAAGTCGATCACCGGTGTATAACCTTCCGGTATAATAAGTCCCCTTGCCATAAAATTCCTCCCTATTTTAAAATGCTTTGTCAGAAAAAATACACCCACAATAATGCTGACGGTATAGATTATATTGCTTTGACAGCTCTATGGATCTCTGATAGCCTCCCTGTTTTTTAAAGTCTTCTCCCAAAAAAGTCAAACTATAGCGCATGCTCAGCTTCATCCCGATCTTATTGATCAATTCAAGGTTTTTATAAGGGCTTACGCTCAATGTCGTACCAAAGGTATCAAATCCTGACATGCTGGCGGTTTCGGCTGTCTTTTCAAGGCGTAGTTCATAACAGAGATTGCATCTTTTTCCGCCTTCAGGTTCCATTTCAGTTCCTTTCACAGCAGAATAGAACCGCTCCGGTTCATAGGCACCATCAAAATATGCTATTCGGTCCCTTGAATCAACCCTGTCGTTATATTTTTCAATAAAGTCAAGCTGAGCAGCCCTTCTCTTTTCATACTCTTCCTGATCGGTTATGTTCGGGTTATAAAAAAAGATTGTTATGTCATATCTCCCGCTAAGACGTTCTACAACAGCTGTACTGCACGGACCGCAGCAGCTATGCAGAAGAATTGCCGGTTTTATTTTCCGTATATCATGTGAATCTGCAAGAGAGATAAATCTGCTTCTTTGAGTTTCCTCTTCCACTCTCTCACGATTGCACCTTTTTTCTTTTTCCTTTTGCATAAGTACAATTATCCTTAAACTTTATAGTGTTTTTTTTAATATATTATTATATCATAAATATGAAGTATTTTTGTTCTAAACCCTTAAATTTTTGTGGATATTATATCATATAATCAATTTGCTGCAAATGAAGTAATTATCTGATTTTGATAACCGGGAGGTGACAGCATGGCAGGTAACTTCGGCGATCAATATTATAACACCATAGGTGATTATCTAAAAAAACGGTTTGGCTGTAAAGTGATCAAACTTTCTCTGGATGCGGGTTTTACCTGCCCTAACAGAGATGGTACCAAAGGGAAAGGCGGCTGTATCTTCTGTTCCGCCGAGGGTTCGGGAGACTTTGCCAGTAACATTCCCGACCAGATACGTCTGCTTTCAAAAAAATGGCCTTCCGGTAAATATATAGCATACTTTCAGAGCTATACCAATACTTATGCGCCTGTTGAAGTACTGCGCGAAAAATATTATCAAGCATTGGAATACCCGGATGTCATCGGTATAGCTGTCGCTACAAGACCCGACTGTCTGAATCCCCAGGTACTTGACCTCCTCTCTGAATTGAATAAAAAGACATTTCTCTGGATTGAACTTGGTCTGCAAACGATACACGAGAATACTGCCATACTTATAAACCGCTGTTACCCCCTTGCCGATTTCAATCATGCAGTAGAAGAGCTCTCCCGTTTCAGGATAAAGACGGTTGTTCATTTAATTCTTGGGTTACCTGGAGAAAGCCGCAATGACATGCTCGACTCGGTTCGCTATGTCAGTGATAAACAAATTTTCGGACTTAAACTGCATCTTATGAATGTATTAAAAAATACGAAGCTTACAGAGTTTTATCCAGATCGGATCCATATACCAAAAAAAGAAGAGTACATCAGCCTTGTAGTTGATGCACTCGAAACTGTTCCGCCGCATATTACTATCCACAGAGTTACTGCCGATGCTCCAAGACATCTTCTCATCGCTCCTGAGTGGAGCTATGAAAAACGTTCTATATTGAACGGCATACAGAAAGAATTCAAGAAAAGAGGCAGCTATCAGGGTATAAAGGAATCATACGTAATACAAGAATAAAGAGTAATATTTATCAAATCATAAATTCTGAAAACCCATTCTGTGAGTATTGCGTATTATTCTTCTCCGAGTCTCCCGTCGTTATAATGTTTCCTGCACAGGGAAATATACATGTCATTTCCGCCTACGACTATCTGCTCTCCTGTCTTGACAAATCTTCCTTCAACGATTCTTGCCACCATAGTAGCTTTTCTGCCGCACCAGCAAATCGTCTTTATCTCTTCTATTTTATCAGCATAGACCAGCATATAATATGAGCCTTCGAAAAGCTCGTTTTTAAAATCATTCTTTAATCCATATGCCAGCACCGGAACTTCACAGCTGTCTACGATTTCAACCAGTTCCTGAACATGATGCTTTTTTAAAAATTGGCATTCATCTACCAAAACACAATCTATGCTTTTATTTCTGTTCTCCTTCATAAAAAGCTCCAGGAGGTTTGTATCGTCATTTATTGCAATTGCTTCTCTTGTAACTCCTATTCTTGAAGCTATGATCCCGACTCCAAACCTGTCATCCACACTGGGGGCAAGTACAAGAACTCTCTTTCCGCGTTCTTCATAGTTGTATGCTACCTTGATCAGTTCAATGGATTTTCCCGCATTCATCGTGCTGTATCTGTAATATAATTGCGCCACTTCAATTCCTCCCTATCCGCTGACTTTTATTGTACTGGATTGGAAAGTCAAAAGCAACAGCAAAGAGATGACCTTTGTCGGAAAGTCATCTCTTTGGTATGCAACCGGGTTTTGGCGTATTACCAAACCGGATTGTCCTTTATTCTGGTCCATCTTTCAATTGATTTTGGTTTGTTTTCACGTTCATAATCATGTGTGTTAGTCGCTTCCAGCACGATTTCATAATACCATTTATCTATGGTGTTGTCCGGCCATTGTATCGTATCTTTATGAAGCCCGGCACTATTTACTCTCCGATCCAATACCTCATTGATCAGTTTCATTGCTTCACAGCGGATTATAATATGATTCGGGCGGAATGTCCCGTCCCCATAACCATTTATCCAGCCTTTTTCAGCAGAGTAGTTTATATAACTTTTAGCCCAATGATTTTCGATATCTGAAAACTTGCCTTCCGCATCTTCCAATTGATCAAATCTTGCCGCTATGCATGCAAATTCTGCTCTTGTTATAGGAGTTCCCGGATGAAAGTTGCCGCCAATATCTCCCTGAATAATTTTAGCGTTGTACAGAGTTGCGATCTCATTATTCGACCAACGTAGACTTTCTACATCATGGAACGGCTGCATTACTGAGAAATATGCTTTTCTGCTCTCATCGGTGAGCAGTCTGTAAAATATCACTGCTACTTCCTCACGGGTTATGCTGCCAAGAGGTCTGACCAAACCGTCGGGATATCCGATAATATAAGCAAAATGATCTGTTTTATTAAGTTCCGGATGATCCGTCGTTGTTGCTGCCGGTATTCCAGAAGAGCCGCCGCTGCTGTTATCTCCTCCGTTTTCACCTCCACTATTTCCGTTTCCGCTGTCTCCATTTCCACCATCACCATTTCCACCGTCTCCATTTCCACCGTCACCGTTTCCAGGCTCCGTTTCCTGTTCTGATTTATAGTACTTAAAATATACAACAGGGCTATTGTTTTCAGGAGTCAGGAAGACCTCTGCAACAATAGCTGCGGGGTCATTTACTTTCCGGCCTATGGTACCGTCAGAAAGCACATAATCATATCCCTTATATTCATATCCCGGAATTGTTCCTAATGTTGCCTGTGATACATTGCAGTTTCCATACACGATAAAGCTATCCGGCGAATTCGGATACCTGCTAACTTTACCCTCCGGATTATAAGCTCCTTCATAGTCCGTGGCATCACCGGCTTCATTAATAGGGTTTCCGTCCTGATCCGTTGAAATTGCTTTCAAGAGCACTGCACCCCCTGTCAGCGGTACGTAAGGTACAGGAAAGTCGGAGATAATAGATGGCCCGCTTACAGGCTTATACTCTATGGTAGCTGTTTCATTTGTGGGATGTCTGTTATCTTCTCCGTCTTTAAAAATGATTCCTTCCTTTGCTTTAACGGGGTAGGACATCTGCGGTATTACCCCTTGATCCAGATCCCCTATAATCCATTTTATCTCCCGTTTTTCCGGATCATAAAAAGCTTCACCATATGTTACTGAAATGCTTCCCGGAGTGATTAAATCAAATTCACTTCCTATTTTGTCTATAACAACAGCTGTGTAATCTTCAGAACAGAGTGCATTTGAGATATCAGAAAAGTCATACACGGAATTACTTGAATCTATCGAGTAATATCCTGAATTTTGACATTTCTTCAGAACATCTTTTCCATCACTCACAACATCGATTCCTACTGAATAAACATTAACTCCTGAACCCTTTAGCAGATTTGCTTCATATAATGCCGGTGTTCCATGGTTTTCCGGAAAAACATATTTATGAATTACGCTGCTATTATTGGGGCATTCCTTTTCAACAAAGTAAGAATGCTCGGTGAGTAAATAATTATTTCCAAATCCCGAGATATGTTCATTGCTGTAATTATAGTATTCATTTAAACCCGAATCATTCCATATAGGTTTATGTACATTTCCTTCTGTTTCACAGGATTCCAGTTCCACAGAACCGGAACCGATAAATTCGTAGCTATGAGTCGGTTCTCCGTCACCTATCAGCAAAACCACCTTTAAATCGGCAGCAGAGCCGCCATTCAGCAATAATTCCGCTGCGTTATGCAGCCCGGCTTGCAGATTTGTGCCTCCGAATACTTTATCATTTGCAGAATAATCAGCTTTAATTGAATCTATTGCTTTAATCAATAACGAACTGTCAGCAGAAAACGGAAGTACTGTTGACGCTGTCCGCTGGAAAGTCACAACGGCGATTCGAGTATTGCCATCTGCTGCCATCATTTGTCTCACAAATTCTATTGCAGCTGTTTTTGATTTTTCTATTCTCGTTTTCATTGTATTGTCGTAATAGCTCATGCTCCTGGAACAATCTATTACAAGAACAATATCTGATGTTTTAGAGCACTCATCTCCAAAAACAGATAAGGTAACCCCCCATTCATTTACCCCTGTTTCAACCGCCTCTTTTGCCAACCGGCTTGATCCTGATATCCCATTCCCGTCTGCATAGCTTATCCAGTTTAAAGGCATTCCCCAGCTCGTGACTAAAGCAATAACTAAAATAACAACAAAAATACCTCTGCATTTTTTTATGCCTTTCATAATTTTTCCCCCTGAACCTATTAATCTCTTATTACAATCCCCTATAGAAATACCTGTATAGAACACCCCTTCTTTATTAATTATCTTAATTTAAAACTCATAATTCAACTTAATGTTTGCTACAAATTTCCTGCTCCTACGAGGAAAAACAAGCAAATAATTATTATTTATACGTAATGTGACTGCTTGTTTGTAAAAAGTCATCAAAAAATAAAAATACACAGTCGGACTTTTTGTCTGCAACTGCGTATTCTTTCTTATGCTTGCGCATGGTGCCCAGACTCGGAATTGAACCAAGGACACGTAGATTTTCAGTCTACTGCTCTACCTACTGAGCTATCTGGGCAAAAACTATAATAATTATGGTGGGCCATCAGGGACTTGAACCCCGGACCTGCCGGTTATGAGCCGGACGCTCTGACCAACTGAGCTAATGGCCCGCGTTTAAAATGGTCGGAGTGAAAGGATTCGAACCTTCGGCCCTCTGGTCCCAAACCAGATGCGCTACCAAGCTGCGCTACACTCCGAAACATGACGCTTGAAACAAATTGGCAGGGGCAGTAGGATTCGAACCCACGGCACGTGGTTTTGGAGACCACTGCTCTACCAACTGAGCTATGCCCCTATGTGGCGGAGAAGATGGGATTCGAACCCATGCACCAGTTACCCGGTCTAACGGTTTAGCAAACCGTCCTCTTGAGCCTGCTTGAGTACTTCTCCATAGATGGTCGATTTCCTATTTATGGCGGAGAGGGTGGGATTCGAACCCACGGCCCCTTTCGGAGTCACTGGTTTTCAAGACCAGCTCCTTAAACCGCTCGGACACCTCTCCATCGTTAGGTTCTACTCCATTAATCTATTTCATTGGTGACCCATCCGCGATTCGAACGCGGGACACCTTGATTAAAAGTCAAGTGCTCTGCCAACTGAGCTAATGGGTCTTATTGGCTGGGGTAGCAGGACTCGAACCTACGAATGACGGAGTCAAAGTCCGTTGCCTTACCGGCTTGGCTATACCCCATTCTCAAAAGTAATGGCGAGCCCACAGGGATTCGAACCCCGGACACACGGCTTAGAAGGCCGTTGCTCTATCCAGCTGAGCTATGAGCCCTGATAGTGGAGCGGATGGCGGGAATCGAACCCGCGCTATCAGCTTGGAAGGCTGAAGTACTACCATTGTACGACATCCGCAAATTTGGAGCGGAAGACGAGATTCGAACTCGCGACCCTCGCCTTGGCAAGGCGATGCTCTACCCCTGAGCCACTTCCGCATAAAATTGGTGGAGGGAGGTGGATTCGAACCACCGAAAGCTCCGCTAACGGATTTACAGTCCGCCCCCTTTAGCCACTCGGGAATCCCTCCGAATTATTAAATTTATTCACTTGGAGCTGGTGGAGGGAATCGAACCCCCAACCTGCTGATTACAAATCAGCTGCTCTACCGTTGAGCCACACCAGCTTATAAGCTGTTAATAATTTAATGGCGACCTGGATCGGGCTCGAACCGACGACCTCCAGCGTGACAGGCTGGCATTCTAACCAACTGAACTACCAGGCCATTTTTTACCCGCTATACTCTTTTGAGTGGGGGTCTTCCTGAATCATTTTGGTGGGCGCAATAGGGCTCGAACCTATGACCCCCTGCTTGTAAGGCAGGTGCTCTCCCAGCTGAGCTATGCGCCCGGGAATAAGTTTTCAACTGCTTGACACATTTATTTAGTATATATTGGGTGCCCTTGTGTGTCAAGTCCATTTTACTTTTTTCGTCAATTATTTATTATTGGCTCCAAGGGTGGGGCTCGAACCCACAGCCTATCGGTTAACAGCCGAGTGCTCCACCATTGAGCTACCTTGGAATGTTTATACCATGCCTTTTTGTGACCGATTTTTATCTTAGCATATCAAAAATTCAATGTCAACGACAAAATATGTTTTTTTTCATTAAATCACAGTCTACGGTTAAATTTTAACCTTTTCCAATTTTATACTTTCCGATACGATTACAGCACTTCCGGCAGTTAAATTTGAAACCATCGCTTCTACTTCTTCCGTATGCTCAGGTTCCATCAGTAAATCAACAGTTACCGCATCCTCAAATATTGCATTTCTGACTTCAAACTTTCCGTTTAACGCAAGATTTTGCAGCTTTCCGAGAAATGTATAGTCCAGCCTGACTTTCAGCTCGTTCAGCTCTTTTACGGCGCAGATCACACCTGCTTCTAAAGCCAATTTTGCCGTGCCTGTGTAAGCCCTTACCAATCCTCCGGTTCCCAGTTTGATACCACCGAAGTATCGTGTTATTACTACTGTTAAATTTGTGATTTCTTCCTTCACCAGCATCTGTACGATTGGAGCTCCTGATGTGCCCTGCGGCTCTCCGTCATCACTGGCCCATTGAAGCTGGAACCGATCCCCGATAACGAATGCAGGGACATTGTGTGTAGCAGCTTTATGCTCTGCCCGCACCTTTGCTATAAACTCCTCTGCTTCTTCCCTGTATTCAACTGGCTTTACATGACCGATAAATCTTGATTTGCTGATGACCTGCTCAATTTTCGATTCCTGCATCACTGTCTTGTACTTAATCAAAAGATACCTCCCTCAGTAATATATTGCTCCAATCTGCCATAATCTTTCACGGAAATTTCTGCTTCAATGTATGTGCCTTCTTCTTTATAGTCCAGCCTTATTACTCTGCAATTATCACAAATATATGAGGATATGTCCCCGCGGTCATATGGTACAAGCATGGAGACGACAATACTGTCGGAAAAGAGTTTTTCTTTGATTCTCTGCATCAAAGCTTCTATATTGTCACCTCGGGTTGCTGAGATATAAATAATTTCATCACCATTGGGCAAGCTCATTTCTCCTGCAATATCGATCTTATTATAAACCATCAGTTTTTCTTTATCTGCAGCCCCGATTTCTTTCAATACCTGATTAGTAACATTGATATGAAAATCATGATCAGGATAGGAGACATCCACAACATGAAGAAGCAGATCCGCATACTTCACCTCTTCCAAGGTCGATTTGAAGGCCTTGATCAACGAATGCGGCAGTTTGCTGATAAATCCTACTGTATCGATCAAAATAAACTCCTGATTTGTATCAAGTTTCACATTTCTCTGTGCCGTATCAAGAGTTGCAAACAAAATGTCTTTTTCAAAAACGCTCTTTTCTTCTTTTTCCGTCAATTGCAAAAGCTTGTTCATCAGCGCGGATTTTCCTGAATTTGTATATCCTACAAGGGCAACTACAGGAACTTCTGACTTTTGCCTTTTTGCTCTTTGTGTTCCGCGGCTGCTTTTTACATCCTGAAGCTCCTTTTTAATCTCATCCATTCTCTTGGAAATATGCCGTCTGTCTGTTTCCAGCTTTTTTTCTCCCGGTCCCCTTGTCCCTATTCCTGCTCCAAGCCTTGACAACGATTTACCGAAGCCGGTCAGTCTGGGAAGTCGATATTGAAGCTGAGCCAGTTCAACTTGCAGTTTCCCTTCCCTGGAAACGGCACGGGAGGCAAAGATGTCTAATATCAGAATAGTCCTGTCAAACACTCTTACGCCCAGCTTGTCCTCCAAATTTCTTAGCTGCATACCGGATAGTTCGTCATTAAAAATAACAGTATCTACTTCTATGTTTTCACACATTTCACGAAGTTCATCTACTTTCCCTTTTCCGATATATGTGGCTGTATTGACATGTTCTTTGTTTTGTATCATTTCTCCTGCCACATCTACTCCTGCCGCTTCGGCTAAAGCCCAAAGCTCCTCCATGGAATAAGAAATATCCTCACTCTGTTGAACTGCCACAAGTATCGCCCGGTATTCCTCGTCTCTTATTATTGTATTATCATCTGTAAATCTCAATCAAACACCTCATCATCAGGATCATTCAGGGAAAAAGTTCGTTGCATCCATGGCACTGCCCGGTGGAACATTTATATATGCATCAGGCACCTCGCCTATTATTATAGCTTCTGCCACTAAGATTGTATTCGACACATTTATATTATTTATAGAAAACGGTGCCAGAACTCTTGCCTGACTATCCATCTCAAGATATACTTTATATTTGGTCTGGTTTATGCCCATGCTTTCAAATTCCGTTTTATAGTTTACCCTTGACATGCCGATAGGCAATACTTTTAAATCAATATATGGCCCGAACTGGGATAATACCTGGCTGCCAATCATACTTCCTACCGGTACGCTCAGCATAACCGGTTCTTTCCACTTGTATTGCTGCTGAACAGCCTGAGTCAGCTTGGCGGCAAGACTGTTCATTGCAACGGTATTGGATTCCACAAATGTTATGTTTCCTTCTTGGTCCGTTTTTATCGTCAATAATTCGTTCAGTTCTTCTCCGGATGCAAATTGATCGTGAACGGCATCGTTAACTATCTTTGTGATCATCGCTTTTACTTTAACTTCTGCGATGGCACCGACATTCGGCTTGATGATTTTTTCTGTAAAAATTACACTGTAAAGCGCCAGTACTATCAGCAGCACCAGACTGACAAACCATTTTCCGCTATGCCTGTCTCTTTTATGTCTGTATTTCATAAAAAAACCCCCAAGCAATTCAGCATATTCCTATAAGGGGTTTTTTGTTACACTTTCTCAGTTTTTACTTTCAGTTATTTTTTATACCTCCAGTTTTTCAAGCTCTTCTGAAAATTTAGGATTCAAAATTTTAATATGCGTACCCTTCATTCCAAGAGAACGCGATTCTATAACACCAGCACTCTCCAGTTTTCTGAGGGCATTAACTATAACAGACCTTGTTATACCGGATCTGTCCGCAATTTTACTGGCAACTAAAAGTCCTTCCGCACCCTGCAATTCGGCGAAAATTTGCTGTACAGCTTCGATTTCTGAGTAGGACAATGTGCCTATAGCCATCTGAACTACAGCTCTCTTTCTTTCTTCTTCCTCAATTTCAAGACTTTTGCGACGTTGAATCTCCAGTCCCACAACAGTTGCGCCGTACTCGCCCAGAACCAGGTCCTCGTCTGTAAATTCAGGTTTGTATCTTGTAAGGATCAGAGTTCCCCATCTCTTACCTCCGCCCAAAATCGGAATTATTGTATGGAGCTTGTCATAGGTATCGTAATCGTACTTGAATATTTCCATAGCTTCTTCCGCCTTAAGATTTGCTTCTGTTTTCACAACCTTCAGCAGTGCTTCATTGTACTCATTAGGAAACTTTTCACTGCCGGTTTCAGGGTCTGTAATCGTTGCGCTGTCCGATTTGATTTTATAATGGACTCCTATAACCTTTCCCCTGAGGTTTGCAAGATAAACATTTGCATCCATCAAATCACTCAAAATACCACAAAGATCATTAAAGGAGAATACACCAGCTGCACTTTCCTGCAATACCCAATTTAGTTTTCTTACTTTAGTCAAAATATATTTTTCTTCCATGTAATTCCTCCAATTAATATTCCGAATCATAATATTTGAAACATTTAATTTTTTATTACTAACATAAATATTATATATGAAATTTATATAAAGTAAATAAATATTTTGATTGTTCAAAAAAGTTTCTGAAACGTGCACAATTTATCCCGTATTCCATCTTATAATCATCATATACACAGAATATTAACCGTATTTCACACGATAAAAGGCACAGGTTTATACCTGTGCCATAAGTATTCAACTGTTGCGACATGCACTATTGTATCACGTTATCCATGCATTAATTAGGATGAAATCTACAGGATGTATTTGTCTATATCATCCGCATGTATTCTATCAATAAACTTATCATTGACGTATTCCTTGTCAATTATGATTTCTTCTTGCTCCATCTCGGGGATATTAAATGAGATATCCTCCAGCAGCTTTTCCATAATGGTATGCAGTCTTCTTGCACCGATATTTTCTGTCTGCTCATTAGTCAGGAATGCCATTGTCGCTATCTCCTCCACTGCGTCATCTGTGAAGGTTACTTTGATGCCTTCTGTTTCCAGCAACATTTTATGCTGTTTTATCAACGCATTTTCCGGCACCGTAAGAATCTGCACAAACGCTTCCTTAGTCAGATTCTCCAATTCAACTCGAATCGGAAATCTACCCTGCAGTTCCGGTATCAAATCCGTCGGTTTTGAAATATGGAATGCTCCTGCGCCGATAAACAGCACATGATCTGTTTTTACAGGGCCGTATTTTGTATTGACGACGCTTCCTTCTACGATCGGCAGTATGTCCCTTTGCACTCCTTCCCTGGAAACATCGGCTCCGGAACGGTAACCCCCTCCGGAAGCGATCTTATCTATTTCATCGATAAAGATTATTCCATTCTGCTCTGCATTATCCAAAGCTTCCGCAGTTACCTGATCCATATCAATGAGGTTCTGTGCCTCCTGCTCACGAAGTATTTTTCGGGCATCTTTTACGCGTACCTTTTTCCTTTTCTTTTTCTGCGGCATCATGTCCCCGAATATATTTCCGATATTGATGCTCATAGATTCATTTCCGAGATCAAGGTTATTCCCCTTTGGACTTTCGTTCACTTCTATTTCAATATACTGGTCTTCCAGCAACCCATCCTTCAGCTGCTGACGTACTTGTTCTCTTGCAAGTTCTATATCGCCCTTCTCGCCGTTTGGGTCTTCTTTTGCTCCGGATTCAGGTTTTTGTTGATTTTGATTTGATTGAAACCCGCCACCTAAGATAAAATCAAACGGACCTCTTACACCACCTGCATTTTGCGCCGGCTTTTTTTTGCCCGGAATAATAGCTTCAATAATTTTTTCATCGGCAATTTCCTCTGCAACCGAGTATTTCTCCTGAAGCCTCTTTTGTTTTGTGATTCTTATAGATGCTTCCACAAGGTCTCTTACCATAGAATCAACATCACGCCCGACATAACCTACTTCTGTAAATTTGGTTGCTTCTACTTTTACAAATGGAGCATCCATAAGCTTCGCTAATCGCCTTGCAATTTCTGTTTTACCAACTCCGGTTGGTCCCATCATCAGTATGTTTTTCGGCGTTATTTCCTCTCTCATCTCGTCTGGGAGGAGATTCCTTCGATATCTGTTCCGAAGTGCTACAGCTACTGACTTTTTTGCACTATCCTGTCCTATAATATATTTATCAAGCTCCTTTACTATTTCTTTAGGAGTCATATTATACAATGTGGTCATTCGTTATTCCCCCTCTACAGTTTTTCTACGGAAATGTTATTATTCGTAAACACACAAATGGAAGCAGCGATTGTTAATGCTTCCCTTACAATTTCCTCGGCATTCATGTCAGTATGTTTATAAAGCGCATGTGCTGCCGCATAAGCATAATTTCCGCCTGAGCCTATGGCAACAAAGTTTTCATCCGGTTCAATTACTTCTCCGTTTCCCGAAATGACCAGCAGGCTCTCTCTGTCTGCTGCCACCATAAGTGCTTCCAGATTTCTCATAGCCCTGTCCGATCTCCATGTCTGAGCAAGTGCTACCGCTGCACGCTTAAGGTTGCCTGAATGCTCTTCAAGTTTCTTTTCAAACTTTTCTGTAAGCGTGAATGCATCTGATACTGATCCCGCGAAACCTGTTACTACAGTACCTTTATATATTTTTCTGACTTTTTTTGCAGTCTGTTTCATGATTGAGCTCTGTCCCATTGTTACCTGTCCGTCGCCGCCTATACAAATGTCATTCTCACTTCGCCTTACAGCCACAATCGTAGTCGCATGAAATTCTCCCATTATTGTACCTCCTGAATTATGAATCGTTACTATTCTTTATACCCACATTCGGGATTTGAACACATATAGTTTGAAGTTTTAGTCTTTTTTTCCATCAATAATGATGAACACTCGGGGCACTTTTTATCCACCGGCTTATTCCAATATAGCTTGCTGCATTGGGGGTATCCGCTGCATCCATAGAATGCCCTGCCTTTTTTACTCTTCCTTATAACGATATCTTTCCCGCAATCCGGACACTTGACATCAACTTTGCTTAATATCGGTTTAGTATTTTTACAGTCAGGATATCCGGAGCATGCAAGAAATTCTCCGAACCTGCCATTCTTTATAGCCATCGGTTTTCCGCAAAGCTCACAAATTTCGTTAGTAAGCTCATCTTCTATCTTGACCTTCTCCATTTCTACATCGGCTACCATTAGCTCCTTTTCCAGTGTTTTATAAAAATCTCCTACAATCGTTTTCCACTCAGTATTCTTTACCTCTATATCATCCAGCTTATCTTCCATATCCGCTGTAAATCCGGTATCCACGATTTCTTTGAAGTAGGTCTCCATCAAATCGGTTACTATAAAGCCCAGCTCGGTGGGTTTGAGCATTTTCTTTTCTCTGATAATATATTTTCGCTCTATGAGTGTCGCTATGATCGGAGCATAGGTGCTTGGTCTGCCAATGTTTTTTTCCTCAAGGTCCTTAACAAGCGACGCTTCGCTGTATCTCGAAGGAGGCTGAGTAAAATTCTGCTCACTTATAAGGTCAAGTAAATTTGGCTTGTCGCCTTCCTGAATATGAGGAAGCATCTTCTCTTCGTCTTCCTCACTGCGATTATTATACACCTTTAAATATCCGTCAAATCTTAGTTTTGAACCTGATGCCTTAAATAAATAATCTCCGTTTTTTATATCCGCACTTACACTGTCATAAGCCGCCGGAGTCATGCGGCTTGCAATAAATCGTGACCAAATCAGCCGGTAAAGGTTGTATTGATCACGTGAAAGTGATTCCTTTATCTCATCAGGATGAAGACCGACAATGCTCGGGCGTATAGCCTCGTGTGCATCCTGTACGTCTTTTTTCTTGTTTGTATATACATTGTTGCCAAGATAATCCGGAGAAAAGGTATTATTAATATATTCATTGACTGCTTTCTCGGCTTCGTCGGAAATCCTTACAGAGTCAGTACGGATATAGGTAACAAGACCTACTGTTCCATGCCCTTTGATTTCGATTCCTTCATATAGCTGCTGTGCAATCAGCATTGTTTTCTTCGTATTAAAGTTAAGCTTGTTTGATGCATCCTGCTGTAGGCTGCTCGTCGTATAAGGAGGATTCGGTTTCCTTGTTCTCTCTTTCTCCTCAACTTTCTGTACAATAAATCCCTTCGGTTCAAGTGCGGATAGTATAAAATCAGCTTCCTCTTTATTGGACACCGTGATCTTTTTCCCTTTATATTCAGTCAATTTTGCCGAGAATTGTTTCTGCTTTTCCTTGCCCTCGTTCTTTAATACTGCTGTGATATTCCAGTATTCTTTGGGAACAAACGCAAGAATAGACTTTTCCCTATCGCAGATGATTTTAAGGGCAGCCGACTGCACCCTGCCGGCACTCAATCCTCTTCGTATCTTTCGCCATAGCAGAGGGCTGATTTTATACCCCACCAATCGATCAAGCACACGCCTCGCCTGTTGAGCATCGACAAGTTTTTTATCAATCATCCTTGGGTGTTTTACAGCATTTTTTATGGCACTCTTGGTGATTTCATTGAATACGATTCTGCATGGTTCTTTCTCATCAATATTAAGCAAATAAGCAATGTGCCAGGAAATCGCCTCTCCTTCGCGGTCGGGGTCAGTTGCCAGGTATATTTTACCTGCGTCCTTCGCTTCCTTTTTCATTGCTTTGATTATGTCGCCTTTTCCTCTGATGGATATATATTCAGGCTCAAAATTCTTTTCGATATTAATTCCAAGTTTACTTTTAGGCAGGTCTCTTATATGCCCCACTGAAGCAATAACTTTATATTTGCTTCCAAGGAATTTACCAATGGTCTTTGCTTTCGATGGAGATTCCACGATTACTAAATTCTTTTCAGCCATTATTGGCCTCCTTCGATAGTCTCTAAAAAATTTCTTCTGCTTACAAGAACAGATTATATTTCCAAACGCTTCAATTTGCAACAAATATTTTTCCCATAGACGTATGCACAAGTCCTTTCATTTCCAATATAGTAACTATTGCGTTGACTTCAGAAGGAAGTTTACATGTGCTTCTGCAAATAAAATCTGTCGTCGTTTCACCTGACCGGAGTATATATTCATAAATGCTTTTTTCGTCTTTTCCGATCTCTATCTCCTGTCTGGAAAGAGCAGGCTGTCTTCTTATTCCCAGCTCGTCGATAATATCGTCGAATGTGATCAGAGGTGTTGCGCCATCTTTGATAAGTTTATTTGTCCCTAAGCTGTACATACTATTTATATTCCCGGGTAATGCATAAATATTCCTTCCCTGTTCTGCAGCACATTCTGCGGTAATCAGAGAGCCGCTGTTGATTCCGGCTTCAACAATTATTGTTCCCAACGAAAGTCCGCTGATAATCCGGTTTCTCATTGGGAAACGAAAAGGCAATGGAGGTTCACCCGGTTCATATTCAGAAAGAACAAGCCCGCCATCCTTTATGATCTTTTCTCTAAGATCTTTATTTGATGCAGGATAGCATATATCTATTCCGCATCCTAATACAGCGATTGTTTTTCCAGTGCTTTCCACAGATCCTTTATGGGCATGGGTATCTATGCCGTATGCCATTCCGCTAACGACAATAATACCATACTCGGATAATTTTTTTGCGAATCCATAAGCCGCCCATTTCCCGTATGAAGTTGCTTTTCTTGCACCGACTATTGCGATACAAGGCATGCTTGAGAGGGTAATGTCACCTGTATAATAAAGGACTTTCGGAGGATTACTGATATATGTGAGCATCTCCGGATAATCATTATCATATATATGTACTTTTTTAATCTGCTTTAGTTTGATTTGTTCATATTGTAACCCCATTTTGAAATCCTCTTCGTACATCTCCTCACTCTATTATAATCCTCTGTAAATTTTGTCCAGACTGCGGTAACGTATCGCCTCTGCTAAATGCTTTGCTCCTATCTGCTCCATGCCTTCCATATCAGCAATGGTTCTCCCCATTTTTATAATTTTATGATGTGCCCTTGCACTGAGAGACAATCGATTGAATGCTGCTTCCATGAGCTTTTTGGCTTCCGTGTTCAATGCACAGTATTTTTTTATCAGACCCGGCGTCAGCTGTGAATTGTATGAGATTTCTTCGTCCTTGTAACGTTCTATCTGAACCTGCCTGGCTGCTTCTACCTCCTGCCTCATGATTTTGGAATTCCGCACGGGCAGCAGTTTTTGTAATTCTTCATTTAAGCCTTCCATATCCGCCAATTCCTTATACTGAACCGGCATGATCTCAATATGCATGTCAATACGATCCATTAATGGTCCTGATATCTTTGACAGATAGTTTCGAATCTGAACATGAGTACAAGTGCACTCATGTGTGGGATCACCGTAATATCCGCACGGGCAGGGATTCATGCTTGCTAAAAGCATAAATTTTGCAGGAAAGGCTGCGGTTCCTAAACTTCTTGATATGGTGACACGTTCATCCTCCAAAGGCTGTCTTAGCATTTCCAGAACATAACGGTTGAATTCCGGCAATTCATCAAGAAATAGCACACCGAAATGGGCCAGTGATACTTCACCGGGCTTCGGGCTTCTTCCTCCACCAATCAGGGCTGATCCTGTAATGGTGTGATGTGGAGAGCGGAATGGTCTTGTCATGATCATCGGATGATTGTCAGATAACTCTCCTGCTATACTGTAGATCTTTGTTACCTCAAGTTTCTCTTCATATGTCATTGCGGGAAGGATTCCGGGCATTCTTTTTGCCATCATAGTTTTACCTGCTCCCGGAGGGCCTATCAGCAAAACATTGTGTGAAGCAGCGGCTGCAATCTGCAGTGCTCGTTTTACGCATTCCTGCCCCGCCACATCACTAAAATCCATATCATCTCTTATCTTTACGATTTGTCCTTTGTTTTTCTTCTTATAAGCCAATATTGCAAAGTCTCCGTCAAAATGAGCCACAATATCCCCAAGATGACTGGCGGGATAAATCAAAATATCATCAATAGCAGATGCTTCTTCAGCATTTGCCTGAGGAAGGATAATTTTTACTATGCCTTGATTTCTTAGTCCTATGACCAAAGGAAGTACTCCGTTGATTCGATTCACGCTGCCATCCAGCGAAAGCTCTCCCAAAAAAGCAAATTTTTTTGTTAGCTCTTCTTTTATTAAACCTATTGAAGACATGATCCCTATCGCTATAGGCAGATCAAAATGAGTACCTTCCTTTTTTGTCCCTGCCGGAGCAAGGTTTATTGTTATCCTTTTTGCGGGGAATTTATAACCCGAATTGATGATTGCCGCACGTATTCTTTCCTTCGATTCTTTAACTGTTGTATCGGGCAGCCCGACCACATTAAATGCCGGCAAACCCGGCGACAGGTCTGTTTCCACTATTACCTGTTCGGAATTAATACCGTATAATGCCCCGCTTCTGATCTGTGAATACATATTACTTCCTCTTAATTGTCTAAATATTTATCCTGTAATATTCTCTATATGGTGCAGCCAGGTTTGTCCTTTTGTGATCAATATTTCTATCACATCCAATCGGATGTCCTGATAATCTTCCCCGGAAACCATCGTATAATAAGCAGCGGTTCTTTTTATATGTCTGATTTTTTCTGCGTTGATTGCCTCGCAGGGTAAACCATAATTTTGATTTTTTCTCGTCTTAACTTCTATAAAGACGAGCTCCGTACCATCCATGGCAATGATGTCAATCTCTCCCATCATACATCTGAAATTTTTTTTCAGGATACGATATCCCTTCTTAATCAAATAACGCTCCGCCATTCTCTCGCCAAGACAGCCTAAAGACATATTTAAATCTCCTTCGTTCCGTTTATATCCATTTTATACCATTTATATTTAAATATGTCAATCGTTTAAACAAAAAAAACGATGAGAACTACAAATCAATAATTTGCAGATTTTCATCGTATGAAGGTTTTGCTTTCACTTAACAAGTATTTTGAATATCTGTCCGGCAAGATCTATTTATTCATTATATCCAGATACTCTAAGTTATATTTTCTGACAAATTTCATATTGCACGAATCGCCATGTCCCGGATAGATTGTTATTTCATTACTCCATAGACTGATTATATTTCGAATCGATTCTTCCATATCTTTTGGAGATCCATCCTTAAGATCGGTTCTTCCAAGATCGACATTGAATATCGTATCCCCCGTAAAGGCAAGCTTGCTTTGCTCCGAATAGAAGCAGACGCTGCCTCTCGTATGTCCTGGTGTATGAACCACCTTTATCGTTTCTTCTCCGAGTAACAAGGTGTCCCCATGCTCCAGCATCTTAGCATCCTTATTATATGGATCGCTGTCCTCTCTATGGATGTAGACGGGACATCCGGTGGCTTCCTTTATTTTATCAACCCCGCCCACATGATCATAGTGGTGGTGTGTCAGCAGTATCCCTTTAACTTTTAGCTCCAGTTCATCTATGATCTTTAGATATTTCTCTCCGGCATAACCCGAATCAATTACAAAACATTCGCCCTTCTTTCTGTCATAAATGATAAAACCATTGCTTTCTAAATTTCCTCCAATCAGTCTCTTTATTTTCATTGTAATTTACCTCATTTGTCTTTTTGCTGTTCCCAAACATAAGTTGTGTTAAAATTTCTACATTTATTTAGTATATTTTAACTGATAGAATACTGAATAACAAATTAATATTGCTTTCGTTTAAAATAGTGGTACAATGTATTTCACGATATATTGGCCGGATTATGATTTAGAAAGAAGGATATTCATCATGAAAATAGCGATTGCCGGAGCAGGTAAGCTGGGTATAAAAATTACTGAAGCTCTCCTGGGCGGCGACCATTCTATAACCATTATAGATAAGAATGAGGCATTACTTCAAAAAATCAGTTCTCAGTTTGATCTTATGACAGTTGCAGGTAACGCAAAACAGATCAGTCTCTTGGAGGACATTGGTATCGATACCTACGATTACCTTATTGCCGCAACGAATTCCGATGAAAAGAACATCGTTATCTGTACATTTGCCAAGACGCTGGGATGCAAAAAAGTTATTGCCCGTGTTCGGGATCCTGAACATATGAATCAGCTTGACTTTATTAAAGATACTATGAGCATCGATTATATTGTCAATCCTGATCTTTCTATAACGATGGAAATCTATAAGTTTTTAATTGAGAAATATACTTTAAGTAATGGCATCTTTTCCAGCGGGAAAATAGCTTTGATCGAATTCAACACTGAAAAAATGCCTGATGTTATAGGCAAAAATGTTTATTATGTCAACGAATCTTTGGGCAATATGCACGTTGTTTCCATATCAAGAAACGGAAAGGTTATAATTCCGAAAAAAACAACTGAGATACTGAAAGATGATTTCCTTTACGTAGTGGGAGAGAAAGATAGAGTATTACGATTAAATGAACGTGTTCATGATAAAGATAAATATACCCATCTTCAAAAAGTCATGATTCTTGGCGGCGGTAAAACCGGTCTCTATCTGGCACAAAAACTATCAGAATATGGCATTGCTGTAAAAGTTATAGAACGTGATAAAACTCGTTGTCAATATTTATCTAAACATCTGAATGATGTTCTGATACTTCACGGTGACGCCACAGATATAGCACTGCTTGAGGAGGAAAACATAGGTGAGATGGATGCCGTGGTCACTGCAACCGGCTTTGATGAGGAGAATCTGCTCCTGGCTTTGATGGCAAAAAAGCGCGGTGTTGAAGATGTCATTGCCAAGGTAAGCAGAGAAAGCTATGCGACTCTTATAGAAAGCATGGGTATTGATATGGCGCTGAATCCTCTGGATATGACTGCCAGCCACATTCTCCGCTTCATACAGGGATCAAAGCGAGTCCTCTCCTCACAGCTCATCCAAGGACAGGCTGAAATGATTGAAATCAGAGCGGACGATCATATGCGTCTTTCCAATAGACCGATATCTCAAATCGGTCTCCCCGATGGTGTGGTTATTGCTGCGATTCATAGAGGTACTGATGTAATTATTCCCAATGGTGACACGGAAATAAAAAAGGATGACCGCGTGATCATTATCAGTCTGTTATCTGAGGTTCCGGAGTTGGAAAAATTGATTAAACCCGGCAGGATGGGCTTTTTCCAGTAAGGTGGCTTTAATATCATGGTATTAAATTACAAAGCGATAATGAAATTGAGTGGAATTATCATTATTATACTGGGGGGAGCTATGATTCCTTCGCTTTTGGTGTCCTACTATTATGATGAGACGGATACAGCAAATTCCTTTTTATTGTCAATAGTACCAATGCTTATAATCGGCGGTATTATAATACGCACAGTTAAAGTAGATTTTACGCACCTGAAGATACGTGATGGATATGCAATCGTAGCACTCTGCTGGACCTTGGTTTCTGCACTGGGTGCTATTCCTTTTGTAATATCAGGCTATATTCCAAACTTCATAGATGCCTTCTTCGAAGCCGTTTCCGGTTTCACAACCACAGGATGCTCCATACTGACCGATATAGAAGCTCTGCCGAAAGGATTGCTGTTTTGGCGTTCCTTCACTCACTGGATCGGGGGTATGGGAATAATCATATTTGCCATCGCTTTGCTTCCTGCTCTTGGAATCAGCGGTCAAAAAATTGCAGGAGTTGAAACAGCAGGGCAAACTTTTGGTAAATTAGTACCAAAGCTTACTCAATCATCAAAGATTTTATATTTGATTTATTTTGTAATGACCATCTTAGAAATTCTTTTGCTGGCGTTGGGTGGGATGGGGCTTTATGACGCTATGATCAATACTTTCGGTTCTGTGGGAACCGGAGGCTATTCCAATTATAATGCAAGCATCGCACATTATGATAACGTATATTTTGAAATAGTCATTGCATTATTTATGATTCTTGCCGGAACGAATTTTACATTATATTATTTTGTTATCAGAAAACGCTGGAAAGAGTTTATAAGTGACAGCGAACTACGCCTGTACCTGCTTATTATTTTATCAGCGACAATGCTAATCGCCTTTAACCTCTGGTTAAGCAATAGTTATGATACAATGGGCGAATCCCTGCGCTTTTCATTTTTTCAAACAGCTTCTGTCATAACAACAACAGGATTTGCCAGTGCTAATTTTGATTTATGGCCAACATTCAGCAAAATGATTTTATTTGTGCTAATGTTCATTGGAGGCTGTTCTTCCTCAACAAGCGGCGGCATCAAGGTCATGCGCATCCTGCTTTTATTAAAGTATATAAAAAGGGGAATTTCAATCCGATTGCATCCAAGAGCGGTTATATCAATTAAAATAAATGATAAATCGGTGCCTTCAGACACTGTGTCAGCTGTTATAAACTTTACGTTCCTTTACTTTGCAGTGTTTTTAATAGGTACCCTCCTGTTATCTCTGGATAATTTTGACCTGATTACTACCACAAGCGCAACAGCAGCCTGTCTTGGTAATGTTGGTCCCGGATTTAATCTGGTTGGGCCGGTAATGAATTACAGCATCTTTTCAGATTTATCGACTCTACTTTTATCTTTTTTGATGCTGATCGGACGTTTGGAATTGTTTACAATCATTTTATTGTTCACACGGCAATTCTGGAATCCGGACAAGTGAGGTATTGTTGATGTACTTTAATTTTAGGATAATATTGAAAATAGTTGGTGTAATCTCTTTTATTATGGCCATCGCAATGGTTCCATCATTAATATTTGCTTATAACTATGGTGAACAGGATGCCGGAATAGCATTTTTTAAGTCGATTATTCTGGCCGTAACTATTGGCGGAGCTATACGAATATTTGTACGTCCGACTTCTTCAATGATAAAAATGCGTGACGGATATCTGATTGCTGCAGTTTGCTGGCTTGCAGCATCAATATTGGGGGCGTTTCCATATATGCTTTCCGGAATAACTCCCTCATATATTGACGCATTTTTTGAATCTGTCTCAGGCTTCACGACAACCGGTGCAACAATAATTAACGATTTCCAGGATATACCCAAGGCAATTCTATTCTGGCGTGCTTTAAGTCATTGGCTCGGTGCGATGGGAATCCTTATACTTGCCATTTCATTATTGCCTGCACTTGGAATCGGAGGACTAATGATTGCTAATGCAGAAGTACCTGGACCTACCCTTGAAAAAATGACTACGCGAATATCTGACTCGGCAAGAATGCTATACACCATATATATTGCATTCACCCTTATAGAGATTATACTTTTAAAACTGGGAGGTTTAAGCTATTTCGATGCAATGACTCATACTTTTTCAAGTATCAGTACAGGGGGAACGGCTCTTTATCAAGACGGCATCGCACATTTTAATAGCCTTTATGTTGAGATTGTCGTCACATTTTTCCATATTGTCGCCTCTGTTAATTTTGTTTTATATCATAAGTTTTTTAAAGGAAAATGGAGAGAATTTGCAAAAGACAACGAACTTCGCGTATTTATGGCGATACTATTCACTTCGACACTCCTTATCACATTAAACTTATGGTATTCCGGGATCTACGACAGCTTTGGAAGTTCTCTGAGAAATTCAGCTTTTAATTCTGTTTCAATTATGTCAACCACCGGCTCTTCCATTGCAGATTATACTTTATGGCCAAGTTTCAGCCAGATGATGCTCTTATATCTTATGATTATTGGCGGCTGTTCTTCTTCTACGTCCGGAGCGCTGAAAGTAGCACGTATCATAATTATATTTAAGCTTATCGTCAGAGGAATGTATAAGCGATTACATCCCAATGCAGTGGTCAGTGTAAAATTAGGAGGTAAAACAATTTCTGCAGAAACTGTTTCCAAAGCAACTTCCTTTACAATACTCTATGTAACCATATGCATAATAAGTATTCTTTTAATATCATTGGAAAATCATGATATGCTCACAACTATTAGCGCTGTTTTCGCCTCAATATCAAATACAGGTTTAGGGATGGGCTTAATTGGTCCAGATGGAAACTTTTCGATTTTTTCAGGCGCCTCCAGATTATATCTCGCTCTTTTAATGATTATCGGTCGACTGGAATTGTTCCCAATAATAATGCTGTTTTCACCTTCATTCTGGAAAGCAAAATAGAACATTAATATTTAAGTAAAGTATGCAGCTATATGACATATTTATTTAAAAAAGGGGAAGTCTAAGAGTATAGGTATGCCCTTTTTTTATTGTCGATAAAAGCATAAAATAGCGGGCATAAAAGCAATTAATTGATAGGAGGTCTTTATGCGTGTAAAAGAATTAATGTCGACGACGGTGACTTGTGTACGGCCAGAAACAAGCATTGAACAGGTTGCAAAGCAAATGAAGCAGGAAAATATCGGTTCCATCCCGGTCTGCAATGACCGTGGGGAAGCTTTGGGTATCATAACTGATCGTGATATCGTTGTCCGTTCAGTTTCTACCGGTGATAGCCCAAAAGCTGCTAAAGATATTATGACAAAAAATCTTGTCTCTGCTGATCCGAATATGGATACGCATGAGGCAGCTCTGCTCATGGCAAAATATCAGATAAGGAGGCTCCCTGTTTTAGAAAACAATAAAATCGTCGGTATATTGGCTATGGCTGATGTTGCTCGAAAATCTATTTATGTCGATGAAGCCGGTGATGCACTGTCAGCCATTTCAAAGCAAAGCACTATGAACTGATATCAAAAAAAACAGCCATGGGGGTTTATCCCCATGGCTGCTATAAAATACATCACGAATTTTCGATAACAAAATTGATTTCTTTTTCCTGCAAATCCACCGAGTGTACCTTAATTGTGACCTTATCACCCAAAGCATAGATTTTATTAGTTCTCCTGCCTATAAGACGGTATTTTGTGTTCTCAAAATCATAATAATCGTCATTCAATGAATCGACTCTCACCATGCCTTCTACGGTATTTTCTATTTCTACGAAAAATCCAAAGCTTGCAACTCCGCTTATGATACCATCATGTATTTCTCCGACATGGTATGTCATATACTCTGCTTTTTTCAGCTTTTCTACTTCTCTTTCGAGTTCAAGTGCTTGACGTTCTGTTTCAGAAGATATTGCAGCAGCATTTTTTGTTTTCTTCCTGAGAGACCGAATCCTCTTTACGTCCGGTTTACCCTGAATAAATTCCTTAATAATACGATGTATTATCAAATCAGGATATCTTCGAATCGGAGAAGTAAAATGGCAGTAATATTTCACTCCCAAGCCAAAGTGACCTGCACATTCTGTTCCGTAAAATGCTTTTTTCATGGATCGAAGCATGACTGTATTTATAACATGTTCTTCGGGCTTTCCTTTTACTTTTTTAATTATTTCATTTAATGCTTTTGGATGTATGTTTTCTTGGCTTCCCTTTAAAGTAAGGCCAAAGCTCATAATAAAGCTTTTAAATACCTCAATTTTTTCTGGAGCCGGAGCTTCATGGACACGAAAAACAAAAGGAATCTCCATCCAGTAAAAATGTTCAGCTATCGTTTCATTTGCAATCAGCATAAATTCTTCGATGATTCGATTCGCTATTCTTCTTTCAGCTGTTTCAACACTGACAGGAATTCCTTGGTCATTAAGGGTGATATAGGCTTCATCAATATCAAAATCAAGACTGCCTCTGTCATCTCTGGCCTTGCGTAAAATCAAAGCTAATTCATTCATCATCACTATAGCATCGTATATCTCTCGATATTTTTCAATTAATTCGGTATCATTGTTTTCGAGCATATCGGAAACATCACAGTATACCATTCGTGCTTTTGAATGAATTATGCTTTTATAGATTTCATGATTTACAACCTTACCCCGGCTGTCTATTTCCATACTTACAGATAAGGTAAGCCTGTCTTCATCAGGATTAAGGCTGCAGATGCCGTTTGACAATATTTTAGGCAGCATAGGAATGACCTGATCGATCAGATAGACACTGTTGCCTCTTTGTAAGGCTTCTTTGTCGACCTGGCTTCCCTCTTGAACGTAATGGCTTACATCAGCTATGTGAACCCCGAGCAAATAATTGCCTCCCGGAAGCCTTTCTATCGAAACTGCATCGTCCAGATCCTTAGCATCGGCACCATCCATGGTTATGATGGTCTTATCTCTTAAGTCTATTCTGCCTTTAATCTCATTCTCTGTTATTTTCAATTGTATTTTTTTTGTTTCTGCTTCTACTTTCGCCGGGAATTCTTGTTTTAAATTATACTGACGGATCAATGCTTTGATGTCTCCTCCGACTTCTCCGCTTCTGCTGATGATTTCTTCGATTTTTCCTTCCGCACTATTGTGCTTGTCCGGATATTTATAGATTTTTGCTACAACCTTATCTCCGGCACGTGCACCGTTAAAATCCTTTTTCAGAACAAAAATATCATCGTTTAATCTTCTGTCATCAGGTACAACAAAACCAAAATGCTTGCTTTTTTCAAAAGTTCCAACTACTTCAACAGCTGCTCTTTTGATGATACGATCTATTACGCCTTCCCTCGTTCTGCTAATTTGGCTCGGAGGCAATAATCTTACCAAAACAGAATCTCCATTCATAGCGCCATTAATTCCGGAATGTGAAATAAAAACATCTCCGTCTGAACTTCCGTTTTCTTTCGGAATTACAAAGCCAAAGCCCTTTTTATGCTTTGAGAGTATGCCTTCAATCACTTCATCTTTTCTTATTTTATTGACTAATTCTATTCTTCTATTATTTTTATTTACTTTCAATTTTATCACCATTAATATTTTACCATAAACAGGAAACACATACAAGCAGGAGAGATTTCACACTTTGAAAGAAAAAGCACAAAGGTTATGTCCTCTGTGCTCTTATCCTTTATTGATTTTCAGTCCCCAATACCACCATCAGTAGTGAGCTCGTTATCATCAGCGGCTCCACCGCTAATTCCGCCTCCATTGTTTTCTCCGTCCATTCTGTTGTTTTCATCATCTGTTACATCCGGCACATTGGGAGTAACATTATCATCATTTCCAGCACATGCGGCGAATGTCAATAGAGTTAAAATCAATAAAAGCACGAGAAAAATTTTTCCATTTTTCATTCTTTCATCTCCTCTCTTTCTCGTTTTTATTATTTACTTTTTTTTTATTTTTACGCAAGATAAAAAAGGAAAGTTCAGTTTGAACTTTCCTTTTAATAGTATTTTAAAAATTAATTTATTTTATAATGTATCCTAAGAAAATTTCGCTCCTTTATGAATCAGCCCTCATTTCGAATGACATTTTCAATTATATAGCCATGCTCTATCAATTTCTGTTCCAAAGTATCGGTGTTTAAAGAACTGGTCCTTATAACAACATCGCTGTAACCCGAATTTTGTCGGTATACTGCTATATGGGTGATATTTAAATCCAAAGCGTTGAAAATTTCGCCAATATCAGCCAGGACACCGGGAACATCCTTAGCCTGTATAGTGATTCTGCTTCCTGTTTCACGGAAGCCCATTAAATCTATAAATGCTTCAAATATATCACTTTCAGTGATAATACCGGTAAGTTTACCATCTTTCATAACGACAAGAGCACCGACTTTGCTGTCACGCATCAGAACGGCCGCTTCTTCTAAAAGAGAATCCGGAGATATTGAAATTACTTCTTTAGTCATCGCATCACTGACCTTGGTCTTTGCCAACAAATAATTCAACTCATAAATACTCAATGTCGTTGCTTTTGTAGGAGACACCTTTTGAATATCTCCTTGAGTCAGCATCCCGACGACTTTATCTTTATTAACAACCGGAAGCCTTTTTAAATTTTTTTCCCGCATAAGTTCGATTACTTCAGTAATCGGTGCGTCAAAAGCTATAGTATACGGATTCGTAGTCATTCTATTTTTTACATACATACTATTCCCCTCCTAAATAAGCTTTTTGAATATCACTGCTCTTTGCAAGTTCCTTTCCCTGCCCGCTTAATACAATTGATCCGGTTTCGAGTACATATGCCCTGTGTGCGATAGAGAGCGCCATGCTGGCATTCTGCTCCACTAAAAGGATTGTGGTACCTGACTGATTAATTTCCTGGATAATTTTAAAAATTTCACGTACCAACAAAGGTGCAAGACCCATCGAAGGCTCATCCAGCAAAAGGATCCTGGGTTTTGACATAAGACCTCGTCCTATTGCAAGCATTTGCTGTTCTCCTCCGGACAAGGTTCCTGCCATCTGTTTTCTTCGATCACCGAGTATGGGAAATTGGTCAAACACCATATCAATATCCTGTTTGATCCCTTTTTTGTCATTTCTAAGAAATGCGCCAAGCTCTAGATTTTCAAACACGCTCATCTCCGGAAAAATTCTTCTTCCTTCCGGCACCTGTGATATCCCTAATTCTACCCGCTGAGGCGCTGAAAGAGATGTGATGTTCTTTCCTTCCAGCATTATTTCGCCGCTTGTCGGTTTAATCAAACCGGATATTGTGCGTAGAGTCGTTGTCTTACCTGCTCCGTTTGCTCCGATAAGTGTTACAATTTCACCTGTATTTACCGTCAGAGTAATATCCTTTAAAGCATGGATGACACCGTAATGTACACTAAGATTTTTTATCTCAAGCATTATTCACGTCCTCCCCTAAATATGCCTCTATTACTCTCTTATTCTTCCTTATCTCATCCGGCTCACCCGAAGCGATGAGCATACCGTAATCCAATACATAGATTCGTTCACAAATCTTCATTACCAGCGACATGTCGTGTTCAATCAATAATATCGTAAGATCAAATTCGGTCCGAATCCATTCAATAATATCTGTCAAGGCCGCTGTTTCATAAGGATTCATGCCTGCCGCAGGTTCATCCAGTAACAATAAAGACGGCTTTGTAGCGAGCGCTCTGGCAATTTCCAGATGCCGCTGCTCTCCATAAGGAAGATTTTTTGCCAATTCATTTTTTTTATGAGAAAGATGAAATATATCTAAAAGCCGTTCTGCTTCTGCTTTCAATTCATCTTCTTCGTTATGATATTTATTGAAATGCAGGAAAGCGGAACCAAGACCGTATTTGACGTTTAGATGCATTGCAATCCGTACATTGTCAATGACGGTTAAATCCTTAAATAATCTTATATTCTGGAATGTTCTTGCCAACCCTTCTTTTGTTACATTATAGGGCTTCTTTCCAGCAAGTTCAATGACCCCGCTATCTTTTTCCAAGTTAATGGATCCTGATGTGGGTACATATACTCCTGTAAGAAGATTGAAAAGTGTCGTTTTCCCGGCACCATTCGGGCCGATCAATCCAACAAGCTCTCCCCTGTCGATATGAAGACTGACATTGGATACTGCGGTAAGCCCGCCAAAGGATTTTGTTAATTTGTCAACTTTAAGCAATGGCATGATAGGCCCCTCCTTTACTCAATTTTCTCATCTTTATTTCTGAATCTGAATTTTAATATGTCGTTTATTTCTTTTGAGCCCATAAGTCCCTGAGGTCTGAATATCATAATCAATACCAGAAGTGCCGCGTAGACGATCATGCGAACTGCAGTAAATGATTGAAGGAAAGTTGTTATCAAAGCTAATAATATGGCTGCTATTACTGAGCCCGTGAGGCTTCCTAATCCTCCAAGAACAACAATTACTAAAATATCTACTGATTTCATAAATCCAAACAGATCAGGTTTTAGAAAGTAGAAATACGATGAATAGAGACCTCCTGCAAGACCTGCAAAAAAAGCTCCGATCGCAAATGCTATAACCTTGTATTTCGTTGTGTTAATACCCATAGATTCCGCAGCAATCTCATCTTCCCTTATAGCAATACATGCTCGGCCGGGTGAAGACTTAATAAAGTTATTTATCAATACTACTGCCAGTACTGTAAATAGGAATAGCCAAAGCCAGTTTGCATATCTTGGGATTCCATTCAGACCTGCGGCTCCGTTTGTAATTTCCAGATTTAAAAACACGACTCGCACGATCTCTGCCATTCCAAGAGTAGCAATAGCCAGGTAGTCTCCCTTTAATCTGAGTGTGGGTATACCGATTAATACCCCAACAAATGCTGCGGCAAGGGCTCCTGCCAGCATTCCAAAAATAAATCCTCCTACTGATCCCATGCGCATTGAAATAATCGCACAGACATAAGCACCAATTGACATGAAACCTGCATGACCAAGGGAAAACTGACCTGTAAACCCTGTAACAAGATTAAGGCTTACAGCCAAAATAATATTTATACATATCGTAGCTATGGTGATTTCATAAAAACTATTCAGAATGCCGACCATGAACAGAACCTGCACAAGCGCAAAGGTCAATATAATGGAACTTAGAATCAGCAGATTCTTTTTTGTTAATGCTCTCATATATTACACCTTCTCCCTTGTATTCTTACCAAGAAGCCCGGTCGGCTTTACAATCAGAATAACGATCAGCAATGCAAATACAGCAGCATCACGATACATTGAATTGCCATAGCCGGAAACCAGTGTCTCCATAATACCAATGCCAAGTCCGCCGATCATGGCCCCGGGGATGTTTCCGATTCCTCCGAAGACGGCAGCTACAAAGGCTTTTAATCCTGGCATCATTCCCATAAGCGGGTCTATCGAATTATAATATATTCCAACCAGTACACCGGCGGCTCCGGCAAATGCTGAACCGATGGCAAACGTAAATGAAATAGTATTATTTACATTTATACCCATCAGCTGTGCTGCATCTTTGTCTATAGAAACAGCACGCATAGCCTTCCCGGTTTTGGTTTTATGCACAATAAACTGCAGTAATATCATAAGTGCAACCGCAGTAAGAACGATGTAGATCTGCTGCGTATTAATAATGATATCACCGATGTGAAACGCTTTTTTAGGTATTAATGTCGGATACGATCGTACTTCTGCTCCGACAAAGAACATCATCACATATTCCAATAAAAAGGACATGCCGATTGCTGTAATCAATACGGCTATTCTGGATGAGTTTCGAAGCGGCTTGTATGCCACTTTCTCAATAAGAACACCCAAGACCGTGCATCCGATCATGGAGATAATAAGAGCCGGAAAAAATCCTAAATGTGTGTATGTGGTGACCGCGAATCCAATATAAGCGCCGATCATGTATATATCACCATGTGCGAAGTTTATTAATTTAATTATTCCGTAAATCATAGTATATCCTAAGGCAATAAGCGCATAAATGCTGCCAAGGGAAATGCCGTTTACAATCTGTTGTAAAAATTGGTCCAAAGTATAGGTACCTCCGCGTTGCTAATTTCTTCGTCAAAATCATTATCGGTTTAATAACAATAATTAAGTTAGAGTAAGTACTCTAACTTAATCATTATAACGCTTTAGTAGAAAATTGTCGACTGTAGATAATTTTCTTTCCTCTGTGCGTTTCAACGAGGCAAGCAGTCGTTACTGCCTCATTATAAGGCTTTAGTAGAAAATTGTCGACTGTAGATAATTTTTATTTAGGCTCGACCTTGACACTTGTGCTTTGAACACCGTTTTCAAGCCCGATAACTACTATTGATTTAATTGGGTTGTGATCTGCGCCCATGCTGAAAGTACCGGTTACTCCAACAAAATTAGTTGTTCCTGCAAGAGCATCTTTAATAGCAGAAGGATCTGTTGATCCTGCACGTACAATTGCGTCTGCAATGAACTTCCCAAGGTCATATCCAAGAGCATGGAATGCATTTGGTTCCGTACCGTACTTTTCCTTGAAACCTGTTATAAAATCCTGAACCAATGGATCCTGATCCAGTGATGAATAGTGGTTGGAGAAGTATACGTCATTCAGTGCTTCCGGTCCGGCAAGTTCTAACAGAACCGGTGAGTCAAATCCGTCTGCACCAAGAATAGGAGCAGTAATTCCTAAATCACGTGCCTGTTTTATGATCAGGCCAGCTTCCTGATAATATCCCGGAAGGAAAATAACATCAAAACTCTTTCCTTTAATGCTGGTCAGGATTGCATTGAAATCTTTATCTTTTGCAACATAGCCTTCTTCCGCTATGATTGTTCCGCCTGCTTCAGTAAAGGTTGATTTAAAGTTCTTTGCAAGACCTTTTGCATAATCACTTGAGTTATCCTGAACGATAACTGCAGTCTTGGCTCCAAGGTTTTGAGAAGCAAAGTTTGCCATGGTTACTCCCTGGAAAGAATCATTGAAGCAAAGTCTGAAAACATAATCATTCACGTTTCCGGCTGCGTCGACTGTTACTCCTTCATCAGCAGTAGCAGAAGCGGAAATAATTGGAATACCGTTACCCATTGCTACCGGAATGGTAGCCATATAATTTCCTGATGTGGCAGGTCCAAGACAAGCTACTACGTCTTCCTGCGTCATAAGTCTGGTAGCCAGAGAAGTAGCTTCCGCAGCATCGGACTTATTGTCTACAGTAACAGGATTAATCATGAGTCCGTTGATACCGCCTGCTTCATTGATTTCATCGAATGCCATCAAGATACCGTCAACAGAAGATTCTCCGTAAGTAGCCACAGCACCTGTCAATTCATAGTTAATACCGATTTTAACTTCTGTTGCATCAGCTCCGTCATCGGTGCCACCGCTGCCGCAAGCAGCAAGGGACCCTGCAACCATTATCAAAGCCAGCAATAATACTAATTTTTTCTTCATATCGTTTAATACACCACCTTCATATTTTGGTTCGCCCACTTTGTCATACAAATGACCAGCGAACTTATGCAAGAAATCACAAATTCTCCTCGTATGATTTCTTTTGTTAATTAAAACTAATGTTAATGTCTTTTTTAGCTTTTGTCAACAAATATGTACTTATTTTTGGCCATTTTAGCCGATCGGTGCATAAGCTGTTTGGCAGCTCTGATTATTTAACAAAAGCCCCCGAAAAAACAGGGGCTTTATGTTGAATTTTAAAATAAACTTAATTTTTATACAAGTAATCCGTCGATTGCAACGAAAACCGGTGCAAATACAAGGGCTATAATCGTCATTAATTTGATGAGGATATTGATGGAAGGTCCTGCTGTATCCTTGAGAGGATCACCAACGGTGTCTCCAACGACTCCGGCCTTATGAGCCTCGCTTCCTTTTCCGCCAAAATTACCTTCTTCTATATATTTCTTCGCATTATCCCATGCTCCGCCAGCATTTGCCATCATTATTGCAAGAACGACACCGGATACAAGCGAACCTGCCAGCATTCCGCCCAATGCTTCAGCACCCATCAAGATACCGACTGCTAACGGTGCAAGGATTGCCAGCAAACCCGGAGCCATCATTTCTTTTAATGCGGCCTTTGTGCTGATATCAACGCATTTTGCATATTCCGGTTTTGATGTTCCTGCCATGATGCCGGAATCTTCACGGAATTGTCTTCTAACTTCTTCAATCATATTTTTAGCCGCTTTACCCACCGAGTTGATGGTCATTGCGGAGAACAGGAACGGAAGCATCGCGCCGATAAACAAACCTGAAACTACAAGTGGTGATAGCAGACTGATTTCCTTAAGCTGAGCAACCTGAGAGTATGATGCAAACAATGCTAATGCAGTAAGTGCCGCAGATCCTATGGCAAATCCCTTTCCTATAGCTGCTGTTGTGTTTCCAACTGAATCAAGCTTGTCTGTAATAGTTCTTACATCATGAGGAAGTTCTGCCATTTCTGCAATGCCTCCTGCGTTGTCAGATACCGGACCATATGCATCAACCGCTACGACCATACCTGTAGTGGAAAGCATACCGACAGCTGCCAAAGCAATTCCGTATAATCCTGCATATGCGTCAGCAACTAAAATACCGACAGCGATAAAAAGCAAAGGCCATACGGTGGAAAGCATACCAACACCCAATCCGCTGATTATTGTTGTAGCCGATCCCGTTTGAGACTGCGCTGAGATCTCCTTTACATGTTTGTAATCACTGGATGTATAAATCTCTGTTACTTTACCTATAACTATTCCAACTACCAAGCCGGATATTATGGCTATTGCGCAGTTGAAATTGTCAAAGAATACATCGCTTAATATAAAAGAAGATATAATAACAATTGCACTGCTTATATATGTTCCAGCATTCATCGCAGCAGCAGGATTTCCCTTCTCGCCGCCGCGCACGCACAGTACTCCTATAATTGAAGCTATGATCCCAATCGCTGAAAGTGTCAGCGGGAATACGCAGCCTTCAAGAGCAGGCAATGCAAATGGTTCGCCGAACTTTGGAGTTATAGTGGGTATAATGACTGCCAAAGTTAATGCCGAAACAATAGAGCCTACATAAGATTCAAATAAGTCAGATCCCATACCTGCAACATCGCCTACATTGTCGCCTACATTATCTGCTATTACCGCAGGGTTTCTCGGGTCATCCTCAGGTATACCTGCTTCAACCTTCCCTACAAGGTCAGCACCTACGTCTGCAGCTTTAGTATAAATACCGCCGCCTACACGTCCAAACAGTGCCATTGATGAAGCCCCCAAGCTGAAGCCTGTTACGACAGACGCTGAGTCTACACCCATAATAACAAAAATAACACCAAGTCCTAAAAGACCGAGACCTGCTACGCAAAGACCCATAACAGCGCCGCTTCTGAAGGCGACCTTGAGTGCTTTGTTCATCCCGCTTGACATAGCTGCCGCTGCGGTTCTCGTATTTCCTTTTGTAGCAACTGTCATCCCAAAGAAACCTGCAAGGATAGAGAATAGTGCACCAAATATGTACAGTATTGCTGTAGTCCAATTGATAGCAAATCCTACAACAAGAAAAATAATTGCAATAACAACAACCATGTACTGGTACTCGCGCCTTAAAAAGGCCATTGCTCCTTCTCTAATAAAGCCTGAGATTTCCTGCATACGATCCGTACCCGGATCCATTTTGCCCACCCAGGAAGCTAAGCCATATGCAACAATCAATGCAATAATAGCTGCCACCGGGGCTGAATAAGCTAATTGAATCATAATCTTTATTCCTCCCTAATATAGTAACAATATAAAGAGGCGCATAAGCACCTCCAAAACAGTCCTATGGTTAAAAGCTTATTAACTTAATATATTTTATTAATATAAATTACCATAACCATATTACTCAATAGCGACCAGTATAAGTGAACATAATATAAAGACAACTGCACCTATTGTGCTGACTTTACTTAATATTGCTTCATAGCCCCTGCTCTTCTTTTTGCCGAAAAGCTGTTCAGCTCCGCCGCCTATTGAACCTGACAAGCCCGCACTGTTTCCGGACTGAAGCAGTATGCTTGCTATTAAAACAATACTGGCGACTGAAAGCAATATCATAAAAAATGTTTGCAACTCTGCACCTCCTATATGAATTTGACTTTGTCCATATGAATTTAACTTTTGTATTGTACCATAACCGCTTATATTAATCAATGCCAAAATTAAATTTAATGATACAGTTTATTAAACCGGACAGATAAAAATTGAAATGTTATCTGAGATTATAGAAGGCATCATTTCCTGCATATTGTGCTCCCATATCCAGAGTTTCTTCCAATCGAAGCAGTTGATTGTATTTAGCGACTCTGTCTGTGCGCGATGGTGCCCCGGTTTTAATCTGTCCCGCATTGATGCCTACAACTATATCTGCAATCGTGACATCTTCTGTTTCACCGGAGCGATGAGATACAATAGCGGTATAGCCTGCCTTTTTCGCCATTTCGATTGCGTCAAGTGTTTCCGTCAGAGTGCCTATCTGATTAACTTTGATAAGTATTGAATTTGCCACTCCGAGAGAAATACCTTTTTCCAGTCTTTTAGTATTGGTTACAAAAAGATCATCGCCTACAAGCTGTACTGTTTTCCCAAGTCTGTCGGTCAGAAGCCTCCAGCCCTCCCAATCATCTTCAGCAAGGCCGTCCTCAATGGAAATCACGGGATATTTGGATGTCAGCATTTCATAATAATCAACCATATCAGTGATGGTCCTCTTAACGCCTTCTCCTGCAAAGTCATAGGTTTTGGTCTGTTCGTCGTACATGCCTGATGCTGCTACATCCAAAGCAATCTTTACATCCTTGCCCGGCTCGTATCCGGCCTTTTTAATTGCTTCCACGATAACTTCTATAGCTTCTTCGTTTGATGAAAGGTTTGGTGCAAATCCGCCTTCATCACCAACTGCTGTGTTCATGCCTTTTTCTTTCAGAACTGCTTTCAGGCTATGAAAAACTTCAGTACCCATTCTGAGACCTTCCCTGAAGCTCTCGGCACCAATCGGCATAACCATGAATTCCTGGATATCTACATTGTTGTCCGCATGCTGACCGCCATTGAGAATATTCATCATAGGAACAGGCAAAAGCTTGCCGTTTACTCCTCCTATGTACTGGAAAAGGGGCAGGCCAAGACAGTTCGCGGCTGCATGTGCTGCGGCAAGAGATACACCCAATATCGCATTGGCTCCAAGGTTTCCTTTATTATCGGTTCCGTCCAGGTCAATCAGCGTATTATCGAGACCCACCTGATCAAAAACGTTCATCCCAATAATTTCTTCTGCAATGATATTATTTACATTCTCAACGGCCTGCAATACTCCTTTTCCGAGGAATCTCCCCTTGTCGCCGTCACGAAGCTCAACAGCTTCAAATATCCCGGTGGATGCTCCGGAAGGAACAATTGCACTCCCCATACTGCCGTCTTCGAGATAAATTTCTACTTCAATGGTTGGGTTTCCCCTCGAGTCTAAAACTTCGCGGGCTAAAACATCCTCAATATATGACATAATAATACCTCCTGATTTAAAAATTAATTATTTCAATAAAAGTTTCAGGTGCCAGGCTTGCCCCACCAACGAGGGCGCCATCGATCTCTTCCATGCTCATCAGCTCGGATATGTTTGCGGGTTTAACACTGCCGCCGTATTGAATTATAACCTTCTCCGATACCTCATCATCGTATAGTTCTTCAATGATACTGCGGATATAGCCGCACATTTCATTTGCTTGTTCAGGCGAGGCGTTTCTTCCGGTTCCTATTGCCCAAACCGGCTCATATGCTATCACTAAAGCAGAAGTCTGTTCTGTTGTCAGATCCTTTAATGCAGCTGTCATCTGTCTCCTCACAACATCATGCTCTTTGCAGGCATCCCTTTCTTCAAGTACTTCTCCGACACAAAGGATCGGGATGATGTTATGCTTGAAAGCAGTAAGAAGCTTCTTGTTGACCGCATAATCTGTTTCGTTGAAATACTGCCGTCTCTCGGAATGTCCTATGATGCAGTAGTCCACGCCGATTTCTGTCAGCATTTCCGCGGAGATTTCACCTGTAAAAGCTCCGCTTTCTTCAAAATGCATATTTTGGGCACCTAATTTGATATCGGTATCTTTGAATGCATCCTTTAAGGCTTTCAGTTGAGTAAATGGCGCACATATACCCGTCTGAACATCAGATGGGTGATATATTTTTTTGAACTCCTCTGCAAATACCGCAGCTTCTCCTGTAGTCTTAAACATTTTCCAGTTACCGGCAATAAATGGTTTTCTCATTTGTCACCTCCACATGATTCTTTGTCCTGCAGCACTGCAATACCGGGGAGTTCTCTGCCTTCCAGGTATTCAAGTGAAGCACCGCCTCCGGTAGAGATATGTGTCATTTTACCTGCCATTCCAAACTGTTCAACCGCCGCTGCTGAATCACCTCCGCCAATGATTGTAACCGCATTGCTGTCAGCTAGCGCTTCTGCGATCTTTATGGTGCCTTTTGCATAATTCGGCATTTCGAAAACACCCATAGGCCCGTTCCAAATGACGGTTCCGGATTTCATGATCTCCTCCCTGAAAAGCCCGGCTGTCTTCGGTCCTATGTCCAGCCCCATCCATTCTTGCGGGATGCTGCCGCAGTCGAATTCTGCTCTTTCGGAATCGTTGCTGAATTCCTTCGCGGCGATGATATCGACAGGAAGCAGCAGTTTGACACCCTTTTCTTCCGCTTTTTTCATAAGCTCACCGGCTAAACCAACCTTTTCTTTATCAAGAATGGATTTTCCGATTTCGTATCCCTTCGCTTTCAGGAAGGTATATGCCATACCTCCTCCAATCATAAAAGTATCGACTTTGTTCATCAGGTTTTCGATTACCGGGATTTTATCTCCGACTTTTGCGCCTCCCAGTATTGCCATAAATGGCCTTTCCGGCGATTCAACTGCATTTCCAAGGAATTTCACCTCATTTTCAATCAGAAAACCGGAAACTGCCGGAAGATATTCTGCGATGCCTGCCGTTGAAGAGTGCGCTCTGTGTGCCGTTCCAAAAGCATCGTTTACAAAAATCTCTGCCAGCGCTGCAAGTTCCTTTGAAAAATTTGCCCCATTCTTTGTTTCTTCTCTGCGGAACCTTACGTTTTCCAAAAGCATGACGTCGCCTGAAGTGAGTTCTTCAGCAGCTTTTATAACCTTGCCGTTTACTACTTCCGGTGCACTGATGAATAGAACGCTTTTTCCAAGCAATTCAGAAAGCCTGTCTGCAACGGGCTTAAGTGTATATTTCATATCTGCCTCGCCCTCCGGTCTTCCCAGGTGAGACATCAGAATTACTTTGGCTCCATGATCTATAAGATACCTGATGGTTGGCAGGCTGCTCCTTATCCGGATATCGTCCGTTATGCTACCGTTCTTGTCCTGCGGTACATTAAAATCACAGCGGACGATTACCTTTCTGTTCTTAATGTCAATATCTTTTACCGTCTTCTTCATCATTATCACAGACCTTCACTTATCACATATTCAATAAGATCAACTACCCTGTTGGAATACCCCCATTCATTATCATACCAAGAGACCATCTTTACCAGATTATCCTCAAGAACCATAGTTGACAATCCATCTATAATGGAAGATCTTTCGTCTGCTTTGAAATCTATGGAAACGAGCGGTTCCTCGGTATATCCCAAAATACCATTCATTTCGCCTTCTGATGCATTCTTTAATGCCGTGTTTACTTCTTCTTTTGTAACATTCTTTTTTAGTTCAAGTACGATATCTACAACTGATACCGCAGGTGTAGGCACACGCATTGCCATTCCGTTCAGCTTGCCCTGAAGCTGAGGAAGTACGAGTGACACAGCCTTCGCTGCTCCCGTTGTCGTCGGAATAATAGAAACTGCCGCCGCCCTTGCCCTTCTTAAATCGGAATGTGGCAGATCCAGGATTTTCTGATCGTTTGTATAAGAGTGTATGGTAGTCATCAATCCTCTTACGATGCCGAATTCCTGATCAATAACCTTTGCAAACGGCGCCAGACAATTAGTTGTGCAAGATGCATTTGATATTATGTGATGTGTCTGCGGGTCATACATCGACTCATTGACGCCCATAACAACTGTTATATCTTCATCCGTTGCGGGAGCAGAAATGACGACCTTCTTAGCACCGGCCTTGATATGTTTCTCTGCATCAGGCTTTTTTGTAAACAGTCCGGTTGATTCCAATACAAGCTCAACGCCCATATCTCTCCAGGGAAGCTCCTCCGGGTTCCTCAAAGCAAGGATTTTGATTTCTTTTCCGTTTACAATTATGGCATCTGTCTTTGCTTCAACGGTTCCGTCAAATTTACCGAAACAGCTGTCATATTTCAAGAGATGAGCTAACGTTGCAGGGTTCGTTATGTCATTTATTGCAACTATTTCGAAATCTGTGTTTCTGGACATTGCAACTTTAAATGCATTCCTTCCGATCCTGCCGAATCCATTAATGCCAATTTTTGTTTTCATACTTTATTCCTCCTATCTAAACAAATTCTTTCGTCTGTTGAACACTATACTAATAACGATTAAAAGCATTATCCCACTAGTATCTCTTTCTTTTTGAGGAAGACGGCAGACACATTTCATCTCTGTATTTTGCTATTGTGCGTCTGGAAATATCAATTCCCCGTTCTGCCAGCAGCTCCGCCATGCACTGATCACTTAGCGGTGCTTTTGGATCTTCATTTTCTACTATCTCCTTGATAAAAGTTTTTATGCTTTCTGACGAAATTCCCTCGCCGCTGTTTCCGGATACACCGCTTGTAAAAAAATACTTGATTTCAAACATGCCTCTTGGGCTCTGCATATACTTGCCGTTAATAGAGCGGCTCACAGTAGACTCATGAATACCCACCTCATCAGCTATCTGCTTTAAGGTCAGTGTTTTCAAATATTTTGGACCTTCTTCAAAAAAATCTATCTGATATTTAACAACTGCACTGACTACATTGTATACTGTCTGTTTTCGCTGTTCTATGCTTTTGATAAGCCATAAAGCCGAGTTTAAGCGACCTGTTAAAAATTTGGAAATGTTGGATTCCTTGTCGGAATTTATCAGCATTTTTTGATAGTAATTATTTATGGTAAGACTCGGCGCACTGCTTTCGTTGACAGTAACCACGTATTCACCATCTATTTTTTCCACAGTCACATCAGGGATGATATAACGGTTTTCATCGGCAGCTGAACTGAACTGCCTGCCCGGCTTAGGCTCAAGACCTTTAATAATGTCTGCAATTTCCTGGACCTCCTTAACAGTGGCATTCAATGCCTTGGCAATATTATTAAGCCGGTTGCCCGCTATATCCTCAAGATAATTATTGATCACTTCCTCGATCATGGGATTATGGTTTCCTTGATGTTTAAGCTGAATCAAAAGACATTCCTTCAGATTTCTTGCCCCAACACCTATCGGTTCGAGTCCATGAATCGCATCCAAAACAATTCTCACCTTGTCCGGACTGACTCCAAGTTCTTTAGCAATTTCCTCTGTATCCAATGTCATATAACCATTTTCATCAAGAGATTCGATAATATACCTGCCTATGTTTCTGCAGCTGTGTTTGATCGGAGCGAACTGCAGCTGAAACATCAAATGCTCAGTAAGTGTAATTCTTGAAGGTACATATTGCTCATATGTATAGTCATTATTATCTGAATTGTATTCCCACTGCCTGTAGCTTATGTCATCGTATTGCTTTTCTTTAAAATGCTCCGCCCAATCAATTTCCTGGTTATCTTTTTCCTGGAAATCTTCAGATTTTTCAGCGCGGTCCTTTTCAGATTTTTCATTTTCTCCATCTGTTGAATCTGCAGAAGAAGATGCTGATATTTCCAGAATTGGATTTGTCAGTAATTGTTCTTCCACATAGCTTTCCAGTTCCTGTGTATTAAATTGCAGTATTTGGATTGCTTGAATAAGCTCCGGTGTCATTACCAGTTTCTGTGATTGTTCAATTGTTAAGTCGTAGCCTAATCTCATAATGCACCTCATTATTAAAGGTTTTTCAAACTCTTCATTCTAAATTTGGAAATTCGTGTTGCCTCAGAATTTCAAACAAAACTATACTTACCGAATTTGACAGATTCAATGAACGTAATCTCGTATCCTTGCTCATCGGGATCCGGATTGTCCTATCTTTAAATTCATCAAGCAGATCCTTGGGGAGTCCGGATGTTTCTTTGCCAAACAGAAGCATAACATTTTCTTCATAAATAACATTTGAGTAATTTCTGACTCCTTTTGTTGTTGCCAGGTACATAGGCATGTCTTTATATTTTTCAATAAAATCATTCAGACATTCATGCACTTCTAAAACAACATACGGCCAATAGTCCAGACCGGCTCTTTTAAGATGCTTATCTTCAATGGAGAAGCCTAAAGGTTTTATCAGGTGGAGCTTCGATCCGGTCGCCGCGCAGGTTCGTGCAATATTTCCTGTGTTTGGCGGGATTTCAGGCTCCACGAGTACAATATGTATGGTCAATCTGCATCACCTCTATTATACCACTATAATAAATTTTTGTAATTTTTTAAAGACAATTTTGCAATTATATATTATAATACCTAAATACTTTGAAAATAGACGATGAAATCTAGTAACAGGAGGTTATTGTATGGAAACGATCAAAATAGGACTCCTCGGTTTTGGAAATGTCGGTACCGGGACATATAAGACTTTAGAAATGAATCGGAAGCATATTGAAGCAAATACGGGTCTCTCAATTGAAATATCAAAAATACTTGTAAATGATATCAATAGGAAAAGAGATATAAAAGTATCCTCTGATCAATTCACACAAAACATTGATGATATTCTCCTGGACCCCTCGATCGATATTGTAGTAGAACTGCTTGGCGGGATCGAACCGGCAAGCACTTACATGCTGAAGGCACTAAAAAACGGGAAACATGTGGTTACGGCCAACAAAGCGGCGGTAGCAGCAAATTTTGATGATTTCATGGATGCAGCTAAAAGAAATCAGGTTATGTTCCGTTATGAAGCAAGTGTCGGCGGAGGCATCCCGATTTTGAATGCCTTGACCACTGCACTGCTTGCAAATGAATTTGAAGAGATACTGGGAATCGTTAATGGCACGACAAATTATATACTGACTCAGATGACAGAATACGGGCTGGATTATGCCGATGTTCTGAAGACAGCTCAGGAAAAAGGATTTGCTGAAGCAGACCCGACTGCGGATGTGGAAGGAATAGACGTAGCCAACAAACTTTCTATCCTTATCTCACTGGTTTTTGGAATCCGTGTACCTCCAGAGGAGATACCGACGGAAGGGATTACAAGTATCTCAAAGAATGATATCCGGCTTGCGGATCAATTTGGATATAAGATCAAACTGCTTGCTACTGCTAAAAAGGCAGGGAAGCAATTAGAAGCTCATGTTCAGCCTGCCTTCGTACCGAAGAGTCACCCTCTTGCAGCCGTAAGCAATGAATTCAACGCTGTCTTTGCAGCCGGAAATGCGGTGGATGACCTGATGTTTTACGGTAAAGGTGCAGGCCCGATGCCTACCGGCAGTGCGGTGATGGGTGATGTGATAGAAATCTCGAAAGCAATCGCAAAGGGTGCGGCTTTTGATCATTATTCGGAATCCAAAGCAGTTAAGATGCTGAAATTTGTGGGTGAAGGTCAGAATAAATACTATGTCAGCATGATGGTGAAAGATGTGCCCGGGGTTTTAGGCAGCATATCCACAACTTTTGGAGCTTTCGGCATAGGTGTTGATTCAGTTTTGCAGCTATCAAAGGATGCAAACAGCGACAGAGAAGTCCCCCTTATATTTATCCTTCACGAAGTAACCAGAGCAAGACTTGATGAGGCATTAGATAAAATCAGCAAATCAAAGTTCGCCAGCGAAATAAAAAGCGTAATCAGAGTAATGTAATAATCACACGAATTGGAGGAAACATGCAATGAATTTGTATGAGCAATGGCAAAATTTGATCAACAGCCAGACTGATGAAACCTTTGATGATTTCTGGGAGAAATACAGTTCTGCCGAGACCAGGATCTATAGCGGAATATTAGATGATCCGGGTAAGAATGTTACCGGCACATTAAAGGATCTTTCAGAAAAATATGCGGCGGATCATGTTATTTTTATGGGATTTCTTGATGGTATTAATACCAGTCTGAAGAATGAGCAGAGTTTTAAAGAATTCGATGAAAACTCTGAAGTAGGTCTTGAGATTGATTATGAAAAGCTATATTTCAATATGTTGGAAGCGAACGCAGACTATTTGTATACTCTTCCACAGTGGGACAATATTCTTACAGAAGAAAAAAGACAGGAAATAGTAATGAACTGGAAAAAATCCAAAACTGTCGTTAAGGATAAAAAGCCGGGGCGGAACGATTCCTGTCCATGTGGCAGCGGAAAAAAATTCAAAAAATGCTGCGGAGCAAATTAAATAACTATAAATAACTATAAATAACTATAAATAAATATAATTGAGAGAGAGACAGGCCGTGTTAATGAGACTGTTTCAAAGTTTGTGTAAACCTCCTGGTTGATGTAAGATAAAATACATCAGCCAGGAGGTTTTTAAAATAGCAAGAAGAAATGAAAGTTTAGAGGACAAAAGAAGACAGGAATTAATACAGGGATTTCTTAAAGACAATCCAATCAAACATCCGAATGACATCCAAGAGCTCATGAAAGAAATGATGCGTCAGGTGTTGCTTCGGGAATCGGCTGTCATAGGATACAGAGAAATTATAGTCCGAAAACATCGGTTTTTCTTGACGTGCTTAAAAGAATTTGTATAATACAGGTAAAGGGTAAGGACCAGTATTTATAGCCCTTACCCTTCGTTATTTCTTGATATCTTACATCAATTTTTAGAGTTTACACAAAACTTGGGATAGTCCCAGTAGAATTTAAATTCACTGGCGAAGCCTCTTCTTATCGAAGTTTCTGTGCTATCTTAGATCAAAACCTAAAGCCGTTATTAATATCTATCGTAATCTCTTCACCGTCCTGAACCTCTCCTTTAATGATCTTGGAGGCTATTTCTGTCTCGATATGCTTCTGAAGATACCTTTTAACCGGTCTTGCGCCGTAAGCCGGCGAATATGCCTCTCTTGCGATGTATTTTTTAGTTGATTCAGTCAATTTTACTGTAATGTTTCGTTCTTTCAGCTTTTCCTGTATGTGTACCATTGAAATGTCAATGATCTTCATTATCTGTTCCTCAGTCAGCGGCGAGAATATCACTATATCATCAATACGGTTAAGGAATTCCGGCCTGAAATTTCGCTTCAGCTCATTCTCGACGGTCTCTTTCACTTCTTCTGTAATCACTCCATCCTGTGAGATATTATCGATCAAATAGGGACTTCCGATATTGGATGTCATAATCACTATAGTATTTTTAAAGTCGACTGTTCTTCCTTGATTATCAGTAAGTCTGCCGTCATCCAACAGCTGAAGCAGTATGTTGAACACATCAGGATGAGCTTTTTCAATCTCATCAAATAGTATTACGCTGTACGGACGTCTTCTGACAGCTTCTGTCAGCTGACCGCCCTCGTCGTAGCCAACGTATCCCGGAGGAGCACCTATAAGTCTTGAAACCGCATGTTTCTCCATATATTCAGACATATCGATCCTGATCATATTCTTCTCTGTATCAAACAGCGCCTCGGAAAGTGCTTTCGCAAGTTCCGTCTTTCCTACCCCTGTAGGTCCAAGAAATATGAAAGATCCAATTGGCTTGTTGACAGCCTTCAATCCGGCTCTTGCTCTTAAAACGGCTTCAGCTACCGCTGTTACAGCTTCATCCTGTCCGATAACTCTCTGATGTAGTACTTCTCCCAATCTAAGCAGCTTTTCTTTTTCTGCTTCCATCAGTCGGCTGACAGGTATCCCCGTCCATTTGGATACAACCTCTGCGATTTCCTCTTCTGTTACTTCTTCTTTCAGCAGCCTCTTTTCTTTAGATTCTTCTTTAAGTTCCATATCTGCCTGCAGTTTCTTTTCCAATTCCGGCAGAATCCCGTATTTCAATTGAGCCAGCTTTTCCAGGTCATATTTTCTTTCAGCTTCCTCTATCTGAAGTTTGACATCTTCTATCTTCTGTTTTGAGGCTTTTAAATCTGTTATAAATTTCTTCTCATTCTCCCATTGTGCTCGCATAGATTGATTATCTTCCTTAAGCCCGGAAAGCTCCTTTTCTATGTTTTCAAGCCTTGCTTTTGAATTGCTGTCAGTCTCTTTGCTAAGCGCCTGCTTTTCAATTTCCAGCTGCATTATTTTTCTTGCGATCTCATCCAGCTCAGCAGGCATACTGTCGATCTCGGTACGAATCTTTGAGGCAGCCTCATCCATCAGGTCTATAGCTTTATCCGGGAGGAAACGATCGCTTATATACCTTTCCGAGAGGATTGCACACGCAATGAGCGCATTATCTGTAATTCTTACCCCGTGATGAATTTCAAATCGTTCCTTCAACCCTCTTAGTATAGAAATTGTATCTTCTACCGTCGGCTGATCTACAAGAATTTTCTGGAAGCGTCTCTCCAGGGCGGCATCCTTTTCAATATTTTTGCGATATTCATCCAATGTAGTTGCACCTATACAATGCAGCTCTCCTCTTGCAAGCTTCGGTTTCAAAAGGTTTCCCGCATCCATAGAACCTTCCGCTTTTCCGGCTCCTACAATATTATGGATCTCATCGATAAACAGTATGATTCGGCCTTCCGATTTTTCAATCTCATTTAATACTGATTTAAGCCTTTCCTCAAACTCTCCTCTGAATTTAGCACCTGCAATCAGCGCACCCATATCCAGGGCATATATTGTCTTATCCTTCAATCCTTCAGGTACATCACCGTTCAGTATCCTTTGTGCAAGGCCCTCCACAACCGCGGTTTTACCAACACCCGGTTCGCCGATCAATACAGGATTATTCTTTGTTCTTCTGGATAGTATCTGTATAGTGTGTCTAATCTCAGAATCTCTTCCAATGACAGGGTCAAGCTTACCCTGTCTTGCAAGTTCGACCAAGTCCCGTCCATATTTATTCAGTGCATCGTAATTATCTTCTGGATTCTGATTCGTTACCCTCTGGTTGCCCCTAACCTTTGATAATGATTGTAAAAATATATCCTTTGTAATATTATGTTTTTTGAATATCCTTGCCGAAGGTGTATTTTTTTCTTCCAATAATGCCAAATAAAGATGCTCCACGCTGATATATTCATCTTTTAAATCTGCGGAAATCTTCTCCGCATTGATCAGGATCTGATTTAGACGTCTTGTTGTGTAGATGTTGTCATTTCCGCCCTGCACCTTCGGAAGACGTTCCAACTCAGTCTGTAATTCGCTTATAACCTCGGCGGTAGAGATATTAGAGTAACTGATGAGCTTCGGAATCAATCCGTCATGCTGCTGCATCAGCGCAAGATGCAGATGTTCACCGTCCAATTGCTGATGACCTTCCTGCACGCCTATGTTTTGACAGTCGATTACTGCTGACTGTGCATTTTGTGTAAATTTTTCAAAATTCATATATAAACACCCCCTTGCTGTTAAGCATGTTTTTTTGGTTTGCAATACTAAATATTTCCTTAAATATTCGGAAATCACTACTATATTATATACCACTTCCATGATGCTTTAAACTAACTAATTAGCACTCCCGCATCGAGAGTGCTAATTAGTTTTTCCAATACTTCTATATCTAAATTTCTTCAGATTAACATTAAAAGAAAATACTCATTACTAAACCATATACAAAATTAACCGATGGCACAAGTATCAGCTCAACGATATTAAAAATCAATAGAAATAACAGAATTATAAAGCCCTTATCATATATCTTATAATAAAATTCTTTTTGCCGGAGATTGAATACCTCTGTTAGTATGCCAAATCCGTCCAGCGGCGGAATCGGAAGCAAATTAAAGATCATCAATACTATATTGATAGAAATAATCGCAAAAATCATTTCGACTACAATGCTTCCCAATGAAGAGTTTATAAAATTGTACTGATAAGTGGTCAGCAGCCGCAGGATACCTGTAAATATAATTGCTAAAATAAAATTTATCGTGACACCTGCTACATCAACTATCAAGTTGTCCCTTCTCATATTTTTAAAATTGCTTGGGTTGACTTCAACCGGCTTTCCCCATCCAAATCCGATAAATATAAGAGCCAAAAACCCCAAAAAATCTACATGGGCTATGGGATTAATCGTCACTCTTCCCTGTTGTGCCGGTGTAGGATCCCCTAACCTATCCGCTGCAAAAGCATGAGCAAATTCATGAAATGAAAGCCCGATCAGAATTGCCGGAAGAATAATCAATTTCTCTATGATCCAACTCATAGGGTCTTTCATTTGTCCACTCATTATTGACTGGTAAGCCATAAAAAATAAAAACAAAACAGCCAGCGGGTTGTTTCTGATAAATCTCAATCTATACTCTCCTTTTGCTTATTATATGCCGTACCTTCCGTCAGTATCTTTGATTGAAGGTAATTGATAAACTGTCGTGCACTTCTTCCTGAACGACCCTTTTGTCTTATATCCCATCTAAGCGCCTCTTCGATAAGACGGCTCTCTGCTATTTCAAGCTTTTCTTGTTTTGCTATCCCTTTTACTATGTTCAGATAGTCTTCCTTATCAGGTGAGTAAAAGGTGATCGTCAGTCCGAACCGATCCGCAAGAGACAGCTTCTCCTGCATCCCGTCACTGCTATGAACTTCTCCGCCTTCTTCACGGTCCTTCCATGTTTCTTTAATTATATTTCTCCGATTTGAAGTAACATAAATCAATATATTAGACGGCTGCGATGCAATCCCTCCCTCAATAATGGATTTGAACTGCTTATATCCGGTTTCTGTGTCTTCAAAAGATAGATCATCGATAAATATTATATATTTGCAGCCTCGATCAGCAATAGATTCCATAATCCTATAAAGATTATCTACTTGATTTTTATTAAGAGATATTAACTTTAATTTGCGATCATCAAATTTATTCAGCAATGCCTTAACGCAAGAAGATTTGCCTGTACCTCTGTCACCATGCAGCAAAACATTATTCGCCTTAAATCCTCTTAAAAAAAATTCTGTGTTTTCAATCAGCGCAGTTTTTTGTCTTTCGTACCCGATCAGTTGATCAAAAGTGACTTGGTCGTAGTTTTTCACTCCGACGAGCATTTCATCCCAAAGAAATGCCTGGTATCGTTCGAATATGCCGCTTCCATGCTTGCCATAGTAGTCTTTGAGCAAATTCAACGTTTTCTGATTAGAATCTGCTTTTAGTGCCTGCCTGATCTTGATGCGATATCCTGTCTGAGTATTTACAGTGCAATGCTGCACCATAGAGCAGACCGATGTTCCTGTATTTTCAAATATTTCGTCAATACTGCTCCAGTTCAGATAATATAGCTTTTTCAGTTCCTTCATTTCCCGCAGAGCAATTTTTTGAACGTTCTCATCCTGCTCTCCCTTTTCACACATGATGCTGAGACGATTCTCACTCTCAGCGATCAATTTGCAGATATAATTCTGCCAAAAGGTTCCTCCGATGCATGAATCTTCCGTTGATCTTAAAAGGTTTTCCTGTATATTGTAGTAATCAGGCTCCATATATGATATATATTCATGATAATCAAATTCATTGAATATTTTTGCTGCCAGATTTATAGTCTCATCCTGTCTTATATTGCCGTATAAGATAAGGGGATTTAGATTTATCGTGCTCAATGTACTGCTCCTCTCAAAATATTAGCATGCAAAACATTTGATGCTTGTCCCTAATTATATTATTTTAGCACAAAATATAACTGCTTTAAATAATATGATAGTAAAAATTGAACGAGAGGTGATTTATTAGTTATGGGTCAAAATAATTGTATGGATCCTGGATTTCCACGGCCTCCAATTCTCCCATCAGAAGAATATGTCTGCGTAGATGTATATACCGTCAGAACCGGAGATACGCTTTATTCCATATCTCAAAAATATGGCGTTTCGGTAGCTATACTTATGGATGCAAATCGAATCCTTAACCCTTACAATCTCAGACTTGGTCAGCGAATCTGTATACCCGGGAAAAAGACCGGCGGCGGCAAACCGTCACATGATCCTTGTGAATGGGAACCGGTAAGGTGTGAACCTGAAGAACCCGTAATGCCTGTTCCTATGCCAATGCCGGCTCCAGCTCCGGCTCCTATGCCAAGACCTGCACCAGCTCCAGCTCCTATGCCAATGCCGGCGCCAGCTCCGGCTCCTATGCCAAGACCAGCACCAGCTCCGGCTCCTATGCCAAGACCAGCACCAGCTCCGGCTCCTATGCCAAGACCGGCACCAGCTCCGGCTCCTATGCCAAGACCGGCACCAGCTCCAGCCCCTATGCCAAGACCGGCACCGGCTCCGGCTCCCATGCCGAGACCGACTCCAGCTCCGGCTCCAGTTCCGAGACCAGCTCCTGTTCCGGCTCCGGTTCCGATGCCCCGACCAGTTTGTGAAGGCATATTGCATACAATCAAAGCAGGAGATACTTTTTACATGATGTCAAAGCAATATAATATACTCATAGAAGATATTCTAAGTGCCAATCCTGGTGTCGACCCTTATAACCTGCAGATAGGGCAGGAGGTCTGTATTCCGATTCATTTAGCCTTGCCGGAAGAACGCAGGCCGGGATGCAGAGGGATTATTCATGTAGTGCAATCCGGTGATACGCTTTACATGCTGGCAAAGCAATATAAATTGACACTTGATGAGATAATATCGGCAAATCCGGGTATAGATTGCCATATGCTGAGAATAGGCATGGAACTTTGTATTCCAACCCCAAACAGACCGGGCGGTACACCTTTACGAACCCCGATGCAGCCTACACCGTCAATGCCTTCAATGCCTTTTATGCCTTCAGTTCCTACAATGCCATCTATACCGACAACGCCGATGCCAACCATGCCATCAATGCCTATGCCAACCATGCCATCAATGCCTATGCCAACCATACCATCAATGCCTATGCCAACCATACCTTCAATGCCTTCAACACCGATGCCGAATATACCTTCAATGCCTTCTGCTCCTGCGCCGGGAGAAACCCCTGCTTGTGAAGGGTTTATGCATACAATCAGGACCGGCGATACACTTTATATGTTGGCAAGACGGTATCAAATCACTTTAGATGAACTGATGAGAGCCAATCCTGAATTGGATCCCTATGATCTCAGGATCGGTATGCAAATCTGTATTCCTGTAAGTAATAATCTGGAAGAGGGCAGTCAAGCACAATCTGCTTGGGGGTCGAGCGAAGATACAGATGGCCATAACAACACTGAATATAAAATCTACAAGACACAGCAAGGCGATACCGTAACCAGAATATTAGACAGGTATAAAATTACTTTTGCGGCTCTCCAAAGCAGCAATCCTTCCGTGGATTTCACGGAACAGCTTGCCGATATGCCTATATGCATACCGGACGAAGATCTTTTCCATACTTGCCCAATGTCAGGAGCTTACGTTGTCAAAAGCGGGGATTCATTGAATTCAATCAGTAAAAAGCTGCTTGTGATCTCTGACCGCCTCCTGATTGCAAATCCAATGTTAACTACAGATGATTTCAGCATTCCGGGTACAAAAGTTTGTATCCCTAACTAAACTAAAGCCAGAGCAATCAGTTGCATGATTCTCTGGCTTAACTGTCAGTTCTGCATTATTCTGTTTGAGCTGGCCGGTTACCTGCCCATTCTATTTCAAGTTATAAAGCGGATGGGATTCACAGAGCTCCCTTACGATATTTTTAGCCTTCTCAGCTGATCCCGAGTCTGTCGGATTATTAATAATCAGTCCGATAGCTTCCACCACCATGGCGATTTCCTGTTCTTTAAAGCCACGGGTAGTCATTGCCGGGGTTCCGAGACGTATTCCACTCGTAACGAAAGGACCATTCGGGTCATTCGGAACCGAATTCTTGTTCGTCGTGATACCGGCTGCATCAAGCAGCTTTTCCGCTTCTTTTCCGGTTATATTTTTATTGGTAAGGTTAAGAAGAATCAGATGATTGTCGGTTCCGCCTGATACCAGTTTGAAATCTCTATCCAGCAGTTCCTTTGCCATCACCTGAGCATTTTTCAGCACCTGCTTTTGGTAATCAATAAATTCAGGTTGTGAAGCCTCTTTAAAGCATATCGCCTTGCCTGCTATAATGTGCATCAAAGGACCACCCTGCATCCCGGGGAATATCGCCTTATCGATTTGCTTAGCAAATTCCTCCTTACAAAGGATCAAGCCACCTCTGGGGCCTCTAAGAGTTTTGTGTGTCGTGCTGGTCACTATGTGTGCATGCTCTACCGGATTTGGATGAAGCCCAACGGCAACAAGCCCTGCAATATGAGCCATATCAACCATCAGCAAAGCCCCGATTTCATCAGCAATCTCTCTGAATTTATCTGCTTCTATTATTCTCGGATATGCACTGGCACCTGCTACGATCATTTTTGGCTTATTCTCAAGTGCAAGCCTTCTGACCTGGTCAAAGTCGATTCTTTCTGTCTCTTGGTCTAATCCGTACGAGATGAAACGATAGTATTTACCAGACATATTTACCGGACTTCCGTGGGTTAAATGTCCCCCGTTTGATAAATCCATACCAAGTACAGTATCACCCGGTTCGAGTAATGCAAAATATACCCCTAAGTTAGCGTTTGCTCCTGAATGTGGCTGAACATTGGCATGTTCTGCATGAAACAAATCCTTGACACGCTGAATAGCCAGGCTTTCTGCTTCATCTACATGTTCACAGCCTCCGTAATATCTCTTTCCGGGATAACCTTCTGCATACTTATTCGTAAGCGCGCTGCCACATGCCTCCATTACTGCGCTGCTGGTAAAATTCTCTGATGCAATCAATTCAATTTTATTTTCCTGTCTTGCCATTTCTCTTTTTATGATGGCACTTATTTCAGGATCTGACTTGTCCATATTATTAAAATACATTGTCGCTCCCCTTTCGTCATAATGTAACATTATATAAAATGTTTTTACAATAATCAAGTTTATTTGTACCGCATCTGTAGATAAACCGCCGGCAATCTGTTTCACAGATTGCCGGCGGGCTGATATATGTGCCCGAACGATTTGAATAGCTATAATAAATCCGACAGCAGCCTTGATATGGATTCCTTGAATTTTATAATTAAGGGTCGCTTATAGTAGAGCTGTTTTGTAAGTTCATGGCAGCGCATCATGTCGCTCTCAAACATAGCTTCCAGTTTATACACCTCTGCTGCGTCATAAATAAAAGCATTCGCTTCAAAATTTAACCGAAAGCTCCGAATGTCAAAATTTGCGGAGCCTATTGAAGCAACCTCACCATCAACACATATTGTCTTTGCATGCAGAAATCCTTCGTCGTAAATATAAGCCTTGACACCATAGTGTAACAATACACCGATATAGTAATAAGTTGCCCAATAAACAAACATATGATCCGGCTTACACGGGATCATGATCTTGACATCTACACCACATAATACAGCTGTTTTCAAGGCTTCCAGAATGCTTGCATCCGGCACGAAATAAGGGGTTTGAATATAAATACTCTTTTTTGCAGATGAGATTAATTTTAAATAGCCCTGTTTAATTTCCTCTTTTAATGAGTCGGGACCGCTGGAAACAATCTGTATTCCCGTATTTCCCGCTTGAAATGCTTCACTGTAATAAGCTTGAGATAACAACATTTTTTCCTTTGATGCAAAGCGCCAGTCCAAGATAAAGCGGGCATTCATATCCTGTACACACGAGCCTATCAGTTTCAGGTGGGTGTCTCTCCAATAGCCGAATTTTTTCTTTTTTCCTATGTACTCATTCCCTACATTGAAACCGCCTAAATATCCTATTGTGCCATCAATGACGGCCAATTTCCTGTGATTTCTGTAATTTAGCTTTAAATTCAGGAATTTGAACTTCGGCGGAAAGAAAAAGGCATATCGTCCGCCGGCTTCTTTAAATGACTCTAAATTTTTTCCGGAAATCTGCCTGCTTCCCATGGCATCAATCAGAAATCTGACTTCAACCCCTTCTCTTGCTTTTTCTGTAAGCTTATCAATCAATAAACGGCCCATGCTGTCATTTTTCACAATAAAATACATGATGTTGATTGTGTGCTTTGCCTTCTTTATATCATTGAACAAACTGTCAAACTTATGTCTTCCGTCAGTTAAGACAAAAACCCTGTTATCTTGTGTAAAAAAAGATTCACCGTAGGTCTGATGCAGATGTATCATATCCTGCCATTTTTTCGATTCGGGATTAGTAAATTCGAATTCTCCTTTTTTAATCTCGTTTATCTGCTCAGTCAAAGACATATTGATCATCGACTCTTCGTATTTTGTCATTTGAAAAATACGCTGCCGTGCAATATTTTGTGAAAGCAAAAAATAAAGAATGATCCCTACTACAGGGACCAGAAATAATATCATGATCCATGCCAGAGTTGCAGAGGGGTTTTTCCTTTCAAGAAAAATTATCGTCAGTGCAATGATAATATTGAACAGGAAAAGCCCCATGATTAAAAACGACATGTCCAGAAATGTAAAGGAGAACATGACTAAGCTGAAATCAGTGCATCCAGTTTTTCTTCCAAAACGGACTGAGGTAATGCACCGGAGAACCTTTCTTTAATTTCACCATTTTTTACAAAAAGTAATGTCGGAATACTCATTACTTTATTGGCGATAGCAAGCTTACGCTGTTCATCGATATTAATTTTGCAGATCTTCACTTTATTTTCATAATTCTCTGCTAAAATCTCTAAAATAGGTCCAACCATCTTACAGGGTCCGCACCAATCTGCATAGAAATCTACAAGGACAGGAATATCCGAGCCCATTACTTCGCTTTCATAGTTTTCTTCTGTTAAATAAATAATATCCTTCATTGCTACCTCCAGTGTTTTATCAACTTGTTAACATTCTGCCCATTTTATCGCGCTGTTACAATCTTGCTTCTTCAGACTTTACTATTTTAACTATCGTTGCTTTATAAACCGGCGGATTGTTCTTTTTATACGTCATGCCGGCCATAATCGCTGCGGCAAGTGAGGCAAATGCAACTGTTACAGCTACATATCCCTGTATTTCATCCGCAATAAAAAACGCACCGCCTAAAAACAGCCCGAAAAAGAATGCCATGACAGGCAGGATAAAGGTAAAAGTAAGTTCAGCACCCGTAAGCTGCTTCTTGACATTAACATCTACCGTTTCGCCTTCCTTAGCATTAACCGGATTTGCTGCCTCTAAAATGGAACCGGGATGCATATGCTTGCTGCAAAACCCGCAGTCAAAACACCGTTTATGCTTATGCAGCATGATCTTTGCGGTTTCATCATTAATAATTTCTAAAACGGCAGCTGATTTTTGCATTATACATCCTTATAATATCTTAAACTATATTGTATTTATTATACCACCGGCAGTGCTCTGTAAACAAACTTCTTTTTAACATTCTGTCCGATGCTTCGCCTTTTTGCCCCAAGCTTTGCTTGGCTGGCAAAACGGACAGCAGCGAGCATCGCGAGTCGGAGTCGCTAAAATCGACGTTAGCATCGCAGACAGATTTTCATCGTCTAACTCAAAACCCTTAATTTACAGATATTAAGTCTTAACATTCCGCAAGATGGCTATAACAGCATCCTGTCATTGTCGATATCAAACTGTGCTATAAGCTTTTCAACTGTCATTTTCTTGCGTTCTTCCCCATAAAGATCCATTACTATTTTTCCGTCTTTCATCAGGATTGTGCGATTTCCATGCGCTAACGCCGCCTTCATGTTATGTGTAATCATCAGTGTACAAAGATCCGGCGTTTTAGAAAACTCATCGGTAAGAGCAAGCACCTTCTTTGCTGCGCCCGGATCTAATGCTGCAATATGTTCGTCAAGAAGCAATAGTTTCGGTTCGGAAACAACAGCCATAAAGAGCGTCAAGGCTTGCCGCTGTCCACCTGACAGCAGCTTGGACTTCTGTTTCATTCTGTTTTCAAGACCCATGTCAAGGAGAGCCAGTTTTTCCCTGAATAATTCACGCTCTTTCTTATTCAATCCACGCTGCAATCCTATACTCTTGTTCTTTGTACTTGCAATTGCAAGGTTTTCTTCTATGGTCATGTCAAAAGCGGTGCCCCTCAGTGGATCCTGAAATACGCGGCCAATAAATTTTGAACGTTTGTATTCCGGAAGTTTGGTTAAGTTGATATCACCAAGCATGATACTTCCTGAATCGATGCCATATACGCCTGATATACAATTAAGCAAAGTTGATTTCCCCGCTCCGTTGCTGCCTATAATCGCGATAAAATCACCTTTATTTACAGTCAGATTCAAATCATCTATTGCAAGCTTTTCGTTTATACTGCCTTTTCCAAATGTTTTACTGATTCGCTCAACTTTTAGCATTATTTTTACCACCTTTCTGAAACAAGGCGGGAATCGAGAATTTTTCACCCAGAACTCCCGTGGACAACGCGATGGTAACGATTACTGCGGAAATTAGCTTTAAATCTGTGGATGGCATTCCAAGATTGAATGCAAGGGCGATTATCATACGATACAGTATGGCACCAAGCGAAACTGCGATTAACCTTCTTAGCAGAGATGTGGTCCCGAAAACAGCTTCCCCGATTATCACGGAAGCAAGACCGACTACAACCATTCCTACTCCCATACCTATATCAGACACTGACTGGTACTGTGCAAGAAGACCCCCTGCCAGCCCCACCATACCGTTTGACAGGCCCATTCCAAGCAATCTCATAGCATCGCTGTTGATACCGGATGATCGCACCATATCCTCATTATCCCCTGTAGCACGCAACGCAAAACCGAGCCGTGTTCTTAAGAAATAATAAAAGCATGCGGTAATCAGAATCAAAATAATCAAGCCAAGTATGATAGAGCTGTATTGCGACTGTACGAGCTCCTCGAAGTTTTTATAGACAGTATCACTTTTTATTATGGCAATATTTGCTCTGCCTCCCATAATCCGAAGATTAACCGAATATAAGGCCAACATGACCAGGATTCCGGCGAGTAGAGGTTGAATGCCCAGCTTCGTGTTCAATAATGCTGATACAAAGCCGGCTAAACAGCCAGCAATAAAAGCGGCAATGAGAGCAAGCCATGGATTTCCGCCTATACTGCATATCATGGCCGAAACAGCCATGCCGGTGACGATACTTCCATCAACCGTAAGATCAGGAGTGTTCAGAGTCCGAAAGGACAAGAACACTCCCAATGCCATAATTGAATAAATTAAACCTAATTCTACTGAACCAATCACTGCCCCAAATGTCATAGCTATTTCTCCAAATTTTATTCTTCTCCCAAAACAGTTGCGTTATCCAAAACCGTTTGAGGGAAAGTTACTCCGATTTGATCGGCTGTGTTTTGATTGATATAGATTTTCACATCTTTTATAGTCAGAACCGATATCGTTCCGGGATCTGTTCCATTCAATACCTGTGCTGCCATCTTACCTGTTTCCTGACCTAAAATGGTATAGTTAATCCCGTAAGTTGCAAGTCCGCCATCATTTACCATGGAGTCTGCCCCCACATAGAATGGGACTTTAGCATCGTTAAGAGTCTTAGATATGATCGGCATGGTTGATGCAACTGTGTTATCTATCGGAGAGAATACAGCATCGCATTTTCCTGCAAGGAAGGTCGCGGACTGCTTCACTTCGCTGGAATTCATAACAGGAGCTTCTACCACAGTCAAGCCGTTGGTTTCTGCATATTCCCTCAGATCTTCAATTACAGAGATTGAATTCACTTCACTGCTGTTGTACAGTGCCCCTATCGTTTGAATATCAGGTGTGATTTCTCTCGCAAGATCCATAATCATCTCAGCGGAAACTGCATCCGAGGTTCCTGTAATATTTCCGCCTGGGGTGTCCATGTCTGTAACAACTTCAGCAGACAATGGATCAGTTACTGCGGAGAAAATAATCGGAATCTCAGTCGTTTCGCCGAGAGCTGCCTGCGCTGCCGGTGTTGAAATTGCAATAATAAGGTCATAGTTGTTGGCCGCAAACTTCTGACAGATTGTCTTCAGATTCGCCTGTTCATTCTGCGCATTCTGGTAGTCGACCGTCATAGTTTCACCATCTATAAAGCCTTCATCGGCAAGCTGTGCAAGTATTGATTCGCGTATGGTATCCAGGGACGGATGCTCCACGATCTGTACGATGCCTACAGTAGGCATGTCAGCTTCAGAATTATTCTCTTCCCCATTGCCTCCGCAACCGGTCAGCAAACCCACAAGAATCAGCATTACGATCAATAGGCCTGCTGTACCCTTTTTAAAATTTATCCTTGTTTTCATTTTTTTGATCTCCTTTTCTTCTTTTCTAATCATTTTTTCGATTTAAAAATTAATGGTTATGAAAAGGGGTTCTCTGCAATTTACCTGGTTGCAAACGTAATAAAAAAACACTTATCCCTGATCCAAGGACAAGTGTTAACCTGCGGTACCACCTTGTTTGATATGCGTTATGCATACCCTCTTTGCAGAGTGCCATCACACCCTTAGCCTTATAACGCCGGCTTTGCGTCTCAGCTACTTAAATTGAATTCTTTCGCTTCGCCCTCAGAGGCCCACTTGCTGTATCTGCATCTGTCCGGCTTACACCTCCCCGGATTCGCTTTGAGATCGTTTTACAGTTTAACTCCCTCGTCATCGGTTTAAAGACATATTAGCACCACCCAAAAAAATTGTCAATCTTATTTTTTATCTTTTCAATTCTTCACTGAAGCCTTTTTCACTGAAGCATCGACTGACACGTTACAGCCATTTGCTATCCCCGGAAAGGTTATCGTACCCCGGATGATTATCAAATCTGACTACTCCTATTTGGGCCTTCCCATAAACTGCCTCCGTCACCTTTGCATGCCCTATTGTCCCGAAGCCGCCGCAAAGCTCGATCAGTTTAACGCCTTCCTCCACAAGCTTTTTCGCTTCTTCGCAAGCCATATCATAACTGCCGACACCAATCATTACCATCAAGGTGGATTCAAGTTCCATTTCAACTCTTTTGGCTTCTGTGATGCTTCCATTCACAAACATAAATACTACTTTTCTTTTCATTTCTTCTTCCTTTCTTACTTTTCTACGATGAAAATTGATAAATCTTTTTTCATTCTATCCCCTGTTTGGGCTGTTTTCTCTTTAATGAGATAAATATTCCCATTGCACATACAATAGTAAATATGATAAAAGCAATATGCATTGTTTCCACAATCTGGGCCGGTTCAGCATCGTTCAGTGTCGCTGATCCCATCTGCCTTGATATTATAACCGTCACTATGGCCATGCTCGTACTATGACCTATTGAACGCATAGTCGACAGTATGGAAGAAGCGACCCCGTAGTCTTTTTTATCCACACAGGCCATGACCGCATTAGTATTCGGTGATGAAAAAAAGGCAAACCCGACTCCGACAACAGCAAGATTTGCAACAATCAACAAAATCGGATAGTCTTCCGAGATAAAAATAAATGAAAAAAGCCCTAAAGCACAAAGGCCCATTCCAAATGATGCAAGTTTGAAAGGTGATACCCGGTCTGAAAGCCTCCCTGCATATGGTGAAAGTATCGCCATTACAAGAGGCTGACTTATAAGAATCAGTCCTGCTGTCTGAGAGTCAAAATCCACCACAACTTGCAGGTATATTGAAAGCAGGTATCCCAAAGCAAAGGTTGCACCGTAATTCATAAGTGCAGCTAAATTTGAGAATGTATATCCGATGTTGTGTGCAAATAATCTTACTTCAATTATAGGATGGGCTGTTTTCAATTCGTGAATTATAAATATAATGAATAGAATAATCCCTGCAATAACCAGCAATTTTGAGTATGCGAAAGTAGAAACTGACGATAATCCAAACATGACTAAGGTTATCATAAGGATATACAGAATATTCCCGATGATATCTATGCCTTGTCCATCTTTTTGAGCATTGCTTTCGGGCAGCTTTTTTACAGCGATGCAAAATACTAAAACGCTGACGAGTAATGTTAAAATAAATATCGAACGCCATCCCAGATGATGATTCAGCAATCCTCCGACAACCGGGCCCGCCGATAATCCGATATAGGTGGATGCGATGGAATAGCCCAGCACTTTTCCCCTCTTCTCCGGCAAAAATGCGCTTATAAGCACTGCCGTATTCGTGCTGAAAATCATTGCCGCTCCAATCCCCTGAACGACACGAAAGAATAGAAGCATTCCTATGGATTGAGCAAAAGCAGCTCCGCCTGAGCAAAGTGCGAAAATGAAAATTCCTGTTGTCAGAATCCTCTTCCTTCCCGTCAGATCTGCAAGCCGTCCAAAAGGTACCGCTAAAACAGCTGCTGCAAGTATATACCCGGTTACAATCCACCCAACCATAGCGGCGCTTGCTTGAAATTCATCGCCTATGGCTGGAATCGACAGGTTAAGTGCACTTCCGGTAAAGGTGGTGATGAATGATGTTATAACGACCACAAGTATGGTCGGAAGCTGCTTATTTCTTGCTTGAGTGTCATTTCCCATTATGTCTTCATCCTCTTCATGTATCTTGCTTTCAATAGTATATAACATTTGCCGAAAAAAATCGACGTCAATCAAAAATCATGAAGTAGGTCATGACAAGAACACCAAGAATAATACGGTACCATCCGAAAGCTTTGAAATCATTTGTCTTTATGTAACTAAGCAGGAATCGGATTGCAATGATTGATACCACAAAAGCGACAATCATTCCGACAAGAAGCATCATTATTTCAGCATTGCTAAATTCAAATCCAAATTTCACTAACTTTAAGGCACTGGCACCGAACATCACCGGTATGGATAGGAAAAAAGAATATTCTGCGGCTATAGTTCTGGAAGTACCAAGAAGGATCGCTCCCAATATTGTCGCACCTGATCGTGAAGTACCCGGGACCAAAGAAAGGACCTGAAACATACCAATCAAAAATGCCATTTTATAGCTGAGCTGATTAAATGACTGCACGAGTCCCTTGCGACCTTTATTATAATTCTCAATAACAATAAATAATATCCCATATATGACCAGCATAAGTGCTACAGTCTGATAGTTATATAAATGTTCATCCAACCAGTCATCAAGAGGTATGCCAACGATTGCAGCCGGCAGCATGCCTATAATGACCTTGTACCATATCGACATCGTATCTTTTTTTTGCTGTAACGATTTCTTGGGGGATATCGGATTCAATTTGTGGAAGTACAGAAGTACAACAGCCATAATAGCACCAAGTTGGATCACTACGCGGAACATTTCCATAAATTCATCCGATGCGTTTATCTTGATGAATTCCTCTACAAGTATCATATGTCCGGTACTGCTGATAGGCAGCCATTCCGTTATTCCTTCCACAACTCCAATTATTGCTGCTTTTAATAGCTCTGTTATCAATTCCTCTGCCTCCATAGATAGACTGCAAAATATATATTATTAATTACGGCATGCTTAACGATGCAGAAAAGGTACCTTTTTAGATGCAGTTAAGAGAATCTACACTTAACTGATATGTGACATCCTTTCGTTCTACGATTATCTTCACGGCTTCTTTAAGATATTCGTCTTGCAAGATATGTGCAACCAGTTCCCTCGTTGGATTGATTGCATAGGGATTTCCCACAAGCTTAAGCATAGAAAAATCTCCGGCTGTATCACCATACGCGTAGCTGGACAAAAGATCGAGCCGGTGTTTTTCTGCCATTTCAAGAACGGCATTTTCTTTGCTCCGGGAATCCCACATTGGTATGATTTCTCCGCTGTATGTTGCCCCATTGCTGTCAATTTCATAAACCGTACCCTTGTAATCATCCATTCCGTACATTTTTGACATTTCTCTCACCAGCTCAACCGGTGAACCCGAAATTGCGATTACAACATGCCCCTGATCCTTATGCCATTTAATTCTCTCACGAGAATAAGTGTAAACGCGTTCGCCTTTTTGTTCAATCACTTTTTTCGCAATGTAAGAAATATGAAATGGATTTGTAAATTTTACTGTCTCGGAATATATGTCCACCATCTTCTGCAGATAAAGGTCATAATCCCCCAAGCGTTTATTCCATTGTATAAAAGCGGGTTCAACCTCATGATACCATTTACTGTCGTCAATCAGCTCATATTTAATCATCTTTCTAAACATTTCGCTGATCAGACCTTCCCTTGAGATTGTACCGTCGATATCAAAAAAAGCTGCGCTTTTCTTCATAATATTCTTCCTTTCCAAATAATATACTTTTGTTATATTATAGTCGCATGTATTGTTATTTATTATTCTATTATGAGGCTCCGGCAAATAATCAATTGATCAGTTTATTGCCCGCTTAACCGATTTGTCTTATTCATTGCTTCCTATTATTCGAAATCTTACCATGCGAATTGTATTTTTACGATGGATCTCAAACAGCTGATTTGCCCTTACAATTTGCCGTTCTCCACAGTTGGAAAAGAGAATCTCATTTACATTGAAATCTTCTTTATCCTCGATGTACCCTGTTATTGTTACCCAGTGCCAGTTATCTTCTATAAGGGCGTGAGATCGATGAAATAAAATCAAAAGTGCTACGGGATTATCGGTATCGATACTTTCCTTAACAAAAGCGAAGGCTTCTTCTCTCTTCTTAAACCCATAACAAAATTCAGCTTTTGCTATTATATTATGTTCCCTGCAAAACTTTATAAATTGTCTTCCAAATTTTTTTACATAAGGAAAACCGAGCAGACCGGGTTTCATATAGGTGTACATCTCTTCCATAGCTTCAATATATTCGTTCCGGTCGAATTGTTCGGTGTTTCCGTCGTAAATCTTAGGCAGTTCAGGATACCTGGCTGCATAATAAGCCGCCAGGTTTGCTCCGCTGGTACATCCGCATCCTGCTTTTCTCTTTATATTCTGGGAAAACCACTCCTGATTTCCTCCATATCCGACCACAGTATCCATATCATATACCGTGGGAAATTTCAATTCTTTTATATTCATATCACTTACATATATCGCACTATTTAACTAAACATGACACTCCGCTTTTTTTCAGTTTATCATAGTATGACCCTGTTGAACAACACTGTAATAAATAACTGCCTTATTAATCGGCATTTTGCTGTTTAAGAATCAACGGGAGCAACCGCTATGTCGTTCATATATAAATATGTGAACGATATATTTAATGTGAATACCATGCAAAGATGATATGATCAGTGTTTTCTGTCAAACAAAGGTACGCAGCCTTCACATTGTTTTAAAAGACTGCGCACCTGTATTTATATTACATGAATTAAATTTGTCTTGATTTTCTATTGCGTTATATTATTATTAAACCTCATAAAGATGAGAGCTACTTCAGCTCGGGTTGCCTTACCCTTCGGATCAAGTATCCCATTACCTTTACCGCTTATCAATCCGGCTGCGACTGCCCATCTGACCGCATCTTGTGACCAGGAAGAGGTCTGTCCTGCGTCTGTAAAGCCGGCAAGATCTGCTGATGCAGTAATGTTGTACCCCATTTCTTTTGCATAGCGATATAAAATCGTTACCATCTGTTCACGAGTTATCGGATCATTTGAGCCGAATAATCCGCTGCTATAGCCGCTTACAATACCGCTTTCAGCCGCCCAGGTCACTGAGTCGCTGTACCACTGCCCTGCCATAACATCGTCAAACATATCACCATTTGCATTCGGAGTTCCGGCAAGACGATGAAGAACGGTGACAAGCATAGCGCGGGTCATTGTGAAGTTCGGGCTGAATGTATCTTGACCCATACCGGTGAACAAACCCTTACTATGTACATACTGGATTGCATCATAATACCATGAATTGCCGGGTACATCGGTAAATGGATTCTGCCATGGTGCAGTGGGGGGTTGCACTATGATTGGCTCTGCTACGGTCTTCGGTCTGTTGCTTCTGGGATTAGTATTACTTGGTTCTTCCGATGTGCCAATCGTATAAGTCCTTACTGTTACCGAACTATCATTCAATCCTGACTTGACTGCAAGCGCTTTGATGACCGTACTCTCAGACACTGTTACAGGTGTGCTGTAACGCTGCGATGAAGCACTTGGAGCAGATGAATCGACAGTATAATAAATATCTGCGCCTGCTGTATTAGTTGTCAGGGATACTGTCTGAGCTGCTGCGTATGTCCCTGAATTTACAGATGCTGTCGGTGCTGCTGCTTTCGTCGTATCGATAAAATACTCCCTTACACCAGCCTGACTTGGATCAAAACCGGCTTTCGCAGCCACAAACCGCAGCTCCGTATCCTCTGTAATGGCTATCGGCCCCGTATATACGGTGCTAAGTTCATTCGGTACCGATCCATCAAGGGTGTAATATATGCCGGCACCTTCTGCCGAGGTCAGTGTAATGCTCAGATTATCTGAATATGCCCCAGACTCTTTATTAGCTGTTGGTGTCGTCAATTGGCTTCTTTCTGCATATGTTAGCAATGCATTTTCATAATCGTCTCTCATTCTTACGCCGGAGTAACTTTGTACATTCTGGCTGACAACAACCTTGTAGGTTTCCGTTGTCGTTCCGTCATCCTGATACTGGCGGAAGCCGCCCGCATAACTCGCTGATGGAGTAAATGCAGCACACTTCACGAATTCAGCTGAGGAAATCAGATCCTGCTGATAATCACCATCCACATATCCGGTATTAGCTGCTGTAACAGGGAAGGTAATCGTTCCCGGAACGATAGAATTACTGCTGTCATACACAAGAATATTGCTTGTTGCGCTGCTTGCGTCATAAATACTTTCCTTGCGCATAAAGTTTGAAAACTGAATATCCAGCTGATTGCTTCCTATTGCTGCAGCCGCCACAGTTGGCGGAGTTGTGGAGAGCATACCGATATTGACCTCTGTGTGAGCGGGAGGCACTGTCATTATTTTACTTTCAGCCGGCAAATAACCTGTACCGGAGAATCCTACCTTCCAAGTGCCAGCCGGAACATCCCAGCCGTAACGCCCGTCCAAACCGGTGGTCTGAGGATTGGACTGAGCTGTTATCGTGTCATTCCAGGCTGAGAAAGTGTCGCCAAGGCTGCTGCCTTTATAAACTATCGCACTTATACTGGCGGCACGGTTGCTTTCAAGTCCTTCAAACACATAACCTGAAGGGTCGATAATTACATTAATCTCGGGGATCTCTTCCTCGGTTCCCAGACTGTCCTTATCCTCTTGCTTACCTGTTGCAGGAATGCTGATCCCATAAGTTTTTTTACATCTGGAACAGTCAAACGAAAGAACTCCTTGTGTTGTTTCCGTAGGCTCCAGCGTTACATATCCTGCCGGATCTATCCAGGTATGACCAAGGTTATAGCAGGAATTCAAAAACGCCTCCAACCTCAGCATTTCTTTTTCTTTTTCCAGTTCCTTCTGTCTCTCTTTTTCTCTCCATTCTTTTTCACGCTGCAGCATTTCACCTTTGAGTTCCATCTGAATGCTGATTGCGATCGAGTTCCACATGGCATCCATCTCACTGACAGTCATGCTGCCGATTGCTCCGTTCGCCAGACCGCCTATCAACGTAGCTCCTTTAGTCAATGGGGTATTCGCAGCAAATCCGATCCCTGTCATCGCACTGCTGCTGAAGCACTCTGAAGCGTAGATATCATTTGCCAGAGCGCTGTAATCTGCGATTTCACGCGCCAATGCTCTGCGGGTATCTGCATTTTCGATGTTCTTCAAAGCTTGAATCAGAATGTTGGCATCCTTCGTACTGGGACCTCCGGCAATTTTAGCCACTGTTCCTACCGCCCCCAGTATACTCACGCCTTTTACAAATTTCTCACTGACGTAAGCCACTCCTTTTAGATCTCCCACAAGTTCGAGACCTCCTGTGATGTTTCCGCTCCATTCGATTCCCGTCAATGCCGCATCTCCTGCACCTCCGGCTGCGAATAATGATAAGCTTCCGATCAGGGGTGAGGATCCCGGATCTCCGGATGTAAATAACATACTGCCAAATCTCCTCCTGCCTTCGAGCTGCGAAGCGAGGTCGTCATCCATGAACACCTTGCGGTTCATTTCGATAGTTACGATACCGTTAATCTCTGTTTCTGTCACTTCCTGCTTTACCCAAAGAGTCCCTTCTTTTGTTACTACCTTAAGATATCCTTCTTCCTCCAATTGCGCTTCTGTAAGCTTTTCGTCTTCAGGAATAAATTCAAATTCATTTTCTACTGTAAGGCCGCCCGCATCATGCGTCATGGCAAGACCGCTGCCGTCTCCCGCTGTTTCATCAATAGTAAAATCAGCTTGATCTGCGTTATCCCGGATTGCCGCAGGAACCTTAGCGGGATCCATAAGATCCGCCGGATTTGTCGCATTCAGCAGTATTGAGACGCTTGGTTTTTCATCACCTGTCAGCATATAGATGTCGTCCGTATCTGAGGATGCCAGATCATACCGTACAGCAAGTTTTCCTGTTTGCCCCAGATATACCTTGCCGGTGCTCCAGACAGAAGAATCTGCCCCATCTTCAATACAAGCAGCAGAAAATGATTTTTCGCTTCCGTTAACAGTATTTATAAGCCAAACGTGATTCAGCTTGTCTTTCTTCAGTCCGTTTATTTTGAATGATATTGTTGATGGTGCAGCCGGATAGTAGCTGAGGCTTTGAAGAGCCGCAGAATTGATTTTAGAGAGATCAGTTAATTCCACGGTAATATCTCTCTGAACCGATGTGTTGTGATGCACCCATTTGAAATTGCTGATATAGGACATGCTCCCCTGGCGGAAAATCTTACAGATGACCTCAGGTGATACAGCCGTCCCGGATTTTGCCCAGAGGCTGTGGTAGCCGCTTCTTTCCGGATTGAGCAAAGATACGGAAGCCTGCCATCGGTTTCCTGTTCCTGCAGTAACCTCGGCAATTTTGGTCTTATCGTCGTAAATTTCAACCTTTTCTCCTGACTTTGCAATTCCGCCTACCTCAACATTTTTCGCAGGTTCACCGGATAACATTGAAGATGGTGCTGTAAGAGTGACCTTCTGCACTGCTTCAGATATATCATAATTCTCAGTAAAAGGTGTCCCGTTCAACTTATAGCTTACTTGTACCTTTCCCCCTGAAATAAGCGTATTATCATCAGGTCCCAGGGCATAGGCTGCTCTCAGTTTTTCTGCGGTCTTTTCTGAACCCCATAATAGATTAATGCTGCTTCTTTCTTTCCCATTTATATAATATTTATTTGTAGCATTGACCGGATCGTTTGCCCTCCAAAAGCTTATTCCTTCAAAGTTCATTGCTGATCCTTCCGGAGCGGCTTTTTCAATGGTGATATTTGCATAAATCTCACCGTTCAATTCTTCTGTGGATTCTGTGTTGATGCGAACATCGACTGCGCCAAGCATTTCATTCGTCACATTCTCTGAAGGTGAAAGATTCCCCAGATTTGTGATTCTTCCTGTTGTTACGCTCACTCCGCTGCGCATCGAATAGCATTCAGAGTCCAGCAGTCCTGCGTCGATCAGCGTCTGGATTGCTGTCAGAGAACGCAGACCATTCAATCTGGTAAGGTTGTCGCCCCTCAAAACCATTACAGTATAGCTGCCCTCATCCAAATAGAGAGTTTCTGAAGTCAGCCTCAGACTTCCTTTAACAGGTTCGCCCTGCAGTTTGCCATTTCCGTCAAATACGAGAAGATAACTTGGAGAAATCCCATCAACATCAGCGCTTATAATCCCTTTCTGATATGCTTTTATCACCGCATGCCCATTGGAATCTGCATTAAGGCTGACATTTACTGAATCGTTATCCAGTACATATTCCTTTGTTGCTTGAAAACTCAGTAATACATTCTTACCGGGATATTTTGATATTGTATCAGAGGAAAGCTTCACATGTCTTGTATAGCCTGAGCCTGTATATTCCCATGCATAATATGCCGTGTTCAGCGATACATTGTCAACGACTGCATTTTTCAGTGTAATATATCCGTTATCAGTCCGTTTTGGCGATTCGAATTGCTCTCCGTTCTCAGCAAGCGGATATGTCATAAAATCTACAGATACTTTGTTTAAGGTGTCGTACTGCATTGCCTTATTTATAACAGTATTGACGCTGTAGTCATCCGTCACCACAACTTCCCTGTATCCACCCGACTGATACCTTATAGCTGCATCTTCATCTTTGTAAATGCTCAGGCTGTAATTGCCTTCTGCATCGGCAGTATCATTAGATGAAGCATAAAACTCATTCAATCCCTGCCCAATCTTCTGTAATGCACTTATCATAGCCCCCGCAAGAGGTTTGCCGGATACTTCGTTAGTCACTTTACCGCTTACGCTGACCATTTCATAAGGTACAAATCCGACAGTAGCGGAATTTGCCACTTCCGACAATGTAACCGTTCCTGCGGCCGGCTGTATTGTTTTTACTGCATCATAGGGCAGCACCAGTTCATACGCAACCTCCGTACCGGCAGGAATCTGTTTTAATTCATTATCGAATTGAATCAACTTGATTACGTCTTTACCGTTGAGTATAAAGCTGCATTTGACTTGTGTGTTAGCGGGCACTGTCCCGGCCGCATCAAAAGAAAGACTGCTGAGTTTCGGAAGGTCGGAAAGACTTACGGTATTATTCCCGCTGCTTATTACCTTGGTCCCATTTTTTATTAAGCCGCTTGATCCGCTCAATGAATAAGTATACTCACCTAAAGAAAGGTTTACAAACTCTGCATCGGAATCCGCAATGTTTTGCACGCGGTAATAATATCCCGGGCCGATAATCGTGAGCCTGACATCATTATAGCTGTTATCGATATCCGTAAAGGTCAGTTTCGGCATGATAAAATGATCTGTATATGTATAGACCCTGCTATCGCTTTCACTTCCCCCGTCTGACAATACATAAGTAATACCTGTCAATTTTGAAGCCGTGCCTGGAATACTGCCGCTGCCTGCATAAATTCCGCTTCCGGGAGTCGTTTCATTTAAATTGATTGTTTTATCTGCCGCACCCTCCGTCTTGATCACCGCTGTCGCTGTCTTGCCCGGTGTTCCCTGAAAACCGAACTGAACCGGCTTTGCTATATCTACCAGATAAGCCATGACATCTCCGGCATAGCCGAATGATCTCGCAATAATGGGCAGATTTGGATATGTAATCGCAGGAACCGACAGCACTGAAACTGCTTTGTCTGCAGTCAGGGTAGCAGGGCCGTACGCACCTGTTAAAGAAAATTTGAGCGTTTTTCCGGCATCCGGTACTACAATCGCTTTTGAATATATATGATTTCCGTCTTTTGTCGCTGTCCTGTTCAGCGTATGAGCTTCCAGTTCAACTCCCTCAGAATCCAATACCGTCAGTTTTCCGAGATAGCCGTCACCGGCATAGTATATATATGCCGTATATTTTGTACCGCTGTATAGCTTGATACCACCATCCGAAGCAGCAGTCACTCCGCTGATTCCGCATTGCTCCGGTGCAGGCAGCAGCTCTGACGTCCGGTATAAGATCGTCTTGTTTGTTTGATAGGCAAGCGCATTGCTCGAATCCTTGAATTCGAAATAGATAGTCTTACTGCCGAAACCGTCACTCAGCGTATATCCGGTCAGCCCAATAATCTGCCACGAAGCTGATGACAGTGCTTCCTGACTTTCCGCAAAGCGAACCTGTGTAAAGCTGCCCGGTGTCATACTTATTGTGATAGCACTATTCGTCGTGCTTTCCGCACCGCCGTTGATAGAAACCGTCGGGTTTATAACCTGCTCTTCTCCTTCCTTCGGAAGAAGCGCAGCATCTGCAAATCCACTGATCTGTACATCGTCGGCAATCAGATAAACTCCGTACCAGCCTCGCGCCAGATTTTTAGTCTCTGCTTCCGAAACAGAAAGTTGAGTGGCTGAAATATACTTAGCTGAAAGTTGCGCAGCAGGTGCGGATAACCCTGCTGCCGTATGCTCCATAAAGCAGGCAATGTAATTTATAGTGTTCTGGAATCCCTTACCAATCAATGTAAGGTCCTGTTCTCCGCTGATTCCAAGCAGCGCGTGAGATTCTGAACCCGCATCAGCAGCAGTTGTCGGCCCAAAATCAACAAAAATCATACTATATCCCGTATTATCTAAAGAAATGTCGCCAATATTATAGGTTACCTTCCGCAGCGGATCAGTGTTATATAGGATATCAAGAGCACCGCTGCCTGATATAGGCTGATCTGGTGTCAAAATCAATGTCAACAGTCCGTTTTCTTCCATGAGTGAAGTACATTGAAAAGCTATTTCTTTTGAATCCCATTCTGTTTTGCCTGTATAGGCTGAAGCTGATACAGGCAGATTAAATCCGGAAAGCTGAAGTGTTACAGAATTATTTGATGCGACTCTTATTTTTTTTACTGATGTTGCATAAACACTCGAGCCGGGGTTAAGAGTGCTTCGGTCCAGCGCAATGCTATGGAGCGTCTGCCCGTCATACTGAAAGCTAAGACTTGTGCTGCCTGCTGGAATCGTTACGCCTCCGGTAAGCTCATATATACCCTGCATTGATCCGCTTACCAGTGAGTCAGGCATCAATGTGCCGCCTGTCACACTCAATTTTGAGGTATCGGATATATCTGTACCTGTAAGCGTAAAGGTATGTACTGTGTCTCCAATTCCTCCCGCAAGATAAAATGTTGCGTCATCCGCCGCCTCATAGGAACTGCCCTCGCCGTGTCCAAATGATAATCTGCCTGCCACAGCGCCGGACAATGAAAACTGCCCGATAGAATTCGTTCCCAGCACATGAACTGAATTTGAAGAGTACGCAGGATTATTGGCATCCGGACATGAAATGCGCAGATAAAGCTCAGTGCCCGCAGTCAGTGCATCCAAAGCAAAGGTGCCGCCTATCTTCCATCTCCCATTCCCCAAATTGATAAAATCAGCATCCGTCGAAGTGCTTATAGTTCCGGTCTCAGTAATGGGTGACCACATAGTTTCCTTTGTCCCGCTGCAAAGCTTCACAGACACTTCTCTTTCATCCGTAAATGGACTTCCTGTGCCGAGCGTAACAGAGTATTCTATCAAATCAGCCCCTACTGCTATTTCTGAAGGAAGCTCCGCTGATTCAATCATAATATAAGGAGATGATGCAATAAGCTCTGGATAAGCTTTTCCGCTATCAAAATATGTTGCTCCATTATCATTTGTAAGGCGGAAATAATAGTATACTACAGTGGAATCGACCTGATATTGTAATTCCCCGTCGCCATCCATCGTCATCTTATAGATGTGTCTCTCTTTTCCGTTCTTATCCGTTCCAAGCATCCAATGTCCGCTCTGCGATGCTGCCGGGCTGAATACGCCTGTATCCGGGTTATTATTCGTGTATGTACCTACTACTCCCTCATAACCATCCAGACCGGTACCGGTCGCTTCGATGTAAAAGGTCGTATCACCTTCTATGGCTGTCCTGCCTGTCCAATCAGAGAACACCGCTTCAAACGATGGTTCTCCTCCCGGCTCTTCCGCAAAAGCTCCCGGCGGTAAAACAGTCAACACCATTGCAACAGTAAGGATAATTGCAGTCATCTTTCTTTTCAATTCATACACCTCCATCAATCAATGATGGCCTTTCGGCCAAACTCTCTTTTCAAAAACAGCATAAATTCCTCTGCGTCTGCAGAGTCAGCAAGTATTCCTTCTATTTCCCCAGATTCAGTACGGATTTCGAAAACCGGACTTTTGAGTCCCGATAGCCTCATATATATTTCCCATACCGCAGACTTATCTAACTCAATAGATTTAAAGCCATCCCCGCTGATTATGATGCTGTTGTCTATTGCCTCAATTTCACAGAGTTCTGTATGAAACATTCCGGTTTTAATTTTGATTTTCATAACAATCCCTTATCTCCTTGAATATAATTGGTTCATATCAAAATTTATTTGAGTTTGCCTACATTTTTGTATAGTTTATTGAGGGCTGATTTTTAATAGTATTCTATATAGGGAGTGTGTTCATGAAAAGGTTTTTGCCTTATTTGGCAGTTTTCAATTGTGCCAAATATGTTGACACGATAATGTCAAATTGATATGCTTACAGTAGTGTCAAATATATCTATGTTATGCAGTAGAAATCTACAAGTAAAACTTATGATTGCTTTGTATAAAATGTGATATTTGATTGTCCTTGGAATCAAAGAGAGTTACAAGCTTTGAAAATATAGAATTGGGTGAGCTAATAGAGAGGTTATAATGTTCTGTGATAAACTGGATTTTTTAATGAAACTGACAAACACCAGCAACAGTGCAATGGGTGCTGCCATCTCCCTTGATCCATCACATATCAGCAGACTCCGTAATGGCGGCAGACGTCTTCCTAAAAACCCGGGATTTCTGGCTTCTATGTCAGAATATCTGGCAAGTAGGATTACCACCCACCAACAGCAGGATTTATTGATGAATACTGCCGGGTTCCTTGAACCGCTTCCGTCTGATCCAAAAAAAAAGGCCGCTGCTATCGCCGCCTGGCTTAATGAAGACAGTGATAAATGTATAAAAAAAGATGAGACTTATATAAGCCTGTTCAACAAGCCGGATTTAACGAAGCTCATGGAATCAGGTCCTTATACGATCACTCCGCGCAAGCCGCGCAGTGTTGAGTATTATTTTGGTGTTGAAGGCAAACGAGAAGCGGTAGTCCGTTTTCTGGATGAAGTAATATCATCCGATGGTCCTCAAACACTGCTTTTATATAGCGATGAGACTATGAAATGGCTGAACGATATCCCCGAATATGCACAGTTATGGAAAAGCCTTTTAGGCAGAGTGATTGCTTCCGGACATAAGATTAAAATCATACATACAGTGAACCGTAATGTCGATGAAATGTTTCAAGCATTCATTAAATGGATGCCTGTCTATTTTACCGGAGCTGTTCAGCCTTACTATTGTCCGAAAATCCGTGACGGGCTGTTTGCTCATACAATGTTTATCGCTCCGAATAATGCGGCAATTACAGTGACGACTTCTCGCATAGATGCAAATAACACATTTAATCTATACCATACCGACAAGCGTGCAATCCTGTCATTGGTTGAGGAATATGAAGGCTATTTAAGCGTTTGTAAGCCACTTATGAGATTATTCACTCCAAAGCAGGCTGACGAATTCTTTAGATTATATGCAGAATTTGATGCAGAGCAGCGAGATATTACATTATGCTCACAGGGACTGTCTATATCTACATTACCCCCTCAGGCTGCTGGTGCAATGGCTGATCGAATAAAGACTCCCGGATTCCTTGAATTCTTCCGCAGAAATGAGATTCAGCTAAAAAGGCATCTTGAGTCATACCGTATGTTTGATATTATAAAACTGCCTGACCTTGAAATCTCAAAATCCGGGAAAGTACCCCTGATATTGACCGGTTTAGCGGGGACCACAGAGCTATTCTACACCCCTTACGAACTGAAACTCCATTTGAAACAAATTGTCATGCTGCTAAAAACCTATGAAAATTATGATATTACCATAGATGAGGGCAATGAGGCTTTCGGCTGGATATATGCTAAAGAAGAATTGGGTGCCATAGTTGCAGGGAAGGCTGCGTTTACAACATTATTCATTATAACCGAACAAAACATGTCAACTGCTTTCTGGGACTATCTGCAAAATAAAGTGAGAAAAAATAGTAAAAGCCAAAAAGATCGAATTATCAAGAAAATTGAAGATTTTGCAGCCCTGCTGGATTAAGAAATTAATTACAACAATTTAATCCTACCACCATGTATTATTTCTTATTTGATATAGTTTGTCTCTAATGTCATGATTTGGTTTGATATACATAACATTAGCAGATTCAGTATTCATAATAATGTCTTCTTTTTTCTGTTCTTCTGCGGGATAGCCGGTCTCTGTGTCTGAGTTTGAATCTTCCAGATGTATTTCAATGATGTATTCTTCCGCTGGATCAAGATCCTGTATGAAGAATTTTCCACTTTCATCGGAACGTGTATATGTATAAATCTCCTGTTCATTTCCACCCTCAGATTCGCGGGCCTTTTTAATATTAACAATCGCTGCTTTTACGAATTCACCTTTTTCGTTTAAAATAACGCCTTGCATTTTTTATCTCCTTTTCTATTACATCAAAATACATTCATCTATATAAATATGTCAGCCGTACTTATAATGTTAATATCCAGCGAAAAAAAATTTAGTTCCTGCATGATTATTAGGCAGGAATCTGTAAAACACTAAAGATTGCTTAAATAGGCATGGTTTTTACGTTCCGTAGTAGATATCGGAAAACTCTATATCTGCTGCAGTGATGAACTGCTCCTTTACAACTTCCATTGCTTTCGTATCCATTACAGGCATATTTAAATCCGTATCTATTGCGGGAAGTATCAAGGAAAATGTACTTCCGACCCCTACTTTACTTTCTACATTTATTTCTCCATCCATTATTGAAACCAGCACTTTAACAAGATAGAGTCCTATTCCGCTTCCTTCTGCACATCTGTTTGGGAATCTGTCAGCTTGTCCAAATCTTTCAAATATAAGTTCCTTTTTGTCATTCGGTATACCGATACCGCTATCTTTCACTTGAATGCAAACATTGTGACAGCCCTTTGATTCCTGACGGAATATCCTAACATCGACGGATTTCCCTTCCGGTGTATATTTTATTGCATTCGAAAGAAGATTTAATAGAATTCTTTCATATAAATACATATCGATCAACAGGTAGAAATTTGAAATGGTTGAATCAAATGTCATCTTAATACTTTTTCGTTCTGCATAAACGTTGATAGATTCTATTATTAATCTGGATAGTTGAACAATATCGACTCTCGTAAGGTATAATTGGTATTGGTCTGGATTAATTCGATTATAATCCATTATATTATTTACCAGTCTCCTCTGACGGTAAGTGTTCTGCCTGATTTTATACAAATATTTGCCCATTTTATCTGACAATTCATCTTTGCAGTTCACTTCAATCATCTGAATAATAAATTCGATAATTGAGAGTGGGGTTTTTAATTCATGTGTAATAAATAGTAGAGACTCGTTTTTAAATTTTATCTCTTTCTCTAATTCTTCGCATTTTAATTTTAATTGTTTTTCATACATCCAATCGTTTTAACCTCTAAAATATCTTTCTTTCCGATAAAAATGGGAATACTTTTTAAAGTATTCCCATGGTGTTTTTAGCTAAATATTTTTGAACATTATCTCCCATTCCCAGACTTATACAGCACAGATGGTTTTTCTTAATACCTCCCTGATAAAAGCGTCAACGATTATCGGATCGAATTGCTTTCCTTTGTTTTTTATAAGTTCCAAGACAGCCTCATCTTCATCTAATTTTGACTTGTATGGCCTTGGATTTGTCATAGCGTCATAAGAATCTACCACCGCTATTATTCTTGATAAAAGAGGGATTTGCTCCCTCTTAAGTCCTGCCGGATATCCCGAGCCGTCATATCTTTCATGATGAGATAAAACGTATTCAGCTATTTCCGTCATCCCCCGGTGATACTTCAGTATGTTATAACCTATTTCCGGATGCCTCATTATCTCATTCAATTCTTCTTCTGTCAGAGGCCCCTCTTTACTAAGTATGCTCGACTTTATTGCGGCTTTTCCTATGTCATGAACCCTCCCGCTGATTTCGAGTTTGTAGATTTCAGCATCGGGCAACTTCATAGCCTTGCCTAAAAGTCTGCATAATTGACTCACTCTGTTTGAATGGGTTGTCGTTTCTGCGTTGTTACCTATTTGTGTATACAAAGCTGTATCGATTATCTTTATGCCCATGATCGGTCTATCGTCCACTTTTTGTATCTGCATATCGACTACACACCTTTTTTTCCTTAACCTTAACTCTGTTATTCTTAAATACCCCTAGTATCAGCATTACGGCTGTCATTAATAGAGCCATGGTTATACTGGCAGAGATTTGCGTTAATCCAGCAAGCAAGAGCAGTATTGATATACAAGTGAGCACAGCTGCAATAATTAGTGATTTTTTCCTGTAAACGACTATCTCATTTTGTCTCAAGGACTTGTTCAAATCTTCCACAGGTGCAAGTTTAAACAGTACCATTCCGGCAAACAGTAATACTACCGCACAAATATATTCATTCCAAGGTATAATCTTTATTCCAAGCAATATAATCGTTATGATAGGAATTGACAGCAAATAGCATGATAATTGTGTACTGGCGTGATACCCGCCTGCATATGATCTTATAGGATTATATGCAAGCAAGAAAACCAAGCTTTGCCACACCATCCCTATCAACAATCCTATCACAATGACTGTAACCAGATTTATAATCAAAATTATCCCTTGTCTGACTCCATACTCATATAGTTCCTTATCTTCTGATGTTATAGAACCAGCATGCAGCAGCAATTCAGTTATTCTTTCTGGTACATTTGTTTTCATTAATATTTCCTGAGTTTTTCAGCACCCT
>JAQUYC010000035.1 GCA_028692105.1 Eubacteriales bacterium | reverse complement strand
CAGGTACATTTTCCATTTCAAGGGTCTTTACCTTACCGTCAAAATAGTCTACCATAGCCTGTCTTCCTCTGTCCTGGGCTTCAGAGAATCCACCGTCAGTCTTCGGTCCGATATAAATGAAACCGACTGTTAATTCTGCTTCACCGGGGGTCTCAGGCTCTGTTGCGTCATCCGTGCCACCACAACCGACTAAAGATGACATTACGAGAGCAAGTACAAGAATTAATGCTATAAACTTTTTCATAACTATATTCTCCTCCATATTTTATAATTTAGAAATATCAGCAAACAGAATGTTACGCCGATAAGCTCATTCCCATTATAACCTTAGCGCTTCTCCTTAGTAAAGAGATAAGATTTTTTTCTACTTCAAAAAATTGATCTTTCCGTCCTTTATCGATTCAATAATTGCAAGCGATTCTATCCGGCAGCCTTTTTCCCTCAGCCGCTTGCCGCCCCCTTGGAACTGCTTCTCAATAACAGCGCCAACTCCTATCAGTTCCGCACCCGCTTGACGCACCAGTTCTGCCATACCGATGGCAGCCTCTCCATGTGCAAGGAAATCATCAAGTATTAATACTCGATCTTCAGGGTTGAGAAATCTTTTTGATACTCTTACCACTGAAACTGTCCCTTTCGTAAAGGATTTTACCTCTGCGCCGTATAAGTCTTCGGTCATAGTATTAGGCGATGCTTTCTTAGCAAAAACTACCGGAATATTCCCAAAATGTCTTGCTGCCATACAGGCTATTGCAATGCCTGATGCCTCTACAGTCAGTATCTTTGAAACTTGCTGACCGCTGAAACGCCTCGCAAATTCCTTGCCTATCTCATCTAAGAGAGCAACATCTATCTGGTGATTTAAAAAGGAATCCACCTTAACAATTTCTGTACCAATACAAACGCCGTCAGCTAAAATCCTTTCCTTTAAAGTCTTCATTTGTTACACCATATCCCTTTTTACCTTATCCTTTACCGTTCAATTGTTTCAAACAGCAAGTATATTCTACAAAAAAAGACTTGATAGCGCAAGGGATAAACGCATAAATATGCGCTCACTCTTTGAAGTGAACGCTAAAAATCTGTCGCTTTCCGGTGAATTGAAGCTTGCCTTATCCTTTATAACAATAAATACCATTAATTTTTTTTTTTTCTAATTCACCTATGCCGAATAAATACTGCAGGTGTGCAATTGCTTCGCCAACTGCAAACCACTTCTGCTGAGCCGGAAAATCTTCCCACGTTTCGCATTTGATATCCCAGGTCATATGCTCTGCGACCTTATAAGCATTTAACGTCTTTCCTTGTATTATATTCATCACCTCAGCAAGCCTTATTTCATGATGCTTCAAAAGCTCATCTATTCTCTTGTACGGATCTTCGATCTTTTCTCTGTGAGCAGTAAATATATTGATGATATCACCGTCAATTTTTCCGGCGTATATCTTGGCGCCCGGCTTGGGCAGCACAGATATCAAGCCACAATGATCTGAATGCAGATGCGTAATAAACAGATCCGTATTATCCAGGTCCACCTGAAGCTCTTTTAGTGCGGCAAATATTGCCTCTTTACATTCCTTCCGGTTAAATCCCGTATCTATGAGAAGGCTTCTTCCATCCGAATTCTTAATAAAATATGAATTCAACGATTTTAACGGATTCCTCGGTAACGGTATTTCAATTTTATAAATATTATCTAATAAAAGTTTTGCCAACTAAATTCTCCTTCCTATATTTTATAAAAATGCCCAAACAAAAATAATTGCTTGGGCTTTATTTCCTCACTGAAAATACATGCTGTGTTTATACATATACAGTACATAAGAACCCTATAGCTGTCAAGCCGGTTTACTGATAAACAGTACAGTCCAGCCGGTTTACTGATAAACAGTGCAGTCACACAATTGTGAAAAACTAATATAATGATTGTGACGGAAGGAGGTATTGCACAATGGGTTGCAACAGAGTATCGGGAGAATTTGAAAGAAATAACTGCAGTAGAATTTTAGGAGATTTTGACAGGAATGGCTGTAACTGCAACAGAGGCAGAGATTGCGATGACGATGAAGTCGGCGGCGTCACTGAAAGAGAAAGAGACTGTTTCACTTGCAGGCAAGGAGACTTTTTATGCATCTGCGTCAGATGCCCTCGCTCCTGGAGATAAGATTATCGACAGTTTTAATAGCGCCCATCCTTTTTAGGATGGGCGCATTTTAATCTTACCACCAACACTTATAACAATAAACACCGTTGATTTTTTCTTTATTTAGTCGTTACCGCTCTTTATCAGATCGATCTTCGACTGAAGCTCTGCAATGGTACTCTGGCTGCTTAATATTTTGCTGATAATCTCTGCAAATGGGCTGTCAGGATTGTCTTTCTCGTTTTCAAATATTTGTTTTCCGATTTCAACAAATAATGCTTCGATCTGTTTCTTTTCTGAAGAAATACCGCTGTTCAATTTAGTGGTTTCTGCAAAATCGCTGGCTTTATCAGCTGCTGATTCGGCAACGCTGCCCACTTTTTTACTTAGGTTCTCAAAAAATGCCATAATTCACTCCTTTCACAGTAACGCGCATATGCATGATACGCCTTAAATACAGGTCTAATCAGCTACTTTACATTCAAAGCGATCAATTATTATCTGTCTCAATAATACATCGAAATCCTTTATTTCACAAGAGTATATTGGTAAGCCCTAATTCTTTTTGTTTATCCGCTGTCGGGCAGCCTGTCTCAATGTCCCATCCTCTTGTTTTGTAATACTCATCAAGTAAAGCGTTGAAATCTTTAATTACACAATCCTGATTATTTTCGTATATTCCGAACTCAGGCGCCGACAATACTCTTTCAGGGAGCATATCATCCTTTCTGCTTAGCCCTTCGCGCATATTAAAAAGCCTTTGCAGGTTGATAACCCTCTCACATATCGTATACAGCTCTTCTCCGTCGATATCCCACCCTGTGAGCGCCGAAAGTATCTCTGACCAGTGGTCAATGGTAACTCCTGCATACATCATGAATTTACATGTAGACAAAACGTCAGCTGAGCTGAGTCCATCCTGAAGTATCTTACAATCAATACCTTTTCCCTTCTCGTCCCATCTGTCTACTGTTTCTGGATCTCTCACCCCATATTTCATCATGCCCCAGTCCATTTTGCCCCGATCAAAAGCCATGCCCTCTAAAGGATGTATATGACACATCCCCCTGTTTGCGGTTCCGTATGTTATGCCAAGCAGCTTCCCTGATCGCGGATCGTGAGCCGGACCTTCAAGCCCTTTTACATGAATTGCGAACTTTTTAGTTTCTTCTCCCAATCTTTCTGATGCAATCTTCACTCCTTCAGCTAAAAGGTCTCCTATATGATTACGGTTTACAACCATATCGATTCCCTGCAGGATTGCATCTGCGTCTCCCCACTCAAAAGCATATCCGCCGGTGTCAGCCTCAGTAATGATTTTATTCTCATAGCACTCCATGGCAAACGAAATTACCGCTGCGGTTGTAAGCGTGTCAATTCCATATTTATTGCATAAGTAATCACATTTAACAGCTAAATCTGCATTATCATTAAACAAAAAAGCAGTAAAAGCAGCAATTGTTTCGTATTCTCCGCCCTCATGGACTGGTGTCTTGTACTTGCCTTCTTTTACTTCGATGATTCTCCCGCAGCCGATAGGACAACCCGCATAGCAAGGATGAGCTTTAATTAGATTGTTATTCTGAAATGAATCAAAAATCTCAGCCCCTTTTCCAAAGCTGTTTGATCTCCAGTTTTTAGTAGGCAAGTCGCCATCTTCATCGTTGGCAGGCAAGTCACCCACTGTTCCATATGCATGCATACCTTGCCTGGCATCACTCTTAATAACAATTTCCATTGTCCTTTTTAAGATTTTTTGAAGCTGATCCGGGTTTGCCGCTTCAATCTCGGCTGAGCCGCTGACAATTATACCCATTAAATTTTTATAACCCATGACGGCTCCCGCTCCGCCTCGTCCTGCTGCGCGATCCTCATGCATAATAGATGAAAACCTGACTAAATTTTCGCCTCCCAATCCAATGCACATAGCAGACATGTGCTTACGGTTGCCACCCACGAGCTGATTTTTCATTAATGAATCTTTTTCATACACATCCTTACCTTTGAGGTTCGCAGCATCTTTTAATACAGCTGTTCCATCGACTACCTCAAGATAGACCGGCTTATCTGATTTACCCTTAATTATTATAAAATCAAAACCGGCCCTTTTCATATCGGGTCCGAAATTCCCGCCTGATCTGGCCTCTCCCCATGCTCCGGTAATTGGAGATTTAAATCCGACTATGACGCTTCCCCCTCCGGGAACCTTATTGAGGGATAGGGGGCTCGTTGCGAATACGACTATGTTCTCAGCACTCAGCGGATTAATACCTGCTTCCAATTCAGTAAACAAAAGTGCGGCGCAGAAACCTGTACCGCCTATGTATTTTCGCATCACAGCCGGATCAATTTCCTTTATTGTTATACAGCCTGCTGTCAAATCAACCCATAATTCTTTACCTGCGTATCCATATAGCTTAGTTTTCATAATTATCCTCCAACCAACAAACGAGATAATATGATATCACTGCCATCTTGCAGCTTAAAGTCCAAATCTATTATGCTTTCTCCCGAAATTTTAACTACAACAGGACCACGAAATGACTTTTTCTCATGAGACCAAACTGAAGGAGGAAGATTCTTGCCTAAATCTTCATCAATTTTTTCATATAAATCTTTGAGCGTAGCTTTACTTTCTAATTCAATGCTATAGCTTTCTCTATCAAAATATTTTTTGAGATAGCCCTTAACATATACATGAACTGTTATCATTTCAAGCTTACATAGCCTCCTCTTAAAATAACCCGGAAATTTTTCCGGTACGATCCACGTCTATGCTTTCAGCGGCAGGAACTTTTGGAAGCCCCGGCATGGTCATTATATCCCCGGTTAAGGCTACGATAAATCCTGCACCAATGGATGGCTTTATATTGCGGACAGTTATCCTGAAACCTGAAGGCCGCCCAAGCTTTTTTGCATCATCAGACAGGGAGTATTGCGTCTTTGCAATGCAAATTGGAAGGTTACCATAGCCCAGTGCTTCAAGCTCATCAATCTGCTTTGCCGTGTTGCCGACAAAATCAACACCGTCTGCTCCGTAAATCTTCGCTGCTATCGTCTCAATCTTCTCTCGGATTGATAATTTTTCATCATATGCATATTTAAAATTGTTTTCACCATTTTCAATAACCCGGATAACCTCTTCCGCAAGAGCTGTTCCGCCTTCTCCGCCTTTAGCCCACACTTCGGATAACACAACATTTACGTTCAGTTCTTTGCATCTTTCCTCGATATATTTAAGCTCAGCGGCAGTATCCTCAGGGAACCGGTTAATCGCTACCACGGCAGGCAAGCCAAAAACATTCGTGACATTTTCAACATGTTTAAGCAGGTTTTCAATACCAATCTCAAGCGCCGCAACATTTTCCTTATTAAGGTCTGCCTTCGGAACATTACCATGAAGCTTGAGCGCTCTGGCAGTAGCCACTATTACAACGGCATCCGGCCTTAAACCGCTTAATCTGCATTTGATATCTATGAATTTCTCCGCACCCAAATCAGCGCCAAAGCCAGCCTCTGTTACCACATAATCACCAAGTTTCAATGCGATTTTCGTTGCCATGATGCTATTGCAGCCATGGGCTATGTTGGCAAAAGGCCCGCCATGAATAAAGGCCGGGGTATGTTCCAGCGTCTGAACAAGATTCGGCTTAAGTGCATCCTTCATTATGGCAGCAACTGCTCCCTGCCCCTTTAAATCACCTACGGTAACCGGCGTACCTTCAAAGCTGTAGGCTACAATAATCTTTGAGACCTTTTCTTTCAGTTCATCAAGGTCATTGGAGAGACAAAGAACCGCCATGATTTCTGATGCGACAGAAATATCAAATCCGTCCTCCCTTGGTGTTCCGTTTGGTTTGCCGCCAAGTCCGTTTACTATGAATCTTAACTGCCGGTCGTTCATATCAAGACATCTTTTCCAAATAATCCTTCTGACATCGATACTCAGTAGGTTTCCATGCTGAATATGATTGTCTAACATTGCTGCAATCAAATTATTTGCCGTAGTAACTGCATGAATATCACCTGTAAAATGGAGGTTGATGTCTTCCATTGGAATAACCTGAGCATAACCGCCTCCCGCAGCTCCGCCTTTGATGCCAAAAACAGGACCTAAAGAAGGCTCTCTCAATGCAATGATTGATTTCTTGCCAAGCCTGCTTAAAGCATCGCCCAAGCCGACTGTAGTAGTAGTTTTTCCTTCTCCGGCAGAAGTCGGGGTGATGGCAGTAACCAGAATCAATCTTCCGTTCTCTCTATTCGGATATTGCTCTAAAATATTATAATCAACCTTTGCTTTGTATCTTCCGTACGTCTCCAGATAATCCTCGGGAATTTTTAACTGTCCTGCAATCTCTTCAATTGGGTAAATACTACCCTCTTGTGCAATTTCAATGTCACTTTTAAAACTCATATTATTTCTCCAATTTATAGAAATTCCCCGGCATTAGCATATGGAATTTTCCCATTCTTTACTATAAAATTTAATTATAAAATAGCTTGAAAGCTATCCTCATCAGATTTACCTACGAGGCAATATATGAATAGCTTCTCTCTTTGCATCCATTACAGCTTCCCAAAATGCTTCGGAAAGTGTAGGATGGGCATGTATTGTTTCGCTGATCTGTTCAATAGTCATTCCTTGTTGTATTGCCAATGTCCCTTCGGCGATAAGATCACTGGCATGTGGGCCAATAATATGCACCCCAAGGATTCTATGGGTCAATTCGTCTGCAATTATTTTTACAAAACCATCCGTCTCTCTTAGGGTCATGGCTTTCCCATTAGCCGCAAATATCGATTTCCCGACAAGATAATTTATACCTTTTTCCTTTGCCTGCTCCTCTGTCATCCCAACGGCAGCCGTTTCCGGGAATGAAAAGACACATGAAGGTATTGCCTCATAGTTTACCGATGTACTGAGACCGTAAATTCTTTCAACGCAAACCTTTCCTTCTTCTGATGCAACATGAGCCAGCATCTGTCCCCCGATAACATCTCCGATTGCATAAATCCCGCATGCCGATGTTTCATATTTGTCATTGACCTTGATGCCTTTGGCATCATAATCCACCCCTGCATCTTCAAGGTTTAATCCGGCTATGTCAGGTGCTCTTCCTGCTGCATTTAATAACAGTTCACAAGAATATTCCTTAATTCCTTTTTCTGTGTTTGTTATTATTTTTAATCCATCATCAGCTTCTATGACCTCTTTGATCTTTACACCAACATCAACACTTATCTTCTTTTTTCGAAGAAAGACGCCGAGACGTTTTGAAAGATCTTCATCCAGGCTTCGTATGAGCCGTGGTCTGTATTTTATTATGGTGACTTCGGTTCCGAAGGATGCAAATATACACGCAAATTCTACACCCACTACGCCCCCTCCATAAATCACCATACTTTTGGGGATATAATTGAGGTCCAGTGCCTCATCACTTGATATTACTCTTGACAGATCCATACCGGGTTTGGGCATATCAGACGGAATGGACCCTGTGGCGATAATAATCCGATCTGCGCTTTTTACAGTAATATCACCTTCCAAAGATACGACCTCAAGAGTATTATTATTAAGAAATCTGGCTTCTCCTTTTATTATTTGAATTTTATTGCCTTTCAGAAGCTGTTCCGTACCGGCGCGCATCTTATTTACAATGTCATCTTTTCGGTATTGCACCTTCATCATATCAAAGCTGCATTCAGATAACCCGATTCCAAAATCATTCATGCTCTGCAATGAATTCAGAAGTTCTGCATTCTTATACAAGGCCTTGGTAGGGATGCACCCCCTGTTTAAACAGGTTCCGCCAATCTTATCTTTTTCGATAATTGTTACGTGAGCACCCAGCTGGGCTGCTCTTATCGCTGCAACATATCCTCCGGGGCCGCCGCCTATAATAATCAGGCTATTATCCGCCTTAATCACATTTAATCACCTCAAGCTTCCTGATTTGTATCCTTATTCCATCTCAACACGGGCTTTCTTGCTGCTTGAACTTCGTCAAGTCTTGATACGACAGTAGTATACGGCGAATTCTTAACCATACCCGGATCTGTTTCTGCCTCATGGGCAATAGTCCTCATCACTTCAATGAATTCGTCAAGGGTCTCAAGACTTTCGCATTCCGTCGGTTCCACCATGAGTGCTTCATGCACTATGAGAGGGAAATATATAGTTGGAGGATGATAACCGAAATCTAAAAGCCTTTTTGCGATGTCCAGGGTAGATACTCCGCTTTTCATTTGCCAGGCTCCGGAAAGAACACATTCATGCATGCAGATCCTGTCATATGGAACATAATATACGTCTTTCAGTTTCGCCGCGATATAGTTTGCGTTCAGTACCGCAGTCTCAGATACTGTTTTCAGTCCTTCTGATCCCATGCTAAGGATATAAGCATAGGCTTTTACCATTACACTGAAATTGCCATAGAAAGATTTAATTTTCCCAATAGATAACGGTCTGTCATAATCCAGATAATACTTTTGGTCTTTCATGCTGACGACAGGGTAAGGGAGAAACGGAATTAATGATTCTTTTACTCCGACAGGGCCTGAACCCGGTCCGCCGCCGCCATGCGGCGTACTGAAAGTTTTATGAAGATTAACATGCGCAACATCAAATCCCATATCACCCGGTCTGGCGATTCCCATAACAGCGTTCAGATTTGCACCGTCATAATATAGAAGTCCTCCTGCATCATGAACAATGTCTGCAATTTCTGTTATATTTTTGTCAAATAAGCCTAATGTGTTCGGGTTAGTAAGCATTAATCCCGCAACCTCATCGTTCATGGCCCTTTTTAAACTTTCGATATCAATGCCCCCGTCAGCATTGGACTTTACCTCCACGATCTCGAATCCTGCGACTGCTGATGAAGCGGGGTTTGTTCCGTGAGCCGAATCAGGAACGATGATTTTTATTCTCCTGTGATCGTTACGGTTTCTGTGGTACGCTTTTATTATCATGAGACCTGCTAATTCTCCGTGTGCACCTGCTGCAGGCTGCAGCGACACCTGATCCATACCTGTAATTTCGGACAGCATTTCAGACAGAGAATACATAAGTTCCAAAGAACCCTGTGCTGAGCTTTCATCCTGATATGGGTGCAGCTTGCTGAATCCGTCAAATCCGGCGATTACTTCGTTCACTTTTGGATTGTATTTCATGGTACAGCTCCCGAGCGGGTAAAAACCGGAATCAACCCCATGATTACGCTTAGATAGCTGGGTATAATGCCTCACCGCATCAAGTTCACTCACTTCGGGCAGATTTGGAGCATCTGCTCTTAAATATTCAGGGTTTATCATTGATGCCAGATCCTTTTCAGGAACATCGCATTTTGGCAGCGAATATGCTTTTCGACCTGGTTTGCTCATTTCAAAGATCAATAATTTTTCTTTCATTTTATTCCGCCGCCTTTCTGACAAATTTATCAATCTCGTCTTTTGTACGCTTTTCAGTAACGCTTATCAGCCACCCGCCATCGATGCCCGGGTAATCACGCACTAAAGAATATCCTCCGATAATATGCTCATTCAAAAGCTTTGAATTCAATCCCTCAACAGGCTGTTCACTTTTGACTGCAAATTCTTTAAAGAAGGGTTTATTAAATATAGGGGTAAATTTGCCGGTATTCAGTAATTGACCATAAGCATAGTGAGCCTTTTGGGCTGACAGCCCTGCAACCTCCCGCAAGCCTTCTTTCCCTAAAAAAGTCATATACATGGCTGCCGCAAGTGCGTTAAGGCCTTGGTTTGAGCAAATATTCGAAGTGGCTTTTTCTCTTCTGATATGCTGCTCTCTTGTCTGCAAGGTCAGTACAAACCCTCTTATACCTTCCTTATCCTTCGTTTGTCCGACGATTCTTCCGGGAAGCTTGCGCATCCACTTTTCTTTTGCCGCAAAAAATCCAAGATAAGGTCCTCCGAAGCTCAAAGGATTGCCTAATGCCTGTCCTTCTCCTACCACGATATCTGCGCCAAGTTCGCCCGGGCTCTTTAAGATAGCCAGTGATATCGGATCAGCGGAAACAATAAATAGACTTTTGTTCTGATGCACGATTTCGCCTGCCGAAGCTAAATCTTCGATAATTCCAAAGAAGTTCGGGCTTTGTATAAGCAATGCTGCCGTATTGTCATTCAATTTATTTCGAAGGTCTTCTTGATCTATTGTTCCTTCTTCGCTTCTGACCTCAGTAATTTTTAAGTCTCTGAATTGAGCATATGTCTTCAGGATTTTTCGGCTTTCCGGATGCACGCTCCCGGCAACTAATATTTCTTTTCTCTTCATGGCTTCAGAAGCCATTATTGCAGCCTCGGTTAAAGCAGTTGCCCCGTCATACATAGATGCATTGGATACTTCCATCCCTGTAAGCTCACAAATCATAGTCTGATATTCAAAAATAGATTGAAGGGTTCCTTGACTTATTTCCGGCTGGTATGGCGTGTAAGCGGTAAAGAACTCCTGTCTTGAGAGCAGCTGACCTATAGCTGCCGGAATGAAATGATCGTATGCACCTGCGCCAAGGAAACAAGTATAGTGATCCAGATCAAGGTTTTTTTCTGACATTGATTTCATTTTTGCAACTAGTTCCATCTCTGAAAGTGCCGGCGGAATGTTCAGTTCTCTGTCTAAATATACCTGCTCAGGCACATCGGAAAACAGAGAGCGCATGCTTTTAACACCGATTTCCTTCAGCATGTAATCCCGATCCGATTTGGTAATGCCTAAGTATCTGCTCATTATGCCTCCTCCTCATTTAAAGAGTCACACAGCTTTTCATATTCCTCCGAACCTAATAAAGCGTCCAATTCTGCCGTATCAATCATTTCTATAACTGCGAACCAGCTTCCATACACATCTTCATTTACATTGCCGGGGTTATCCAGTAAATCTTCATTGATTTCGATTACTTTGCCTGATACCGGTGAATAAACCTCAGATACTGCCTTAACTGATTCGACCTCCGCAAGCTGATCTCCCGCTTTAACTTCGCTGTCTACTTCAGGAAGATCGGCAAATACAATTTGCCCCAAATGAATTTGAGCATAATCGGTCAATCCTACATAAGCATTATTTCCGTCAACCTTGACCCACTCATGGGAGTTTGTGTATTTTAAATTATTCAATATAATCATTTCTTACACCTCTCTTTTTTTCTTAATTATTTCTTATATTTTTTTGAATAGAACGGTTTCTTTATGACTTTTGCTTTTAGAAGTTTGCCTCTTATTGACACATCAACAATTGTGTCCTCAGCGGTAAATTCAGTGTCCAGCAATGCCAGTCCAATACTTTTCTTAAGGGTTGGAGAATAGCTTCCTGTTGTTATATGACCAATCTTATTGTCGCCTGCAAAGACTTCAAATCCGGCCCTGGGTATCCCTCTATCCACCATTTCAAGAGCAACTACCTTTCGCTTCAATCCGGATGCCTTTTGCAAAGCTAATGCATCTTTTCCGATGAAATCGTTTTTGTCAAGCTTTACAAAGTAACCGAGCCCCGCTTCAAGAGGCGTTATGCTGCTGTCTATTTCATGTCCGTAAAGCGGCAAACACACTTCAAACCGCAATGTATCTCTTGCTCCAAGCCCAGCAGGCAATATACCTTCATCCTTTCCGGCTTCTATGATATTATCCCACAATGTTCCCGCATCATGCGGCTTAACAAGTATTTCAAATCCATCTTCACCCGTGTAACCGTTTCTGGAAATAAAAGCTGTTACTGAGCCAAACTTAACATCATCATTGAAATGGAAAAACTTGATAGTATCTAAATCTGTATCCGTCAGCTTTTGCAGAACCTGCTCGGCCTTTGGTCCTTGTATAGCTATCTGGGCATATTCGGAAGATATATCCTTCACAGCAACCTTGCTTGCCACATGAGCCTGAAACCAGTTAAAATCCTTTTCTGTATTTGCCGCATTTACAACAATCAGATATTTTTCTTTGTTATATTTGTAAATCAGCAGATCGTCTACAACCCCTCCTTCGGGATAACACATCGGCGAGTAGTAGATTTGGAATGCATTCATGGTTGAAATATCATTGGTTACCATCTTCTGTATATATTTTTCTGCATCTTCTCCTTCTACTGTTACTTCTCCCATATGAGATACATCAAATAAACCTGCCGCATTTCTTACTGCTTCGTGCTCCGGGATAATGCCTGTATATTCCACAGGTAATTCCCAGCCTCCAAAATCAATAAGTTTGCCCTTATGCTTAAGATGCTTTTCGTATAAAGGTGTTCTTTTCATCCATTCTCTCCTTTCTTGTTTCGAAATAACCCCTTGGTCTGCTTTCCCTGAATTTTATCCGTTCCGTACAAACCATAATAACTCTAAGATTTGATCAGCAATAACGCTTAAGACCCTAATTACAAATAAACAGAGATAATAGACTACGCCACTACCTCTGTTTATTAACAGCTTTTTGTACAACCTGCCTCTTCGACTCCCAAAGACAATGGGTATCTCCCGAATTCATCTTTCTTTTCAATTTAATAACTATATCATAATCCTTAATATACAGTCAATTATTATTAGAAGCCGCCTGTTTCATAATATCCAAATGTAAAAAATCCCGTCTATAGCATGGCTATTGACGGGATTACATATTGCTGCCTGAAGAACTGATATCAATTAATCAACAAAAACGATCGGTTTTATTAAATCCTTAGGTTTGTTGACCATCAACTGGAACGCAGGTTCTATAGATTCAAGTCCATTAAATCTATGAGTTATCATTAATGAAGGGTCAACACGACCATACTTTACTACTGAAAGCAACCTTTCCATTCTTTTTCTTCCGCCTGGGCATAAACCGCCTCTTATAGTTTTGTGGGCTAAGAAACCGGCTATGTACATATTGTTTAATGTCACACTTGCTTCTCCGGCTACGACGTCCAGCATTGCTATATTTCCATAGCCAAAGCGTGCTACCGCTATAGCATTGTTTAACGCTTCAAATCCACCGCCTGCAACTATACAAGCATCTACGCCCACACCGCCTGTCAATCCCATTATTTGTCCAATGAGATCTCCATCTTTGTAGCTCAGGATATCTGTTGCGCCATATTCTTTAGCTATTTTAATACAGTCAGGTCTTGTTCCTGTTGCAATTATACGACCTGCTCCTCTTAATTTTGCACCGGCTACTGCCATCAATCCTACAGGACCGATACCAAATACTACTACGGTATCTCCAAACTTGACTTCTGCAAGCTCAGGACCATAAAAACCGGTTGTCATCATGTCAACAGCCATGCATGCCTGCTCGATAGTTACTCCATCCGGAAGATGAGCTAAATTCATGTCAGCAGATCTTACTTTTATCTGTTCAGCAAATGTTCCATCCTCATAAGAAGAGAAATTTATTGCTGTAAACAATCCACCCGCATCCTGGTGAGTACCATCCTGGATATCAGGATGCTGCCATGTTGGTGTAGTACATGGTATAACAACCTTGTCGCCTATTTTAAAGTCTTTTACATTAGATCCTGCTTCGATTACCTGGCCTATAGATTCGTGACCAAGTATTCTGTTTTTTAAATAATCGCCTTCCATTTCCATTGCAGAGTGAACGTCTGACGAACATGGTGCCAGTGCTATCGGGCGGCATATAACATCATTAGGTCCGCATACATAATCGGGCTTTTCCATCCAGCCGACTTTACCTTTTTCAAATACTCCAAAACCTTTCATAGTTCTTCCTCCTGTTAAAATAATAACGTCCCTTACTACTGTAGTGTACCAGTTTTAAGATTAGGAATCAAGGGTAAAAAAAAAGCATTTCATTGAACTTGATTTTCCGGACATTTTCGAACTCTCCGGGTTATGGTATCCTACATTTTATAAAGCTCCCATCTGCATTCGCTCACCAGATATTTCAGTTCATATATTTTCGTTATGCCGTCAATCTCGCTCTGGCAGCAGTAGACGAAAGCCCTGATTCCTGCCGTTTTTATTTCTTCTACCATAAAAATTTTATCAATCCTGATTTCATGGTGAAATTCATCTTTATCGGAATAACGGAATTTATAGGGGATTGGTTTTTCTTTCGTCCTAAATTTAACGATTGCGTCAATCGGCTCTGCCAGAATCCTCATGTAAATACCCT
>JAQUYC010000009.1 GCA_028692105.1 Eubacteriales bacterium | reverse complement strand
AGATCAGCTAAGATCTCTTTGACTAAATTTCTGCACTATGGAGTTATCAAGGTACATGTGCCTCTCTCAAAGGCTTCCGCGTTAGCGAACTTTTTAAGTTTATCACTCTCACGGTTTCTTGTCAACCCTTAATTGCGATTTTTTTACTTCGCTATAAAGCTGTGTTTTCGCGGGCGGTCTTACAATTTCTTAACAAGACCTTAACAAGACCTTAACAAGATGCTTAATCATAGTATCAAAGATGCTTGTCCGTGTCAACTGATTTTAAACACTTTTTTCATCTTTTTTTCCTTTGCTGTCTACCCCTCCTGTATTGGAATCTCCCGACAGCAAGTGTTATATTAACAAATTCGCTTGAACCTGTCAACCACTTTTCGCAATAACATTATTTGTAACTTTTTTACTTTTTACTTTTGTTCCTTTGTTCTATTACACTTTATATAGCTTAAACCAAATATATAGAATAATACCGATCATATTATAAGCGGAGAAGAAGAGATACACTTCCAAGCTGCCGTAATTATCCAGTATCGCACCTCCTATAATCTGGCATAAGATAGTACTGCCATTGGAGGAAACCGCCTGGTATAATGTCATCGCCATACCGATCATCGCCGGTTCTACGAGTTTCGCAATATATCGAACGAATTCAACCAGTAATATCCCGTTTACCATTCCCTGTAGGAAAAATGTCCCAATGAGAAGTTCAGGTGTCGGTCCGGTGCTGTACCAGAGGTATCGCAAAGCAGATATTATCATTGAAATCAGAATCATTCTCTCCATTGTCAGTATTTTTTCAAGCTTTTCTGTCCATGCCATAAATGGAGCCTCTGCTCCGCACATCAGTAAGAATGCATAAAAAAAGAAGGGTTCGAGTGCTATCCTTACTGTAATGGCTAAGGTACCCCCAGAAAGGGGAAGCAAAAATCCCAACGGCTGTGGCTGTAACTGCTCCAATCTGCATGCCGGTAAATCCTATGCCGTCCAGGTACTGTCCAATCAAAGGAAGCAGCATTCCGATCGCCGCATAGGTAAATGTATAAACTCCGACAAAGCTGTAATATCTGCTTCCGCTCATTAAGAAACCCTTTAATGTTTGTTATAGCTGCGACGAAAAACTGTAAATCGACGATTTAAACGAAAATTTTTGTAAACAACTATTTATTTGAGTTTTAGTATATCAGCGGTAATTTGGGTGCACAATAGTACAAGTATGATTTTTAGGAGGAAATTTAATGCTGATCATAGTGATTCGAACGATGATTTTATACTTTACAGTTCTGTTTGTGATGCGCGTTATGGGTAAGGCAGAATTGTCAAAACTGGATCCATTTGAAATTATTATATTGTTCATGATTGCAGAATTGGCGGCTATCCCGATAGAATCTATCGATGTGCCAATTTTCAGTGGTATCGCTGCTATAATAACGCTTTTACTATTGGAGGTTCTGTTGTCTTTCCTTTCAACGAAAAGCGGAAGAATCGATGCTTTTCTGAAAGGAAAACCCAGCATACTGATACATCGCGGTAATATAAATAAGCAAGAATTAAAAAATCAGAGAATGACAATCAATGATTTGATGGAGCAGCTTAGAATCAAGAACTATCCATCAGCTGCGGATGTCGACTATGCTGTCCTGGAAGCGAACGGAGAACTGAGTGTAATTCCCAAGCCGGAAAAGGCGCCTCTGACACGCGAAGATATGAATATCCCAGTGTCATCGGAAATTATGCCAATGGTCCTGATTTCTGACGGTAATTTATATAAAAGGAACCTTGCTTTACTGGGCAAGGATGAAAGCTATTTGAAGAAAGAACTGTCAAAAATAAAAATTACTGACTATTCCCAGGTATTTCTGTGTTTCTTTGACGAGAAACGCAAGCTTCATATCTATCCAAAAGAGAAGTGCAAAAATGGCATGCAGAGGGAGGTTGGAATATAGTGAAAGCACTGATCACATCTATAATTTGTTTCTCTATACTCACCATTGCCTGGGCATTGTTTGTTAATTATGCAGATAAGAATATTCATGCTATGACCGGGTCTATAGAGGATGTTATCATGAAAAGCATATCTATGGAAGACTGGGAGACGGCTGATAACCAGTTTGAAAAGCTAACTGATAAATGGCATAAGAAGAAAAAAGTCTTTACGTTTTTTTATCATACATCTGTAATAAACGATACTGATTTTTCCATAGCACGGGCAAAGGGCTATATTAAATCAAAAGATGCCTCTATGGCAATCGGAGAGCTACTCTGTTTAAAGGAGCAGCTTGCGTTTTTACATTTGAATGAATTAATAACACCTGAAAATATTTTTTAATTTTTTTGTTAATGAAGAGCTCCTGCTGACTGATATTTGCCGCAGCGATCTGAAAAACATCCGATTTGTCTCCCTTCAGACCGAAGTATGACGACTTCACAGTTATTGCTGCAATCACGGCATTCAAAGGTATCAGTTCCAATTTTTTCATGACCTACTTCGAATCCCTTGAAGCAGGTTTTTTTCCTTTCGCCTTCCATGAGTTCCATAGCCAGTACGGCAGAACCAAAGGCTCCCATCACCTTGTGGTATTCCGGAATCAGTATCTCAGTACCCAATGCTTCCTCCAAAGCTTTACGTATTCCATCATTTGCAGCAACACCTCCCTGAAAGCATATTTTGGGCAGCAGTTCCTTTCCCTTTGCAACATTATTTAGATAATTTCGTACCAATGCCTTAGACATTCCCGCAATAATATCCTCCATCGCACATCCAAGCTGCTGCTTATGTATGATGTCGCTTTCAGCAAAAACAGCACACCTGCCCGCAATTCTCACAGGATTTTCAGAACGAAGCGCAAAGGCTCCCAAATCTTTCAGCTCAAGGCCAAGGCGCTCTGCCTGTCGATCCAGAAAAGAGCCTGTACCTGCTGCGCAGACCGTGTTCATGGCAAAGTCTGTGATTATTCCATCCCTAAGCAGTATGATCTTTGAATCCTGTCCCCCGATTTCTATGATTGTACGGATATCCGGATCAAATACGGCGGATGCAACTCCATGCGCTGTGATCTCGTTCTTAACGACATCAACACCGCTCACAGCTGCTGCAAGTGTCCGTCCGCTTCCGGTTGCACCCACTCCGGAAATTTCGTTGCTCGCAAAATCCTTTCCCAGTTTTCGTAAGCCGTCCTGGACTGCTTCAATCGGATTGCCCATTGTTTTAAGATAAAGCTGTTCAATAATCTTTTTATCCTTGTTAATTATTACAAAATCTGTACTTACAGAACCAACATCAATGCCCAGATAATACATGCGTTTTCCCCTTAACTTTTCTGTTATAGATTTCTCTTTTCTTCTTTTGCTCTAAGCTCTTTCTCCTGTTCAGCATATCTATAAATGCTTCGATTCTGGTAATATAACCTGCCTCTCCACCCATTTCATCATAGATCACAGTCAGAATACTCACTTCCCGTTCTTTCATCATTTTCGAAAAAACAGCCTTTGCAACGATTTCCGGCATACATCCCACCGGAAAAAGCTGTATCACTCCGTCATATCCCTTTTCGACGCATAATTCTCCGTCCTCTACTGTTTCTTTTGCATAACCGCCGATATCATAAGGCAATCTCTTTTTTTTCAAATTTATTGAACCCTTAAGATTGGTTGATCTCAATATCGTACGGCGAATCCACCATCTTAGTGTCACCCGTTTTTCAAAGGACACACTCATATCCATGAGCAGTTCTTCTATATGATGATTGGCAAAGGGCTCGATCATAGAGAAGATTTCCCCTGTCACCAGTATATGAAGCGGCTTTTTATTAAAATCAAACGTAATTTCCCCGAGTTGGCACCGATGATGCCGAATGATTTTCAATGCCTGACTGATTCCGCTTGCCTGCGCTAAATCCCTGCGGCAAGATGTCAATACTTTTTTACATTCTCCCTTTTTCTTTTCATAACCTGCAAGAATATGAGCTTTTTGCTCTAACTTTTCGAGTTTTTCAATTATTTTATAGGTTCGTATCAATGCTGTTAAAATACCCGGCAGAGACTTGTTGCTTCCTGATACGACATTTGCCAGCCTGCGAAGCAGCTCCTGTTTGCCGATTGAATTTGGAGAATCAAGCAGCACCCATTGAAAGGAGTATCCTTTTCTGTCAAGTATTGACTTGAGCAGTTCACCGTATTCGCCCAAACGGCATGGACCCATAGTTGCAGGCATGATCACCGTATCAGCGCCAAGCTTGTATGCTTCCATTAAATTTGACAGCATCAGCTTAAAAGGAAGGCAGATCTCGTCGGGAGAAACCTCGCTTCCTTTTTCTAATCCTTTTTCAGTATTTGCATGAGGAGTTATGATATCGATGCCGATTTCTGTGAAAAAAATCCTACCAATAAGGTGTGCATCTCCGATATGCGGAAATGTTATTTTCATTACAATACCTCTCGAAATGCTTCAAGTCGAGTATTATATCCGGCTTCACCGGTTTGCTCGTCCAGTTTCAAGACGAGAACGGGGAAGCCTGCGGCTCTGTTTTTGATCATTTCAATTGTAATCGAATCTGTACCGCAGCAGAAGGATGAGACGTAAACTATGCCATCGATCTCTTTTCGCTGCATCAGTGAAATTGCCGGTGCAAAATTATGAATAAAGAATAGCCAGTAAGGGCGCTTGATCAGCCCTGCCATGGCTTTCAGCTTTTCATTCCTGCAGACGCGCTCCTCAGTAACGACTCCGATATCAAGATTATGCAGTTTCTGTAGTAAATTCAGATTGGCAAATGAGTCATAGATATTGTATGGGTGGCCTGCTAAAAAAACTCTATGGCGATATCCGCTATCCTTGATGCCAAAGCTTGTATTCCGCTGGTTCTCCATAGCATATTGATAGGCCTTATCTATTTTTACATCAGGCACACCGATACATCGGCAGTTTTTTTTCAAAACTTTCTTCAGCTTTTTTTGATCATTTAAGTAAATCGGTTCTGTGAATAATTGATTTGATTTTCCGGTTCCCGCCGATATAAGCTCCGGAAGCCCATGAAACTTAGGGCAGATAGATTCCCCAAACTCGCAGTTCATTAATCTTGGGGCTGCTGTAAAGTCACAGGTATTTTGAAGTTTAGCCGTATGTCCGTGAAACAACTTCATCGGAAGACATGCTTCATCTACACAGTTTCTAATACCTAAATCCAGAATTTCTTTATTTGATTTTACAGAATACTCTGTATCAACTCCCATCTCATTAAAAAAAGTCCTGATAAAGGGCTCGTACTTATAATATAATAAGCCTCCGGGAATTCCAATTTTCATGCAAAAAACCTCCAAACTGTCATATATTCCTATTATGCCCGGAGGTTTCCGTTTTATTACATTTTTCTATAATATATTATTCAACGATCTCATACATCAAAGCGGCTGTTTCCTTCGTGCTATGTTCAAAAAGAGCTAATACTTTCGCTTTAATCTGCGCATTACCGAATTGTACTAAGATGATATCCCCTGTCTTAACTTCGCTGCCGGGTTTGGCAGCTTTGCCGTTAATGAATACCCTGTCCTGTTCACAGGCTTCCTTTGCAATAGTTCTGCGTTTAATAAGCCTTGAGTTCTTCAAAAATTTATCTACTCTCATATCCCCTCTATACTTTCTTGGAAGACGGTAAAACCCCGACGTTTGCCTTACAAACATGTCAAGGTGTGAAATGTTATAAAGGCAGCTAATAAGCTGCCTTTATAGATAAGTTAGTTAGTTATTTATTTGTTTACTGCGTCCTTCAATGCTTTTCCAGCTTTGAAAACCGGAGCTTTTGATGCGGCAATCTTTATCACTTCGCCTGGTTTCCTTGGATTCCTCCCCTGTCTTTCTTTTCTCTGACGGGTTTCAAAAGTACCGAATCCAATCAATTGTACCTTTTCTCCTTTAACCAGAGCACCTTCAATACTCGCAACAAATGCATTTACTGCAACCTCAGCATCTTTTTTGGTAAAACCTGTTTTCTCTGCTACGCTAGCAACTAATTCTGCCTTATTCACCGAACATAACCTCCTTTAATTTCTATAAATTTGATTGGTCTGAAGTGAAACACTACTCATGCTTCATTTTTCTTGATCAAAAACCCCGTTTACCTGACTTGGCTTGTTCCCACAGCTTGTCCATTTCTTCAAGGCTCATATCTTCCAGTCTTTTTCCTTGAATGCCGGCTGACTCCTCTATAAACCCAAACCTGTCAATAAACTTTGAAGAAGTAAAGTTTAAAGCTTCTTCTGGATTTACCCCCAGGAACCTGGCAACATTCACTGCTGCGAATAATAGGTCTCCAACTTCTTCTTTAATTCTGGTCGCCTCGTTTTCACGGTAAATCTCAAGAAGCTCACAAGTCTCCTCTTTTACTTTAGAAAAAGCTTCACTGACATCCTCCCAGTCGAATCCTACTTCTGCTGCCTTTTTTTGAATCTTATAGCTTTTAATCAATGCTGGCAATGCGTCCGGAACATTCTTCATAGATTCTGTATGTGTCGAGGTTCCCCTTTCATTTCTTTTCACATTTTCCCATTTTTCAATGGCTTTGTCAATACTTTCTGAATTTTTGTTCAAAAAAACATGGGGGTGACGACGTAGCATTTTATCACATTCCCGGTTTGCGATACTGCGAAGATCAAACCTTTGCTTTTCTTTTGCCAGGTTCGCATGAAAAACCACCTGAAGGAGTATATCCCCCAATTCTTCTTCCAAATTGTCGAAATCCTCTTTATCTATGGCATCTGCCGCTTCGTAAGCCTCTTCAAGCAAACAGGAACGAATGCTTTTATGTGTCTGTGCCTTGTCCCATGGGCAGCCGTCATCACTTCGCAGCACAGCGATGATTTCTTCCAGCCGTTTGATGGCTTCTTCAGTTGTTTTTCCCTCTTCATAGTATTTCATATATTTTTCTTTCATATTCTTATGTTACCTTTTAATTTTATTCATAAATTTTAATATTTTCTCGCTTTTGGGGAGAAATTTCAATTCTTCTTTTTTTACAGCCTTTGTTACAAATAGCATCGCACAATATACCGCGGCGCCTATCAGTATTGCGGCCACTGTTGAAAGAGCATTGCCAAACACACCGAACAAAATTCTATAGCTGATCCACACTGATGCACTCATAACCAACGCGGCTCCTACCGGTTTTATAAATGTCAGGGTAGTATCAAGCCTGACCCCCGTATACTTTTTAACCGCGATGATGTTCAATACAGATGCCACCATATATGCCGCAACCGTTCCGATGGCTGCTCCTTTAACATTAATGCTGTCGATACCGGTCAGTGTATATGTGAGGACAATCTTAACTGCTGCCCCGGCACAGAGATTGATAACGGGTATCATCGGTCTTCCCAGGCCCTGCAAAACGCCGGTAAGTGTTTGAACCATTGAAAGGAATATTACTCCAAACGCCATGATAAACAGGCATGGTGCTGCACTGACCGCACTTGCTTTCTGCATCGGGTAAAGCAGGAGCATAATTGGCTCTGCCAATGTCATCATACCCAAGGCACAAGGCAGTCCTACTAAAATTGCGGATCTGAGCCCCAGTCGAACATTGTAATTCAAAAAATTCATATCGTTTTGCTTATATGCTGCTGCAATGGCAGGGACAAGGCTCATGGCAATTGCCTGCGTCAATACCTGCGGAAAGTTTATCAGGGGACCTGCCATTCCGGTGAGCTGACCATAGAGTCCGTTTGCGGCTCCCTCTGACCAGCCGGTTTCTTGAAGTCTTCGCATGACTATTCCCACATCAATGGTGTTCATTATAGGCATGATTGCTGCCCCTATAGTCACAGGCACTGCGATCATAAATATGTTAGCAAGTATTTTACTGCCTTTTTCAGTACTTATGCGTCGTGTTCTTTCTACATCTCCTCTGAGGCTTCCCTTATGATAATAATATATTGCAATAACAGCTATCAGGCCGGTAATGGAGCCCGCCGTTGCTCCGAATGAAGCTCCTGCGGCTGCAAATTCCAACCCGTACTTAATCAGGTAGTATGCTAAAGCCAATCCGGTCAATACCCGAAAAAACTGCTCCACTACCTGTGATACAGCTGTAGGTTTCATGTTTTGCATTCCCTGAAAATAGCCCCGGTATGCGGCCATGATCGGAACAAAAAGCAGTGCCGGAGCAATGGACATCATAGCATATTTTGCTCCGGGGTTTCCGATAGCATTCACAATTTGGCCTGCACCGAAGAAGAGAATAGCCGAAGAGCAAATCCCGATAGAAAACAACAATATAAAAGATATGCGGAACACCCTGTATGCTTCATAATGATTATCCACGGCAACTCTTTCTGATACCATTTTTGATATTGCAATCGGAATTCCGGCGGTCGCCAGGGTCAAAAAAAGGACATAAATGGGATAGGCAGTCTGGTAGTAGCCCATCCCTTCATCTCCAATCAGATTAGCAAGGGGGATTCGGAAGAATGCACCCATTATTTTAATAATAATCCCAGCAACTCCAAGAATTACAGCCCCTTGTATAAATGTTTTTTTTGCCATGCTATTTTAGTTCTCCTAAAATTCTTCCCGTTTCCTTTTCAACGTCATGGATGACCTTTTCAAGATCAATGGTTAGATATTCTCCGTTCCTATATAATACCCTGCCGTCCACCATAGTGAGAAGCACATCGCTCCCTGATGCGGAATATACAATATTAGTGGCCATATCATGAACCGGATGCATATTGGGCGATGAAAGGTCTAAGACGATCAGATCTGCTTTAAAACCCTGGGACAGTCTGCCGCAGTCATTTCTCCCCTGGCTTTTTGCACCCGCAAAGGTTGCGGCTCTTAATGCGTCAACAGGGGTAACCAAAGTTGGATCAAATTGCTTACCCTTATTTGCCACCGCAAAAAACTTCATTTCTTCTATCATATTCAGGCTGTTATTACTGGATACACTATCAGTTCCGATAGCAACGCTGACACCTTTCGAAAGAAGCAGCGGTACATTGCATACCCCGCTGGCCAATTTAAGATTACTTACAGGGCAGCTGGCAACAGTTACTCCCTGATCTGCTAAAATATCAAAATCTTCACCTTCCAGCCATACGCAGTGTGCAGCAGTTGCTTTTGTGTCAAAGATCCCACAATGATTCAAGTACCGGACCGGGGTCATGCCATATTTTCTTTTGCATTCATTATGTTCAGACTCTGTTTCAGAAACATGAACGTGCACATTCGCACCGGTCTTGACGGCATATTTCGCAAGATGCTCAGCAGTCTTTGGATTCGATGTGTATTCTGCATGAAGGCTGATGTCAACCTTGAGCCTGCCATTCCCTTCATTGTGAAATGTTTCAAACAGATGCTTCGTCTCCTGAAATCCCGGAAGCAAATCTATATCATCTTCAGAAAAATTCACTACACCTCTGCTAAGGTTATTTTTCACTCCGCTTTCCAGAACCGCTTTGGCCATATCATCACAAAAGTAATACATATCAGAGGTGGATACAATTCCAAATTTTAAGGATTCAGCGATACCGAGCAGCGTCCCTGCTGAAACTGCATTGCCGTTAAGTTTATCTTCAAATGGGAAAATCTTTTTTGTCAGCCAGTCCTGGAGAGATAAATTTTCCGCATAGCCCCTCAACAGAGTCATAGGCGTATGAGCATGAGCATTAAAAAACCCACTCATCAAAAGTTTTCCTTTTCCGTCATAGCTGTCACCATAATCGCTTTCCGGCTCTACTTTATCAATATAGTCTATGGTATCATCCTTTATTCCAACATACATATTCTTGCGAGCAATAAAATTCTCATCCAGAATCGTAATATTTTTAAATAACATGGTGATTAATTCCCTCCTTTGATGTTGCTTCTGTCTTGAGTTCTGCGGATGAATTATATCATAAAATGAAGTATTTTACATCAATTAGAAAATTGTTTGAATAAATCCATCCCTATTACAGATACTATTTTCAGACGACAAAAGCTTTAATGACAATGAAAAGATTTTAATGAGGAGAGGATCAAATGAAAGCAACAGGGATAGTAAGAAGAATCGATGATCTTGGCCGGGTGGTTATTCCAAAAGAAATCAGAAGGACAATGCGAATTCGTGAAGGCGATCCGCTTGAAATTTTTACTGACAGAGAAGGAGAAGTCATACTTAAGAAATATTCTCCGATCAGCGAATTGAGTCAATTTGCAGGTGAATATGCGGATTCTGCAAATAATATTTTGGGAGAGCTTGTTTTAATTTCAGATACAGATCATATCATTGCTGTATCAGGCGGTCCGAAAAAAGACTTTCTGGAAAAAAGAATCGGAAAAGATCTCGAAAAAATTATCGAAGATAAGACAAGCAAAGTTATCCTTGAAAAGGGAGCGCTCTGCGTTGTCACAGCTGATGGCGAAAATCAATCTGATTTCGAATCACAGATTCTCGTTCCTATCGTATCTCAGGGTGATGCTATCGGATCAATTGTCATCCTTTCGAAAAGCATCAAAGACCCTTTGGGAGAAACGGAGCTGAAAGCAGCGGAAATAGGTGCGAATTTTATGGCGCGGCAGATGGAAAACTAAGTTTTTATTAATATTAAAAAGACCGGAGTGCAAAATCGCTGCTTCGGTCTTGTTTTTTCTTTTCGATATCTTTTTCTGTCATATTAGCCCTATGATTCTGTCAATTATTTTTGTAAAGTTTTTTTCTATGTACGTCCCCTCTTTATATACTATTGGCATTCCGTTGTTGGCAGCGATATGTATGTTTTCATCATATTGAATGATACCTGCCATGTCGGGTCTCATCGTTTCAGCAATTTGAGCAATACTGGGTACAAGCCCCGAACTTATAAGATTTGCTTTAACCTTATTAATAACATAAGTACGTTTTTCTATACTCATATCCATGAGAAGATGATCCAACGCATCCGCATCACGAACTGCCGCGTATTCAGGTACGGTTATGATCACTGCCATATCAGCCCCTGCACCTGCAATTTCCAAATTTTCATCCACTCCTGCCGGCGCGTCAATAATAATATAGTCAAAGCTATTTTTCAATTTCTTACATAATACTTTCATATGTAAAGGAGTAATTTCTGCTTTTTGTTTATTTTGGGCGGCTGACATCAGGTATAGCTCAGGAAACCTCCTGTCTCTGACCAATGCCTGCTTGATTCTGCATATGCCGGAAAGAACGTCCGCAACATCATAGACAATCTTGTTTTCTAAGCCCAGACAGATATCCAGATTTCTCAAGCCCATATTCATATCGATCAGAACAACCTTGTACCCTTGCAACGCAAGCTTCGCTCCGATGTTAGAAGTAAAAACTGTTTTTCCAACACCGCCTTTTCCTGAAGCTATTAAAATAACCTTGCCCATTTTTTTCTCCTTACTGCGTGATTCTTGTGTCCAAATCATAGTCTTTATATATTTTATCTAATTGCAGATATTTTGCAATTACCTCTCTGGCGACCGGTGCAGCATATCCGGCTGTTCCTCCCTGAAAAAGCAGAACACCTACTGCAATTTTCGGATCATCAGCAGGCGCGAGGGTCATGACCCAGGCAAAGGGATCATAGTCTGCCTTATATGCGTCTATCTTTGCTGATGTTACCTTTCCATTGCTCAAATTGATTACCGCCTGCCTGACTGCATAGTTTCTTGTGGTATAGATATCAGGGTAATCTTCCATAAGTCTTACTAACTCTGCTTCCACATCCTCCCACTTTAAACTGCGGTTGATTTGTGCAAGATGTTGTTTGATGTATTCCACTTCGTCCGGAGGATTCACCTTGCCGCCTCTTTCAGCGGTTCCGGTTTTTCCTGCTACTTGGACAGGGAAGTTTGCAAACACACTCCTCAGGCTTCCTCTTGATCCCGAAACGACTCTTTCCATACCTTCAATTATATGCTCCAAATTTTTTTCATCTTTAATTTCAATTTTCTTTCCGGCTTCCCTCTTTATATTACCTAAATCTTCGATAGCTTTAATCAGGCTCACCTCATTGCGTACTCCTTTATTTCCGATGGTGGCAACATAATTGGTCATCTGTAAAGGAGTGTATGCATTTTCACCCTGTCCTATAGAAATGTTCAATTCATCCCCTGTTGTCCATGTCGCTTGATTAAAATAGGTAAATTTACATAAATCCGCAACTGTTTCGATCAGATCTTCTTTTACATTGAGAGTGCCAAGCCTCTTTATTAGCTCATTTCTTGTTGGATTTTCTTCTGTCCAGCTTACTATCGTCATTATGTTCTCGTGTAGTTTTTCCTTATCATCTATCAATGAATTCTCGAAATACATCTCTGCTCTGCCTATTAATACATTCCGAAGCATGGCTTTTATCTGTGCCAGCTTTCTTTCTTCACTTGGTACGGGTACGACCGTCTCCGGAATCTCAATGCCTGTTTCAAGTCCAAGACCATACTGCTCGGCATAAGAAGTAATTTTTTTGATATTAATCGGATCCTTGAAACCCAAAGAAGTACCCTTACTGAAGTCTTTCCCTGTTGCAATGTCGAAGAAATAGTAGTTGCAGGATACTTCAAGGGCTTCGTACAGATTTATATATCCGTGAGTACTTCTGTTTCTGTTCCAAACAAGGCAGCCGTAAGTCCTGTTTCCAAGCTTGACAGCGCCTCCGTCTCTTAATCTTGTTAACGGGTCCAATCCGCTTTCCAAGGCTGCGGTCGCAGTAACCATTTTAAAGGTGGATCCCGGCTGAACCGCGGTTCTGGCGGCTACATTAAACAAGGGCAAAGGTGACAGTGGGTCACGGAGATTTACTCCCTGCAGTGCGTTCCAGTCTTCTTTGCTGATTCCGGATGCAAATAGATTAGGATCAAAATCCGGGTAACTTGCAGAAGCAAGAACATCTCCTGTTTCTACATCAAGTGCTACAACTGCCCCTACATTTGCATTTTTATATGCCGTGCCATATTTATAATTGCCCCATTGACTTTGAAAGGTTCCCGCTTTTTGAATTTCGGTCAGCGCCTGTTCAAGCGCTGCTTCCGCTGTTTTCTGCAGCTCAAGGTCTATGGTTAGATAAACATCCTTCCCTTTTTGTGGTTCTGTTTCATTGATTACTCGGACCAGTTCGCCAAAAGCATTGACTTCAACATTTTTTGTCCCATCCTTGCCTTTTAATGTGGATTCCAATGTTTTTTCTATACCTTCCCGTCCGATTAAATCATTCGCTTTATATCCTTTTTCATCCACATACTCGGATTTCTCACTCTCTGAAATCTGTCCGAGATATCCAAGCACATGCGCTGCTGTATTTCCATTCGGGTAATATCGAATTGACTCTGCAACCACTTCAACTCCCGGCAGATCAGAGTTCTTTTCTTTAACGATTACGATCGTCTCTTCAGAGACTCCGCCTGCAATCTTCGCAGGTATATATTTTCGGTAGCCTTGAGAAGAGAGTTCATTTCTGACCACCATGATCTTCCGTGCCTCCGCATCGCTAATAGATGAAGGGAGTTCAAATTTTTCTTTAAGTGCCTGAAAGGCTTCTTTTGCAGTAAGACTCGTATCCAGTTTATATCTCCCCAAAAAACTCTCTTTGTCAAGCTCCTTCAGATATTTCATGTTTTTCACGGAAATTGGAGGAAAGATATTATAAACAGACTGAAGTTCTGCCTGAGCATCGTATTTATCCAGACCTTCGTCAATATTCTGCCGCCATCTGATCTCAAAAAAGGCCTGTTCTGCCGAGTAGTTCGTCGGCATTGACTGAGATGCAAGCCAATTTTCAATATCTTTCTGGTAGGTATAATAGAATTTTCCATTCTCTATTAAAATCGGAAAATTATCATAATAATTGTCACCATTTTCCTCTAATATTCGAATCAGATTGCGAGAAACGAAATTGATCTGCTCATTCGTCAAATTTCCGGGGCTGAATTGCACGGTAAAGCTCGGTATATTCCCTGCCATAACTCTGCCATAACGATCCAGAATCTCTCCCCTCGGTGCAGAAGTACTTATGCTTTTTATACTGATGTTGGATGCTGCTTTATCCCACTGGGCGCCCTCAACTACCGTCAGGCCAAAGAGTCTGATTCCGAGGATTGCCATCATTATCATGACCATCGCGAGTATTTGATTGTTTCTGGATTTTATCCATTTCATTTCCGGTCCAAGCTCCTTGCTTCCTGCAAACTTCCACGATACATATACCTGTCACCGTGATGTTTGATTATGCTATGGCTGATTATCTGATATATTATTGCAATTACTAAAATATGATAAATGAGCAATACAGCTTCTTTTCCCATAACATACATAAGGTCATAGTCATTTCCCAGCATCTTGTATATGCTCCAATATAGAAGTGAATATGCCATCGTTCCGACTGATGATGCGATCACTACAGAAATCAGACTGTCTTTATTGAGATAACGTTTAAGTTCAATACATATCAATGATACAATAAAATTAGAAAGGGCAGCAATTCCAATAACTTCTGCAAAACAGACATCAACGATCAATCCAAAAAGAATTCCGTTGATTATCCCATGATACCCTTGATATAAAAATGAATAAACCACTACTAAGCATAGAATTAAGTTGGGTGACATCTGAAATATACTAAAGTGATTCATCACAGTAGTCTGAAGAATAAAAGCTATTAAAAATGAAAGAAGAGAATATCTGTATTTCAAAGCGGCCCCCAATATTTATCAAGGCCTGCAGAACCTTTCAGCAGCCTTATTTTTTTATAAGTACGGTAACTTTTTTAAGATTTTTAAAATATGCACTAGGCTCGATGGTAACCGTTTTAAGAAGAGTGTCATTATTCCATTCAACACCCGTTACCTTTCCTATTGGAATCCCTTCCGGATACAAGCCTATTCCCGAAGTTATCAAAAGATCTCCTTCAATGATTGCAGCATCAGGGTCGATCATATACCCTTCCAAGCTTCCTTTTCCGTCACCGGAGAGTATACCAAGCAGCTGCATATCTCTAAATACTATGAAACTGACTGAATTGGATTCATCGATCACAGAAATGACCTTGGACCAGTCAGGTCCAGCCTCCAACACACGTCCAATCAATCCGTCTCCGTTGAGCACTACTGCATCTTTATATATGCCATCATCTGTTCCTGCGTTTATTGTAAAAAGATTAAACCAGTTTGAACCATCCATCGCAATGACATTTGCGGTCGCATAGGAATATCTAAGAGAAATATCCTCATAGCCTAAAATGTCGGACAGGCTTCTCAGCTCTTCCAATTCTGCTTCCGTAAGCCGCATCTTAATGATTTCACGGTTAAGATCTGAAACCTGTTCCTTCAGTCGTTCGTTCTCCTTAAGAATGCTTCTGAATTGAAGGATTCCCCCGATTCCGGATTTTACTCCGCTTCCTGCATTTGAAACAGGTTCCTGGACAAATGTCATCGCCTTTGCAATAGTGCGTCCCAAGTAAGTGCTGTTGCCGATTTGACTATTGGAAAAAGCAATGATCATCGTTAATACAAGCAAAACCGATACAATTGCCGTTAAAATTTTATGTTCTCTCAGCCAATTCATATCCTCTTTTTCATGCCTCTCCCCGCGTATTTTTGAACTTTCTCTATACTGATCAGACTTTTTCCGGTTCCTTCCGCAACTGCTTCTAACGCATTTTCCGCAATAACTACATTTAGTCCGGTGGACCTTTCAATCAGCTTGTCCAAACCCCTGAGCAAGCCTCCTCCTCCGGATAGGATAAGACCGCTGCTGACTATATCTGCTGCAATTTCAGGAGGTGCCTTCTCAAGAGTGCTTTTTATTCCGTCAATTATAATCTTAATTGGCTCTTCCAATGCCTTTGAAATATCAATAGACGTAATTGTAACTGTGTTGGGAAGTCCGGTAATAATATCCCTGCCTCTTGCTTCCATCTGCATGTTAGCATCAGGATCATTACTGTCTATGTAAGCACAACCTACTGTTATCTTTATCTCTTCTGCTGTTTTATCACCGATCAGCAAATTATACCGCTTTCTCATATGTGCAATGATTGCATCGTTTTGCTTATCACCGGCATATCTCAGTGAAGTATTTGTTACTATCCCTCCAAGAGCGATGATGGCGATATCAGAAGTACCGCCTCCGATGTCAGCGATCATACAGCCCATGGCACTGTCTACGGCAAGTCCCGAACCGATTGCAGCTGCCATCGGTTCCTCTAATATGAAAACCATCTTTGCTCCCATCTGGCGTACCACTTCTTCGACTGCTCTCTTTTCAACCTCCGTTACGCCCGAGGGAACACCTACTACTACTCTTACTTTAGTGAATAAAGATGATTCGGGTAAAACTCTTTTGATGTAGGTTTTCAACATACTGGCGGTCATCTCAAAGTCTGATATCACACCATCCTGCAATGGTCTGACGACCCTTATATTATCCGGTGCCCTTCCAACCATCTCCTTTGCTTTCTTCCCTGTTGCCAATACTTCTTTCGTATGGGCATCCACAGCAATGACAGATGGCTCATTCAGGATAATTCCCTTTTTTTTTATATAAATCAGTGTATTTGCTGTACCTAAGTCAATTCCAATATCCTTTACAAAAAAACACATATTGCTTCTACTCCTTATTATATTCAGACCGGCTCATCATATCAGCATCATTTCTTTTAAGCTTGTATAGGTTCCATCTCCTATAATCAGGTGATCAAGTACCTTAATGCCCAACAGTTCCCCTGCTTCCACCAACCTTTTTGTAATATCAATATCTGCTTGACTGGGTGTTGGATTTCCGCTCGGATGATTATGAACCGCAATCATGGAGCAAGCGCTTTTCTTTATAGCAGTGCAAAACACTTCTCTGGGGTGAACCACAGAACTGTTCAGGCTTCCAACAGATATATTTTCGATCATTATGATTTCATTTTTGGTATTTAAGAGCAGAACTTTAAAGTATTCTTTTTTTAAATATCTCATCTCTTCAAGAAATAAATCGGCAACTTCATCAGGTGATTTAATATTGATTTTTTTTGTTCTTGGTTTAGTGGCGATACGTTTCCCGAGTTCAATAGCCGCGATAATCTGGCATGACTTTGCCTGCCCTATTCCGGGTATTTCTGTCAATTCATCCGGCTGGCAGCTCGTCAAGTACGAAATTCCTTCTCCTTCAAATGCCAGTACACGATTCGCCAGCATAAGTGCTGATGCTTCTCGTGTTCCCGTACCGATAAGTATGGCTAAAAGCTCTGCATTAGACAAGGCTCCGGCGCCATATTGGATGAGTTTCTCTCTTGGTCGTTCCTCAGAAGGCAGTTCTTTGATCATAACTTCTTTTCTTACGCAGTTCATGTTTCCCCCTTGGTTTTCCTCTTGTTCTCCTCCCTCTCAACGATGATTCAAATCGATGTTAACTGCTTATATACTCATTCCCCCATAAGTAATACTATATTAACATTTAGACCGGCTTAATACAATTAAAAAGTTAAGAATGCAAAAAATTTACTTTTTTCTTTTTCAAATTCCAAATATTCCCTACCATATATAATTTTTTGAGAGACATAATAATAATGAAAATTGGTGACGAAAAAGGAGGTAATTATGGACAAAACTAATAGAAATCACAGTATCATGTGCTCCGTTGATGCCTGTAAACATCATTGTGACAATGCAGAATACTGTGCACTGAGCCAGATTCAGGTTGGTACACACGAACAAGCACCGAAGGATAAAAAATGTACTGACTGCGAGTCTTTTACGTTAAGCTAAGTAAAAAATATTACTGTGAATGCACAGAAGCCATCAGGGAAACCTGATGGCTTCTGCATGTCGCATTGTTTACTTTCTTGTGTTTTTTATTTCGAAATGATAAAATTGCATCATATTTATTTCAAATCGTTGAACGAAAGATTGGTATTATGAACAGCCATATCATATTGGCATCCTCTTCTCCAAGAAGGATCGAGATGCTGAAAGAAAACGGAATTGAGCCTGTCATTATTCCTTCCAGCGCAGATGAGATATTGCCTTTGGACATTAATATGGAGCAGTCGGTAATGTACCTTGCTTTAAAAAAGGCACTGCATGTTGAAAAAATGTTGCTGGATCATACGCCTGATTTCTCCAATGCTTCTGTCATAATTGCTGCTGATACCATCGTATACAAGGGGCATATGATAGGTAAGCCAACCGATGAAAATGATGCGGAAAATATACTGAAATTGCTTAGAAACACCAGCCATTATGTTGCAACCGGCGTTGCGCTTGTACGTCCCGGCAGTACTAAACGTACTGTAATCTATGATGTGACCGAAGTCTTCTTTAGGAATTACAGTGATGATGAAATCAGTAACTATATCAGGACAAAGGAACCCTGGGACAAAGCCGGAGGATATGCAATTCAAGGTGCTTGGGGGAAGCATGTCAGTCATATTATTGGAAATTATGATAATGTGATGGGGTTTCCCTGGGTAAAAATCAAATCAGAGCTTGAAAAAAACTGGCCGGAAGTATGCCAGTCATTCGCTTAGAAACCGCCGTCTTTAAATGCTGCGCATAAAGACGGCAATAGGTTTCACGGTTTCTTTTGCGAATGACTGGCATATAAAGAGACAGGTTTCGATGTCCCCATTTCAGCCTGACAGGCACTATTACCCCTTTTTGTGCATATAATTTAAACATTCTGATATATGCGGAAAGGGGTTTTATGTATGAGCATTTCATTGATACTTACCTCCCTGCTGTTGTCCCATCCTCTTGTTTTATTATCCTCTTATGTTTCTATGGGGAACTCATTTCCCCAACCTTTAACTGACAAAGAAGAATCCCATTATCTTTTGCTTTATGAGCAGGGTGATAAAGAAGCAAAAAATATCCTAATCGAGCGAAATCTGAGATTAGTTGCTCATATTGCCAAGAAATATGCAAATACCGGGAAAAATCCGGATGATCTTATCTCCATAGGGACAATCGGTCTGATTAAATCCGTAAATACATATAATCGAAACAAGAGCGTCCGGCTTGCAACATATGCAGCAAAATGCATCGAGAATGAAATATTAATGAATATACGGACTACTAAAAAAACAAAAATTGAGGTTTCCCTGAATGATCCTGTGGGCACTGATAAAGATGGTAATGAAATCAATTTTAATGATATTCTGGGGACGGATACGGACGCAATCATAGATGATATAGATAATAAAATGCAGGTAAAAAAACTTCATGAGGCTATATGCACTCTTCTCAAAGAAAGAGAAAGAATGGTGATCATGAAACGGTTCGGTTTGGCAGGCGAAAATGCAAAGACTCAGCGGGAAGTGGCAAAAGAACTTGGCATTTCACGTTCTTACGTATCAAGAATTGAAAAAAAAGCTATTACAAAGCTGAAGGAGGCTTTTTCGGATGAATATAATTTTTAACCATAAAATTAAGGATTAAAGTTTTGCTAAATTGAGATATTCCGCCATCTGCTGAAACAAAGGGACAGCAGAAGCCCTCCCGGATCCTCCGGATTCTACGAACACCGTGATGACATAAGCAGGCTTATCTGCCGGAAAAAAACCTGTAAACCATCCGTGTACGACCATTTCACCATGGTAATACGCTTCAGCAGATCCTGTCTTGCCTGCAATGGATACTCCTGATCCTGTCAGATTATCGGCAGTTCCGTGATTCACTGTATCCACCATCAAATTGCTTATTAAATCAGCGGTTTCTTTAGTGATTACCCTTCTATTGGGTTTCTTTCCCAGAGGCTCGATTTCTCCTCCCTCTGTGATTCCCCTGATCAAGGTCAAGCCATAGTCAATTCCTCCCGAAGCAATAATGGATGTAACTCTGGTTGCCTGCGCCGGCGTAATCAGAAGCTTTCCCTGCCCTATGGACAAGTTTCCGATACCCGCTCCCTGAATATCGTCCCTATCTGGAAGCAAACCGGGTTTTTCCTCAATTTCACTTTGAAAAGCATTCTCCCCTAAGCCGAAGTCCTCTGCCATTTTCAGAATATCTTCTCCGCCAGTCATTGCACCCAATTGAATAAAAGCAGAATTACATGATTCAGCGAAAGCATCCCTGAAGTTGATCTCACCATGTCCTTCTTCTTTCGAACATTTTATTATTGTTCCATTGATATCTTCGGAGCCTTTACACAAAAATTTTGTATCAGCATTGACCACTCCTTTTTCCAGAGCAGCAGCTGCAACTACTATTTTAAAAATCGATCCGGGAGGATATACGCTTTGGGTTACTTTATTGAGGAATTCTTCGTTATCGCTATCCAAATAATCTTCTATCTTCTCTGGATCAAAGAAAGGAGTGCTCGCACCTGCAAGCAGTTCTCCATTCTCGGCATCCAATACGACGATTGAACCGTTTTTACCCGAGTTCTCTAAAATCTCTTCTGCCTTTTTTTGTATTTTGATATCTAATGTTGTGTACACGCCACAATCGGGATTTGTTACCGTACTGGAAATGCCAAGACCCGGTATGATCATCCTTTTTCCGTCGACCGAGGCGTATACAACCTTCTGTTTCTTGGATAAAATATCATTAAACGACTTTTCTATGCCGGATATTCCTGTGCCATCGATTTCGTTGATATATCCGATAAAATGCACTGCCGGTTGATTTGTTACGTATCTCGCAGATCCTTTTATGACAAAAGCCCCATAATCGCGTTTGAGAATATAGGCAGCCTCTTTACTGAAAATGCTGCTGCGATATACTTCATACCTATTATTTTCATTCTTTATCTTCCTTGCCCCGATCATCTGAAATATTCTTTCTGCAGTTTCATCCAAAGCTTCTTTTTTTAATATATATATATAGCTATGATCGGTTCCGGTCAGTCGATTTCCATTCCTGTCATAAATAGTACCTCTTGTATCTTCTCCGTTCAATATTATCCTTTGCTGTTTTGTGTTAGCAAAAGCATATTTCTCACTGTCAATAATCTGAATCAGAGCCAATCTGGCACCCAAAGTCAGCAGCAAGATTATGAACAGCAAATATATTGCAGTTAACCTTCTTTTCATGTCAAAAACCCCCTAAAACTATGTTTCCATAGTCAGGAGGTTTTTATACTTCAAAGGAAAGCGTGAAACCTTTTACCGTTTTTATGCGAAGCATTTAAAAACGGCAGATTTCGCAGTAGAAATTTACAAATCACAGATTTGTAATTTCTTTGCATAAGTTCGCCGACAATTTGCTTTGCAAATTGGGCGAGCTAGTACGGAAAATACTTTTTTATAATTCATGCATGAACAATCCGCTGCCCAGCTTCGGTTCAAACCACGTGGACTTTGGCGGCATAATCATGTCTTTATCAGATACTGCAAGCAGATCTGAGATTGATACCGGATACAGTGCAAAGGCGACGGCCATATCCTGTTCTACCCTTTCTTTTAGTGCTTCCAAACCACGGATTCCGCCTACAAAATCAATTCTTTTATCTGTTCTCGGATCTTCAATTCCAAGGATCGGATGCAGTAGATGCTCCTGTAATATGGATACATCCAGACTTTTTATCGCATCTTCATTACAAACGATCTCTGTTTTAGCAGTCAGTTTATACCATTGATCTTTCAAATACATCCCAAATGTATGTTTTGTCTCCGGTCTATACAATCCTGCGTCAAACTGTTCTATTTCAAATTTCTCTGACACCTTGTCAAGAAAAGCTTCTGCAGTAAATCCATTCAAGTCCTTGACGACACGGTTATAATCAAATATTCTTAAATCTGAATCAGGGAAAATGACTGCCATAAAATAGTTAAATTCTTCTTCTCCTGTATAACCCGGATGTTCCTCTCTTCGTTTCTGCCCAACTTTGACTGCAGAAGCCGAACGGTGATGTCCGTCAGCTATATACAAGGAGTCTATTTCATCAAAAAGAGACGACAGAGATTCTATTACTCCCTTATCTGTAATCGCCCAAAGTGCATGCCCTATCCCATCTTTCGTCGTAAAGTCATATTCGGGTTCATGATTTCTCACCCATCCTTCTATTATAGTCCGCAGCCTTTTATCATCGCGATATGTCAGAAAAACCGGCTCTGTATTCATGTTGCACCTATCAAAATGACGAATGCGGTCCAGTTCTTTATCCACTCTTGTAAGTTCGTGCTTTTTTATCGTATTATTCAGATATTCGTCTATGGCGGCACAGCCGACAATACCTGTCTGTGTTCGACCATTCATTGTTTGTCTATAGATATATAGAAGAGGATTTTCATCTCTGATCAGGATCCCGTTTGACAGAAAATCATCAATATTCTTTCTGGCTTTCGAATATACCTGATCCGAGTAAGGATCGTCTATTAGCGGCAGATCGATTTCCGACCTGCAGATATGAAGAAAACTATACGGATTGTCTGCAGCCATACTTGATGCTTCTGCTCTGTTCATCACATCATATGGCAGGGATATTACCTGCTCGGCATATTCCCTTTTTGGTCTGACAGCGCGAAAAGGTCTTACTATTGCCATTTTATTACCTCCAGAATATTATTTGTTACTTCGTCTATCGACATGCCGGTTGTGTCCAGATCAATTGCGTCTTCAGCTTTTTTCAGCGGATTGATTTTTCTTGTTGAATCCTTATGATCTCTTTGAATTATATCTGCTTCAACCTTAGCTAAATCCACCTTCTCCCCTTTTTCTGAGAGCTCCAGCCACCTCCTACGTGCGCGTTCTTGGACAGAAGCAGTCATAAAAAACTTGTATTCCGCTTCCTTAAGCACGTTGGTTCCAATGTCTCTGCCGTCCATGACTACACTTTTTGCTTGTCCCATTTCCCTTTGAATATCAATTAGCTTGTCTCTTACCGCCTGCAAAGCCGAAACATCCGAAGCCATCTTTGATATTTCATTTGTCCTTATCTTATCATTAATTATCTCGCCGTCCAGAATAATATCTCCGTTGACAAAGTCGATCTCTGTTTCTGCCAGCATCTCCGTCAGTGACTTTGTATCGTTCAAGTCTATCTGCTTCTTGATGATCTTATATCCCACGGCTCTGTACATTGCGCCGGTATCGATATAATCTATACCCAGCTGCTTGGCCACTCGTTTTGCAATTGTGCTCTTTCCCGCCCCCGAAGGACCATCAATTGCAATCCTTATTTTATTTCCCATCGACATTTTCTCCATTTTCCTTATTGTTGCCAAGCAGCTTTTCAATTTCTGCGACAAATGTATTTACATCCTTAAACTGACGGTAAACGGAAGCAAAACGTACATAGGCAACCTCGTCCAATTTCTTCAAATGTTCCATAATCACTTCGCCGATCAGCTTACTTTCAACTTCCTTTTCCATCATGTTGTTTAATCCTCGTTCGATTTCGTCAACTATTTTTTCGATGGATGCTATGGGTACCGGTCGTTTCTCACAAGCCTTAATAATCCCGTTTAAAACCTTTTTTCTATTGAATGCTTCACGGCTGCCGTCTTTTTTGATGACCATAAATGTCATCTCTTCCACCTTTTCGTAGGTTGTAAAACGCTTACTGCAACTATCACATTCACGCCTGCGCCTTATGGCATGTCCCTCTTCCGTCGGTCTTGAATCAATTACCCTTGTATCCATATTTTCACAAAACGGGCACTTCATATTCCACCTCCACTACATGCAATACTTGCCGACATACAATCTATGCTGTATTATGGATTTATTTTACCTATATAATGTGCCTTATGCAAGGCTTTTCTCAATCGTTATTCTTATCTCTGTCTTCGTCAGCTGCGCTATAGGGTCTGATGTTTGTCATATAATTTCTTTCAAGGCCTATGTCCGTTCCGAGTATCCCAGCGACATCAACAAGAATCACATCGTCTCCGATTCTTTTGATATCTTTCCATTTAATAACATAATCGTCATCACCGCGACTGAAGAAATGAAAAAAACTTCTCTGTGCCGGAACAATAATTCCTTCAATTATACCCTTTTCAAGATTTACTTCAATGTCATAAACATATCCCAGGCTTTTTCCGTCATAAATATTGATAACTTCCTTATTTTTCAGATCATGTGTGCTTATCATTTCCTTTATCCCCCTCATCTCACTGTGTTGGCTTCCTGTAACAATTAGTCTGAAGAAAATTTTTAGTCTTGTTATACTTATGATGAGAAAAGAAAAAGTATACCCTTTCGGACATACTTTCATTAAGACATGCAATTAATATCCACAAATAATAATCAAACATATTTTCTCATGTATTTTAAGGCATTCTTTTCCAGCCTGCTGACCTGCGCCTGGCTGATTCCAATTTCATCCGCCACCTCCATTTGCGTCTTACCTTCGAAAAACCGCATAGTCAGGATGTGCTTTTCACGGCTCGTCAGCTTTTTTAATGCCTCCTTCAGTGATATGTTTTCCATCCATTTTTCATCCGTGTTTTTCGTGTCCTTGACCTGATCCATGACGTATATTGCGTCTCCCTCGTCATGAAATATCGGTTCAAATAATGAAATTGGATCCTGTATGGAATCCATGGCAAGAACGATTTCTTCCCTTGGCATTTCCATATCCTTTGCTATTTCATTTATCGTAGGCTCCCGCTGCAGTTCTCTGGAAAGCCTTTCCTTTGACTGCAGCGCTTTATATGCTGTATCACGCAGGGAGCGGCTAACTCGAATCGAATTGTTATCTCTCAGATACCTTCTGATCTCACCGATTATCATCGGAACCGCATATGTTGAAAACCTTACGTTGTGGGATGTGTCAAAATTATCCAATGCCTTGATGAGGCCTATGCATCCCACCTGAAATAAATCATCTGGGTTTTCCCCTCTATTGCTAAAGCGCTGTATCACACTTAATACCAATCGCAGATTTCCTTTTATAAACTCGTCTCTTACCTCATTATCTCCCCCTTTTATCTGTTCAATCATTTTTTTCATTTCTACATCTTTGTATACTGGCAGCTTTGATGTATTAACACCACAGATCTCAACCTTGCTTGCCATAATAAGGACCTCCGCTTCCTGTTTTGCCCCCTTAAGCAGTACATTCGCGCAACAGCCGATGTTAATCCTTATTCTTAACATTGGGGTATGTTTTTATTCTGCCTTCTCCACTTTTCTATCCTAACTTCTTAATTTCTTTTCTGAGCCTCCCAATAATTTTTTTTTCCAATCTTGAAATGTAGGATTGAGAAATCCCCATCTTATCCGCCACCTCTTTTTGTGTCATTTCCCTGCCGCTTATAAGCCCGAATCGCATTTCCATAATCTGCTTTTCCCTGTTTGTCAGCTTTTTTAAGGCATAAATAAGCAGATCCCTGTTCACCTCTTCTTCGATGTGATTATAAACGATATCGTTTTCAGTCCCCAAAATGTCTGAAAGCAGCAGTTCATTCCCGTCCCAATCTGTATTTAGCGGTTCATCAAATGAAACCTCACTTCTCGTCCGGCTGCTTCTTCTAAGATACATAAGAATTTCATTTTCAATGCATCTGGAAGCATAAGTTGCCAACTTGATGTTTCTGTCAATGTTAAAGGTGTTTACTGCTTTAATCAGTCCTATGGCTCCTATTGAGATCAGGTCTTCCACATTCACTCCTGCATTCTCAAATTTCTTTGCGATATAAACCACCAGCCTGAGATTTCTTTCTATTAATATCGTCTTGGCATCTTCATTATTCTTTGCAAGCTGTTCCAAAAGCTTTCGCTCTTCTTCCGAATCCAGAGGCGGCGGTAATACATAGCTGCCTCCTATGTAAAAGATCTCATCCGTTTTATGTCCCTGTAATATCCAAATCAGTTTTTTTCTGATATTCAGAGCGTACAGCCTGAGCTTTATCCCGTTTTGAATTGTAATTTCCAATATTGTCTTAAACATTGCCAGCAATTCCTCCTTTTAGCAAACTTGCATGCAATAGGATGGAACAGTCTTCATCAAACTGTCCGAATGAGAACTTTCCTTTGTAAATAGCAAGGATAGCGCCTTCTGAAGTTACTGCAGACACTTCACCTTTATTCTTATGTAATAGAATGCGGATTTTATCGATCCGTATACCAATCAGGCAGCCTTCCTCTTCACCGATGGAATGAAAAGGTATTAATCTGATGCGGCCGACATATCCGGTATTCTTAAGCTTTTCCGGGATATCTCGCATCTTTCCGTTTTTCACTGCTTCTTCCACAATCTCTAAAGGAAGAAACTTTTTTGCCGCATCTGCCGAAATTATCATTACGGGTTTGCCGGTCAGCGGGTCTTTCAGAAAATTCCCCGTATCTACCATCCCCTTTATGGTCACGGCTTTACCTTTCAGGGTAATCTCAACATCTGCAAAGGTCCGCTCTTTTATCATCCTGCTCGTTATAAAATTTGAAAGCATGCTAAAAAAGAAACCCGTCAATACACAGCCGAGTAAGATATAAACATAACCGAAACTGCCAAGATAGATTGAATTATTATTCGATATACCTTTAACCCCAAAAAAATACATAGAACCTATTGTAATTCCTCCCATAGCAAAACTGATCAGATAAAATATCAATGTAATCCTTGCAAGCCTGCGCACCTTTCCCGGACGAAACACAACGAAAATCAGTATGACAGAAAAAAAAAGTTTTGAGAGGAGCGCAGCCACAGGATACGGGGAGTCCCAAAAGAGAATGAATGAATATAAGCCACATAGCGTGCTTCCGATAAGCAATACTCCCTTTTTACACTTTACACCCGCAATTTTCCCGGTAAGAAGAAGGATCAATCCTCCTGTCACAGCGTTCTCCAGGAAAAGATATTCGGCATATATCTCCAAAACAAAACCCCCTCGCTGCCACCAATCTAATAAATGATTATAGTGCCATGAGGGGGTATTATTTTGTCAAAATAAAATGTCGATATTTATTTTACAGCTTTTTTTGCTGTCTCAGCAAGTTGCGCAAAACCTGCAGGATCATGAATCGCCATTTCCGATAGCATCTTTCTGTTGATTTCTATGCCTGAAACTCTCAGACCGTTCATCATTCTGCTGTATGAAATCCCGTTCATGCGCGCACCGGCATTGATCCTTGCAATCCACAGCCTTCTGTATTCTCTCTTCTTATTCTTCCTTCCGACATATGCTGAACGAAGCGACCTCATTACTGCAGGATTGGCAGCCCTAAAGACCTTGCTCTTTAATCCGTAAAAACCCTTAGCTAACTTTAATATTTTCTTATGCCTTTTTCTTGCATTTAATCCTTTTTTGACTCTTGCCATTTCATTTTTCCTCCTATATCCTTACATGTTTATAACCGATTTGATTCTCTTGTGGTCAGCGCTTGTGAGTAATGTAGCTTTTCTCAATCCTCTTTTTCTCTTCGCACTTTTCTTTGTAAGAATATGGCTCTTGTAGGCCTTGTTTCTCTTTACTTTACCGCTGCCGGTCAATTTAAATCTTTTACTCGCTCCCCTGTGAGACTTCATCTTTGTTTTTGCCATTCTTAAAAATCCTCCTACAAATCATTTAAACGAGCCGCAGGACATCAGCGCCTCGCTACTTATCCGTTTTTGGTGCTAAAATCATAATCAAACTTCTGCCTTCAAACTCTGGTTTCTTTTCAATCACACCAGATTCGGAAATAAATTCGGCAAACTTGCTCATAACTGCCTGGCCTTTGCTAACATAATCCTTTTCTCTTCCTTTGAATCGCAGGCTGACTTTTACTTTGTCACCTTCTTTCAGGAACTTTGCAGCATTATTGGCTTTCACAGCCAGATCATGCTCTTCAATAAATGTACTCAAGCGTATTTCTTTTATCTGAGTAATCTTTTGTTTTTTCTTGGCCTCTTTATCCTTCTTTTGAAGTTCATACCTGAACTTTCCGTAATCAAGAATCTTACAGACAGGCGGTTTTGCTGTAGGAGCAATATTAACTAGATCCAATTTTCTTTCATTTGCCAGATTCATTGCTGCATCAAGGCTTATAATCCCTAATTGCGTCCCATCACTGTCGATTACTCTCAATTCTTTATCACGAATTTCTTCGTTGATCTGATTTTCCTTGCTAATGATTCGCACCTCCTAAATACTAAAAGTCAAAATCAATATTGACATAATAAAAAAGCGGATATTCGTATCCGCTCTCAAAAAACAAACCTTTGCATTTCTGCATTTAAAAGGAATTTTTCATATTAAACCTTAGCAACTGACGTCGATAGGGTGAGAAGCGGACTACTTCTTCTTTGTTACCAGTGAATAATACCATCAAACTATGTATTTGTCAATTAATATTCTTGAAATTTTATTATATGATTAACAAATATGTTGCGTCCATAATGAACAATTATTATTTTCTTTAAATTCTGTAATTGCAACGCATATCTGCTATTTATATTTATTTTTATCAATTGTTCATAATTTTAGCATATTCATTGCAAAATATAGTTACAACGATTATTATTTTTTCATAAGGAGGAATGTATAAATGTCTATCAATTACGCAGAATATGTAAAAGAATTAGTAGCAAAAGGACATGCTGCTCAGAGGGTTGCCGAAGGTTTTTCACAAGAGAAGGTTGATCAGCTGACTGCAGCAGTTGCATATGCTCTTACGCAGCCTGATGTTGCACTTAAATACAGTGAAGACCTGGTTAAAGAATCTGGCATGGGTATTGCAGCCGATAAACAAGCGAAAATGTTTAGTAAGATAAAGGGTACTTATTACCAGATGAAGGGTCAAAAATCTGTTGGTCTTGTTGAAGTCGATGAAAAAATGGGAATGGAGAAATATGCTAAGTCGATGGGAGTCATTGGTGCAATAATTCCTGTAACTAATGGCGAGGCAACTCCTGTTGTCAAGTCAATGATGGCCCTAAAGACCAGAAATGCAATCATACTTGCTCCTCACCCAAAAGCAAGAAATACAAACTGGGAAGTAACTGAAATGATCCGAGGAGTACTCAAAAAGTTTGATGCACCGGAAGATCTGGTTCAAGCTGTTCATCCTGATTATGTAAGTATCGAAACCTCTGCAGAAATCATGAAACAGGCAGACTTCATCATTGCTACGGGCGGGACCCCAATGGTCAGGCAGGCATACTCTTCCGGTACCCCTGCTATCGGAGTCGGGACAGGAAACGTAGTAAGCATCGTTGATGGCACTACAAAAATGGATGATGCTGCTTCCTTGATAATCAAATCCAAAATATTTGATAACGCAACTTCCTGTTCAACAGAAAATTCCATTATAGTTTTTGAAGAGTCATACGATGCGTTTGTTCAAGCTATGGCAAAGCAAGGAGCTCATCTTATCAAGGAAAATACTGACGAAAAGCAAAAGCTGCTTAAGACTATCTGGCCTGAAAGCCCTGCAAATCATGTGCTGAACAGACATATAGTGGCACAGAGTGCAACAGATATCGCAAAGCTTGCCAATATAAAGGTTGCGGATGGAACCAAAATGATCATGGTCGAAGAAAACGGCGGTTATTCGGATGAATTCCCGTTCGCAGGAGAAAAGCTCTCTCCTATTTCAGCCCTTAGGCGAGCAAAGGATTTCGATGATGCCATTCAGCAAACTCTCAATATTTTAGATTACCAGGGAAAAGGCCATAGCTGCGGTATTCATACAAATGTCGACGAAAGGGTTACTAAATTAGCCGAGCTGATGCCTGTGTGCAAGGTTGTGGTAAATGCTCCTCAGTGTCTGACAAACAGCGGGTCATGGACCTCCGGATTGCCGATGTCCATGACATTGGGATGCGGAACCTGGGGACACAACAGCATTTCCCACAACGCAACATGGAAAGACCTCTTGAACTTTACCTATGTATCAAGACCTATTCCTTCATACCAGCCAAAGGATGAAGATTTATTTGATGAAGAAATCAGGAAGGCATTCAAGTAAATCACACTATCATAAAGGAGTAATTAAGATGTCAAAAATAAAAGAACAGGGGATGAAATATAACCTATATTCATGGTGTGCACAAAAGAAAATCAACCCTATGGTAATTCCAAAAGCTGAAGGTATTTATTTCTGGGATGAGGACGGAAAGAAATATTATGATATGTCAGCACAGCTTGTAAACTCCAATTTGGGTCACGGGCACAAGAAGCTGATCCGGGCAATTAAGCGCCAGGCTGAAGAAATGGCGTTTATTGGTCCGGGCTATTCAATTGATGTTCGTTCTGAAGCCGCTCAGAAGATTGTTGATCTGTCCGGTCTGGAAGGAGCAAAAGTCTTCTTCGTTAATGCCGGTGCGGAAGCGAATGAAAATGCAATGAAATATGCAAAAGCCTATACAGGGAAATGGAAAATTTTTGCGGCTTACAGAAGCTATCACGGAGCTTCCTTTGGCGCCAGCTCCCTGACCGGAGAACCAAGAAGATTTATAGCAGAACCGGGTGTTCCCGGTGTCATCCATTTTGATGGGCCTTACGCTTACAGAGCTCCAAAGGCATGCAAATTCAATAGCGAGGAAGACATCACCGATTTTTATCTTGAATTATTGGAAAATCAGATCCTATATGAAGGCCCGGATCAAATCGCCGGTATATTCTTTGAAACCGTAGTAGGGTCCAATGGTATCATGATACCTCCTAAAGGATATTATGAAGGCGTAAGAGCTCTCTGTGACAAGCACAATATCTTAATGATCTGTGACGAAGTTATGGCCGGCTTCTATAGAACGGGGACTGCGTTTGCATTCCAGCAGTTTAATGTTAAGCCTGATCTTGTTACATTTGCGAAAGGTGCAACCTGCGGATATATCCCTCTTGGCGGCGTCATTGTAACTGAAAAGATTGCTAAGATATTTGATGAAAAGAAAATGTTTAATGGTCTAACTTACAGTGCCCACCCTATGGGATGTGCCACAGCCATTGCAACTCTTAATGCATACAAGGAAGAAAACATCGAAGATAATGTAAGGAGGCAGGGAAAGGTTCTTGCTGACATCCTTGATGAGTTTGAGAAAAAGCATGCAAGTGTCGGACAGGTCAGACACATTGGATTGTTCAGCTGCGTAGAACTTGTTAAAAGTAAGGAAACCCGTGAACCTCTTGTCTCGTTCAACAGTGATCCTGAAGGTTTGATGCCAAAAATCGTAGGTATGCTGAAATCCGAAGGATTTTCAACATATTCGCACGAGAATATGATTTTAGTATGTCCTCCTCTTATAATCACTGAGACCGAATTGAGAGCTGCTATGAATATCATGGATAAGGTATTGGATTCTGTAGATGATATGATTAAATAAATCTAAGTTCCTAATAAAAATAATAGGGCTGAAGGACGGATGAAAATTTATCCGCCCTTTTATTATTAAAAATATCGGAAAACACCTTTTACAAGACCGAGGATTTTAACGTCACTCACTAAAATGGGACTCATGAGCTGGTTTTCCGGCTGGAGCCGAATGTGTCCGCTTTCTCTATAATAAGTCTTTACTGTTGCTTCGCTCTCAAATCCATCGACCATTGCAACGACTATATCGCCGTTATTCGCTGTATTCTGCTGGTGAACCAGAATGTAATCCCCATCTAATATTCCTGCTTCCACCATACTTTCACCCTTAACCGTAAGCATAAAGCTGTTGCCCTTGGAAAGAAATCGTGCTGGGACGGGTATCGTATCTTCAATGTTCTGTGCTGCCAGAATAGGAGTGCCTGCTGCGATCCTTCCGATTACGGGAACATCCACTATATCTGACCTGTCCTCATTTTTATCAGCTGAATATATTGATCCCATATTTTCTTCGATTTTTTCTGAATCCGGATCAATAATCATTAATGCACGCGGCTTTGCAGGGTCTTTTTTGATATATCCTTTCATCTCAAGGCTTTCCAGGTCCTTATGGGTGGTTGAAGTAGACTTGATTCCTAAGGCTGTACACATTTCCCTTACCGTTGGCGGATATCCTTTTTTCTTGATTTCTTCCTTCATATATTTGAGTATTTGTCGTTCGCGATCCTTTAATGGTTCCATCAAATAGTCCTCCTTTCATCGTATACACGCAAATTAAACATATATTCGCTGCTTAGTGAAATAAGCTGTACCCGCCATCTAAAGAGGTAGGAACATTTTCGCCTCGTTATACTTACGAACATATTATCATATCTCAAGGAAATTGTAAACAGGTGTTCACAACGAAATCACATCTTACATTCATCTCGTAAAAACGACGGCTTGCCATAAGCAATCCGCCGAGAATATATTTCTATCTTGAAACAAGGAGTTTTTTGATTCCTGCTTCCAGACCGTCGATTGTAAGCTCGAACATTGGAAATATCTCTTTAATTTTTTCTATTGTTATATACCCGTATGTGTATTCCCATTCACTTTCTGGAATCGGATTAAGCCAAATATGTTTGGGATATTTTTTCTTAAACCGCATCAGCCATTCGATACCCGGCATTTCGTTATACAGTCCCACATAACAGTTTCCTCCTCTGCTCATAAGCTCTGAAGGAGCCATTGCAGCATCGCCGATAAATATCACTTTGTACTCGCTGCTGAGATTGGATAACACCCATTCAGTATCAATCCATTCTCCTCTTATGCAATAGGGAGAGGTATACAAGTGTTCATATATACAATTGTGAAAATAATAAACCTTCAAATCTTTAAAGTGATTTGATTTGCTTACTGCCTGAAACAGCTGATTGCACAGGGTACTGTACGGCATCATCGATCCATCCGAATCAAAGAGCAGCAAGAGCTTTACCGTATTTTTTCTCGGTTTCTCCCATACAATATGCAGATTACCCGCATGTTCGCAGGTTTCATCGATAGTAGCATCGATATCCAGTTCAGTCTTTGCACCATCAAGTCTTGATGAAAATTGTCTGAGTTTTCTAAGTGCCATCTGAAATTGACGGATATTCAATATATTATCCTGTCTGAAATCCTTAAAATTTCTTTCGCCTGCTACCTGAACCGCATTCTTGTGCCGGCCATCTCCTCCCACACGAATACCTCTTTCATTAAATCCGCTGTTACCCATAGTGGAAGTCCCGCCGGTACCGATCCAGTAATTCCCTCCATCGTGCCTTTCCTTTTGCTCCGCTATTCTTTCCTGCAGGCGTTTTTGAAGTTCCTCCAGCTCCAGCACAAAGCTGTCAAACATTACTTTATCATTAATATCTCTTGTTCTTATGTCGCTATTGAGCCATTCCCATATTTCATCCGGAATGTCCTCGGGAGTTTTGATGTTTTTGAAAAATTCAGCAAACGCTAAGTCAAATTTGTCATATTCGGTTTCACTTTTGACCAAAATACTTCTACAGAGGTGATAAAACTCCAAAAGGCTTGCTTTGCAAAGTCCTTTATCCAATGCCTCTATAAGGGAAAGCCATTCATCAAGAGAAACCTTTAGACCTCTTGCCCTTAAATAATAGAAAAATGAAATAAACATACTATATCCATCTCTTCAAGGTATAACCTTTTTCTTTGATTTCATACATCGTATCAATATCCTGGTTCTTTTTCAGCAGCACTCCTACATAAGGGATCTCTTTCTTTATTTTGTCAATAGATATGCCGCTTAGCATGAGAGCCTGGAGCCAATCGAGCAATTCTGAAGTGCTTGGCTTTTTTTGGATTTCTTTCATGCCTCTAATCCCGTAAAAAGCTTCCATCGCCTGCTTTAATAGCTTATTATCTACGTCTCCGTAATGTACTTTCACGATTTCTTCCATCTTTTCCTGATCCGGGAATTCGATATAATGAAATATGCATCTCCTAAGAAACGCATCCGGCAGTTCCTTTTCCGCATTAGAGGTTATAATCACGATAGGCCTGTGAATTGTTTTTACGGTTTCCTTTGTTTCGTTAATATAAAATTCCATCTTGTCAAGTTCCCAGAGTAAGTCATTTGGAAATTCCAGATCCGCTTTATCTATTTCATCTATAAGCAGCACCGCTTGCTCATCAGCGGTAAAAGCCTCACCTAATCTTCCAAGCTTTATATATTTTTTTATATCAGCAACGTTACCTTCGCCAAATTGGCTGTCATAGAGCCTTTGTACCGTATCATATACATAAAGTCCCTCCTGTGCTTTTGTTGTGGATTTTATGTTCCATATAATCAGGCGTTTGTTTAAAGCCTGAGAAATAGATTCTGCAAGCATTGTCTTGCCGGTTCCCGGTTCGCCCTTGATCAGCAGGGGTTTTTGAAGCGCAATGGCAACATTGACTGCATGCATCAATTCATCTGAAACAACATAGTCACTGCTTCCGCGAAACAGGTTCATTTTTTTTGTCATTTTTATCTCCTCTGTTTTATTAATCGCATTTTCCTCATGCAATATTTATTTTTTAATCATTCACACTCTTGTTAAGTATGCAGATTATTGACTTTGCAGCAGTTAGCGCATATTTTTCGCGGAATTCATCTGTCATCATCAGCTTAAGGTTTTCTGTATTTGAAAGAAAAGCTCCTTCGATAATAATAGCCGGCATCTGCGTTTTATTCAGAACCGCATAGGCAGGGTCGCTTTTGGCTCCTCTGTCAAATAATCCAAGTGTATCTACCATCTCTTTTTGCACCAGTTCTGCTAATTCTTTGGTGTAGATCCCATAATCGCTTTCCTGCTCTTTTGAATAGTAATAAACCTCAACTCCGTTAGCATTTGGGTTTTCCGAGGAATTATTATGTACTCCTATGTAAAGGTCTCCTGTGGCAGCATTTGCTAATGCAGGTCTTTCATAGAGGGATATGGACTTATCGTCTTCTCTTAGCATTAGGGTCCTGATCCCCGCTTCCTGCAGCATCCTATTCATCCTCAGTGCAATATCCAGATTAATGTCTTTTTCATTCAGTATTTCAACACCGTCTCGAATCGCCTGAGATCCGGTATCTTTACCGCCATGGCCGGGGTCGATGACTACGAGTTTCTCTGTTGCTCTCCAATCAACGACATCTAATCCATCCAGCGTAACTTCTCCAAGCTCCTCATATATCTTTGCCTGATCCTTATTAAAATCAATATATAAACTTTCCTTTTCCGGTGAATAACTGACTCTACCCGCAATCTTTTCTTCCAAATCCATGACAACTCTGACAACATTAGGTTCAAACTGTGAAAAACGGACCGATTTTATAATGTCGTTATTCATTTTAAGACGATCTTCTTTTAGTGCTAAAACCGCACTTTTGATATCAATTCCAAATCGATATGGATTATCGTAAGCAAATGATTTAACCCCTTCAATTATATTTTCTCCCTGAACGATTATCCTATACCTTTCGGAATCCTCTTCAAAACTTATGGCGCTGATTGTGGTATTCCCATTGATTTCCGGGGAAGCTAATATCACCGTTCTGCTGAGATCATGCCAGTCTACTGCACATTTCAATGACTCTGCAACAAAACGTACCGGTATCAATGTTCTGTCATCAAGAATCATTGCCGGTACTTCCATAGGAACCTGCACACCGTTGACAAAAGCAATTTTGGAGTCAATTGTAAGCTGCACCGTTGATGTCCCAAGGCCCACTTCAACAAGTCTGGCCTCCTCGTTCCATTTCACTTGACTTCCCATGCTTTCAAATACAGCTCTTGCCGGAATCAATGTTCTCTCTTTAATAATTACAGGCGGCACATCAGTTACAACTGTTTCACCATCTACTTTCAATGATACGGGAAACTCCCTGCAAAACACGAGTCCTTCCTGAATATCCTCCAAGGTAATATCAGAATTGTCAGCATAAGCAGCATTCCCCATCATCAATATCACTATTAAAGTCAAAAATATCAATCTCATTAATCGCATCATTTCCCCCACTATAAATATATAAATACCCCTTCATCTTTCTATAGCCTGTTATTGTTAAAGTAAGCGATGCAAATCGTTTTACAAAATTATTATAATATATTCATGTAGAAAATTGTAGGTTTTTGTATTTTGTAACGCAATTGTAAAACGCTATGTCGTGAAGGCTGCAATAAAATATCCAGGGATGTTCTTAACTATATCAACATGTAAAGCATATAATAATAAAGCGCATAAGGGAGGTCTAAAATTGAAAACAGTAATAGATCCAGTGAAACCGATGGTTGCATTAACCTTCGATGACGGTCCATCTTTAATGTATACCCCTATTATACTTGACATATTAAAGGAACATAATTCTTCCGCAACCTTTTTCGTCCTTGGGATTGAGGCCGAGCGGCATCCTCAGATATTGCAGCGCATTGTTGATGAGGGAAATGAAATTGGAAACCATAGCTACAGTCATCTGAATCTTACTTTACTGTCCGATGCCGAATTGGCATATCAAGTTGAGACGCCTCAAGTAATTATCGAAAGGGCAATAGGGTATACCCCTGCTATTTTGCGGCCTACCTATGGTTTTATCAATGATGAATTGATAAAGAAGATACCACTTCCCATTATTCTGTGGTCTATCGATACGGTAGACTGGGAGGTCAGAAATGCGGATACAGTTTATAACAGCGTTATTGAAAACGTTAAAGATGGAGATATCATCCTGATGCACGACATCTATCCAGGCACGGCTGAAGCAGTCAGAAGGATCGTTCCCGAACTGATAGACAAAGGATATCAGCTTGTCACCGTAAGTGAAATGGGTAACGCCCGAGGAGTGACATTACAGCCAGGCAATGTATACAGTAATATGTACCGGTAAAATATTTATGTCATTTAGAGATGTTACTTTATTGTCACATAGTGTGTGTCATTTGCGGACGTCCTCAAATGACACACTGCCAATCATCTTTCGGTCCCTAACTTCTCAGCCAATCATCTTTCGGTCTCCGGCTTCTTAAAGAAGTCCTTGAATTTGTCGCCGAACAAGTCGCCTAAGGTTGTTACCTGCTCTTCTTGCACCGGTTCAATACCTTCCGATACGAGCCCCTCTGCATCTTTCATACTTAAACTGAGCTTTCTATTTTTCTCGTCAATGTTTAATATAATAGCCTGTATCCGATTTCCAACTTTTAATTTGTCAGATGGCTTTCGAATCCGCTCCGATGAAATTTCCGACAGGTGAATTAAGCCCTCGATCCCTGCTTCAATCTCTACAAATGCGCCAAAATCAAGCAGTCTTACAACAGTGCCTTCTACTAAATCATCGATTTTGTAATAATCTGCGGCACCCTTCCAGGGATCTTCATCCACCTTTTTTAATACCAAACTGATTTTCCCGTTCTTTTTATCAATATTAGCAACATAAACGGTAACATTGTCTCCTTCGGATACTACTTCCGACGGATCATTGACGCGGTGCCAAGCCAGATCATCCAGATATATGAGCCCTTCCACTCCCCCAAGATCAACAAACGCACCGAATTTCATCAGCTTGGTAACAACACCCTGCCGCATCTCGCCTTCTTGAAGCTGATTCATTATCTCTTTCTTTTTTGTTTGTCTTTCTACAGTTTCAACGGCCTTCCTGGAAAGAACCACTCTTTTGTTCTCTATATCAAAATCTTCTACTGCAACTTCAAGGCTTTTACCAACATAAGCATTCATATCTTCTACATATCGATAAGATAAAAGGGATCCCGGTATAAAGCACCTTACATTCCGGTAAACAGCTGACACGCCGCCTTTTATCACTTCTGTCACTTTAACATTAATCTTCTTTTTTTGATCGTAAGCTTCCCTTAGCTCATCCCATCCGCCTATTTCCTCGGCTTTTTTATGAGACAGGATTACATTGCCATCATTGTCGTGAGAATTAAGGACTAAAACTGAGATCTCATCACCTTCCATGTAATTGTAATCCTCAGCCATTTCCTCTTTTGTAATAATACCATCTGATGTATAGCCAATATTAACAAGAATCTCTTCGTCACCGACTGTTATTATCGTTCCTTTCAGAACATCATCTTTATAGACTCGTTTCATGGATTTTTCTATTTCCTCCATAAAATCAGCCATTGTATTTTGTTCGTCCATTTTGCCTATTACCTTTCATACAAATTATTCTCAAGCTTATTTTTTTCTATTCAAATTCATTGTTCTTTTTAATATAAATCCTTAGTGCTTTAATAATGTAGATTAAGGCAACGATTGATAATACATATAGTATAATTGTCCCTATAAATGAGATAAACGGTAAAATTGAAAACGCAATCATGTTACTGTTCATGTGTTCCTCCTTCTTGACAACAAATACCATTATTTATATTTTACACTTTGGGTTTCATATATAACTGGCTGATTAACTGCCATTGCTTATAATATCAGCTTATTTCGGTCTCTTCAAGAGAATTGCCCGTTTTCTTGTAACATCACTTGTGAGTATGCTCATATACTGGTTTTAGCTGGCAAATGATATTATATTGGAGGCGATGCAAAATGGCTATCAGACCGCCCATTTTACGTGAGGGAGATACCGTTGGTGTTGTAACCCTTGGGAGTCCGCGTGATGCAGAAACAATAAATTCAAGAGTTCAGTTTCTCGAAAATTTAGGATTTAACGTAATTTTGGGCGAATATGTATATTCAGAAATGGGTTTTGTAGCCGCCACACCACAGCAGCGTGCATCAGATCTGATGAGAATGTTCGAGAATCCGGAAGTAAGAGCTATAATTCCTTCAAGGGGTGGAACAGGTGTTGCTGATATTCTTCAATATCTTGATTACCTTGTAATAAATCAAAACCCTAAAATTATAACAGGATATAGTGATATCACTGTATTGTTAAACGTTCTATATATATGGGCAGATCTGATTACCTTCCACAGTCTGCTATTATTGGATTTCAGGCCAACTACCCCTGCATACAATTTCGATCAATTTTTTATAGCCACTTCCACCATCACATCTCCAAGACAGCTTGAAAATCCTCCCGGAATTCCCTTGGTAAGCAGAGTTCCGGGTAATGTGACGGGTCCGATAGTCGGAGGTAATCTTACATCGTTCGTAGACACTCTGGGGACACCTTTTGAAGTCGACACTAAAGGAAAGATTCTCTTTATCGAAGAAACACATGAATCTGTAAGCCGGGTATACAGGCTTATTACACATCTGATGAACGCAGGGAAATTCGGTGACTGTGCAGGAATTATCATGGGCGAATGTTCAAATTGTGTTCCTTCATACGGCAAATCTTACGAGGATATGATCAATGAAATAATGGTGCCCTTAGGCAAGCCGCTTATGACGAATCTTGCTTCAGGGCATGGTTACTACAAAATGGCAATCCCGATAGGCGCAGATGCCAACCTTAACACTTATGAAAATACACTGACAATTCTTGATCCTACCGTGAGTTTATAAAGTATCTTTATTTTATATTGCACGTAATCATATGTCAGACGAAATAACTACAAAAAGTTTTATGCTTTAGGTGCAGGATATTCCTCAGTAAGGTACTCCACATTTGATTCAGCCTTAATAGCTTCAATTTGTTTTTGCGCTTCTTCTCCTACCAATGTTGATTTTATTGATTCTTTTACATCATCATAGGTTCTGTATCCTTGATTTTTATCTGAAACCATGATGATGTGATATCCAAACTGAGTTTTAACCACGTCGCTTATTTCGCCGGGCTGAAGTGCAAACGCAGCATCTTCAAATTCCTTTATCATCCTTCCTTTTCCGAACGTGCCCAGATTGCCTCCCGTATCCTTTGTTGCATCCGTACCATACTGCGCCGCAAGGTCTTCAAACTTTTCTCCGGCTTTCAGCTTCTGTAGAATTTCTTTTGCTAAATCTTCTTTTTCTACCAGTATGTGACTTGCTGTTACTTCGTCTATTTTAAAACTTTCCTTATTAGACTCATAATATGCTTTTGAATCCTCTTCTAAAGTTGTCATCCCCGATTCAATCTCTTCAAAATAAGCTAATGTATAATATTGGTTACGGAAGAATTCTTTCAATATGTCATCAGTGATGCCTTTTTCTTCAAGAAATTCTTTAACGCCATCCATTTTTTTTGCTTCTTCTATAAATTTATTTGTGTCTTCTTCTATGGTCTCCGGTAAAATCTCCGATTCTTTACCATTATAGTGTCCTTTTATAATTTCGATCGAAATCATATCCTCAAGCATTTGCGATTTTATCACGGTCATGCCTTCCTCCGTGATCTGTGTCAAATCAATGCCTTGTATAAATGCCGACCACTCTAAGTATTTACCAAGCTCACTTTCAGTAATGGTTTTATCTCCGATACTTACAATTTTCGAATCACTGCCGCATGCTGTCAAGCTCACTAATACTATCAGCAGCATTATTGCCATAAACTTTTTCATTCGTTCATCTCCTCGTATAATTTATTTTAGCGACTATCCGCTATGGATGAATTTTAGTCATGGATTTCAAACGGTTTCCGGCTTTAAGTAAACCGTTTGTGTTTTGAGGTGTTTTCAATTGCACATAATTATACCATGAATTTACTTAAGAACATGATAATTTGTTGAAGTTTATTTTTTTCTGAATATCTATATTTTATAAACGGCTTTACTCCTGCATGAATCAGAATCCCCATCCCGTATTCAAAAGACAAATCGGCGATGCGCTCAGGCGTCAGCCCATTTTTTTCATAAAATTCAAAGACTATTTTTTTCGGTTCCTCATGAATCCGTGAAACACCTGCTGCTTCAGCCATCGCCCTGATATAAGATATATCAGCCAGATTTGACGTCTCGTGTGGCAAATCTCCGAATCGGTCAATCAACTCATCGATTACTTCTTCCTTATCCTTATTGTCCTTGATAGCTGCAATCTTCTTGTACATCTGGAGCTTAAGGAGTTCATCGGATATATATTCTTCCGGTATATAGGCCGGGACATCGATCTCAATAGAGGTTTCCTCTCTGTCCGGGTTTACTATTTCTCCCCCAAGTGCGCTTACAGCATCATCGACCAGTTTACAGTACAGTTCATACCCTATACTCATCATATGACCATGCTGCTCGGTTCCCAATAGATTTCCGGCACCTCTTATTTCCAGATCTCGCATTGCTATATGGAAACCTGCACCAAATTCTGTGAATTCTTTGATCGCTCTCAGCCTTTTTTCTGCCACCTCAGAAAGTACCTTATCTTTCTGATACATGAGGTACGCATAGGCCATTCTATTGGAACGCCCCACTCGGCCTCTCAATTGATACAGCTGTGAAAGACCGAAACGATCAGCATCCAAGATTATAATAGTATTCACATTGGGAATATCGATACCTGATTCTATGATTGTCGTTGAAACAAGAATATTGCTTTCATGGTTAACAAAACCGATCATCACATCTTCAAGCATCTTCTCATTCATTTGTCCATGCCCCACCGCAACTGCAGCTTCCGGTACAAGCTGAGCGATTTGTGCAGCGATCTTATAAATACCCCTTACTCTGTTATATACTACGTAAGCCTGGCCATCTCTGTCCAATTCTCTTTGGAGAACATCACGGATCAACTCTTCGTCCTGCTCTAAAACATAGGTTTGCACAGGGTATCTTTCTTCCGGCGGTTCCTCGATCAAACTCATATCTTTTATACCTACAAGAGACATATGCAGGGTTCTTGGGATAGGCGTGGCAGACAGGGTAAGTACATCCATGTCTTTCTTAAGCTTTTTGATTGCTTCTTTATGCTGTACGCCGAAGCGTTGTTCTTCATCAATGACCAGAAGGCCCAGGTCTTTGAAGATAACATCCTTTGACAACATTCTGTGGGTTCCGATCAGCACATCGATGTTTCCTTTTTTAATTCCCTCAATAATTGTATCCTGCTGCTTTTCATTTCGAAATCTGCTCAGCAATTCAACTTTAAAAGGAAATCTTTCAAATCTTTCTTTAAAAGTATAGTAGTGCTGATTTGCAAGGATTGTTGTAGGCACTAATATTGCAGCTTGTTTTCCGTCTGCAGCGCATTTAAAAATTGCACGCGCAGCAACTTCGGTCTTCCCGTATCCCACATCTCCGCACAGCAGACGTTCCATAGGTACAGGCTTTTCCATGTCAGCTTTTATTTCCCGTATACAACGAAGCTGATCGTCTGTTTCCTCATATGGAAACAAATCTTCAAATTCACTCTGCCAAATGGTATCCTGTCCGAATGCATACCCTCCTCTTATCTTGCGTTCAGCGGAAATTTCCAAAAGCTCCTTTGCCATGCTGGCAATAGCCGCTTTAGCCTTCGCTTTAACTTTTTTCCATTCTCCGCCCGACAGTTTATTGATCCTTGGAGCAACTCCATCTGCCCCGACATATTTTTGGATCATGTCCATCTGCTCAACGGGGACATAGAGAAAATCTTCGCCGGCATATTTTATTTTCAAATAATCTTTTTTTATGTTCTGTATGACAAGCTGCTCTACGCCGATAAATTTTCCGACTCCGTGATTCTCATGTACTACATAATCCCCTTTACGTATATCAGTAAATGTTTTTATCGGTTTTCCCTTTTTTTCACCGGTCCTTTTTTTTCTGTGCTTTTGAGTAGTAAAGATATCTCCATCCCAAAGATAGACTAACTTTTCTGCCGGATATTCCATCCCTGAAGAAAGGTTCCCTTTTGAAATTGTTATCCTCCCATCAGGATCAAACGGGCGGACAAAGTGCCTCAGGTTTTCAATTCTTTCTTCCGTTGCACACACGATCGTGATGTCGTAACCTTGCTTTAAATAGCTCCTTAATTCTGTTTCCAGAAATTCCATTCGGCCATTGAATACAGGTGCCTGTTTTGAAGATATCTGAATACTGATATCCAGTCGATCCGGTCCTCTCAGCTGTTTTTGAAATGGGGTGAATAAAAATATAAGGTTTTGTTTATACAGCTGGCTTAAATCAGTTTTTGAAGGAAATGCTTTATAGTCTCCGGGGACTGCTTCACCTCTCTCAAGAATGACATTAAAGTCCTCTCTATCTTCCTTTTCTCTGAAGTCTAAAACCTCTCTAATCCGATCCGGATCCTCCAGCATGATAATGCCCTCAGAATTCATATAGTCCCAAAGGTATTCTGTATCGTCGTAAAAATAATGGATATAATTTTCTAAAAGTTGAACATTCGCTGTACTCCCAATAAACTCCAACAGTTGGTTTTTTCTTTCAAGAAGACGCTCCCGCTGTGGTTCTGCAAGTTTTCTCCCATAAGTATCATAAGCTTTTCCCAATTTTTCAGCAGCATGTTGAAAAAGATTTTCCTCCTGAACCATCTGCTCTGCCGGATAGATCTCTATCATTTTGAGATTATCTATAGAACGCTGTGTCAGAGGATCAAAGGTACGTATCGAATCCACTTCAGAGCCAAAAAATTCAATTCGATACGGGTATTCTGAGTCTGCAGGGAAAACATCCACGATCCCGCCGCGTATGCTGTACTGACCTTTAGATTCAATAAAAGCTGCTCTTTCATATCCCATAAAAGTTAGTTTTCTTTTAATTTCTTCATGTTCCGCTTCATCTCCCAAAGAAAGTCGAACCATATTCTCCTTAAATATCCCGTGAGGAGCCAATTTCTTTACCGCCCCTAAAATCGGAGCAATAACTATGCAGCTTTCTCCTGTCAGAAGTGCCTTAAGCGCTATCAGTCTTTCTTCTAATATGCTGTGGCTCTTTGCTTCATATTTCAAGAATAATTTCTCTTCTTCACGGATGACAAAAATTTTCTGGTCAACAAAAAAAGACAGGTCTTCAGCCAATCTTTTCGCTTTTGTATAAGAAGAGGTAATGATAAGACATTGTCCTCCTCTTTCCTTGATGATAAGCGATGCGACAGGCATAGCCCGTCCCTCTGTTATTCCTGATATATTGACTGTGCCTCCGGTCAATTTGGCAAGAGCTTCTATCTCATTAAACTTACCGCTCCTGGATTTGTCACTCATCTTCCTTTGCTTCCCCTTCAGCAGATGTTTTTATAACGCATCCGTAGAAAATTTCTTTGCTTCTGTGCGTTTCAGCGAGGTGGAGGACATGCCGGCCTCACTATATTGTATTCATTCATTGCGGCGTCTATTCCTTTATCGAGCATACACTCAACTGCAAGCACTGCCCGTTCCACTGCATCTCTCATAAGATCTTTCTCTTCTTTTTTAAAACCGCCGAGGACATAGCCTGCTAAGGACATCTTTCGTTCTGCTCCGATTCCTATTCTGACTCTTGGGAATTCATCATCCTGCAAATCATAGATTATCGATTTCATTCCATTATGAGTACCCGCACTGCCCTTTTTCCGAATCCGCAGACTACCTATCGGGATGTCCACATCGTCATAGATTACTATAAGTTTATCCAGGTCTGCCTTATAATAGTCCATTACTTCCTTTATGCTGCTTCCGGAAAGATTCATATATGTCTGCGGTTTTACCAACAGCAGCTTCTGGCCGGAGATTGTCCCTTCCCCAACCAGTGCCTTATGCTTTATTTTATTAATATTAATGCTATGCTTTTCGGCCAGAAAATCCAAAGTAATAAAACCTATATTATGTTTTGTGTTTTCATACTTTTTTCCCGGATTTCCCAAACCCGCAATGATATACATATGGTCTCCTAGTCAAACAGTCTGCTGATTGAATCATTTGTGAAGATTCGGATCATTGCTTCTGCAAAAAGAGGTGCTACTGACAGCAGTTTAATTTTGTCTATTTTCTTTTTCTCAGGCAGCGGAATGGTATTGAGCAGGACGAGTTCCTTAATAGCGGATTCCTGAATTCTATCAATAGCCGGGCCTGACAAAACGGGATGAGTGGCACAGGCGTAAACTTCCCTTGCCCCCATTTCCTTCATAGCATTTGCTGCATTTGTTATCGTTCCGGCAGTATCTATCATGTCATCAACAAGAATGACATTCTTGTCTTCTATATCTCCTATGATGTTCATAATTTCAGAAACATTCGCCTTTGGCCTTCTCTTATCCACGATTGCAATCGGCGCATCCAGCGGGTGTGCCATATTTCTGGCTCTCGTTACACTGCCGTGATCCGGGGATACGATAACAAGGTTGTCCAGTCTCATCTCACGGAAATATTTTACCAGGATAGGAATTCCAAGAAGATGATCTACCGGAATATTGAAATAACCTTGAATCTGAGAAGCATGCAGATCCATTGTTACAACTCTGTCCGCTCCTGCGCTACTAAGTATATCCGCAACAAGTTTAGCTGTGATAGGATCTCTTGCTTTTGCTTTCCTATCCTGTCTTGCATATCCATAATACGGGATAACCGCATTTATTCTACCTGCAGAAGCCCTTTTCATCGCATCGATCATGATCAGCAGCTCCATAAGGCTGTCGTTTACAGGATTACAAGTTGATTGTACTATGTAGACATCGATTCCTCTGACCGTTTCCCATAAACTGACGGATATTTCCCCATCACTGAATTTACTTACTGTTGATTTTCCTAATGGTTTCCCCATTATGGAAGCAATTTCTTCAGCCAATTCATGATTCGAATTTCCTGCAAAAATTTTGAAATCTGTGAAGACGCCGTTCTTCATTGCTACACCTCTTTCTTGATTTATGAACGCATCGCTATTTTTTCTTTTTTAATAAACCTCTTTTAACAGTCCAACCTTCGATGTTTTTTTCCTTTGCTCTGCCGATACAGAGTGAACCTGCCGGTACATTACCGGTTACTGTAGTACCTGCAGCTATGTAAGCACCTTCTTCTACCACAACAGGTGAAACGATATTTACGTTACAGCCTAAAAAAGAGCCATCTTTTATAACTGAACGGTGCTTATTCTTTCCGTCATAATTTACAAATACAACTCCGCATCCGATATTGACATCCTCGCCAACATCGGAATCACCGATATAAGAGAGATGAGAAGCTTTTGACCCATTTCCAATAAATGAGTTCTTTACTTCAACAAAATCACCGACCTTCACATTATCGCCAAGTTTGCTATTTGGCCTCAGATATGCAAACGGTCCTATTTTCGTATGATTACCAACATTACTTTCCAATATGACGGAACTCTGAATCTCAGTTCCGTTCCCGATTTCAGAACCAACGATCCTGGAATTCTGACCGATCACGCAGTTTTCGCCAATCTTAGTATTTCCTTCAAGGATAACGCCGGGGTATATGATTGTCCCTTTTCCGATTATAACTTGTTCGTCTATATAAGCCATTTTTAAATCTACAAATTTTACGCCTGCAGACAGGTGCTTCAGATTGATTTCATGCCTTTTTTTTTCTGATTCTTCGTATTCTTTCAGTTCCTTCATCTTTCCCTCCCTGAATACTTTATTTTTGGCAAATTAATTATAGCATTGTTATACTCTTTTCAAAAGAATAAAATAGGCCTTTACAGCCTATCCTTTTCGAGAATTATCTCTGCAACTTTATAAATATCTCCCGCACCCATTGTGATAACAAGGTCTCCGCTTTGAGCATTATTCAACACAAAGCTTGCGATTTCTTCAAAATTTCCGAAATAATAAGCCTCTTTTGTCGGATTCACCCTCTTAATTTCATTTACCAGCTCCCTGGAACTGATTTTATAAATATTTTTTTCCCGTGCAGCGTAGATCTCAGCCATGATAATTTTGTCTGCTTCATCGAATGATTCAGCGAACTCATCGAATAAAGCTAATGTACGAGTATAAGTATGCGGCTGAAATATGCACCACAGATCATTATGCGGTACGTTCTTTGCTGCTTTCAGGGTTGCCTTTATTTCCGTCGGATGATGTGCGTAATCGTCTACAATTTTAATGTTATTCTTTGTAACGCCGATAACGTCAAACCTTCTTTGAGTACCTGTAAACGCTTCAAGAGTTGAAATGATTGATTCGGTTGATATATCCAAGCCATAACAGCATGCAAAAGCAGCCAAAGCATTAGCGATATTATGTTCTCCCGGTATGGACAGCTGAATGGTACAGAGGATATCTCCATTATTATGGATTTTAAAAGAGGGCATACCAAGTGAATTAAACTCGATATCTGTTGCATAGTAGTCGCAGTTTTCGTTGAATCCAAATGTAACTACCTTGCAGTTCAAATCTTTCAAAATACTCTTAACGAAGGGATTTGCATCAAAGGCAACAACAGTTCCCTCCTCCGGAACCAAATTGGCAAACCTTTCAAAGGAATTTGCAATATGTTCCATGTCTTTAAAATAATCAAGGTGGTCGGAATCAATATTTAAAATGATTTCTATACGAGGATTAAGCCTTAAAAAACTATCCATGTATTCACAAGCTTCTGTAACAAAAAAGCTGCTGTTCCCGATCTTCACATTACCGCTGACCTCCTGCAGGTTTCCGCCGACAAGAATAGTGGGGTCCTTGGATGCGTTCTCAAGTATCAAGGAAATCATTGATGTTGTAGTGGTCTTTCCGTGTGTCCCTGCTATGGCAATGCTGTTTTCATACTCCTTCATGAGTATGCCGAGCACTTCTGCTCTTGATGCTGTAGGGATACCTTGTTCTGCCGCAGCAGTTCTTTCAGGGTTATCCTGGGAAACTGCAGAAGAATATACAACAAGATCTGCGCCCTCTATATTTTCTGCCCAATGACCCGAATAGATCACTGCTCCTTTTTTTACTAATTTATCGGTAATTTCGCTTTCTTTCATATCCGATCCGGAAACCCGGTATCCTCTTGAAAGAAATATTTCAGCAATAGCACTCAAGCCTATTCCGCCAATGCCTATGCAGTGAATATGCCTGAATTTATTAAGGTTAAGCATTAGATTCCTCCGTGTGTTTTTGAGTTGTTCGATGTATCTTGCTGCACCGTCGATCAATTCAGTGTCCGATCAGGCACTGAGTATTAATAATAATGCATACATACAAACGATTATACCACAATTAGCCGAAAAAAATGCTGCAAATTTGACAAATTGAAAATAAACGAATAAAATCGGTTCATAAGTGATTTTAATTCGGAATGGGGTACTTAAAGATGAAGCGAATAGAACGAGTAGGTGCTATTATTAAAATTCTCTCTGAAAACCCAGGCAAACAGTATTCACTAAGTTATTTCTGTGATATGTTTCAGTCGGCTAAATCCAGTATAAGTGAAGATATACACGCCGCAAAGCAGATTCTTGAAACAATAGATAGCGGAATGATTGAGACTACAGCCGGAGCAGGAGGCGGAGTAAGATTTCTCCCCTGCATATCAGACACGGATACGGCAGCACTGTTAGACCTGATCTGTGAGAAACTTAGGGACAAAAGCCGTATACTTGGCAGTGGATTTCTATATACATCCGATATTATGTTCGATTCGAATATTGTAAAATGTGCAGGAGAGATATTTGCCGGGAGGTTTATGGGATTGGGTGCAGATTATGTGGTCACCATTGAGACCAAAGGCATTCCGGTTGCGCTTATGACTGCTCATATGCTTAATCTTCCGCTTGTAGTTATACGCAGAGAAAGTAAGATTTCAGAAGGTTCAACTGTAAGCATTAATTATATTTCAGGTCCCTCTGAACGTATTCAAAAAATGTCGCTGGCCAAGAGAGCGGTTACTTCAGGCTCAAAAGCAATTATTATTGATGATTTCATGCGAGCAGGCGGAAGTATAAAAGGGATTATTGAAATGCTGTCGGAATTTGAAATAGAAATTGTAGGAACAGGAGTTGTTATTGCTTCAACAGAACCTCAAAAAAAGAAAATATCCGACTTTTTTCCCCTTATTTACTTAGGATCTGTAGATGAAAGCAACAAAATTATCGAGGTATTTCCGAATAGTCTGATTTCTTGTAAAAAAATCTTGTAAAATATTGTTAACGACTGTATAATGTGGATATCATGATACATATTTGTATGTATTCGGAATTTGATGGGCATGAAAGGTGGTTTTAGTATGAGAATAACTGATGTTAGGGTTCGAAAGGTGAACGATGATGGCAAAATGAAAGCGGTTGTCTCCGTTACTTTCGATGATGAATTCGTGGTTCACGATATCAAAATCATTGAGGGGCAAAATGGTTTGTTCATTGCTATGCCGAGCAGAAAAATGGGTGAAGGTGATTTTAGAGATATCGCACATCCTCTGGTCTCAGAAACGCGCAACAAGATTAAGGACGCCATTTTCGCCGAGTATGAAAAAATTCTGGAAGAAAAAGGTGAAGAAGCCACGATGCCAACAGCGGAATAATAGCAGAGTTTTTCTTTACAGGCACCAGTCAAACCATGGCTGGTGTTTTTCTATTGCCGATAAGCTGCTGATAATCTACAAATCATTATTTTCAGATATCCTTCATATACTTAATTAAGACATGCATTGTATGATGGAGGATCAGGATGAGATACAAGGGAAATATATTGAAGCCCTTTGCCATAATTTGCTCGCTGGTGATTTTTTGCTTGATACTGCTGCCTTCCGTTTTGATTGGATTTTTTCATGAAGAGCGGCAGCAGGAACTCATTCCGAAAGCAGGGGCAATCGCTGTGCCGGAATACATAAAAGTTTACCGTCATTTGAGCGGAAATACTGAATCAATACCATTTGAAGAATATGTCATGGGTGTCGTTGCCGGAGAAATGCCCTCTGATTTTGAAATAGAGGCATTAAAAGCCCAGGCTGTTGCAGCACGCACATATTCCCTGTCAAAAATAATACGCTCAGGTGACAGCGGAAATCCAAATCATCCTTCGGCGCCTGTGTGTGATGATGTCCATTGTCAAGTGTATCGCAGTCCCGCGGAATTGAGAGAAATCAAATCAGCTGAGTGGATGAGTAGCGGATGGCCCAGAATAAAATCAGCTGTCGACACCACCAAAGGTCAGCTGATGTATTATCAGGGGGAACTTGTGGAGCAGCCATTGTTTCATTCTTCCAGCGGAGGGAAAACTGAAAATTCAGAGGATGTCTTTGTGTCTGCACTTCCATATCTGCGAAGTGTTGACAGCATATTTGAAGCTGCCGCCCCTCATCATAACGAACAATCAGAGATCTCCCTATCCGAATTCAAAAATAAAATTAAGCGCTCTTATCCTGATCTTGATACGAAAAGCGTGAACAGTAACTCAATAAAAGTGCTGGAACGAAGTGCGGGAGGACGAGTCGCAGCCATGCAGGCGGGCAATCTGACTATAAAGGGACGTGAGATACGAGATATTTTTGGATTACGCTCCGCTAATTTCAGCGTGTCGGTCAATGGAAATAATGTTTTGTTTACAACAGATGGTTACGGTCATGGCGTTGGCATGAGCCAGTGGGGTGCAAACGGTATGGCTCAGGCAGGATATAAATATATTGATATCCTGGCGCATTATTATACGGGCGTCGAAGTTTACTAAAGAACAGCCCTTATTCTTCGATTCTTCTGACGGATGCGCCCAGGGCTCTGAACTTACCGATAAAATCAGAATATCCTCTTTCAATGTGATAAACTTCTGATATTTCAGTCGTTCCTTCAGCCATAAGCCCGGCAAGTACCAAAGCAGCGCCTGCTCTCAGATCCGTGGAGATCACCTGCGCCCCCAGCAAATTTCGATCGCCTTGGATAATGGCACTTCTCCCCTCTATTTTTATATTTGCTCCCATACGATTCAATTCACCGATATGCATATATCTATTTTCAAATACGGTTTCAATAACAACACTTGGTCCTGATACCGTCGTTAGAAATGCCATAAATTGAGATTGCATGTCGGTAGGGAATCCGGGATATGGCAATGTCTTTATATCAGTTGAAATAAGAGGGTTGACGTCTCCCCTTACCCTTAAACCTTCATCGCTGTCTTCTATGACCACGCCGCACTCCTTGAGTTTTGCTATCACCGGCTTTACATGATCAGGTACTACGTTTTTTATAAGTATGTTACCTCTTGTTATTGCCGCCGCTACCATAAATGTCCCGGTTTCTATGCGGTCAGGAATTACCGCGTGCTTAGTGCCGTGGAGTGTTTCAACTCCTTCAATTTTGATTGTATCTGTTCCGGCACCCTTGATTTTAGCACCCATCTTGTTCAAGAAGTTTGCCAGATCGACAATTTCAGGCTCTTCCGCTACGTTTTCAATCACTGTTATTCCTTCAGCAAGTACAGCTGCCATCATGATATTCTCTGTAGCTCCAACACTTGGGAAATCCAGATATACATTTGCTCCGGTAAGTTTGTCCGCCTTAGCCTCAACATAGCCATGGCCTTCTGTGATGTCGGCACCTAATGCCTGAAAACCTTTCAAATGAAGGTTTATAGGTCTGGCTCCTATTGCACATCCACCCGGTAATGCAATCTTTGCCTTTCCCATTCTGGCAAGAAGCGGGCCCATAACCAGTATAGATGCGCGCATCTTTTTTACCAGCTCATAAGGTGCTTCGTTTGCAATAACATTCTCTGTCTCTATTTCGATCGTGTTTTCCTCGTAGTTTGCTTTGACTTTGGAGCCTATGCTGCTCAAAAGCTTACACATTACATCTACATCCCTCAGAACAGGAGCATCCATAATCTGACACTTTTCTCCTGTAAGAATTGCCGCAGCCATAATTGGCAATACTGCATTTTTTGATCCACTTATCTCAACTTCTCCATGTAATGCACCACTTTTTTCTACTAAAAATTTTGCCACCGTTTTCCTCCAAATTTAGTTATCAATATTCTGTATTAAGTATAACTATATTGCATACTTATTTCAATTATAATTTAAATCCAAGTAAAAAGAAAGAAGTCTTCGTTTTATGCTAAAGGGGGACAAAAAACATATTTTCTCAAGACTTCCTTCTCTCTTATTAAAAGTATCTCCTGCGATGTGATCAAATATACATACAGGCAATCAGCGAAGCGAAAATTCCAACGACATATCCTACCAATCCTGCAGAAAGAGAATGTCTTATATTTTTTACAGCAGTAACTCCAAAATATACTGCTAAAACATAAAAAACTGTTTCACAGCTTCCGACCATTACTGACGCTGAACGTCCGATAAAACTGTCCGGGCCGTATTCGTTTACAATTTTTTCCACCAACACAAGCGACCCGCTCCCTGAAACCGGTCTTAATAATATCATTGACGTTAATTCTTTTGGTATTCGCAGTAATTGAAAAACCGGTGATAGTATACGCTCAAGGAATTCCATCGCCCCTGAACTAACCAAAGCCTCAATTCCGACAAATATGGCTATTATGAAAGGGAGTATCTCTATCGCGGTTTTCAGTCCGTCTTTTGTCCCTTCTATGAATAAGTCGTAAATCGGTGCCTTCTTATAGATTCCAAAAAAAATAACCAGCGTAATTATCCCCGGTATAAAGAAGAGTGATATTTGATTTAATACAGAAGCAATCATATGCGCTTCCTCTCATACAGCTTACATATGAATATCGATGCGGCCATCGATACAAGCCCTGCAAGTATGGAAGGGATTATGATGTTGCCTGCATTTATCGAACCGGCTTCACTACTTATTTTAATCACTGTTATCGGCACAAGCTGTATCATTGACATATTAACAGCAATGAACATGCACATTTCATTGCTGGCAGCTGTTTTCCGGTGATTTTCTGCATCCAGCATCTCCATTGCCTTTATAGAAAATACCGTGGCACTGTTACCTGCCCCAAAGACATTTGCTGTAAAGCTCATAAGGATCATTGCGGTGGTTTCCTTTTTCAAACCCACAGGGAACAGGAAGCGGATCAGAGGTTTTGTCTTATCGGCCACGAAATCAATTAAGCCTGTTTCTTTTGCTATATTCATGATTCCGGACCATACAGCCATTATTCCGGCAAGCCCAATGACAAAGTATACACCATTTGTACAGCTTTTCATCAGACCATCGCTGAATTCATTAAGCCTTCCATTAATCACGGCAAATACGATTCCTAAAATCAGCATCCCTGCCCATATGTAATTCATCATTTTTATTGCCCTCCTCAAATAGTAATGGTAATATTAACATTAATATTCAAAAATTCAAAATAAATGTTGAATTTTCCCAATTTATGGGTAATAATATATCCGAGGAGGGATGAACTGATGGATATGACTATAACGCTTGGAGATGCCGGTTTAATATTGATCGGACTGGCTATATTGGTTTTACTCGTCTATTGTATCGTCTTTGTTAAGAATTTGATACCGGTTATTAAAAACACGAATAAGATTCTTGAAGATGCCCAGGTGATATCCGGCATAGCTGCTGATAATGCTAAGGAAATGGATAAATTAGTTGGCGATTTGACTTCTTCTGTAAGCAGTATCTCTGATATTATTAAAGGAAATCAAAGTGTTGTGGCCGCTTTAACATCCCTGATTAATGCAATAGGTTCTATTAAGAACCTCCTTCAAAAGACGGAAAAATAATATTGACTAGTTTTCCTCTAAATGTTAATATTATACAAGGGTTGAATGGGACAACTTATTTTAATGGCTCAAATTTCGAAGAAAGGGGAGTATGACGATGAAAGCTACAGGTATTGTCAGAAAAGTAGACGAATTAGGCAGAATAGTTCTTCCGATAGAATTGAGAAGGACTTTAGATATCGAAATTAAGGATCCTATTGAGATCTATGTTGATGGTGATTATATATTATTGAAAAAATATGAACCTGCTTGCATTTTCTGTGGTAACGCTAAGAATGTAAAACGCATTCATGACAAGAATGTGTGCTCCGATTGCATTGAAGAAATGCAGAAGCTTTAGTCTTTAACAATTTTAAATAGACCAAAAAAACCTGCCGGTATACTGGCAGGTTTTTTTGTAACAGCTTCTTATATTATGGCCTCTCATATAGCGCGTTTATTTCGTCCGTGTAATTACCTTCAACGGTATAAACATAAAGCGGGTTTAAAAATTTCAAATCAGGTCTTCCGTATTTCACACAATGTAACAGGATGATATTAGGGGCGGAATCTTTATTCGGACTTACAAATCTGATTCTCTTTGGTTCCAGATCATAAAGACGGCATAAAACCATTATATCTGCAAGCCGGTTCGGACGGTGTACCATATAGAAGTCACCCTTTTCACGCAGAAGAAGACTTGCTTCTTTGATAAAGTCGGAAAGCTCTGCTGTTGTCTCGTGTCTCGCTATCATCCTTGATTCCGTCTTATTCTTCAATCCCCCACCGTACTTTACGTAGGGTGGATTTGTTAATACCGCATCAAAGCTGCCAGATTTGACGCTTTGCTCTTTCAGCAGATCTTTGACATCGCACCGTATCAAAGTGATCCTTTCTTTCAAATCATTCAGCAGAATATTCCTAAGACCCCGCTCGTAAGAGTTTTCCTGTACTTCAACTCCAAAAATTTCAGATGCCTGGGTCCGATAGCTCAATATTAAAGGGATAATTCCCGTTCCGGTCCCAAGATCTATAACCCTTGCGCTCTTATTTATATCTGCAAAGGTGGCCAGAAGTACGGCATCGATTCCATAGCAAAAATCCTCAGACTTTTGTATCAGTCTGAGGTTCCCGAATCCAATGCTATCTATTCTCTCTCCATCTTTTAAAAGACTGTCCATAAATCATAAGGCTCCAAAGACTGCGACTAAGACAGTCAAAAACACAAAAACTGCGACTATTTTTGAGCATTATCATTTCAATTTTTATTCTTTCAGTAGATCCTTGATTTCATCCAGCAGAGCCTCATCGATATCATCCAGAACGTCTCTGCTCTCCTTCACATCTATCCTGTTTATCTGCTGTTTCTTGTAAGTGTAAAAGTCCGTACTGAGCTTCTCAGGCTTATCCGTGGTCTTTTCTTCCAGAATGAGACGTACCTTAACCTTGTTCTCGAGGATGTTAGTATCGTAAACAATGCCTATTCCATCTTCAGTTTTGATTCGTTCCCCAATATCAGGCATTCCTTTTCTTAGTTCATAATAAATTTCATTCTCGTATTTCAGACAGCACATAAGCCGTCCGCAGATGCCTGAAATTTTCGTTGGATTAAGCGAAAGATTCTGTACCTTTGCCATTTTTATAGATACAGGTTCAAATTCAGACAGCCATGTATGGCAGCAAAGACCCTTGCCGCAGGTGCCGATTCCTCCGACCATCTTTGCCTCGTCTCTTACACCTATTTGCCTAAGCTCTATTCTCATCTTGAAAACTGCTGCAAGGTCTTTAACCAATTCTCTGAAATCAACCCTGCCGTCTGCTGTAAAATAAAATATTATTTTGCTGTTGTCAAAAGTATACTCAACATCGATCAGTTTCATCTGCAGGTTGTGTTTGTTTATCTTTTCCTGACATAGCTCAAGAGATCTCTGTTTCTTCACGATATTCTCCTTGTTTTGGATTATATCATTTTCATCAGCGATTCTGACAATCTTCTTCAATGGAGCTACAATCTCCTTTTCCGGAACATCTTTTATTCCGGAAGTCACTGTACCGAACTCCATACCTCTTGCTGTCTCAACTATTACACTAATACCTTTTTCTATCTGTAAATCTGCGGGGTCAAAGTAATATATCTTACCAGCTTTCTTAAACCGTACACCGGCTACTGTTACCATCCATATCCTCCCTTACGTCTCAAATTACGTAATTAATGTTAAAATCATGTTTTTCATTGTATAATTAATATTTAAATTTCTGTTAAGGTCGTTTCTTGCCTGCTCAATAGCACCTATCGCATCTTTTAGAGCGTCTCCCTTATATTGTCTGCTTCTTTTTTGAATCTCTTTTCTTCTTTCAGTTTGAAAAACCAAATGCCCTTTAACATCATATGTGCTTACTGCTAAATCCCTGTACCAGTTTTCCAGAGCATCCAGTAATTCAATAGCTGTTTCTCTATCAGTTGTAAATTCTGAAATTTTTTTAGAGATTTTATAAAAAGCAGCTTTTTCAAGCAGCATATCTGCTATTAATATTGCGCCTTCCATGCTCATCCCATATTCCGGCATTTGAGAAGGGTTTAATTTGTAGATTATGCATCTTGAAAGGATCGTTTGTGTCAGATTCTCCATGCTTTCCGATAAAAGGATAAGAACAGTACCCGGTGCCGGTTCCTCCAATGTCTTCAAGAGCCTGTTCTGCGCTCTCAGTGTCATGGTGCCTGCATCCTTAACTATAACCACATTCCTGTCACCGGAATAGGGTTTGTTCCGGATTTTACCTTGCATTTCTTCTATTGACTCATCCTTAATGCTGTTGCCCTCGGCCTTAATATATATTACATCTTCGTGGTTTCCATGGTTCATCTTCATGCATGAAGAGCAGCGTTCACAGCTGTCTCCTGTTACTTCTTCACAAAGAATTGCTTTTGCAAGGTTCTCGGCAATACTGAGTTTATCAATTGTACGATCGCCCTCGAGCAGATATGCATGTGAAATATTCCGGCTGATTATAGCCTGAGACATTCGTTGAACAACTTTTTCATTTCCTATAATATCATGAAAAGACATTTGTCGACCTGAAGCTTTCTTTTTTTATCCCAATAAGCATTCAATATGTGTCTGAATCTCATTGCTGATCTCATCGATGCTTCTACTTGCATCGATACAGATTATTCTGTCGGGATATAGTTTCCCCAGTTCTTCATAGGCATGAAAAACCGCCTTGTGGTAATCCAGTTTTTCCAGCTCCAGCCTGTCCATTTCCTCGGTCCTGATTCTTATCTTGCCAATCTCCGGGTCTAACAGGAGCAGGAATGTAATATCCGGGAAACACCCTTTTACTGCATATTCGTTAATCACTCTGACACTTTCGCCCAGTTTCCTTCCATAACCCTGATAAGCAATGCTCGAATCGATATATCTGTCACAAATTACTGTTCTGCCTTCTGCAAGAGCAGGCTTTATTATCTGTGAGACATGTTGGGCACGTGCTGCCGCATAAAGGAGTGCTTCTGTCATATAATCCATTTCAATATGATCTTTATCTAAAATGATATCACGGATCTTTTCACCAATTTTAGTACCTCCCGGTTCTCTCGTCAGTACAGCATCATAACCCTTTTCAATAATAAATGCCTTCAAACGCTCGATCTGTGTCGTTTTACCCGAACCGTCAGGCCCCTCAAAAGTTATTAACAAGCCTCTTCTCATTGCAGTGTCTCCTGTTTTATTTCTTTACATATTCATCATAAAGTTTTCCGACAAAAATGGCTGTTATATATAATAAAGGGATGCAGAGCAAAATTACAAATATAATCTTCAATATAATCTTCAATATAATCATATCTGTATCCTCCTTTGCGTAGTCAAAGTCAAATTAAAGTATACCATAAAAAATCTTCATGTTTAAATATTTTTTAATGCCGTGCTATTTTGCAATAAATAACTCTATCTCATGCGCGTTCATGTATTCTGTTATATCTTTAGGAGGCATACTGTCTGTTATAATTCCTGTAAGCTTGTCCAGAGTGCAGTAGGTCATTATCGCAATCTGATTGAATTTATCCTGACTTGTCAGTAAGTATACTTTGTTGCTTCTTGTCACTGCTGAGGATTTGATATCATACTCCTTAGTGGAGGAATTTGTCACTCCTCCGTCTACTGATACACCTGCAGAAGCCATAAAAGCTTTTGATATGTTATAACTCTTTAAAACTATAGAAGCGGTATCTCCCGTAAAAGAAAGAAGGTTTCTGTCAAGTTCTCCGGACAGTGTAATCAGTTTGATGTTTTCGTAAGGAATCACTCGTATCATGACTTCAAGATTGTTTGTTATTATAGTAAGATTCTTCTTGTGCTTGATATAATCTATCATATGTATTGTAGTTGTTCCCGAATCAATAAAAAATACATCACTGTCATCAACTAGCTCAGCAGCCTTCTTTGCTATTATCTTCTTGGCCTCAAGATTACTGATATTTCTTTCACTGAATGGCGGTAAATGCTTATTGTCACGAACGGTTACTCCGCCATAGATTTTTTTAAATTGTCCGCCTAAAACAAGCTCCTTGATGTCCCGTCTGATTGTATTTTTTGACACATCAAATGCTCGGCATAGCTGATCTAATGTCACTGTTTTGTTGTCATAAATATAATCCTCAATATCTCTTATTCTCTTTGATCTCATACTATTACTCCTTGTTTCGGCAATTCTGTTTTCTTTAATACATATCTTCTGATCATATTCTACCATATGTTGATCAGAACTGCTCAAAAAAATGCGGAATTTGAGGTTATTTATTGAAAACTACAGTTTACAAAATATCAATATGTTCTCCTGCAAGTGCCTTATTCATACTTCTTACTGCACAAAACTTACCACACATGGAACAGGTGTCTTCATGCTCAGGTTTCCTGTCAGCGCGTATCTTTTTTGCTGTCTCGGGGTCAATGGAGCATTCCCATTGCGCTTCCCAGTCAAGCGTTCTTCTTGCATCCGCCATTCTGTCATCAATATCCCTTGCCCCCCTTACACCCTTAGCGATATCTGCTGCATGGGCAGCAATTTTCGAGGCTATGATGCCTTGTTTTACATCCTCTAAATTTGGCAGCGCCAGATGTTCTGCAGGCGTCACATAACATAAGAAGGCTGCACCGGCTGAAGCTGCAATAGCTCCTCCTATTGCAGCTGTTATATGATCATAACCGGGTGCAATATCCGTTACAAGCGGTCCTAAAACATAAAATGGCGCTCCGTTACAAATGGTCTGCTGGATTTTCATATTTGCAGCGATTTGGTCAATCGGCATATGTCCGGGTCCTTCCACTATTATCTGGACATCCTTTTCCCAGGCTCTTTTTGTAAGTTCACCAAGCAATACAAGCTCTTCAATCTGACATACATCCGAGGCATCTGCAAGGCATCCCGGTCTGCAAGCATCGCCTAATGATATTGTCACATCATATTCACGGCATATATCAAGAATCTCGTCATAATACTCATAAAAAGGATTCTCTTCGCCCGTCATGCTCATCCATGCAAAAATTAAAGAGCCGCCCCTGGATACAATATTCATCTTTCTTTTATGCTTTTTTATCCGTTCTATTGTTTTTCTTGTAATTCCGCAGTGCAAGGTGACAAAATCAACTCCATCTTCAGCATGAAGTCTTACTACATCGATGAAATCCTTCGCTGTAAGGGTACCTAAATCCCTCTGGTAGTGAATAACAGAATCATATACCGGTACTGTTCCTATCATGGCAGGACATTCTTCTGTAAGCTTTCTGCGGAAAGGAATCGTATTTCCGTGAGAAGATAAATCCATGATTGCATGTGCCCCCATATTAATTGCTTCCATCACTTTCTTCATTTCCATATCATAGTCTTTGCAATCTCTTGAGACTCCTAAGTTCACATTTATCTTAGTTTTCAGCATGGAGCCGATCGCCTGCGGATCTATACATTTATGATTTTTGTTTGCACATATAACTGCTTTTCCGGCTGCAATCAGCGGCATCAATTCTTGGACCGTCATCATCTCTTTTTCGGCTGCTTTTTTTAATTCCTCTGTAATAATACCTTTCTTTGCGGCTTCCATTTGTGTTGCATATTCCCTCACTGTCATTTCTCCTCCTTGCAGATATTCCACATGTGGTCAAGCGGACCTCTTCCTTTTCCCAGATCAAGCATTGCCTTCAATGCACCTGACACATATTCCTTAGCCATTTGGATTGATGTTTCCAAATCTATGCCTTTAGCAAGGCCGGAAGCAATGGCGCTGGATAAAGTGCATCCCGTACCATGGGTGTTTTTATTGTTAATCCTCTCCCCCATAAACCACCTATACTTATGATTCATATACAATAGATCATTGGCATCGTTTACATTATGTCCACCCTTTAAAAGAACGGCACATCCGTATTCACCGCTGATAATTTCCGCAGCTTTAATCATGTCAGCTTCATTTTCAATAGATATTTTTGATAAGATGACTGCTTCGGGAATGTTGGGCGTCAACAAAACTGCTTGACGAAACAAACTGTTTTTCAGAGTATCTATTGCATCATCCTGAAGAAGCTTTGAACCGCTTGTAGAAATCATTACCGGATCCACAACAATGTTTTGCGCATTATATAGTTTCAGTTTTTCTGATATAGTTTCAATCAATCCAACCGACGAAACCATACCGATCTTAACCGCATCAGGGTAGATATCGGTAAAAACACAGTCTAACTGTTTTCCTAAAAATTCAGGAGTTGATTCCATAATATCTGTTACGCCGGTCGTATTCTGTGCAGTAAGCGCAGTAACCGCACTCATGGCATATACGCCATTTGCGGTCATTGTCTTAATATCTGCCTGGATGCCGGCGCCTCCGCTGGAATCGCTTCCTGCGATTGTTAATGCTGTTTTCATCTTTTTCTCCATTCCGCTGTAAGTCAGCTTTCCTTAGCATTAATTTTGTATAGCGGCAAAAGGTGGTGCCCCCAATCTGCTGCTTTAAAACATCTTATAAACGTGCCCTCCCCGCCTTGTTATAAAAATGCCTTTTTCAAAATATCATCAATATCATCTAACTTTTCGATGTATATATCACTTATTTTTTTGATCTGATTTATGTCTTCAATGGTGGAAGCATCAAATACTGCGACTGTCCTGAAGCCTGCATCTTTTGCCGTTTTAATGGCATGCAAAGCATCTTCAAAAACCCATGTGTCTTTTGGAAGTGTCCCCAGATGCTCAGCCGCAGCGAGGTAAATATGCGGCTTATCTTTGCCGGATCCTATTTCCGTACATGTAAATATTTTGTCAAAATAATTAATAACCTTTAGCCGCTTTAGTGCCTTTTCGAAGACCTGTCTGTCACAGGATGTTGCTGCTGCTATTTTAATGCCTGCCTGCTGCATCCCTTTTAAGAACGGTTCCACATTTTCCTTCAGCTGGACACGACAAAAATAGAAATCCTCAATAGTGTGATTGATTCCGGCTATTATTTCATCCACGTCCATATTCAGACTATATTTATCCTTTAAAAATACTGCCCCTTCGGTCATGCTCATGCAAGATAAAACCTTAGAAAGTCCCGGCTCTGAGTCTATCCCCGAATGAAGTAAGAACATTTCACCGGCCTTATCCCAAATGGACATGGAGTCTAATATAACACCATCCAGGTCAAAAATTGCCCCTTTAATCAATTTCTTCACCTTTTGCACTTGCTAAAAGAGTTCCAGGCTTCAACTAAAGCGGTTGCTGCAAACTTTGGGTTATCTGCCTCAGAAACCGCGGTCACAACAAAAAAGCCATCAACTCCCGTTTGAGCAAGATCGGGTATATCAACAAGCTTAACGCCGCCGCCGACTACCACCGGTATAGGGCTTAGCTTAGCAAGCTTAAAAATATCATCAGAACTTCTGGTAACCACTTTTCCATCCTTACTAAGCCCGCAGTCCGGCTTTGTCATTGTTTCATGCAGCGGTCCTGCGCCAAAATAATCAATCTGAGAGATATCCACTGTTTGGATATACTCAAATAACTCATCGGTTCTGGCCGACAGACCAACGATTGAATCTTCGCCTAAGTATTCTCTACAAACTTCAACCTGAATATCTTCTTGCCCTACATGAATTCCGTCAACCTTAATTCCTTGTTTCCTCGCAGCTAATACTACATCAAGTCGGTCATTCACCAATAATGCAACTTCATCTGATTTGCCTGCTTCTGCAATTACGTCTGCGGCTTGACGTGTTAACTCAATTAATTCGCGGGCTGAGATCACTTTTGAACGAATTTGCACACATGTAAAACCGGCTTCTACTGCATCTTTAATGATTTTCACAACGGGCATTCCTTTTGTATTCTCCGGCCCGACAACTAAGTATGCTGAAATATCAAGTTTCTCTCTCATGCTTATTTTATCTCTCCCCATCATTGATTAAACCTCCTCTATTTCAAACGGATTGTTGGCAATATCCTCTGCGGTCGCTTTATACAATTCATCAAGGAACTGTACCTGAAAACTTCCGGGACCATTCGCCTTATCTTCAGCTCGAGCTCCCGCTAAATTATAAACTGCTGTAGCAGTCAACGCCGCGATAAACGGTGATGCAGTCGTTGCATAAACTGCGACGACTCCGCCCAAGGAACACCCTGAACCGGTAATCCTCTCCATATAGTCCGACCCGCCATAAGAAAACACGATAATCGAACCGTCCGTTATTAAATCAGTTTTACCGGATACTGCAACAGCCCCGCCTGTATGCTTCGCAAGCTCAATAGCCGCAGCTTTGGCAGCAATTACAGAATCCGTTGAGTCAACACCGCGAACATTGGATACACCCGTACCGCCGTCTAAGCCCCACAAACCGGCTAAAGCGATAATTTCGGAAGCGTTTCCTCTTATAACAGAAGGCTTGTATTCTTTAAACTGCTGCAATAGCTGAGTTCTAAGAGCGCCAATTCCGATCGCTACAGGATCCAGTACCCATGGTTTCCCTGTATCATGCAATACTTTTGCTGTATGGGGTAAAGTCTGCTCATAAATCGGAAAAATAGTACCCATATTAATATAAGTGGCCCCACCGGCTTTTGCTAAAAACTCACCTTCATCCGGAAAATAAACCATTGCAGCGGCACCCCCAACAGCAAGCTGCGCATTAGCCACAAAATTGATTGTTACAGTGTTGGTAATTGATCCCGCCATAGGATTTGTCTGCTTTACTGTTTCGACCGCCTTGATTACTTGATTTTTAATATCCTTTTTATTAACCATTATGCTATCCTTTCGTTATTATTATCTAAGATAAAGAACTCTATCATCTGCACGCGCGGTGAACATCAAGTCTACATTATAATCAAAAATGCCCTCCCTTGGTAAGGAGAGCTCTGATTCATTATTGATAATGGATTGCTTCCCTACGACAGTGTTAACTGACAGGTTCAAAGGGTCAGGTTTTACCTTCTCAACTCATTCGAGTCCCCCCACAATGTGTTTTTATATATTATGATTTTTTATATCTTATCACTTATTGAGTTCCACGTCAAATGCTCCATTTATATCCGGATTACGGGCTTTTTTGCATACCCCGTTTCATTACTTGGCGGGCAGCTTAGTCGCCGAAATAGCATATCATTGAGTTAATAAAAAAAGATACTCCAAATTGGTAAGCGTCAAAGCGGGCCTGACGTGAGCTAAATCAAATTAGGCTCGCCGATACCAAGAAAATCGCAAAGCGCATTGTTGATCATGATCCTGAAATCCTCATCGGATATATTCCTGTATTCGGCGAA
>JAQUYC010000034.1 GCA_028692105.1 Eubacteriales bacterium | reverse complement strand
GCAACAGAAAAGATAGATTTTGATGTCGTATATGATTCAACAGATACCCTTTATAAAGGTGAAATAAAGGTTAAAACAGCTGGAGTTTACGGAACAAAGGAAATCAGATCAGAAGTTCAGAAAGAAAATGGGATCGTCGTTTCGTCAACTATGATAGAGTCGGTAGTTACGGCAGAACCGCAGCCGCAGGTTGCCCTAAAAGGGACAAAATCAATTGCGACTTTTACCGGAAGCGGTACACTATCCAGCCCGCTTAGCCATGTTGAAGTCTCTTCCGCATATGGATCAAGAGGAGGCGGCAGGCATACGGGTGTTGATTTAAGAAATCCGAAAGGGACACCTATTAAGGCGGCAGATGACGGTGTAGTGACGTTTGCATCCTATTCGGGGTCTTATGGCAACATTGTAAAGCTGAGTCACGGAAACGGTCTGCAAACCTGGTATGCACATTGCGATACGATGAGTGTTTCAATAGGCCAGGTAGTAAATAAAGGCGAGACCATTGCAACAGTTGGCATAACAGGAAGGGCTACCGGCTATCACCTGCATTTTGAAGTCAGGAAAAACGGAGTTCCGCAAAACCCCATGAACTATTTATAAGACACTAAGAATCCTAAATCAAAAAATAATAAATGTACAGTTTCAGGCAGGTAGAATAATACCTGCCATTTTTTGAAAATTCAATTCTTTTTATTTGACTTGAAATATTCATTATGCTATATTCAAATTACAATTTATATTATATGCAATTGAATTACCGTTTTTTTATCTGTAATAATTGAATTATTGTTGACTGGAATTCATGAATTGCCTGAACTTTTCTGAATGGATACGGAGATTACTGTTATGAAAAGTAAACCCATTTTTCTACCATCGGATGAAGTTAATTTCAGTCAACTAAAAGTATTCTTTTCTATGATAATTCTGTTTACCTTCTATTCAGCCATCAATTACAATTTAGGCGCAGCTACACCGTATATCCAAAGTGATCTTAATATATCTAACAGCAGGTTTGGAATAATCTTCACGACATTCAGTATAATATATGCGATAGGTATGTTTATTAACGGCTTTTTGGGTGACCGCTTCAGTGCAAAAACAATGATGATAATAGGGGCTGTAGGAGGTATTATATCCAATGTTTTATTCGGTATGTCCGGCAGCTTAACCCTATTCGTTATCCTCTGGGGGATGAATGCATATTTCTTGTCTATGGGATGGGCCCCGGGCTGCACAATACTGCTTAATTGGTTCCCCGCGCAACGTTGGGGCTTATTTATGGGGATCTATACCGCTTTCGCCTATCTGGGAGGTATACTCATTTATCCGTTGGCTGGATTTTTGATCACTAACTTTGGATGGAGGTTTACCTTCTGGATTACACCGATTTTGCTTTTAATCTGGATATTTGTTTTTGTAGTCAATGTACAGGATTCGCCGGAAAAAGCAGGGATGAAAACAGAATGGAGCGAAGCCCGGAACGAAAAAGAACAGGAAGAGCCGGGAAATCAGGAAGAGCCGGGAAATCAGGAAGAGCAGGAAAAGATAGGATTGTGGGAGTATTGGGCTGTCATCAGTCACCCCAAATTAAACTTAGTATATTTATCCCTTATATGCAGTCAAATTGTCAGATACGGATTACTCAACTGGATTATCAAGATATTAATCACACCAATTGCTCTTGGAGGATATGGTATGGGGCTGGTAACTGCTACTACCATCGCAACTTCCATACACTTTGGCGGAGCGTTCTTCGCTATCACGATGGGGTATATTTCTGACAAAACATTTAGGGGAACTCGTTGGCAGGTGATATTCCTCGGATCGATTATGAGTGGTATCGCATTGATCGGCCTTTCTTTATGTGGAACGAATTTAGGGAGTATGAGTGGAGGGCCCCTGCTGATAGGAGCTATGCTTTTTCTGGCAGGCGGAGGGGTCCAAGGAGTGCAGTCGCCATTGCTGAATCTTCCGGGAGACATTATGGGCAGGCGTCTTGGAGGCACAGGAAACGGTATTGCCTGCGGGTGGTCATATGTCGGGGCCTCATTGACGGGAGTAGCTTTAGGAGCGCTTTTTGACAGCTATGGTTATATGAGCGGGTTGTTCTGCTTGGCACTGGTATCAATCATCGGCGGTTTGGTAATTATACCTGTTAAGAGATAAGAACTGAATCAAAATTAACACATGCGTTAAACCGGGTGAAAAGTCTTTGATTATACAGGATAAATATTGTATAATTTTGGGCAGGTAATAATACCTGCCCGGTTTTTTTATTCTTACGAGGCAAACTATTATGGCGTTTTTTAAAGATGTAAAAGAAGATATTCAGGCAGTCCTAAATCGTGACCCCGCTGCAAGAAACAGCCTTGAGGTTCTCTTGTGTTACCCCGGGATATGGGCTTTAATTTTTCATAAACCGGCCCATTGGCTTTATTCGCACAATGTAAAGCTCATTGCCAGATTACTTTCGCAATTTTTAAGATTTTTAACCGGAATAGAAATTCATCCGGGCGCTGTCATCGGAAGGCGCTGTTTTATTGACCACGGCATGGCTGTCGTAATTGGGGAAACTGCTGAAATCGGCAACGATGTAACGATTTATCAAGCTGTAACTCTTGGAGGAACAGGAAAGGATACGGGAAAGCGGCATCCTACAATAGGCAACAATGTTGTGATCAGCTCCGGAGCAAAAATTTTGGGGCCTTTCAAAGTGGGAGACCATTCTAAAATAGGTGCCGGATCGGTTGTGCTGGAAGAAGTCCCCGAGTGCTGCACTGTCGTCGGTATCCCAGGGAAAATTGTAAAGAGAGGAAATATTCGAACAGAAGACTTGAATCAGACGGATCTGCCGGACCCTATTGCGATAGAGCTGGAATGCCTGCGCAGGCGCATTGTTATGCTTGAGAATAAGCTTAGAGAAATCGAGGCAATAGAAAAAGTGATGCCTGTAAATACAATAAACGATGAGACCGGAAAGGATATAATATGAAAATATATAACACATTAACCAGAAGAAAAGAGGAACTTATCCCCATAAATGAAAACGAATTAAAGATATATGTATGCGGTCCTACTGTGTACAATTATTTCCACATTGGCAATGCGAGACCCTTCGTTGTTTTTGATACTCTGAGAAAATACCTCACGTATAGAGGAAAGAGTGTTAAGTTTGTTCAGAACTTTACGGATGTTGATGATAAGATCATTAATAAAGCCAGAGAAGAGGGCATAACGGCCGGCGAAGTCAGTGAAAAGTACATCGAAGAATACTATAAAGATGCAAAGGCTTTAAATGTTGACAAGGCGACGGCACATCCTAAGGTGACAGAGAATATGAATGAAATCATCGCATTTGTCAGCGGGCTGATTGAGAAAGGTTATGCCTATGAATCAGTGGGTGACGTTTATTTTAGTGCCAGAAGCTTTAAAGAGTATGGGAAGCTGTCAAAGCAGAATATAGAGGACCTGGAATCCGGCGCGCGAATTGAAGTAGATGATAAGAAGCAGGACCCTCTTGATTTTGCCCTATGGAAGGCACAGAAATTATCGGATGAGCTGGCCTGGGAATCTCCATGGGGTATGGGCAGACCGGGATGGCATATCGAATGCTCTGTCATGTCCACGAAGTATTTAGGTGAAACCATAGACATACATGCAGGAGGGCAGGACCTGACTTTCCCGCATCACGAAAATGAAATAGCGCAAACTGAAGCACAAACAGGAAAACCTTTTGCAAACTATTGGATGCACAACGGATATATTACTATTGACAATGAAAAGATGTCAAAGTCAAAAGGAAACTTTTTTACTGTACGCGACATTTTGAAGGATTATGACGGCGAAGTGATTCGCTTTTTTCTGCTTTCGGGGCATTACAGAAATCCTATTAATTTCAGCCGTGAGCTGATGGATCAGGCACAAAATGCTCTTGCAAGGATGCAGAATGCAAAAAATAATCTGAAGCATTTGTCAGAAAACAGCACAGGTAATATGTCGGAAGATGAACTAAAAAGCTTTGAAGCATTGGAAACGTACAGGGATAAATTCATATCCGCCATGGATGATGACCTTAATACTGCTGACGCAATAAGCGCCGTCTTTGAACTGATCAAGGATATCAATACGAAGACTAAAAACGGATCAACGATAGAATTTGCCGAAAAATGTCTATCGCTTTTAGACGAGTTGACGGCGGTTTTGGGACTTCTTAGGGAAACAGAAGAAGACAGCGATGATATCAATGACGAGATACTGAAGCTAATTGATGAACGTCAGGCTGCAAGAAAGGCAAAGAATTTTGCAAGAGCCGATGAAATACGTGATATTCTGAAAGAAAGAGGAATTTCTTTGGAAGATACTCCGCAGGGCATCAGAATTATTAAGGCATAAGAACGCATCGTTTATTATAATAATCGTAAGGGAGAAACAATATATGAAAATTATTTATGCGAAAGACTACTACGATATGGGTCGGAAAGCCGCAAATATAATATCTGCCCAAGTAATACTAAAGAGAGATTGTGTCTTGGGACTCGCCACGGGTTCGACTGTGGAAAGCATTTATAAAAATCTGATTATTCAGTATCAGAAAGGAGATGTAGATTTTTCCGGGGTACGCTCCGTCAATCTTGATGAGTATGTGGGGCTGCCGGAAGATCACGATCAAAGTTATCGGTACTTCATGGAGACAAATTTATTCTGTCATATCAATATTCGTAAGGAAAACACCAATGTCCCTGATGGTATGGCAGCTGACGTGGAAGCAGAGTGTATGCGCTATGAAGATCTCATAAAGGAACTTGGCGGGACAGATCTGCAGCTGCTTGGCCTTGGGCATAACGGTCATGTCGGATTCAATGAACCTGATGACAAATTTCCTTTGCTGACACATTGTGTACAATTGAAAGAATCCACTATAAAAGCCAATGCACGCTTCTTTGAAAGAGAAGACCAAGTACCCGGGGAAGCAATTACTATGGGAATCAAAAGCATCATGCAGGCAAAACAGATCCTGCTTTGTGTCAGCGGAGAAGCTAAAGCGGAAATATTGAAAAAGGTATTAACAGGCCCTGTAACTCCGGCAGTTCCGGGTTCCATATTGCAGATCCATCCGAATCTCACCGTAGTGGCTGACGAGGAGGCATCGTCACTCTTGTAGGAAGTGGAAGAGGAATAAATTAAACGAGAATTCGCCTTATTTCCAAAATACACATAGCGATTTAAATCACTCAAGCCGATTTGATTGATGTTTGAACCTAAGATGTAGAACAGCTATAACAAGGCTCTAACGCCTTTTATGGCTGTTTTTTTATCTAATAGAAAATATTGTTCCTATAATATAGAAAATCAATTGACAGATCAACTACTATGCACTACAATATACCCACACTACTATGCGATGCATAGTAGGTAAAAGAAGGTGGGAGGATGTTTGATAAATCACAACTGATGAGGGGTACGCTGGAGGGCTGTATACTGAAGGTAATTACTATGAAGCCAACGTACGGCTATGAAATTATGGAAAAACTGGTCTGTCACGGATTTGACGATGTCCGGGAAGGCACAATTTATCCGCTGCTTGTCCGTCTCGAGAAGAAAAAGCTGATTACATCAGAAACCAAACCCTCTCCTCTGGGGCCAAGCAGGAAGTATTATACCATTACCCAGAATGGTAGTGAGATGCTGAATTCATTTACGGCATACTGGGATAGTATTTCAAAAGCGGTAAAATCGATAATGGGATCGGAGGATGAGTGATATGTCGAATTTATTGAAAAAGCTCAGAAAGGAAAATAACGAGAACGATAAGCTTTTATCAAAGGAAAACGATCAACTGATGACGAACATGGTCGTATATCTCAGGCACTCGAACTTATGTGATTATGATATAGAAGTGATTCGCAGGGAACTGTTCGGTATGGTTTACGAAGCACAGCTAAGGGGAGAATCGTCTGATATGGTCATAGGTGAGAATTACAAAGGATTTTGTGAGGAATTGATGAACAGCGGAAGGCAAAAGAGTTTTTATGAAAAATTTCTGCAAGTGGCCTATATAATAATTGTAGGAACAGGAGCGCTTTTTGCTATTGAATTGATTTTTTCGGGTTTCCTTTTAGAATTATTCGTACATGGAAATATCTATATGTCTATTTCTATCGGACTTTTGGTTTCCACTGCTCTTATGATAGCCGGATCTTTAGCTGTGTACTGGTTTATTACCAAGTATGCTTTTGAATTGTCCGGCAAGGGGCTGACAAGATACGAGCTGTTTTTTATCATAGGTTTTGCTATATATTTTACCGGTCTTATTATAATTAAGTTTTTTCTTGATGACATTCGACTGTTTGAGATCAACGTATTTATTCCGCTGATTATTTTTGCATCTTCATATCTCCTTGTGAAAATGCTTGGCGAACGCATCACCGATCGGATTGCAGGCTCACGAAACTAAAATGCAAGTTAAAAAAGTTTATCGCAGAAACCAACATTCTGTGATAAACTTTTTTTATCTAATAAGGTTTATAAAAAAAAGAAAACTTTTGGAGGAAAATTATTCTTGAGAATATTTGTAATCAGCGATACTCATGGCAGAATCGATAAAGCTGCCCAGATATACAAGACGCTTCATGACATTGACCTGATCGTACATTTAGGAGACTTATGGATTGATGCAATAAGAATTAAGAACCTGTTCAACGTTCCCGTATTAGGCGTTAAGGGCAATATGGATGGCTCGTTTTCAAAGGAAGGGCACCATATTCTTGAAACCGAATTTGGTAAGATTTTTCTTGCGCACGGACACATGGAAAGTGTGAAGCAGGGCCTTGATAAATTAATGTATAAAGCGGAATCACTAAAATGCAGGGCTGCGTTTTTCGGTCACACTCACATCCCATTGTTCCGGCAGGTTGAGGGATTGTATCTATTAAACCCCGGGAGCCTTTCTCTGCCTTTAGGAGGAAGGAAAGGTTCCTATGCCATTGCTACCCTAACGGAAGATACGCTGAATGCAACAATCTTGTTTGAGGAGGCAAAACAATTGCAGCGGAAAAATCCCGGAAATCTCAGAAATCTGCTGAACAACAGCGACAGGTTTTAACAGTGTATCTTGAGAAATCCTGATGTAATATAATAGTAAAATAAAATATGATATCTGTTGAAAACCAATGACAGTCTAAGATATAATGAGTTGTCTGAACTGTTTGTTTGTGGAAGTGTGAGCTGTAATGTATTTTGGAAGTGTGCGTTTTTTTAAACACCTGATTGTAGCGGTGGTACTGCTGCTGATTATTGCATTGTCAATTTCAACAGTATTTCTTCTGATTCATAACAATGAGCTCAAGGAACTGATATCTGAGTTGAAGGCAGATACGGTTTTTGCACAGTCAGCTTTAGAAGAAGTGCGGGTCAGGCAAAACAGCACCGGCGCTTATCAGGAACTTTACCCCGAAATGTTTGTGGAACCTGCCGAAGCTATTAAATCCGATCCTGATACAGTCTATCTGACATTTGATGACGGTCCTTCAGCAAGAACAACCGAAATTCTTGATATACTGGCTGAAAAAAAGACAAAAGCGACCTTTTTTATTATAGGTAAAGAAGGAGAAAAACAGAAGGAAATCATGAGGAGGATCGTAGACGAAGGACATATCATCGGAATACATACCTATTCCCATGTATACGATAACATTTATAGCTCTGTCGAAAGTTATCTTGCAGATTTTAATATGACATACAATCTTATTTACGAAACCACAGGCGTAAAGCCGGAGGTATTCCGCTTTCCCGGAGGCAGTATAAATCAATACAACTCATTGATTTATGAGGAGATTATAGCCGAAATGACACGTCGAGGTTTTACATATTATGACTGGAACGCTTCCAGCGGTGATGCAGACTCCAAAGCTACATCAAAATCAGTTTATGACAATTCAGTCAGAACTTCAAAAGACAAGAAACAAATTATTTTACTCATGCATGACAGCATTGGAAAATCGTGTACAGTGACCGCCCTGCCTGACATCATTCAGTACTTTAATGAAAAAGAATTAAAGTTTGAACGAATCACAAAAGAAGTGAGACCGGTTTGCTTTAATTATATAAATTACAAATAAAGAATATGGAGGATGCTTGAATGGGGATGCGTAATAATTTTTCTCAGGCCGTTTCAGAATTGATTGGTGTGCAAAGAGCAGACGAAGAGGATAACAGCAATACTATAGCTGAGAGTCAGACAGTCAATTGTATAGAATCGGATCCAAAGCAGCCGCCGCATGATAACCATGAAGCAGGAGTTACAACAATTGCGAAAGGGACGGTTGTCGTTGGCGAAATCAATACAGATGGCGATGTGGAACTGCTTGGCAGCTTAAAAGGTAAGATATCATCAAAAGGGGATATCAAAGCAAATGGAAAAGTGATCGGAGACTTGATCGGAAAAGACATAGTATTGACATCCTGCGGTGTTCAGGGAAACATTATTGCCGGCGGTCTCGTTACGATTGATGAAGATTCCGTTGTAATCGGCGACATAACATGTGAAAATATCTGCCTGGATGGGAAAATAAAAGGAAATGTTTCTGTTGGGAAAGAAGCAAAATTCAAACCGAAGGCGATTCTTGCAGGAAATGTCACGACCACGATGATTGCAATGAGCCAGGGTGCGAAAGTTCAAGGCGAAGTCAATATCCCATTGACCGACAAAGAAACAAATATGACCTTTGACATTGATATAAACTTATAGGAAACAGGTGATTATTTGGAGGTAAAAAGTATGGCGACAAAAAATAATTTCTCAAAAGCAGTGCTTGACTTAATGGGCCTTCAGGGAAATGAGGACCGTCCCGTGGAAAATGTCAGAAATACTGACGAGGAAACAGTTTTTGACCAAAAAAATATAAAAGCTGAGAGGGGTCAGGAGATGGAAAAGGAAATAACAGAATCTGAAAGCGAAATGCAGAGAATGCTTTACAATGCGAAAATGGTATCTGAAACCAGCGTAGAGACCACTAAGGAAAACAGTTCTGTAACGGTAATATCAAGTTCTATGGTTATTGTAGGAGAGATAACATCAGGCGACAATATTGAGGTGCATGGAGATGTAAGAGGATCTATAAAAACCGACGGGGACATTACAGTTAGCGGAAATATTATCGGAGATATAGCCGCGAACAGTATCAGCCTGAACGGCAGTATAATGCAGGGAAATATAACAGCCAAGGGAGATGTAACGATAGGTCCTAATACGGTTGTTGTCGGGGATATTATAGCTGATAATATTAAGCTGAACGGAAAAATGAAAGGAAATCTTAAAATCAATAAAATCTCAGAGTTCCATGAGAATGCACTGCTTGCAGGGGATGTATATTCTCAGACAATATCTATGAGTAAAGGTGCCAGACTTCATGGAAATGTGAGCGTAGCTTTTGACAGTAAGCAAAGTGAAAAGGAATTCGACTCCATTTTCGGAATGATAAAAGAGAGGCAGAACGATGAAAGATTTTGACGAAAATATGATAAAAAAGAATGACGAAATGGATGAGAGCTTTTCTGATCTGTTGAAAAAGGTTGTTGAAAAACAGCTTGAAGAGGAAAATCCCACTGCAGAAGAACCCGAAGTTGTAATCAAAGCAGAACAGGCTTCAAGTGTGAAAAAGGTGGAAACTCCTGTACTTGATTGGGGGGGAGAAGAACCCAAAGCTGTAAACTATGAGCCCGTTTCTGAGATGGGAATAATTTCGCCTTCTACATCGATAAACGGCACGGTAAGCAGCAAAGGGCACATCAGAATAGAAGGCGGTATTATCGGGGATGTATTTGCATACGGTGATATAAAGGTTGTAGGGAAGGTTGCGGGAGATATTGAGGGCAGCAGCTTAGACCTGGATAATTGTATCGTTGAAGGCGACATCAAAGCACGAGGTGATTTGAATGTCGGTAAGGAGAGCACCTTATCGGGAAATATCAGCGGACAGCTTATCACTATTGAAGGAAAGATTAAAGGAGACGTGGAGGCAGCAAGAGGTGCTCACATGTCAGGCACTTCAATTGTAAGAGGTTCCATTTCGGCACCTACATTATCTATGAGTGCCGGAGCCCAGATGCAGGGCAAGGTAAAAGTATCCAAGGACAATGACTCGATAGAATAAAGCGTACGATACCGCTTGTTATTGGAGAACATATGATAAAAAAGGATCCCGCATATATGAATACAACTGTACTGGCCTTTCTTGGAGATTCGATCTACGAGACTTATGTGAGAAAACATGTCATCGGGAAGGGTCAGATGAATGCAGATCTTCTTCACCGCTCTGCAGTCCGCTTTGTCAGAGCCGAGGCTCAGGCTTATGCGTTGAAAGCGATGCTGGATGAACTTACTGAGGATGAGCTTAGTCTTGTAAAAAGAGCGAGGAATAAAAAGATTTCTACTAAGCCGAAAAATGCTGATCCGATTATCTATAAATGGGCAACCGCATTCGAAGCATTGATCGGATTTCTTTATTTATCACAAAACCCGGATAGAATGGAAGATATAATTCTGAGATCAATCGCATTTATTGAAGAGAAGCAGGATAAACTTTGAAAAGATGTTAAGGAGGCTTGCTGTGAGTAGAGCTGATGAAATATTTATAGGTAACTGTAAAGATATTATTGAAAATGGTATATGGGACACAGACCAGATGGTAAGGCCACGCTGGGAGGATGGAACGCCTGCTCATACAGTAAAAAAGTTTGGCATAGTAAACAGATACAATCTGAAGGAAGAATTCCCTATTCTAACGATAAGGCGTACATATTGGAAAAGTGCATTAGATGAGCTGCTATGGATATGGCAGAAGAAGTCTAACAATATCCATGATTTATCCAGCCATGTATGGGACAGCTGGGCGGATGACAGCGGCTCCATCGGTAAGGCATACGGATACCAGCTTTCTAAAAAAAGTATATATCCTGAAGGTGAGTTTGATCAGGTAGACCGAGTAATTTATGATCTGAAGAACAACCCCGCAAGCCGTCGTATTTTGACTAATATATATAATTTCGAAGATCTTCATGAAATGGCTTTATACCCTTGCGCTTATTCGATGACATTCAATGTCTCCGGTAATACACTTAATACAATACTTAATCAAAGATCTCAGGATATGCTTGCGGCAAACAATTGGAATGTAGTTCAATACTCATTATTGACACACATGATGGCAAAGGTTGCAGGTCTGGAAGCGGGAGAACTTGTGCATGTTATTGCAGATGCACATTTATATGACAGACATCTGGATTTGATTAATCCTATTCTTGAAAACAAGCCAAAACCGGCACCCGAATTAATTATTGATCCATCAGTCGCGGATTTTTATTCATTTACAAAGGACCATTTTAAACTTGGAAAATATGAGCCTTACGATTTTGACGAGAAAATCCCAATTGCAGTTTAAAGAATATTTTAGTACCAATTATATTAATATCTTCTGAGGAATCGCTTAAAATATTAGCATTTTTGGAAAGATAGATTATAACAGATATCTTCGGAGGTAGCAAATTGGAATACAAGAAAAAATTTAGATATGTAATAAATTTTATGTATTACACGTTTATTATTGTTGTAACTTTTCTGCTGCTTAAATACGGACTGGGATTGTTTGCTCCGTTTATCTTAGCTTTTATTATTGCCTTTATAGTAAAAACACCTGCCAGGCATATTTCGAAAAGATTCAGATTACCTTATAGTCTTATCGCCATTTTATCGGTACTGCTTTTTTATTTCGCGATTGTTTTAGTATTCTCTTTACTTGGAGTTAAGTTATTTTCCTTATTCGCAGATTTTGTTATGAGGCTTCCCGGTATTTATGAAACGCAGATTATGCCAAATCTAATTTCCACATTTGAGGATATAGAAAATTGGACTTACGAACTGGATCCTGCGGTACAGGCCACCTTAAATGAGTATTTTAAAGAGTTTATTTTGTTCTTGGGGGAATCTATCTCCGGTCTTTCTGTAGCGGTTATCGCTGCGATTTCCGGCTTTGCATCCTCACTTCCTATGTTGCTCTTAAAAACGCTGATGATGGTTATCTCCTCTTTTTTCATTGCAGTTGATTACGATAAGATAGTCAGATTTATTGTCAGGCAGTTTTCAGAAAGGGGCAAAGATCTTATCCTGCAGATCAAGGGATATATCGTGGGGACTTTGTTTGTGTATATCCGTTCGTACCTGCTGATTATGAGCATTACATTTGCTGAATTATCCGTAGGATTTACATTACTAGGATTGGAGCGAGCTGTTATTATCGCTTTGCTGATTGCATTTTTTGATATCTTACCGGTACTGGGAACCGGAGGCGTAATGGTTCCTTGGGTCATTATCTCGCTTATACAGGGGAATTATTCCATGGCACTTGGCCTGCTTGTTATTTATTTAATCGTTACAGTCGTCAGAAATATCATTGAGCCAAGAATCGTTGGCAAGCGAATCGGTCTCCATCCGGTAGTAACCCTGACAGCTATGTTTGTGGGGGCAAGGCTTTTTGGAGTGTTGGGGCTATTCGGTTTTCCGATTACACTTTCGCTACTGTGCTATCTAAATCGTATCGGATCTATTAAGTTATTCCGGTGACCTCGGGTTTTTCAGCCGCTTGACTTTACACTTCATATTTTGTTATGCTTAATTCGATTGCTTGTTGGAAGAGTAACACAAAGGAGCTTGGATGAAAAGTATTGTTGCAGCGGATAATAACTGGGGAATAGGAAAAGATGGCGGTCTGCTCGTCCATCTTCCCGGTGATTTGAAATATTTTAAGGAAATGACACTTAATAAGGTAGTTGTCATGGGGAGAGAGACTTTTGAGTCATTACCCGGAAAGAAGCCTTTAAAAGACAGGGTGAACATCGTGCTTTCCAGGAATCCGGACTTCCATCCGGACTGTATAGTGTGCAGATCTATTGATGAAGTTTTCGGGGTACTTGAAGACTATGACACCGAGGATGTTTTCGTTATCGGGGGACAGGAGATTTACAGACAGTTTCTCCCTTACTGCAGCGGACATCTGGTGACAAAAATCAATGCTGTATTTGATGCGGACAAGTACTATGAGAACCTGGACATGAAAGATGATATGGAGTTAATAAAGGAAAGCGAAGTACAAATTGAAAACGAAATAGAATATCGGTTCACGGAATACAGGAGAAAGTAATTGAAAGAGGAACAGACTTTAAGTGACAACAGCATAATTATAGGCAGGAATCCGGTTTTTGAAACTTTGAAAAGCGGCAGAGAGATAGAGAAACTGGTCATCGCGAAAGATACTGAGGGTTCTATCAGGAAAATCATCGGTATAGCAAGAGATAAGGGCATACCCTGCCAGTATGTCGAAAGATCTGCGCTGGAGCGGATTTCAGGAGGAGGAGTACATCAGGGTGTAATTGCCTATGTTTCAGCTTATGTTTACTGTGACGTGGAAGATTTTATTGAAAAAGCCCAAAGCAGAAAGGAAGATCCTTTCATTATTATTTTGGATGGCATAGAAGACCCGCATAACTTAGGGGCGATTATTCGTACTGCGGAAGGTGCAGGAGTACACGGAGTCATCATACCAAAGCGCAGGGCTGTCGGGATTACGGATGTAGTAGCGAAAGCATCTGCCGGAGCGATAGAGTATGTCTCTGTTGCAAAAGTACCCAACATTGCACAGATCATTGATAAACTGAAAGGGATGGGCGTATGGGTAGGCGCTTGTGATATGCATGGAATGGATTATGACAAGGCAAACCTGAAAGGGAGTATTGCATTGGTCATAGGAGCGGAAGGTAATGGAATCAGCAGGTTGGTAAAAGAAAAATGTGATTTCAGCATATCTATTCCCATGTCAGGTCATATCAGTTCTTTGAATGCATCTAATGCTGCAGCCATTCTGATGTATGAAGTCAAACGACAGAGAAACGGATAGGGATATTCTCCTGGAAACCGCCGTCTTTTTATGCTACGCATAAAGGCGGTGATAGGTTTCACGGTTTCCTTAGAGAATATCCCTATCCGCAAAGTAAAGACGAAGGAAAGGGGGATAGAATATGGAACAGAATTATACAGAGCTTACAGATGAGCAGCTTGTTAATCTGGCGCAGGAAGGAAATGAAAACGCTGAGGAATTTCTGATAAGAAAGTATAAGAACGTAGTCAGAAGTAAAGCACATCTCTACTTTATGGTGGGAGCTGACAGCGAAGACATAGTTCAAGAGGGAATGATCGGTATTTTTAAAGCCATACGCAGTTATGACAATACCAAGCAGGCCTCTTTTCATACCTTTGCAGAGATCTGCATCAACCGGCACATCATTACAGCCATTAAACGGGCTGCCAGGTTAAAACATTCTCCGCTGAATACTTCAATATCTTTAAGCAAACCATTATCGGAATCGGAACCCGATACCACACTGGAAGAAATTTTATCCTCCAACAGTAATACTGATCCGGAAGCGCTTTTTCTTTTAAAGGAAAACATGGGATATATCGAAGGAAACGGTTCTGAAATCTTCAGCGACCTGGAGCTCAGTGTCTGGAATGAATACATGAAGGGCAAGCCATATTTGCAGATTGCGGAGATTACAGGAAAATCGCCAAAGACCATAGATAATGCAATTCAAAGGACAAAAAGAAAGATTGAACTTTATTTAGGGCGTTAACGCGGTGTAAATCCTCAAATTAGAGATTTGCGGATTTTTATTGCAATCCCGCTGAGAAGGGCGGACAGAACGCTAAAATGTATTGACATAATCAATCGGTGTATAGTAGAATAACATAGTGTCGGATAGCTAGTTTTGCTGTTGTAGCTCAGTAGGTAGAGCACTTCCTTGGTAAGGAAGAGGTAGGCAGTTCGAACCTGCTCAACAGCTCCAAATTATAAGTAAAATCAATAACGGAGGAATAGAAAATGGCAAAAGCTAAATTTGAGAGAAATAAGCCCCATGTAAACATTGGGACAATAGGTCACGTAGACCACGGGAAGACCACATTGACAGCAGCAATAACAAAGACATTGCATCAGAGATACGGA
>JAQUYC010000008.1 GCA_028692105.1 Eubacteriales bacterium | reverse complement strand
TTTCTTTCTGAACTTCTGATCTGATTTCCTTTGTTCCGTAAACTCCAGCTGTTTTAACCTTTATTTCACCTTTATAAAGGGTATCTGTTGAATCATATACGACATCAAAATCTATCTTTTCTGTTGCAGCAACGATTTCTTTTGTCAATACAGTCACATAAGGTTTTACCTGATATAAATTAAGTGTTTGACCTATCTTCAGTGTGTCGGGATCAAATCCGGGATTGGCCTCCTGCAGCTCTGCCGGTGACATATTATTTGCAATGGCTATATCCCAAATAGTATCTCCGTCCTGTACAGTATAGACTTTTGGTTCTTTCGTTCCCGTAAGAATCAGATTTACTGCATCCTCCGGCTTTATTATATCAGCTACATTGACTGCGGCTTGTGTTACGATGACATCTTCTTTAAATCCGGTATTTACAACCTGTGAGTCTTGTGATAGGTAATGCTTTGTTACCCCGTCAATGATATTCTTCGCATCCGATTCTGAGGAAACTGCCGTTATATTTTTGCCGTTGATGTTTATTGCCCAAGCTTTCGCCATGCAGATATTTGCAGATAAAATTTTCTCATGTATTTGTTCTTCAGTTAAAAAAGTTACTTTTTTTGCATTTATATCCTGCGGTTCGTATGCTATGGCATTATCATTAATTGTGACTTTTAGCCCATCCGTCTGTTCTGTTATGTCTGCTTTGATTTCTTCCAGGCATTCAGTTATAATTCCCGGATCCGATAAATATCCGGCTTCCTGACCGGCAATGGTCAGCTTATAAACATCGTCATCCATACTGAGAAATATCGCAGAACCTATCAGAACTGTGGCCAGTAACCCTGTTCCTATTCCAATTTTTACTTTTTTACTGACTCTACTCAGTGTATCTATCCTTAAATCAGTTGTTTTTATTTTTATTTTTTCAGCATATTTTGCTGTACTTGTTTTTATTGTTGATTCAAACTTCTTATAGAAATCCTTATAAGATTCTCCGTTAAAGCTGTCTCTGAAACTCATAAATTTTTTCTCCTTATTATTGCATAAGCGTTATTGCTGATCATACCTCCTTGTACATATTTTTAGCATTCCAAATAGAAAATAACCAACTCTATTAATTTATGGTCTAATGTATATTACAATATTGTTACAGCAAAGTCAATGTGACTATCTTAATTTTAACATTAATACTCCAAAATAAAAGTCGCAATAATGTGCATATTTCAACACTTATTGCGACTTTCATTTTTTTTCGACAACTTTTGCCTGTACTATATTGCTGCAGTAGTTTATTACTTTGCTATGCAAATAGGCAGTAGAATTTATTCTTCATTTTCTAAAACTACTCTCTTCATCACTTGTTTTTGCTTAGGCTTATCTCTGAAATCCCTGGGAGTATTAACAATTTTATCTGCTGCTTCAATACCCTCTATTATTTTGCCAAAAGCGGCATACTGACCGTCAAGATGAGGGGATTTTGCAACCATAATAAAAAATTGGGAACCCGCAGAATCAGGTTTCATACTTCGCGCCATAGAAAGGACACCTCTGTCATGCTTCAAATTATTTTCAAAGCCGTTTGACGAAAATTCACCTTTAATGCAGTGTCCGGGACCTCCGGTGCCTGTACCGGTCGGGTCTCCTCCTTGAATCATAAACCCCGGAATGACTCTATGAAAAATCAATCCATCATAGAAACCCTTTTCCACTAAATCAGTAAAATTCCTCACTGTTTCAGGGGCAATTTCAGGATACAGCTCTGCACGCATCACATCTCCATTTTCCATTTCAATTCGAACAATCTTCATACCTTCTCCTCCATACTCCATATAATATACAAAAACGGCGGTTTCCAAAGGGAACACATCCAGAAAGGCTTCTATTTACGAATCTTATAGACCTCATTGGAATAATACCGCGGTTCCAAGGCTTCCCAAAGCTCTCTCTTGAGATTTTCGGGATGTACTCTTTCCAAGTTGAGTATTTCCACTTTGCTCAGGAATATTACTTCTCTAAGGACCTGACCATTGCCATCAAGTTCCGGGTCTCTTCCAAGGCCGAGCTTGCCCCCTGATATTTCACCGAGAAAATAGTTCACAAACCTCTGACCCCTATTTAATGATACCTCTTCGACATGCCACAACAGCCTGATGATTCGAATCTTAAGCCCGGTTTCCTCGAATACCTCCCGAACTGCTGCTTCAGCAGAATTCTCGCCTTCTTCGATCCCGCCGCCCGGAACCATCCAGATATCATTGCCCTCATGATTTTGCTTTACAAAGAGGATTTTCCCCTCTTCATCGGGTATAACTACCCTTACGCCGCCTGTCCACATATTAACACACCTATACCCTAATCTATCGTATGAATAATGCTCCGGCTGCACCCGCAAGAAGTGTAAGCTTTATCGGGCCGATTTTTAGTTTTCCGGCCAGTATGATTGTACCGATAAAAAATGCAAATGGGAGCCGATTTATATAATCCGATGCATTTTCAAAGAGGCTGACAGATATAATCGGTCCATTCAAAATGGATGTTTCAGACAGAAAAATCACAGCAGAGGCAATCAATCCTAAGGTTGCAGGTCGGATTCCGTATAATACTGCATCCAGTGCCTTGCTCTCTTCAAATTTTTTTATAAAATGCATCGATATTAAAACTAAAATAAAAGCCGGAAGCACAACAGCTACAGTTGCTATCAAAGCACCGCCAAACCCTGCATATCGGTATCCGACATAAGTCGCTGCGTTGACTGCGATGGGTCCCGGAGTCACCTGGGATAAAGCCACCAATCTCGAAAATTCTGCAGCAGTCATGATGCCAAATTGCTGCACGTGATGAAAAATCATAGGCAGCATCGCATAGCCGCCCCCGAAGCCAAAAAAACCTATTTGGAAAAAAATAGCAAACAAATTAAAGAAAGGCATCATCGTATATCGCCTTTCTTCTGCCGGTACCAATAAGAGCCGATTCCGGCAAAACCTCCGAACACAATGCCCCAGACAGCGTTAATCCCTGCAAATACGATAATTATAAAGGATATTGCCGCAATCAGAATTTCAAACTTGCCTTTCAGGATCCTTTTACCCAAATTATAGGCTGCCACTGCAATCAGAGCTGCCGATGCCGCCTTAATCCCTTCAAATGCACCCAGCATGTATATGTTTTCTTCAATCCTGTCAAGAAACAGCAAAATTATAATAATACTGACAAAAGCGGGAAGCGTCACTCCAAATGTTGCGGCAAGGCTTCCCATAAATCGTCTTTTTTTATTGCCGATGTAAATTGCTGTATTGACAGCCAATACGCCGGGTAAGGACTGACTGAGTGCCAGGCAGTCAACCATTTCATCGTCAGTCATCCAGGCTTTTTCTTCCACCACAGCCTTCCTGATCAGCGGCAGCATGGCATAGCCGCCGCCAAACGTAAAGGTTCCTATTTTTAGAAATGTGAAAAAAAGTTCGAAGAGCAATTTCATATCTTTCTCTCATTTTCTCATTTATTCAATTCGGCGGAAACGTATGCGACAGCAATGCCCGCTGCATCATGAGCATTGATTTCCGTATTTATTGCATCTTTCCTGATCTTATATTCTACAATGCCTTCGGCAGCCTTCCTGCCAACAGTAATTCTCACCGGTATCCCAAGAATGTCAGCATCCTTGAATTTTACACCCGGACGTTCCTTTCGGTCGTCAATCAACGCATCCACACCGTTTTCAAGCAGTTCCTTATAAATCGACTCAGCTATCGTATTTTGAACTTCATCTTCCAAATTCACTATAGTCACTATAACATGATAAGGAGCTACAGACATTGGCCAGATAATCCCGTTTTCATCATGATGCTGTTCAACTATCGCCGCCAGCGTCCTCGTTACTCCGATCCCATAACAGCCCATCAAGATCAGCTGTTCTTCCATATTCTCGTCTTTATAGTATGCCCCCATTGACTTGCTGTATTTTGTACCCAGTTTGAAGACCTGGCCGACTTCTATTCCGCGTGCTATCTTTATGGGTGAACCGCACACAGGACATTTATCCCCGTACTTAATTAATTTAAGGTCGGTAATAATATCCCCTTTATAATCTCTGTTATAATTTACATTCTTAATATGATGATCGACCTCGCAGGCCCCGGCAACTAAGTTCTTCTGCTCTACAAGCTCACTGTCAACGACCATTTTGCAGTCATGCAGACCGATCGGTCCGGTAAATCCTCCCACGCAGCCTGTTGCTTTTGACATTTCAATCTCATCAGCAAATTCTATGGCATGCTCCGGAATCCCGAGTGCGTTTATGAGTTTTGTCATATTCAATTCCCTATCGCCTCTTATAAATGCGGCAACGTAATATGCCATTTCATCCGTTTCGCCATAGATCCTGAATAGTAACGCCTTTATCGTCTTTTTCCTGTCAACATTCAGGAAGTTAGCCACATCTTCAATAGTCTTGGTTCCGGGCGTCATCACCTTTTCCATGGGCAGCTCCGATTCTTGAGAAGGTATATCATCAACACAAGCTGCCCTCTCTGTAGTAGCGGCCATATCACACTTTTCACAATATGCGATCTCGCTTTCTCCAACATCCGAAAGAGCTGTGAATTCGTGCGACACACTTCCTCCTATCGCTCCGGAATCCGCTTCTACTGCACGGAAAACCAATCCGCATCGGGTGAAAATCTTTTCATAAGCTTCATACATTCCACGGTAGCTATGATCCAGGCTTTCCCAATCCCGGTCAAAAGAATAAGCATCCTTCATGACAAATTCACGGCTTCTCATCAAACCGAAGCGAGGCCTTTTTTCATCCCGGTATTTTGTCTGTATCTGATATAAATTAAGTGGAAGCTGGCGATAAGAGCTCACTTCGCTTCTTACTATATCTGTAAAAATTTCCTCATGTGTAGGGCCCAGACAAAATTCCCTTTCGTTTCTATCCTTTAGCCTCCACATTTCAGGTCCGTATGCATACCATCTGCCGGACTCCATCCAAAGCTCCGCCGGCTGCAATGCCGACATATGAATTTCCTGCGCTCCCTTTACATCCATTTCCTGCCGCACGATTTCTTCAATTTTTCGAACAGAACGAAATCCCAACGGCATAAAGCCATAGACTCCCGAGACCAGTTTTCTGATCATCCCGGCACGCAATAGCCAGATATGACTTGGGATTTCAGCATCGGTTGGAACTTCCCTTAATGTTCTTATATACATTTTTGATAGTCTCATAAATTGTTTCTCCTTATGATCAAGACTGATACCTGTGCCGCGATTCCTTCTTCCCTGCCACAGAAACCAAGCTTTTCTGTCGTAGTGCCTTTTATATTTACTTTGTCTTCCTCGATACCCAGCGTTTCTGATATTCTTAAAATCATCTCACCGATATATGGAGATATTTTTGGTCTTTGAGCAATGACTGTGGCATCAATATTTACTATTTTATATCTCTTTTCTTCCAACAGTTTTCCTACTTTCGAAAGAAGAAGAAGACTGGATACTCCGCGGTAACTGTCATCACTGTCGGGGAAATGTATTCCTACATCACCCAAGGCAGCTGCACCAAGAAGAGCATCCATTAATGCATGAAGCAGAACATCCGCATCGGAATGACCCAGAAGTCCTGTCTCAAATGGAATTTCAACCCCTCCCAAGATCAGCTTGCGGCCTTGAACCAATTTGTGCACATCATAACCTGTCCCTATACGCATTCCTGTCTTTATGCGATTCTGGTTATTTCCATTCAATATAGCCTCTCCAAACACAATGTCTTCTAATGTTGTGATCTTAATATTGAAATAATTGCCTTTTACAACATACACTTTTTCGCCTGCTATTTCAACAAGAAAAGCATCATCTGTTCCGTAAATATTCTTTTTATATGCTTCTTCGTATGCACGAACCAGTAACTCTTTGCGAAACCCTTGAGGAGTCTGCATAGCAAACAGATGACGGCGATCCAATGTATCTGTCAGAAAACCATCCTCTGCCATTTTAATTGTATCCTTGACCGGAACAGCCACAGCGGCAGCTCCATATGTTTTTGCCGCCTCAATCGTTTTCAGTATCAATTCTGTCGTGACAAAAGGCCGGACCCCGTCATGTACCAGCACAAACTGCACGTCCTCAGGGAGACGCCTTATCGCGTTATATATAGAATCCTGTCTTTCCTGTCCGCCGGATAGAATCTCAATGTTCTTTGACATCAGTCCAAGGCTGTCCAACTCCTTCCTGCAGTCGTCCAAATAGTTCTCATTGGTCACCACTGTAATAAGATGGACTTCCTTCAAAACAGCAAACGCTTTCACTGTTCTTGCAAGAATCGACATTCCGCCAAGATTTTTATATTGTTTCGGAATACCGCCGCCCATTCTCATTCCCGAGCCGGCGGCAGCAATTATGACAGCGGTTTTATTCTCTATTGTCATCCTTTTATTTCCTGTCTATATTTATCTCTTTGGTTTAGCAAAGATCATTCTCCCTGCTGCGGTCTGTAAAACGCTGGTTACCGTTACATTGATAGTCTGACCGATAAACCTTCTGCCTTCCTCAACAACAATCATCGTTCCGTCATCCAGATAGGCAACCGCCTGATTTGATTCCTTTCCTTCCTTGACCAGGAAGAGCGTCATATCCTCGCCCGGCAGCACTACCGGTTTCAGAGTATTGGCCAGTTCATTTATATTCAGGACTTCAACGCCTTTGATCATAGCCACCTTGTTCAGATTAAAATCATTGGTGACAACCTTGCCGTTTATTTGCTGTGCGAGCTTTAGCAGCTTGACATCAACTTCAGGGATTTCGTCCAGTGACTTATCAGATCCGGTATTATATATTTCTATACCATATTCGCTCTGTATCCTATTCAATATGTCCAGACCTCTGCGGCCACGATTTCTTTTCAGTCCATCAGAGGAGTCTGCGATATGGCGAAGCTCTACCAGCACAAATTCAGGAATTACAATTTTCCCCTCAATAAAACCTGTTTTCATAATATCCGCGATTCTACCGTCAATGATTACGCTGGTATCAAATATCTTTGGTGTGGCATCGCTGCCTTTCCCTTTAGTCTTTGGAACCGAACCCTTTCTCGCCGAAAGCCAGGCCGGTATGATATCCTTTCCTTTTCTGGTAGCTATCAGTGTCCCCAGGTAAGCGAAAAAGATATACGTTAATATGGAAAGTATCGTACCAAAGAAGTATAGTCCACTGAATATCTGGCTTATCAAAAAAGCAATAACAAGACCGATTATCAATCCGAATGTCCCCGATACTATATCGTTTGTGGGTATCTTCTGCAAATCGGTTTCGATGTTCTTAGCTAATTTAGCGCCTTTTTTTCGAAATATGGGTGTTAATAAAAAGAAAATAATACCGAAAATAATTGAGCATATAACCGACGCAATGAGGTTTTGTGTTTCTGTCACAAGAATTTTATCCACTAAGCCTGTCGAATCGATCAAACCTCTCAATAATAAATAAATCCCATATCCGAATACAACTCCGACCAAGCCGAAAAATATTCTTAATATTTTTTTTATCATTAACTCTCCTTAATCCCCCTGCTATTTTTTTCACAGGTTTCGCTGTGTTGAATTATAAATTCTGTCAAACGGCAGAATTTATAATATCCTCAGCAGAATCCTGATCGATATTCTCAACCAAAATAATTTCACTTATTAATATCTGCTTCGCATTTGAAAGCATTTTTTTCTCGCCTGTGGATAACTTTTTTTCTTTATCTGTGCGCATCAGATTTCTTACGACCTCTGCGACATTATAGACGTCTCCCGTTTTAAGCTTCTCCATATTTTCCCTGTATCTTCTGTTCCAATTACTTGACATCTCTGAAGTTTCCGCATTTAATACACTCAAAACATCTTCTATTTCTTCAACAGAAATAACAGATCTCACCCCAATTTCCCTGCAGCTTTCTACAGGTATCATTATTTTCATATCTCCGCACGGTACCCTGAGAATATAGTATCGCCTTATTTCACCTAAGATTTTCTTATCCTCTATCTCTTCAATGATCCCGGCGCCGTGCATTGGATATACAATTTTATCTCCGATGACAAACATAACAAAGCCCTCCAGTCTCTTATAACAGTATAAGCCAAACCAAAAGGTACTGTCAAGGAAACAATTCATCAGTCTATCACATTGTTTTTTAAGTGTCAATGGATATTTTTTTACTTCTTCATCAAATATTTTTTTACTTTTCCATCACATTCACATGATTTTCCGTGCAAATCCGGTAAAATAACTTGCGGTATTTTTAGCATATGATAGAATTTAATTACCAAATAGTGTTATGGAGGTAAAACTATGTCTATATTAAAAGGTGCCTGCCTTATAGGTCAGTCGGGGGGTCCGACAGCAGTAATTAACGCCAGTGCATTAGGCTGCATTGAAGCAGCTTTAAAATCGGATGCCGTAACACGCGTTTATGGAGCTGCTCACGGTATAAAAGGAGTATTAGATGATCGTCTTTATGATTTAAATCTTGAAGACCCTAAAGAACTAAGCCTTATGATGAATACCCCATCATCGGTTTTAGGGACCTGCAGATATAAGCTCAGGGATTTCCTGGTCGACGATACTGAATATAGGAGAATTCTGGATATATTCGAAAAGTATAATATACGTTACTTTTTCTATAACGGCGGTAACGATTCAATGGATACCTGCAGCAAGATCAGCAGCTACCTTTCTCAACATGATTATGAATGCCGGGTGATTGGAATTCCGAAAACCATTGACAATGATCTGGCTTGCACAGATCATAGCCCCGGTTACGGCAGCGCTGCTAAATACATTGCAACTACATGCATGGAAATCTATCGAGACTCCACGGTATATGATACCGGATCTATAACCGTGATTGAAATCATGGGCAGAAATGCGGGATGGCTGGTTGCTGCCTCAGCAATTGCTACATATAAAGGTATCGGGCCGGATCTGATCTACTTACCCGAGATACCGTTTGATATGGCTGATTTCATTTCTGATATCGCTAAGGTTTATGAGAGAAAAGGTGATGTGCTGGTTGCCGTTTCAGAAGGCATCAAGGATAAAAACGGATCATATATTACATCATATTTTACCGATGACACGAAGGAAACAGATGTATTTGGGCATGCAAAACTTGGCGGTTTGGCTGCCAATCTTGCGAACTATGCGAATGCCAAAATTAATGCGAAAGTCAAAGGGATTGAATTCGGTCTGATACAGCGCTGTGCTGCACATGTGGCTTCAGAAACAGACGTAAGAGAGGCATATATGGCCGGAGCTGATGCTTTTAAGGCCGCCGAGGCAGGCGAAACTGATAAAATGGTAGCCTTTGAACGAGGACCAGGACCGGGATACTCCTGTCATACCACACTGATCGATCTTGTGGAAGTCGCCAATGTAGAAAAGAAGCTGCCTCGCGAATGGATAAATGAAGCCGGTAACGGATTGCTTCAGCCGTTCATAGATTATGCACTTCCTCTTATTCAGGGAGAATGCACAATCCCAATGGTTGATGGGCTGCCAAGGTTTGCAAAGCTGAAAAAGATCTACGCAGGAGAAAAATAAGAATCACCGGACAGAATTTTGAGACTTTAGTCAAATGCGATTCCAAGATAAATGTCTCTTGCATGTATGTCAGTCACACGACCGCTTGACTTCAACATGCCGAAAGGCCGGATACTTCCTCCCATTCCTTCATATGCAAATGTGAAGGATGGGGTTCTCAATATATAGTATTGAGCCGGCATCAGTTTTGAGATCTCTTTAACTGCTGATATCAGATACCCGCGAGGGATCAAAATTTCTTTGATAAAAACTTTTTCCTCTGTTCTCTCCACTATGGCACAGCCCTCCTCTTTTCCGGCTATAATGGTGTAAATATCAGCACTAAATAATTGTGATGCCTTTTTTTGATATAAAATCTCAGCTTCCCGGTAATCTATATAAGGGAAACCGGCAAGAAGCTTCTTTCTGATTCTATTATACCTGTCCGGTTCTGCCGGATAAAGGCGGCATTCCTGCTGATTTGAGTAGGAAAATTTTTCTATCAACGTTCGAGTCAATACTTCTTCACGAATAAAACAAGCTGTCTTATAGCCACGCCCGTCATAAAAGTCAAAAAGTCCCGGTTCCGCAGGGACAAGAACCGTCACGGGTATGTCATCTGAAAGAAGATATCTGCTGCTCCATTCCATCAGTGTGTCGGCAAGCCCGCGTTTCCTGTATTGCGGATGTGTGGCTATTGCATAAAACATTGAACTCCTGATTTTTCTCCCGTTTCCCTCAATCAGGTCCACCGGTATCATTGTCAGCATCGATATAATGCTGCCGTCAAGCAACAGGACTGCCATTTCACTTGTCCAGTCCCTGTTACTGAAATAAAAATCAATATAACTGTCTTCATCTTCAAAACACAGTTTCCATATTTCCTTTAAACTTTCCAGATCATCTTTATATGCTTTTCTTATTTTTAACAGCTTATTTTCCAATGTTATTTCCCTTTCCTTAACGTTTTCGCATCATTAAGCATATTATGATGAAGTTGATATCTGTGTAATATCAGCCCGATAATAAGATGGAGGTTATAAAGAGTGTTTATGCAAGAAGACTTGAACATGGCATACCAATGCGTCTATCCTGAAGTTTATTACAAAGTCATGCCTTTTGTCATGATGGCATGTGACGAATTTGATGTAAGCAATCATGAAATGTTGTCCCCTGCAATGGTAAGGGAGACCACTGATCGTATCTATGAGGATGTCTGCAAAATACATCCGGATCTTGTGCGCCCTGATCAGTATCGTGGAATGTCTTTCGAGGCAGCTGCAGCGTACAGCATTTCAAATACTTATGCTGAAGCACAGCAGTTCAATGGTGGTGGCTTTTTTAATGATTTAATCACTATCATACTGCTTAACGAATTCTTCGGCAGACGAAGAAGAAGATATTAAAAACTTACATCTATTAGCTCGCCCAATTTGTGAAACAAATTGATGTCTAACTAAAGAAATCGCAAATTTAAATTTGCAGATTTCTACCGCTAATTATGGCTGCTCAATAATCTGAATTGCTTCTTTAAGGCTATTCACACCTACCACCCTTATGCCGCCTTGCATATCATTGAATCTGGCGGCATTTTTTTGCGGCATTATCACCTTTGTGAAACCCATTCTGGCAGCTTCCTTAACAATTTTTTCTACATTCTGTATCGATCTTAAATCTCCTGTCAATCCGATTTCCCCGATGGCTATAACCCTGATTGAACCTTTTAATCCTTTAAATGCAGAGTAGATAGAAAGAGCAACCGCCAGATCAATACATGTTCCGTCCGGCTTTAATCCGCCGACGATATTGACATAAACATCCTGATTGATCAGAGACAGTCCTGCTTTTCTCTCCAATACTGCAAGTATCATATTTAACCTGGGCAAATCAACCCCTAATGCGGTTCTTCTTGCAAATCCTATATTAGTCGGTGCGGTTAATGCCTGGACTTCCAGCAGCAGCGGGCGAGTGCCTTCATATACGGCAGTAGCCATGGAACCTTCCGCTCCGTCTTCCATCCCCTCAAGAAAGATCTTTGATAAATTCTGAATCTCAGTTAAGCCTTCTTCCGTCATTTCGAATGCACCTATTTCACTTGTTGTTCCGAAGCGGTTCTTATATGCTCGCAGTATTCTTAGGTCCTGATCTCTCTCCCCCGTAAAGTTTAAAACGCAATCTACAAGGTGCTCTATGATTTTTGGCCCTGCCAGGTCTCCGCTTTTCGTTACATGGGCGACGATAAAAACAGGAATGTTTTTCCCCTTTCCAACTTTCATCAATTCATTTCCGCAGGCTCTTACCTGAGAAACGCTTCCCGGCGCAGATTCCAGCTCCTCCGAATACATGGTCTGGATGGAATCAATAATTAAAAATGCGGGTTCAAGCTCATTCTGTACGTGTATTATGTTTTCCATATTTGTCTCTGCAAGAAGGAATAGGTTGTCTAATGAATCCTTGCAGACTCTGTCCGCACGGATTTTAATCTGCTCCGCTGATTCCTCCCCGGTGACATATAAGACCTTGCCGTAATTCTGTGCTATTTTGGCAGCGGCCTGTATGATAATAGTGGATTTTCCTATTCCGGGTTCTCCTGAGATCAAGGTCAATGAACCCTTCACAAGCCCACCCCCCAAGACACGGTTCAGTTCCCCTATACCTGTATCCATTCGGGTCTCACTGCCCGATCTTATTTCGGACAGCTTGCTCGCTTTTATAATATTTCCCGAATTTCCTCTGTGCCTTTTATCATCTTCTTTATGTTCTATTACTTTTTCTTCAACCATGGTGTTCCATTGTCCGCAGATGCATTGTCCCTGCCATTTGGGACTTTCAAAGCCGCATTCCTGACAGACAAAAACCGTTCTTGATTTTTTGCTCATTAAGGCCCCCCTTCAGACGATGTAAAACGGCAGCTTTACTCCAGGTAAAGCTGCCGATGATTAATCCTGATATCAGACTGAGGCTTATTCCTCAGTTTCCTTCTTATGCTCTGCAATGATCTTTTCTGCAAGGTGTGCAGGGACTTCTTCATAGCGTTCAAATTTCATTGTAAAGCTTCCCCTCGCCTGTGTCATGGAACGAAGTGTGATGGCATATTTAAACATCTCTGCCATTGGAGCTTCAGCAAGAACTTTTTGGCCGCCGCCATGCTGTGGCTCCATTCCGAGAATCTTCCCTCTTCTCTTGTTCATGTCACCCATTATGTCGCCCATATATTCATCGGGAACCTGGACCTCAACGTGCATAACGGGTTCAAGAAGAATCGGTTTCGCTTCTACAATACCCTTTTTAAATGCAAGCGATGCGGCAATTTTAAATGCCATTTCGTTAGAGTCAACATCGTGGTAAGAACCGTCATAAAAGACTGCTTTGATATTTACAACAGGGAAGCCCGCAAGAGGTCCTTTATCCATGGATTCTCTAAGACCCTTTTCAACTGCCGGCACATAGTTCTTTGGGACAGAACCGCCAAAGAGTTCTTCTGAGAATTCAAAGACTTCCTGAGACTGTGAGAACCTGATATGAACATCTCCGTATTGCCCTGCACCGCCGGATTGCTTCTTGTGTTTACCCTGAACGTCAGAACTTCCTTTTATTGTTTCTCTGTATGGTATTTTCTGATCTACCAATTGTACTTCTACACCGAATTTATCTTTCAGCTTAGCAGTAATAATACCAATTTGTATATCTCCCTGTCCGCCAATCAGTGTCTGGTGAGTTTCTGTATTTCTTTCAAGTACGAAGGATGGATCTTCTTCCATGAGTTTGTGAAGACCGGAGCTAATCTTTTCATCATCGCCCTTAGCCTTGGGTTCAACTGCCATATAAAGGGATGGTTCAGGGAATGAAACAGGTGAATATTTAATGATATTTGCCTTATCGCAAAGGGTATCTCCGGTTTGAGTAAACTGTAGCTTGGCTGCCGCAACAATATCACCTGCCATTGCCGCATCAGCATCCATCTGTGTTTTACCTCTCAGGAAGAACAAGTTACCCAGCTTTTCAGATTTCTCTGTTCTGGGATTATATACTTCCGCTCCGGAATTTATTTTGCCTGAAATCACTTTCATCAGTGAAATTTTTCCTACAAACGGGTCGGCAATCGTTTTAAAGACAAATGCTGATACCGGAGCTGCCGGATCGCACTTCCTGCTGATTTCATTGTCTTGATCATCCGATCCTATATATTCAGCATGGTCCTTTGCATTTGGGACATACCTTATCAGCGTGTCCAGGAATTCTTTAATCCCTTTACCGTCCAAAGCGCCGCAAGTCATCACAGGAATAATGCTGCCTGAAGAAATACCCGCCACCAATCCGCGATTAAATTCCTCTTCAGTAAATTCTTCACCATTAAAGAACTTCTCTAATAGCTCTTCATTGCTTTCGGCAACCGCTTCAATAAGGGTATCCTTCTCAGACAACTGAACTATGGATGTACCAAACTTATTCTTTAAGTCAGCGATAACCTTATCCACATCGACATTTTCCTTGTCAATTTTATTGAGGAGAATAAAAGTAGGCATGTTATATTCTTTACATGATTTCCATGCCTTTTCCGTACCAACCTGTATCCCGGCCGACGCGTCAACAATGATTACAGCTGCTTCAACAGCCCTCATAGCAGAGTTTACTTCTCCGATAAAATCAAAATATCCAGGCGTATCAATAAAATTAATCTTAACTTTATTGTATTCAACCGGCACAATCGATGTACTGATTGTATAACCTTTTTCTATCTCCATCTTATCATAATCTGATACCGTGTTTCCGTCTTCTACCTTGCCCAGTCTATTAATTACTCCTGTAGCGAGCAATGCGGCCTCTAAAAAAGTGGTTTTCCCACATCCGCCATGTCCTACAAGTGCAACGTTCCTAATAGTGTCGCTCGTATAGCCTTTCATGTTCAGACCTCCCATAAAAATTTCACATAGTAGAGTTAGTATATCATTTATTGATTCGAATAGCAAATATAAAAGGCATCAAAGCGTGCCGGTGTACGCACGCTGAACCTCAGTTTCATTGAAGGTTAAAAGCGGGTCTCGATGATGTTAAAATTCAGCTGATTTTGGTGTCCTCGGGAAAGGCAGCACATCTCTTATATTGCTCATTCCGGTAATGTACATGATAATTCTTTCGAAGCCAAGACCGTAACCGGCATGCTTTACGCCCCCATATTTTCTCAGATCAAGATACCACCAGTAATCCTTTTCATTGAGACCAAGCTCTCTGATCCTTGAAATCAACATATCGTAGCGCTCTTCTCTCTGGCTTCCTCCTATAATCTCGCCGACTCCGGGAACCAGCAAATCCATCGCTGCTACCGTTTCTCCATCCTCGTTCATACGCATATAAAATGCTTTGATTCCCTTTGGATAATTTGTTACGAATACCGGCTTTTTATAAATCTCTTCCGTAATATATCTTTCATGCTCCGTCTGCAGGTCAATGCCCCATTCCACAGGGAACTGAAACTCCTTGCCGGATTTTTTCAGCAGCTCAACTGCTTCCGTATATGTTATCCTTGCGAAATCGCTGCTGACAATATTGTTGAGCCTATCCAATAAACCTTTATCGATAAACTCATTAAAAAACTTCATTTCTTCCTGAGCATGCTCAAGAATGTAGTTAATGATATACTTGATCATGTTTTCTGCAAGTTCCATATTGTCGTTGATGTCGGCAAAGGCGACCTCCGGCTCGATCATCCAGAATTCCGAGGCATGCCTGGCAGTATTGGAGTTTTCCGCACGAAAGGTTGGTCCGAATGTATAAACATTCCTGAACGCCATTGCAAAGGTCTCCGCCTCAAGCTGACCGCTAACCGTAAGGTTTGTCTCCTTACCAAAGAAATCCTGGCTGTAATCTATATTCCCGTCTCCATTTTTAGGCGGCTTGTCCATATTTAGAGTAGTTACCCGGAACATTTCTCCCGCTCCCTCAGCATCGCTTCCTGTTATTATCGGGGTATGGACGTAAACAAAGTTATTATCCTGGAAAAATTGATGTATGGCGTAAGCAACAAGTGATCTTACCCTGAACACTGCGGAAAAAGTGTTGCTTCTCGGCCTTAGATGTGCAATCTCTCTCAGAAATTCCAAGCTGTGACGTTTCTTCTGAAGAGGGTAATCCGTATCGGAGTCAGCCTCGATTATCACTTCTTTTGCTTTGATTTCGAATGGCTGCCTGGATTCCGGCGTCAATACGAGCTCGCCGGTAACACAAAGCGCTGCGGATATAGATGCTTTAGAAACCTTATCGTAGTTCGTTATGTTTCCTTCTTCATAAACAACCTGAACCGATTTAAAGCAGCTGCCGTCATTAATCTCAACAAAACCAAATTTGTTTGAGCTTCTGTTCGTTCTGACCCAGCCCCTGACGATGACCTCTTGTCCGGCATACTGCTTTGAATTTGCATAGAGCTGTCGCAACTGAATATCTTTCATCTCTAACTCCTTCATTCATATTTTATTATCGAAAAGAAAGTTTGCTCAAGCAAACTTTCCCAATTCATATCTATTTTTCGGAACGTACCTCAGTATTGCGGAATTTAGATAAGCCTAGAGCGGTTTCATCGTTGGGAATAAGATAATATCACGTATCGACGCCGAATTCGTCAACAGCATGATCACACGGTCGATTCCGATACCCAGACCTCCTGTGGGCGGCATTCCAACTTCGAGGGCATTCACAAAATCTTCATCCATCGGATGGGCTTCATCGTCGCCTTTTTCAAGTTGTTCCTGCTGGTCCTTAAATCTCTGATATTGATCGATGGGATCGTTCAGTTCCGAAAATGCATTAGCTATCTCCCATGTATTGATATACGCCTCAAACCTTCGAGTTATCCTGGGATCCTTTGGATCTCTTTTGGCTAAAGGTGAAACCTCTACCGGATGTCCTGTAATAAATACAGGGCCATCAAGGTATTCTTCGCAATATCCTTCAAATAATGCACATATAACGTGACCTCTGCTCATCTTATCTGCATCTTCAATATTATGTCTTTTTGCTGCTTCTCTTGCTTCTTCATCTGTAGTGATTTTATCAAAATCCTCTCCTACCCATTTCTTCACGGCATCCTGCATGGACAAGCGCTCCCAGGGCGGGGTAAGGTCGAAAGTTTTTCCTTGATACTCTATTACCATGGTTCCCAGTACGTTCTGAGCAACTGTTGCGATAACATTTTCGGTAATATCCATCATATCTTCCATATTTCCGTATGCCTGATACAGCTCCATGGATGTAAATTCCGGATTGTGGTTTCTATCCATTCCTTCGTTACGGAACATCTTGCCCATTTCATAGACACGGTCAAATCCTCCGACAATTAGCCTTTTCAGGTAAAGTTCATTTGAAATTCGAAGCTTCATGTCCAAGTCAAGTGTATTATGATGTGTAACGAAAGGCCTTGCATTTGCTCCTCCAGCTATAGTCGTCAAGATCGGCGTGTCGACTTCCAAAAATCCTCTGCCTTCGAGGAACCTTTTTATTTCTTTAATCATCTTTGAACGAAGTATAAATGTCTCCCTTACTTCCGGGTTCATTATAAGGTCCACATATCTCTGACGATATCTGATATCAAGATCCTTCAACCCTTGAAATTTGTTTGGAAGTATCTGCAAAGACTTCGTCAGCAGCTTTATCTCACTAATTTTTATTGAGATCTCGCCATGTCTTGTTCTGAATACTTCACCAACTATGCCAACGATATCGCCAATATCATAAGTAAGGAAAATTTCATATTCCTCCGGTGTAATTACATCCTGCCTGATGTAGCATTGGATTCTGCTTTGCTTGTCCTGAATATCAATAAAAGAAGCCTTACCCATCTGGCGCTTAGCCATTATTCTGCCTGCACATATAACAGTTTTACCCTCCATGGCATCAAAGTTATCCTTGATGTCTTTGCTGTAGTCTGTCACATCCCAGGTTTCAACTAAAAATGGATTTCTTCCTGATTCCTGAAGTTTTTTTAGCTTTTCGCGTCTTACCAATCTAAGTTCGTTTAAGCTTTCTTCGGTTATTTCCGCTTCTGTTCCCGCTTCCGTCTCTATCTGCGCTCTATTGTCCTCTGTACTCATAACATATCCTCTTTTCCGGGTTCATTTGCTATATGAAGCCTTAATTAATTGCGCTGTTTTTTGAATCATCTATCTAAAGATATCTATTATCTGGTAGTTTACGACTCCGTCAGGCACATGGACCTCTGCTATTTCTTCCTTCATTTTTCCCAGAAGAGCTGCTCCAACGAGAGATTCATTTGAGATTTTTCCATTGAACGGATCTGCCTCTGTTGAACCAACAATAGCAAATTCCAGAATTTCATCTGTGCCAAGTTCTTTCACCTTTACCTTCAAGCCTACTCCAACACGGTCCTTCGGTATAGCGTTTTCATCTATTATTCTTGCTTTACGCAACATGTTTTCTAATTTATTTATCCTCTCCTCAAGCTCAGCCTGTTCATTCTTCGCCGAGTCGTATTCAGAGTTTTCAGATATATCACCATAAGAGATCGCCTCTTTGATTCTTTCGGCAACTTCTTTTCTTCTAACCGTAACCAGTTCTTCATGCTCTATAACAATTTTATCATAGCCTTCTCTTGTCAACAGCATTTCATCAGCCATTTTATTATCTCCTTTATTACTATTTATTGGTCCCATTATAGTCCAAAAGATGCGCCCATATGCGCAATATTATAAATTGTTCCCTAATAAAAGTCAAGGAACATGACAATTTCATCATCTATGCCAGTATTTGAGAGAGTTTTTCTTTCAGAATTTCAGCCTCGATTACAGAGTTCAATTCCCTTCTGACTGCTGCAGAACCCGGAATACCTTTCAAATACCAGCCCGCATGCTTCCTCATTTCTCTTACCGCGGCATACTCACCCTTTTCTTCAAGAAGTAAATCAAAATGCCTAAGTATAAGTTCGATTTTTTCTTCTATAGTCGGCGGAGGAGGGGGTGTCTGCCCTTTCCATAATGTTAGCGCTTCTCTAAATATCCAAGGATTCCCCAATGCACCTCTGGCAATCATTACAAAATCGCATCCGGTATATTCGATTAGTCTTATTGCATCTATACCGGAAAAAACGTCGCCGTTTCCGATTACCGGAATCGATACGGCCTTTTTCACCTGCCGTATTACATCCCAGTCTGCTTTTCCGGAATAGTATTGTTCCCTGGTTCTTCCGTGAACTCCTATCGCATCGGCACCCGCAGCTTCTGCCACCTTGGCAATCTGGACGGCATTGATGCTTTCGGCATCCCAGCCTATCCGGATCTTTACCGTAACCGGCTTTCCTGCCGATGAAACTGCCGCTTCTACGATGGCGCCCACAAGATCAGGATTCTTCAGCAATGCTGATCCTTCTCCATTTTTTATTACCTTTGGTACCGGACAGCCCATATTGATGTCTAAAATGCAGTTTTCTCTGTTCGCAAGCCTTTTTGCGGCATCAGCTATTATATCCGGTTCGGAGCCAAAGATCTGAAATGCAACGGGCTTCTCATCCTCATAAATTCTGAGAAGTCTTTCTGTTGCCTTATCATTGTAGTATAGCCCTTTGCCGCTGATCATTTCTGAATATACAAGGCCGGCTCCCTGTTCCTTACAAATTCTCCTGAAGGGTGAATCGGTGATGCCTGCCAAAGGAGCCAGAAAAAAAGGATTATTTAGTGAGACATTACCTATGTTCATGCCTGCGACCTTTGTTTTTTCTATATATGATTTCCAACCCTTCCAATGTTAGCAGCTTATCGACGTAATCGATACAGTCAATGCCGCTCTCGATAAGTGAAGAAAGTCCGCCTGTTGCAACAACTGTTGGAGTCTTGCCAGTTGTTGAGTATTTCATCAATTCATCCTTCATTTTTTTTATGATAAAATCAACCATTCCCATATGTCCATAGACAAGGCCGGACTGCATGCTCTCTATAGTATTTTTGCATATAACACGTCCCGGCTTTTCCAACTCTACTTTTGGCAGCTTGGCTGTCTTTTCAAACAGTGCATCAGATGCTATCTTGATACCCGGTGCAATTGTTCCGCCAAGATACTCGGCATTTTCCGTCACCGCACAAAATGTTGTGGCAGTTCCGAAATCAACCAGAACGAGAGGGCCGCCGTATTTTGCGTAAGCGGCTACCGCATTTACAATTCGATCTGCTCCAACTTGTTTCGGATTGTCATACTTTACAATCAGACCAGTTTTGATTCCCGGACCTATTATGATTGCTCTTCTTTTGAAATATTTCATTGATAAGTGCTGTAAAGTGTACAATACCGATGGAACTACCGTTGAAATAATGACATTTTCTATTTCTTTGGTGCTCAGATGCTCATAGTTAAAAAGCTGGTTGATGAGCATACCGTATTCGTCAGCACTTTTATTGTAATCCGTTTCCAGTCTCCAGTTTTGAATCAGATTGCCATCTTGAAAGATTCCCAAAACTATGTTTGTATTCCCCACATCGAATGCTAACAACATATCTGTTCTCCCTTCGTATATTAAGTTTTCTCAGAGAATCCCAACTAAATACCTCAGTAAAATTATCATGCAAATTAATTAGTATAGTATAATTCAATCACTAAGTTTTTACAATAAAAAATCTTTCCATTTAACTTTTACTTTTCGTTGTTATTTACCTTTACAACAAAGCACTAACAATTCATTTTACAACTCAACTTCTTTTTATAAACTTGCCCCATAAAAAAACAGCCGTTGTTTCAGAAGATGAAACACGGCTATTCAATGGTGCTAAAATGCTATAATCGATTTACAGCGGAATATTTCCATGCTTCTTTACAGGAAGCGATTGTTTCTTTGATTTCAGCATATTGAAAGCACCGGCTATTCTCTGCCTCGATTCTGCAGGATCTATTACATCGTCTACATAACCCATCTCAGCGGCTCTGTAAGGATTATTAAACTTTTCTTCATACTCTGCGACCATTTCCTGCCTCTTTTCTGCCGGATCAGCTGCCTGATTAATTTCATTTTTAAATACGATATTTGCTGCACCTTCCGCACCCATTACCGCAATCTGTGCATTTGGCCATGCAAGAACGATATCTGCGCCCAGCTCCTTATTACACATTCCGATGTATGCGCCGCCATAGGCTTTTCTTACAATCATAGTAACCTTCGGAACAGTTGCTTCGCAATAAGCATAGAGCATCTTGGCGCCATGTCTTATAATCCCGCCGTATTCCTGTTTTGTCCCCGGAAGGAAACCAGGTACATCGACTAAAGTCAATAGCGGAATATTAAAAGCATCACATCTTCTGATAAATCTTGCCGCTTTATCAGAGGAATCGATATCAAGACAGCCCGCAGCAACCATTGGCTGATTTGCAATCACTCCTACTGTTTGTCCGTTTATTCTTATAAAACAAGTAATTATGTTCTTTGCATAATGTTTCATAACATCGAAGATGGAACCATTATCGGCAATCTTTTCGATAATTTTATACATATTATATGCCCTGTTAGGGTTAGCAGGAAGGATTTCATTTAATTCGGGAATTAATCTGTCAGCATTGTCGCCGGTTTCGTGCATTGGAGCTTTTTCCGAATTGTTTGAAGGGAGGTAGCTTAGCAGCTCTCTCACTTTAGCAAGCGTATCCTTGTCATTGCCCTCCATAAAGTGGGCAACACCGCTAATGCTGTTATGGGTCTTAGCACCTCCCAACGCCTCAACTGATACATCCTCTCCCATTACAGTCTTGATAACCTGTGGTCCGGTGATAAACATCTGACTGGTTTTATCAACCATGAAGATAAAATCCGTAATTGCGGGAGAATAAACGGCTCCGCCGGCACATGGACCCATGATCACGGAAATCTGAGGAATCACTCCGGATGAAATCGTATTGTTATAGAATATTTTTCCGAATCCCGAAAGTGAATTGACTCCTTCCTGAATTCTGGCGCCGCCTGAATCGTTCAAACCAACAATCGGTGCTCCCATTTTTAGTGCCATTTTCTGCACCTTTACGATTTTTTCTGCATGATATTCGCCCAAGGATCCGCCAAGTACAGTAAAGTCCTGCGCAAAAGCAAATACCAATCTGCCGTCAACGGTTCCATATCCGGTAACAACTCCGTCTCCCGGCGCATGCTTATCTGCCATATCAAAATTGCTGCACCTATGTGAAACGAAAACGTCAATCTCTACGAAACTTCCCTCATCAAACAGAAGATCTACTCTTTCTCTTGCTGTGAGCTTTCCTTGCGCATGCTGCGCATCGATTCTTTTCTGTCCTCCGCCTAAAGCAATTGCTGCTTTTTTGGTTTGAAGATCTTCAAGCTTATTCATAAAATACTTTCCTCCTATAAATATGAAATTTGTTTTTCTGAGCATACGTCAAGTAACCTTATTTTTTTCGTTTACCAGTTTTTCTGCTCTGTTTCTGATCTCGATTTCTTCATCATCCACGGGTTCATCCATAACTATACCATGAGGACGTTTTCTCTTTGTATCCGGCTCAACGCAAACAAATGTCAAAAATCCGTCAACATGAGCTGTTCCATGAATTTCAGACGTCGCCTTCACATATACGGTGATACTTGTTTGTCCCACCCTCGCCACCTTGGAATAGAAGGTTATAATGTCTCCCTTCTGCACCGGCTTTTTAAAAGTAAATCCGTGTATATTGACACATAATACATCCTGGGGTCTGCCATGCTGTGCTGCTGCTGACACAAAAGCCGATTCAACAAGCCATTCAGCTGACCGCCCCGCAAATAGGGTACCGTGATGGTTTAAGTCTTCTGATTTAATTAGATGTGCAATTTGGTAATCTTTCATAATTCTCCCTGCATTAATTAAAATAAATTGTTAGCTGCTTTTATAATGGAATTCTCCATGCCGCTCTCCATTTTCATTTTATGTGGCAAAAAGATAATCAAATCTTCCTTTTCAATAAAGCTTCTTCCTGTCAAATACTTATAGAATTCCCCGCCTGCCATAGCCTTATTCAGATACAGCACAACAGGCATTGATATTCTGACAGGACGAGCGAATCCTTTTCTGAGGAGGCTGCTGTTGATCATGATCATGCTTTTTTCATTATTGTTAATGATCGAGATATCCTTATCACGGCTCATCGTTACGGAATCAGCGCCAAGGCACTGAGCCGTAGTACTCAGCGGTATCAGCAGTTTTCCAAAGCTCCCTTCCCTGACCGGAAAAACATCATCCCCATTCATATAACATTTCGCTTTTCCTTCCGAATAAAATACATACTCCCCTTTTTTTGCAATTAATGAACACTTCAGAATATCACTGATTTCTTGCGGGACTCTGCCATCTATCATTGCTGAGGTGAATTCTTTTTCTTCTTTTGCCTCATCTATCCTATACTCATATTTTTTATGTAAAATCCGGAACTTGTCATCATCTTTACAAATAAAATAATTGATATCTCCCCGGAGAATTCCGTCCCTGAATACCTTTACCTTCAGTTCATGTTTTCCCGTGCTCAGACCGGAAAGTGTCACATCATCTGCAATTTGGCCTGATCCATCGATAAAAAAGTATCCTGTCTCATCACCCTTGGTCCCATGGATAATCAGATCCTTTAATGATTCTATCTTTTCATCTGTCAGTTTTTCAACTGTTCCGTTATCATCACCAACAGCCAGATAGCAGTCTTTTTCAAAACCGGCAAACTCTTCCGGAAGCAATATCCCGGAATATACTCCATAAGCGCCCTGTTCCATATATTGCAGTGCATCCTCATAATCAGATACCGTGTGGACATAAACCTGTATTCCTTGTTCTGAAAAACTGCTGCAATATCCTCGTTCGACCAGATAGTCCGGTATTGTAACCGCATAGATATCATTCTTTTTTACAAATGAAATTAGCTTCTCTTCCTCTATATCATGCATTGCATACAGCGTGAATATAATATCGGAATAACCCATCTCCTTAACAATTGCCCACTGATCATAATCATAAATCTGCGGTATAATTTGTTTAACGAGTGTTGGATATTCTTTCTTAATTATTGACAGGAGTTCTAAGTTATTGCCTTTTGTATCTGTTACAATTCTTATCTCAGAGTTATTTTCAAGTATTTCGGCAAGTTTATCAAAGGTAAGAACCTCGAACTTACCGTGAACAGAAAGTTTCATAAAGTTTCTTTGGGATATCTTTTTTGGTAAGCTTGTATTGTAATAATGCACTGCCGTTCTATCCCAGTCATGAAGCATAATAATCTTATTGTCCGATGAAAGCTCCATATCAAGCTCAATAACCTTATAGCCGCTTTGGATCGCATAATTTATGGCCTCCACTGAATTGGTGGTTTCATAGCCATGATATGTACTCCCGCCATGGGCAATAATCTTCTCGTATACGTTTTCATGTAAATCATCGGCAGATGCTGTAGTAATTCGGGCAATAATTAGAATCAGTGTTATGACTCCAATCCGTAGTGCTGCTGAATATCGTCTTTGTTTCGCTGTTATCATCGCCGCCTCGTTATATTTTGAAAGAGGCAGGTATTTTACCTGCCTCAAGCATACATTATTTTTCTTCTTTCTTGGCACCCTTATGCAGATCCGCCTCTTCTTCGAACTCCCGCTCATCTTGAGAGGCTTCTTCTTCCAACTCTTGCTTATCAAGAGAGACTTCCTCATCATCCATCTCCTGAACATCAGGAGTGTCTTCCTCATCGTCCTCTTCCTCAAGACTTTGCACTGCCTCAAGCTCATTCGCTTCCTTCAGGGCTTTCTCCATATGCTCGACTTCCTCAATCAGCTGTTCCGGTGTCTTATTCCCTGTAAACAAGGCTTCGAACTGCTCTCCGTCCAGTGTTTCAATTTCCAGCAGCACCTTGGCAACCATATGAAGCTTGTCAATATTATCTGATAGCAGCTTTTCCGCTGTTGCAAAGGCATCTTCAATGATAGTCCTGATTTCTTCGTCTATCTCCGAAGCCATTTCTTCAGAGTAATTTTTCCTCGTTGAAAAGTCTTTTCCGAGGAATACTTCATCGGATGAGCTATAATTTACCGGACCAAGACGTTCACTGAATCCGTATTTTGTAACCATGCTTCTTGCTATTTCTGTAGCTCTTTCAATATCATTGCTTGCTCCGGTACTGATATCATTCAATGTCAGCTTTTCGGCGACTCTGCCTCCAAGGAGATGAATAATCTGCTCTATCATCTGCGTTTTTGTTATATAATATTTATCTTCCTTAGGCAGGATCATGGTAAATCCGCCAGCTCTTCCTCTTGGTATTATGGTAATCTGATGTACCGGATCTGTGTTGGGCATCATTCTTGCTACCAGCGCATGACCGGCTTCATGATAAGCGGTAAGCTTTCTTGCAGCCTCGCTTATTACTCTGCTCTTCTTTTCGGGTCCGGCAATTACCTTTGTAATTGCTTCCTCAACTTCATCCATCCGGATTTTTTTGCCGTTCCTTCTGGCAGTCAGCAATGCCGCTTCGTTCAACATGTTTTCTATATCCGCCGGCGTAAACCCCGGTGTTCTTCTTGCTAATACCTTAGGTTCGACACCTTCATCAAGAGGTTTATTTCTGGAATGTACTTTGAAAATTTCTTCCCTGCCTTTGATGTCAGGAATGCCTATTACTACCTGTCTGTCAAATCTGCCCGGTCTCAGCAATGCTGAATCCAAAATGTCCGGCCTATTTGTCGCAGCCAGTATGATGACTCCCGCATTTTCACCGAAACCATCCATTTCAACAAGAAGCTGATTCAGAGTCTGTTCTCTTTCATCATGGCCTCCGCCCAGTCCGGCACCTCTTTTTCTTCCTACAGCATCTATTTCATCAATAAAGATAATACACGGTGAATTCTTTTTGGCCTGTTCAAATAAATCTCTTACCCTGGATGCACCGACACCTACAAACATTTCTACAAAGTCCGAGCCGCTGATGCTGAAAAACGGCACCCCCGCCTCTCCTGCCGTAGCTTTGGAAATATAGGTTTTCCCTGTTCCGGGAGGACCAACCAAAAGGATACCCTTTGGTATTCTGGCGCCTAAATTTTTGTATTTCTTTGGATTTTTTAAGAAGTCAACTACTTCCTGCAGTTCCTCTTTTTCTTCATCCAAGCCGGCAACATCTGCAAAAGTTACTTTCTTCAGGTCGTCGTCCTTATGCAGCTTTGCCCTGCTTTTTCCGAAAGACATGACCTTGCCGCCTCCACCCTGTCCCTGGTTCATAAAAACAAACCAGAATACAACAAGTATCAATACCATTATGATAGTAGGCAAAAGCGAAACGATCAAAGGTGTCGTCTTTGGTTTGTCGCTCTTTACAGAGATCTTGCCATCCTTCATTTGAGGGTCAATATACTGTTCGCTGAGTCTGTTGATATCCAATATGGACGGTGCATACGCTATAACCTTATTGCCGTTTTTTAATGTGCCCAACAATGTACGATCATTGATTTCAAGCTCTTCTACCTTCTCGTTTTTTAACTGAGTGGCAAACTCTGAAAAATCTACTTCCCTGATCTCCTGCTTCGGCACCCCCTGATAAAACCAAGCTATCGCAAGCACCAACCCAAAAATCAAGATGTATATACTCAAGTTCTTAAAAACTCTATTCAATTTCTGTTGTTCCCCTTTCCCGGGCTCTGTAATTCCAGAACTAATTCACTATTTAATGCTCATAGCATTTGAGCATTGAAAAATTTTATCATATCTTTGGCAGGTATTCAAGTAAAATGATTTGCTCCGTGTCTTCCTCGACCTTGTAAGATTCACTTACTCTGCTTCCGATGACCCATAATACTTCCGAACCGATACACAAAAGAGGAGTGCGCTCTCTTTCTTCCCTGGCAAATTTCTCATCAATAAAAAAATCCTGAAGTTTTTTTCTTCCTTTCATGCCTAAAGGTCTTATATAGTCCCCCTGTCGTCTTGTTCTGACAACAGGACACCAACCGCATGATTTCATTTTATCAAAGCTTAAAAAGCAGATACTTCCTGTGCTGGCTGTATTACCGTTTTCCATGCTGCTTCGCAAGTCCTGCCTATTCAAAACATTTACCCTTATTTCTGCATTTAATTCAGCAATCATTATGGTATTATTCCATTCTATCTTATATTCAAAATCCATTCTCCCTATTTCTGTTTTCTTATAGAATTCTACCATTGTATATGATATTTCCATGACATATCCCGCAGTGATGTCTGATGCGGAAGATGTCCTGCCTTCCTCAAGAAGCCGGTCTGCTCGTAAAAGATGCACTGCCGTAATATCCTTTGTCAGGCCGATGCGTTCAAAGATTTTTAATATCACCCTGTGGCGTATCGCGGGGTGTTCCTTTTTCAATATATCAAGAGGAATACATACCCTATCATTGTTTTTAACCGATACATACTGCTCCATGACCGCTTCAACCCTTTGATAGAGATAGTCTTTATCTTCTTTTGCTATCTTTGAAAGGCGGTTAATCGCAGCAAGGATATTTGTATTAAAGTTATCCCTGATATAAGGAATCAATTCAAGACGTATCTTATTTCGTGTGTAGATCGGTTCAAGGTTTGTCAGATCGATTCTTGGATTTAGATCGAGCTTCCTGCAGTATTCTTCAATCTCATGCCTGGTTATATCCAGAAGAGGTCGAATGATGATCGCATTCTCCCTTTCTTTGCGTCGGTACTCAATTCCTCCAAGCCCATCGGTCCCGGTCCCCCTTATGATCCTCATCAATACTGTTTCCGCTTGATCGTTCAAGTTCTGTGCAACCGCTATTTTGACAGAAGCTCCCGTCGTTGCAGTAACTTTTTGGGCGACCTCATAGAAGGATTGGTACCGTACCTGCCTGCCTGCATCCTCACTTGAGATACCTGCTTTGCTGGCGATTTTGTTCACATCAAACGAAAAAGTGTCACATGGAATCTTATTTGCTGCACAAAACTCCTCAACATATTTCTGATCATCATCTGCAGCTCCGGGTCTGAGCCCATGGTTTATATGAACTGCATGAAGTTCAATGCCCAATTCTTCTTTAAGCTGATACAGGATATGAAAAAGGCACATCGAATCAGGACCTCCCGAAAGGCCTATTACGACATGCTCCCCTTTGTCTATCAATCTGTTATCAATAATAGTATCTTTTACTTTGTCTATAATCATGCATGAATTATACCATAAAGCATCTAATTATTTCAATTAACAATCGCAGTGATAACGGTCATATCATCTTTTTCCTTCAATCCATACCGTTCTACGGCCTTATTAATTATCAGGTCTGACATTGTCTGAGGATCCTTTGACCTGATGTTCTTAATTGTTTCCCGTATCCATTCCATCTGGGTATCGCTTCTATCTGCCTCAGTAATACCGTCAGAAACAATAATTATCTCATCTCCTCTTCTGGTTTGCAGTTCAATGTGATTTACACGAATACTATCAACTATGCCCATCGGAAGTGCCGATACTTTGATGGTCTCTACCTTATCGCCCCGTTTAATAAAAGTTGCGGCTGCGCCGATTTTAAATAATTTGATTTTCCCCGTTACCTTATTGAATAATCCCAGGTCTACAGTTGAAAAAATTTCATCAGTTGATTTGAATAAAAGCAATGAATTTATTGTCTTTAAAGCCAGCTCTACATCAAAGCCTGCCTTCATTAGATTATAAAGCGAAGTGATTGTCAGTGCACTTTCCCTTGATGCGCTTTCTCCATTTCCCATTCCATCACTTAATGCTATCATGTATTCCCCATTCGCAAGATCAGAACACATATAACTGTCACCGGATACATTTCTTTCCTTTGCATAGCCGGATATACCGACTTTCAGTTCATATTTTTCTTTTACGGTCAGCATGCCGGCTTCGGGATCATCAAGAACTTCCATCATGGATTTAGTCACTTTTGACATTCCCTTAAACTGCATTGAGATAATATTATTTCTATTCTTTGTGCTGCCGTAAAGTGATGCCAGTTTCTCAAAGGTTTGCAGATAACCACCTAAAGTCAGTTTCATCCGATCCATTGCAACCATTTCTTCGTAAATATGATCTTTTCTGGCTTTTGCCAGAAGAAGCTCAATTCTTTCCATTGCTTTTCCGGGAATCAAAGCAAATATTGCTGCCGCCAAAAGCGGGTCATTAATAGAAATATAAAGTTCCGGATATCCCTTTATTAAGCCAAATGCAATGCAAACCGCCGAAAAGCAGACGCCGGTAACGATTCTATTCAAACCTTTGAAAAAACCTGCTGTCATTCCTGCGCATGCAAAAATGCCAATAATCGCGGGAGAAGCTGCTGTTACAAGCATAGCTGTCAAGCCGGATGTGATTCCGGCTGCTCCGCCTTCCATCACTCCAATCTTGTACCCAATAATCAGTGTCATGAATAAGGCTCCAATATATAAGATTGAAAATATACCTATAGACTCTATCCCGATACCTCCAAGCATTAATACGAAAACTACTGAAGTTGCAATAATTCCTTCAGCCATTGTACTGTTGCTTTTTTTCTCTTTTTCTAATAAACTGTAGAATCTATCGAAAATATAGACAAGGAATAATATCAACATCACTTCAACGATCATCATGAAGATATCATATATAAACACAAGCTGAGCTGTAAGGAGATACATAGATTTCGCCAGAACCATGATTCCGGCAGCTGCGAAAGCTTTAATAACAATTCCTGTTTTTAATCTGGAGGTAAGGAAAAATACGATACCGCAAACCCCAATTGCTATAGCATCTCCCCATATGTCATAGCCTGTCCCATAGTTTGTAAGCAAGCCTCCTAAGATTAAGGGCAGCGTGTAGATATTTGCTCTTTCCTTGTGCAGGAAAACAGTTATGAGCGCTATCCCACAAGGGAAAATAGCATAGAGCAAGACTGCTCTGCCGAGTAAAACAGAACTGGCTATGATTACTGCAATTCTTGCATAGTTATGGGCTTCTACCTTGGATACTTCCCGCATGATCTTGGAGAGCATGCCTGAGAAGGTGTTTCGCACATTTTCTAATAGCAATTCCATCACAATCACCCCTTTTTCTCAGTATAATTCGTTTAGTTGGGGTACTTTGTAATAACTTGTAGCGAAAAAGCAAAAATTTTAGTCAAATAATATGGATTTTCTGCAAAAAAATCTCCCATTCTTTATAAACGGGAGCATGTTTTGTCGCTTTTTAGTTAAAATCGGGGGAAGTCCTTCATAGAAACTTCAAATTAATCTATAGCAAAGAATTTTTTTGCATTATTACAGGTTATTTCGGCCACTTCTTCATATTGTTTATCCAGAATCTCTGCAATTTTTTTGGCAGTATATTGCACATAATTCGGCTGATTTCGCTTGCCGCGGAGCGGTTCAGGTGTCAAATAGGGAGAGTCGGTTTCAATGAGCAAATGTTCGACAGGAATCGCTTTAACCACTTCGATGCTCTTTTTAGCATTCTTATAAGTAAGCGGACCGGCGATAGAAATCGTAGCACCAAGTTTTATATACTGCTGTGCAAGTTCCTTACTCCCTGAAAAACAGTGCAGAAGAACTTTTGCATCTCCTAACTTATCGATTCTTGATCTGCTGAAGGCTCCTTCTTGCTTTAATATCCTCATCACATCATCATTGGCATCTCTGTCATGTATGACGATCGGCATCTCCAGTTCCATGGCAAGCTGTATCTGCCGGCGGAACCAATACTGCTGAACGTCTTTTTCCGAATGATTATAGTAATAATCCAAGCCAATTTCACCGATAGCTCTGACCTTAGGCTTTTTCGCCAACCCTCGAAACATAACAAGAGTCATCTCATCCATCGTTTTTGTGTCATGAGGATGACAGCCGACAGCTGCATAGCACCAGGGATATTTTTTAGCATGCTCTACCGCCATAACAGAACTTTCCAAATCATATCCAATATCCATGACGTATTTTACATCGGATTTTTCTATTGCCTTGATGACCGTTTCCCTGTCATCATCGTATCGTTCACTATTCAAATGTGCATGAGAATCAAAGAGCATTTTCGTTCCTTCCTATTTTTGAATGTGTAAGCGCCGTGGCGGGTGCCATTGTATAAAAGGCACCGCGACGATGTATTTCCGCAGGAACCGTTGGAGCTTTAAGTTATCAGTAAGCGACCGTGTTCCATAGGGAATACATCCGGCAGGTGCCTTATTTGTAAATACATCCGACAGGCGAATTATAATTTACTTCACGTCGTTTCCTTCTTCTGCGTCTGTGGTTACGAAAGCAAGCTTCTCTCCATTATCTGCGAACAGGATCATCCCTTTGGATTCCTCTCCACGGAGATTGATCGGCTTAAGATTAGCAACAACTATCACTTTCTTACCGACCATTTCTTCAGGAGAATAAAATTTTGCAACACCTGAAACTATCTGCCTTGTATCGGTTCCGATTTTAACCCTGGAAACAAGCAGCTTATCGGCCTTAGGATGCTTTTTACATTCCAGTATCTCGCCCACCTTCAGATCAATCTTTTCAAAATCATCTATAGTAATTTCAGGCTTGAATACTGTCGGTGCTGCCTCCGGTTCGTCCTGTTCTCCCTTTAAGGCTTCCAACGCTTCCAGTTCTTTTTCAACATCAAGTCTCGGGAAAATAGCTTCTCCCTTTTTGACCTTTTCTCCACCCATCATTTCAAATGTAGATGCATCTTCCCAGACTGCATCGGCGTACCAGATTCCAAGTTGTTTCCTTATTTCCTTAGAGGTCGTATGCATAAATGGATATATCAGTACCGAAACGATTCGTATTGCTTCTGCAAGATTATGCAGGACAGTGTCAAGACGGTCCTTTGAGGCTGCATCCTTAGCCAGCGTCCAAGGCATTGTTTCGTCGATGTATTTGTTTGTCCTTCTGATTACGATCCATATTTCTTCCAGCGCCTGACTGAAGCTGAATTTGTCCATAAAAGCTTCCACTTTTGCAGCTGCTCCTAAAGCAACACTCTTTAAATCTTCATCGAACTCTCCGGCAGTCTTTGCCTGCGGCAATGTTCCTCCGTTGTATTTTTCTATCATGGCAACAGTTCTGCTTACAAGGTTTCCAAGATCATTGGCAAGATCATAATTCATTCTGTTCAGCATCACTTCGTTAGTAAAAAGCCCGTCTTGTCCGAATGTATATTCTCTAAGCAAAAAATACTTCAATGCATCTACGCCGTATCTTTCAATCAGCTTTACCGGATCAACGATATTGCCTCTTGATTTGGACATCTTTCCGCCTTCAAGCAAGATCCAGCCATGACCAAGCACCTTTTTCGGCAGCGGAACATCAATGGACATGAGCATTGCGGGCCAGATGATGGAATGGAAGCGCACGATCTCCTTCCCGACCAGATGCACATCGGCAGGCCAGTATTTATTATATTTTTCAGGCTCGTCAGGATATCCCAAGGCAGTTATATAGTTTGAAAGGGCATCGAGCCATACATAAATGACATGTTTTTCGTCAATGGGCACTGGAATACCCCAATCAAAGGATGATCTTGAAATGCATAGATCTTCCAAGCCCTGTCGTGCAAAACTCAGCATTTCATTTCTTCTCGTTTCAGGTTGTAAGAAATCAGGATTGTTCTCGAATAAATCAATGAGTCTGTCCTGATATTTTGAGAGTTTAAAAAAATAAGCAGATTCCTTAGCCTTTTCTACCGGTCTTCCACAATCAGGGCATTTGCTGTCGACTATCTGCGTTTCTGTCCAGAATGCTTCACAAGGGGTACAATACCAGCCTTCATATTCTCCCTTGTAAATATCACCCTTTTCATACATCTTCATAAATATATTCTGAACCCTCTTAATATGCCGAGGTTCTGTCGTTCGGATAAAGTCATCATAAGAGATCTCCATGGTTTTCCATAGCTCTTTGATTCCCTCTACAATTTCGTCTACATGCTGCTGCGGAGTAACACCCTTTTCATCAGCCACCTTTTGAATTTTCTGTCCATGCTCGTCTGTGCCGGTTAAAAACATTACATCGTAACCCGTCATCCTCTTAAAGCGTGCCATGGCATCTGCCATTACGGTGCAATAAGTATGCCCGATATGCAGATTAGAGCTTGGATAATAGATCGGTGTTGAAATGTAATAGGTTTTCTTTGTCATAGTAATTTCATCCTTTCGTGCTCCGGTTAAAATAAATGATCGCAGATTTTGGCCCCATGAACCGGCGGCTAAATTATCGTATTAGTATACCACAATAATCTGATAATTAAAAGATGTGACATTGGGGGACGTTCCATAAATGGCAGCAAGGAACGTACCCAATATCTCACTAGTATGATTGCTCGCGGTCAAATTTCTCTGCCCATACTTCTTCCAGTCTTTTAAGTCTGTCACGAAAGCCCGAATTGCTTTCGTTATCCTTCTTCTCTACTTCTTCCAGAAATTCCAGAACGAACACACCCGCTCCAAATTCATTATAGTCTTTCTGCATTATTGGGTGCAGGCAAGAATTTATTCTCATAGAAAAGTTAAAGCGGTTCTGAAAGGATTGCAGATCCACCTCTGCCTTCAGCATATATTTGCCGTTTGCGGTATTAGTGATTTTGTATACTCCGCCGGTTGTTTTTCTTTGTTTATATTCACTTAAGATTTCTTTTTTTCTTTCTTTATCAATTACCATCCTTATTCCCCTTTTATTTCGATCAAGTTCGGTTTCTTTCATATTTTGTGAGACAGACTGTTTATGTCGTTTGGGGATGTTTATTAATATCCCAATTCTTTAAGAAGCCGTGACAGTGTACTGAACCGCTCGCCCAGCAATTCGCTGTCATTTGCCAGCACCTGTCTTACCGTCTTAATATCCTCATCTATCATGTCGTTTTCTGTACAAACCTTAACTGTCATAGCGTCACCCTGCAAGCCAACTCGACTTATCACCGGATTTTCCGGATCATACAGCTTTTCATATCGATAAGCCTCTCTGAAATATTTTTCCGCCTCACACAGAAAAATAGCAAGATCCAGCACACGGTGAAGAGGCATTTCCTCAGACTGTCTTGACCATTTTTCCCCCGTATACCTCCAGACCTTAGCAGAAATATCCATTTTCCCCCTGTCATTCCATTGGGCAAGCCCGAGAGAAAGTCCCTGGACATCAGTTTTGTATGCATATCGTCCATCGATATTTCCATAGCCTTCGGCTACAACGACCGGCTTATGCTTTAGTGTTGTTGGTATTTTCATAATTTACGCCCCCGATACTTTTATCAACTTTGCATTCATGTTTTTAATTACTAATTTACTAAGCTACTAAAACAGTATATGACCAATTTTGTAAGGTGTCAATCAATAATTTCTTGTGATTCAAAGTCTCAGCGGGATTATTAGCCCATAAAACAAAAACAGCATGGCTTGCGCCATGCTGCGATTGGATATTCTCTTAAGATTTGTAAATCGTAATCGTCTGTTGTCTGATATCTTAGAAAACAGGTACTACAGCACCTTGATAGTTTTCTTCAATAAATGCTTTAGTTTCATCTGATGTAAGAGCGTTCACAAGTGCTTGTATTTCCGGTTTCTCCTCATCACCTTCGTATACGGCAACGATATTTGCAAAAGTCTTTGCTGCTTCTGATTCTGCGCTCTCTACTGCCAAAGCGTCGGAGACTTTGAATCCTGCCTCAAGTGCATAATTTCCATTGATGATAGCGAAGTCCACATCCTGAACTGCGCGTGCTACTGCTGCTGCCTCTGCCTCAAAGAACTTTATGTTCATTGGGTTATCAACGATATCGTTCGGTGTCGCTTCCAAACCAACTCCATCCTTAATCTTGATCAATCCTTCCTGTTCGAGCAGTAAAAGCGCTCTTGCTTCATTTGTCGGATCATTCGGAACCGCAATAGTCGCACCAGCTGCTAACTCTTCAAGTGTTGCTGTCTTTCCTGCAAAGATTCCCATTGGCTCATAGTGCACAGCAACTGCAGACACAAGATTAGTGCCATTGCTTTCGTTAAAGCTGATTAAATATGGCAGATGCTGAAAATAGTTTGCATCCAACTCATGGCTATCCACTGCTGTATTTGGGATCACATAATCTGTATATTCTATAATCTGAAGATCGATCCCCTCTTCCGCCAGCATCGGTTTAACAAATTCGAGGATTTCTGCATGAGGTACTGTAGATGCACCAATCTTCAATACTACAGCATCAGTATCTCCCTGTTCTGTATCTCCGTTGCCCCCGCATGCTGCAAATGCAAAAACTGCCACAGCAAGAATTAATATAAGTGCTAATTTCTTTTTCATTGATATTTTTCCTCCCATTTTATTTTTTTAATCTCTTATCTATTTTTCTTGATATCCCGTTTCCAAGGACCTGTATGATCTGCACCAGGATGATCAAAATAATGATTGTTGCTATCATAACATCTGTCTGATATTTATAGAAACCATAACGTACCGCTACATCTCCCAGACCACCTGCACCTATAGCGCCAGCCATTGCGGCATAGCCGAATAAGGTTATAAATGTTATGGATGAGCCAAGTACGATGGATGGAAGCCCTTCAGGCAATATGACCTTCCAGACGATTTGTCTTATGTTGGCACCCGTGGATTGTGCGACCTCTATCACACCCGCATCAACCTCCATTAAAGCCGTTTCGACCATTCTTGCAACGAAAGGCGTGGCTGCTATGACCAGCGGCAGTATTACAGCTTTTGGACCGATTGCGATTCCCATTACAAATCTTGTAAATGGCATCAACGCCACCAGCAATATAATGAAAGGTATGGAACGGCCTATATTGACGACCCATCCCAAGCCCGTATTCAAATACCTATGAGGCCATATACCATGAGGTTGGCTGATCACCAGCAGTACTCCCAGAGGAATCCCAAAAATATATGCAAACAATGTGGACAGGGTAGTCTGATAGATAGTTATCCATGTGTTATCGATCAGCAAATTTCCGTATTGTGCAAAAAATTCACTCAATCAGCTCACCCCTTTCCAACAGTTTCTTTGTCATCTCCTGTTGAGGATTTAAAAAAACATCCTTTACAAATCCTTTTTCTATTATCCTTGATTCATCAATAATGGCAACCTTATTGCAGATTTTCTCTACCACCGAAATTTCATGAGTTATGATGATGATGGTAACGCCAAGTTTTTGATTGATGTCCTTCAACAGTTTCAAGATTGAATTGGTGGTTAAGCTGTCCAATGCAGATGTTGGTTCATCACATAAAAGTAATGCGGGGTTATTTGCTAAAGCCCTTGCAATTGAAACACGCTGCTGCTGCCCGCCGGAAAGCTGCACCGGGTAAGCTCCGGCTTTTGAGCTCAATCCAACAATCTCCAGCAGTTCATCAACTCGTTCCAATCGTTGTTTCTTATCGACACCTGCAATCTCCAGAGGAAAAGCAACATTATCCCGAATCGTTCGCTGCATAAGTAAATTGAATTTCTGGAATACCATACCGATTTTTCGCCTTAGTTCTAATAAGCCTTTGCCTTCTAAAGCCGTGATATCGTTTCCATCGATCAGGATCTTACCTTCACTTGGTTTTTCAAGTAAGTTTATACATCTTATCAAGGTACTCTTCCCGGCACCGCTCATGCCGATAATTCCATATATATCCCCGTCTTCAATAGTCAGATTGATATCATTTATTGCTATGAATTCTCCGCTTTCCGTACTGAAAAACTTCGATAGGTTTATAATTTCGATCATAGTACTGCGTTTTTGCTCCTCTCTTGTCCGGATTCATACAGAATATGCCCGTCAAGTATAACTTGTCCTTATCAATACTCAATATTTTAGACTGGGGATAGCTAAAAGTCAAGGAAATCACACATCGAACAGCATATTTACTATTGGAACGCCTGCGTCAGATCTTCGATCAAATCGTCTATATGTTCAGTTCCAATGGATAGCCGGATAGAGTTTGGTTTGATTCTTGCATCGAGAAGCTCACTTTCCGCCATCTGGGAATGAGTCGTACTCGCAGGATGAATCACCAGAGACTTCAGCGTCTCCAGGCCTTGCAGGAACAAGAATGAATTAAATGGGCTGAGTGCGGCTCCCGTATCTCTGAGAAGTGTAACTCTTGCTTTAATAAAGGTATTGTCCACGATAAGATCATATGATGTAGATTGGTTCTGTTTTCTCCTGATAACGCGTAACCATATCTGCCAGCGTTATGTTGTCAACAACGTCCTCAACCGCCTTTTGTATTTTCTCCCAGACCTCCATTGTTACACAGCCGGATACTCTATCACAGCTTTCTTCTTCATCGAGGCAGCTAACAGGTGCAAGGCTTCCTTCAAGCAGACGCAGTATCATACCCACGGTATACTCAGATGGGTCCCGCGAGAGCATGTAGCCCCCCTGAGCGCCTCTCACACTCTTAACATATCCGGCTCGATTCAGATGGGTTATAATCTGTTCCAGATACTTTTCAGATATCTCCTGCCGAGCTGCAATGCTTCTGATTGAGATATATTCGCCGGTATAGTTGACCGCCAGATCAAGCATGAGACGAAGAGCATAGCGCCCTTTGGTAGAAATTTTCATTATTTATCACCGCCGCTAATATTAATTATTTTAGTCAATAATTATAGAATTATTATATTTATATATACTCATATAATATAATAGGAAAACTGGGAATACAAGCAAATCTGCTTTGTAAATTGGGCGAGATAGTATAAGGAAAATTCAATATGTGTTGACTTGATTGAAAACCTCAATCTATAATCGTCTTAGACGGGAGGGTATGATCTATGTCGACTAAAGGCAGTTTATTAAAAGCCTTGGAGGAGAACAGGGGTATAACGGTTTCGGGGGAAGACCTTGCAACCAGTCTTGGAATATCGAGAGCTGCCGTATGGAAAGCAATACAGGAGCTTCGAAAGGACGGCCATTGCATCAATGCCGTCACTAACAAAGGCTACTGCCTTGCACCTGACAGTGATGTTCTTTCCCGGGAGGGGATTCTACTTCATGTATCAGAAAACGATATGGCTAATCGGATCCACGTATTCAAATCAGTCGAATCCACCAATCTCACCTGTAAAAAGATGGCACTTGAAGGTGCCCCATACGGAACCGTTGTGATTGCAGAAGAGCAAACAAAAGGCAGGGGGCGGATGGGCAGGAATTTTTATTCTCCTTCAATGAGTGGAATTTATATGAGTTTTATTCTTGAACCTCGTTTTGACATGACAAAATCAGTATTGATCACTACCGCCGCAGCAGTGGCCGTCTGTAAAGCTATTGAGAAAGTGGCAGGAATTTCATGCAGGATCAAATGGGTCAACGATATATACTTAGAGGGGAAAAAGATCTGCGGCATTCTTACCGAAGCAGTTTCAGATTTTGAAAGCGGTCAGATTGAACATATTGTACTTGGAATCGGAATTAACTACAGTACCGCTGCTTCTGATTTTCCCGAAGAACTAAGAGAAACCGCCGGTTCTCTTTTTGGCAACAGGCCGGTAGAATCCGCTGATGACCACGATGATGATCGTCCGTATGTCGGAGGTGTTACCGTTAATAATGCCGTTACCCGAAATCGTCTAACTGCGGAAGTGATCAATCAAATATTTTTAGTCAATGAAAATTTAGGATCCGGAAATTATATTCGTGAATATAAAGAACGTTCATTTGTATTGGGGAAAGAAGTCTTGATTATCCCTGCCGGCGGAATGACCAACGGCAGAAATCAATCAGAAGGAATAAAGGCGCTGGCTTTAGATGTCGATAGTGAAGGAGGACTTGTAGTCCGTTACCAAGATGGATCCATTCATACTCTGAATTCGGGAGAGATCAGTGTCCGTACCTTGTCCTCTTAAATAAAAGTATTAAATTCATCAAAAACCCGGTTATAACCGGGTTTTAATATTCAAGGGAGATTTAATGTTCACGTAAAGTTTTAATTTTTTAACTATTATGATTTGATTTATGAAATGTTTTCAAGTTGCCGATTTTTCGGCTGCGCTGCTTTAGTATTTCATTGATTTCATCAAGCTCAATTCCTTCATTTACCATCAAGACCGTCAAATGATAGAGGAGGTCACAAATTTCATTTTTTGTTTCCATCTGAGCTTCATACCGCATTTCACCATCCAAAGCAGCGGCGTTTTTCGCCGCTATAATGACTTCACTGCATTCTTCTCCGCATTTTTTCAGAATTTTATCCAGACCTTTTTCGAAAAGATAACAGGTGTAAGAGTTCTCACTGAATGTCTTTTGTCGTTCTAAAACCACCTTATAGAGTTCCCTAAGAGCCTCATCACCTGAAATTTGTTCACTATCACCGCACTCAGGTGACTCTTTCATTTTTCCCTTTGTGCGGAAATCCGCAATGCCCGCTTCCTTATAAAAACAGGATTCGTTCCCCGTATGGCATGCGGGACCTGTTTGTTCTACCAAAATCAGCAGCGTATCATCGTCACAGTCCCCCGTAATGCTGATAACTCTCTGAACATGTCCGGAGGTTGCTCCTTTATTCCATAACTCGCTTCTTGAACGGCTATAGAACCAGGTATAACCGGTTTCAATGGTTTTTTTCAGGCTTTCTTCATTCATATATGCAAGCATCAGCACCTTCTTAGTGTCATTGTCCTGAATGATTGCCGGAATCAAGGAAGATTTCGCAAAATATTTCTCTAAATCCATTTTAAGCTCTCCATTTCTATAGTATCCGAACAGGAATTCTGTTTTTTTTCAGTTCTTCTTTAACCTGGCCTACTGTAAGCTCTCCATAGTGGAATATTGAAGCTGCAAGCGCTGCGTCAGCGGACGTCATTTGGAATAATTCCGTAAAATGCGAGAGATTTCCACATCCGCCTGATGCTATGACCGGAATATTTGCCACATTGCAGACCGCATTAAGCATATCGATATCAAAACCTTCTTTTGTTCCGTCTGCGTCCATTGAAGTCAGTAGAATCTCTCCGGCTCCAAGTCGTTCTGCTTCCATCGCCCATTGAACAACATCAAGACCGGTATCGATCCTGCCGCCGTTGATATAGACATTATACTTGCCCTCTGCTGTTTTCTTGCCATCAATTGCGGCAACTACACATTGGCTCCCAAATTTTAAGGCGGCTTCAGAGATAATAGCCGGATTTCGTATCGCTGCCGAATTGACAGAAACCTTATCTGCCCCTGCAAGAAGCAATTCCCGAAAATCATCGGTACTTCTGATACCTCCTCCTACAGTTAACGGTACAAATACATTTTGTGCCGTTCTGCGGACGACATCAAGCATTGTGCCCCTCCCCTCATGGGTGGCTGTGATATCTAAAAAGACAATTTCATCGGCGCCCTGTTTGCCATATTCAATGGCACATTCCACAGGATCGCCCACTTCTTTGATTCCTACAAAATTGATCCCTTTGACTACCTTGCCGTCACGCACATCAAGGCAAGGAATGATTCTTTTTGCCAGCATAATTAAACTCCTTTATTATAATCAATTGCCTCTTTTAGCGACAATGTTCCCTTATAGATCGACTTTCCGCAAATCGCGCCGTAAAGTCCCATCTCTTTTAAATCGATAATATCTTTCATAGTATGGATTCCGCCGCTTGCGATAATATTACACTTTACAGCTTCATTTATCCTGCGCAGCTGATCAAGGTTAGGTCCGGACAATGTTCCGTCTTTAGAGATATCTGTAAAGATAATATATTTCACTCCAATAGACTCCATATTCCCGGCCAGGGTAAGATAGTCGACCCCGCTTTCAGAAAGCCAGCCGTCACCCGATACCATTCCGTTTCTGGCATCTATCCCTACTGCAATGCGTTCGCCGTACTTTTCTACAGCATCCTTTACCATTTCAGGATCAGAAATGGCTGCGGAGCCGATAATGACGCGCGCAATCCCCTGATTCAGATAATATTCGATACTATCCAGGTTACGTATTCCGCCCCCAAGTTCCACCTTCAAACCTGTACTCCGTGCAACTCTTATGAAGATCTCACTGTTTCTAAGGCATCCTTCCTTTGCACCGTCAAGATCGACCATATGAATCCACTCAGCCCCTGCATCCCTGAAACTCATAGCGGCTGCAAGCGGATCCTCTGCAACCTTTTCCACTGTATCAAAATCCCCCATTGTAAGTCGTACGCATTGTCCGTCTTTTATATCGATTGCAGGTAAAATTATCATATCTGTTCTCCCATTTACTCAACTATTTCATTAGACACTATCAATTCATATATTCGCCATCAATTTGCTTCACAAATTGAGCAGATGGTATTAATATCTATCATTTTAATGCTCCAAAATTTCTCAGCAGTTTCAGCCCGATATCACCGCTTTTTTCCGGATGAAACTGAGTTCCGTAAACTTTATCTTTAAAAATTAGACCGGGAATTGAATCTCCGTACTCACTGCTAAGTGATACATGTTTTTTTTCAGTCACCGCCTTAAAAGAATGGACGTAATAAAACATATCTCCTTTTTTTATTCCTTTTGAGAGTTCACATGCGTTCTCAATTTTCACATCGTTCCAGCCTACGTGAGGAATTTTCAGTCCGGCTGCCTTGATACGTTTTACCTCTCCCGGTATCAGCCCAAGGCCTACCGTCTTCTCAAATTCATACCCAAAATCAAATAGAATCTGCATACCCAGGCAAATACCCAAAAGAGGCTTTTTCCCTGACTCTTCAATGATTGTTTCTTTTAGTCCCGATCTCTCAAGCATTCTCATGGCATCGGGAAAAGCGCCTACACCGGGAAGGATCAATTTATCCGCATCTTTCATTTCCTCAGGTGAAGCTGTTATTATATTTTTCAGATTCAGAAAATCCAAGGCGTTTTTCAAGCTGAAAAGGTTTCCAGCTCCATAATCAATGATAGCTATCATTCTGTTATTCCTTTTTGTATTTTTTTAAGTGAAAAAGTACTTTCCTCGAAAACCGTGAAACCTATTACCTCCTTTGAGGCGCAGCCTCTGAAAGAAGGCGGTTTTCTTAAATACACTTTTTGACTTACAGACTGCCCTTTGAGGATAATATCTCATCACCTTCAATTTTTACTGCTGATTTTAATGCATGAGCAAAAGCTTTAAATATGGCTTCTGTCTTATGATGATCATTCTTTCCGTAAATCAGATTGATATGGAGAGTAACTCCGGCATTCATGGCAAATGCCCGAAAGAATTCTTCCACCATTTCATAATCCATATCTCCAAGGCGGTAATCCCCAAATTCAACATTGAATATTAGATATGGCCGCCCGCTAACATCTATACAGCAGGATGCGAGGGCTTCATCCATAGGGATCATGGAATTTCCGTATCTTGCTATTCCGTTTTTATCTGCAAGAGTGTCCGCTAAAGCTGATCCCAAGGCGATGCCGATATCCTCTATTGTATGATGGCAGTCCACAACGAGGTCTCCCTTGCAGTTAAGTGTTAAATCAAAGCCGCTATGAACGGCAAGTGTAGTAAGCATGTGATCGAAGAATCCGACCCCGCTGTTGATTTGACTTGTACCTTCGCCGTCAATATTCAGTGTAAGTTCAATTTTTGTTTCCCTCGTTTCTCTTTTTACATATCCCTCTCTCATTGTGATACCTCCACAACTCTATTTATCTGCACAAGATGTTAATATTTCAGAAAGAGCTTGGATCAAAGCGTCATTCTCTTTCTTTGTTCCCGCGGTTATTCTGAGGAAATCCCCCAGCTGACGAACGATGATGGAGCGTTTTTTCAGCTCATCATGCACATGTGCTGTATCCCGGAGCTCAATAAAGACAAAATTTGTATCAGGCTTGATAACTCTTTTGACGCCTTTATTTCCTTTAAATTGCATTAACGATGTATAGAGATAATCTCTTGCGTTTTTGATTTCTTCTATCGACTTGTTGATATATTCGGGATGTGAGAAAATCACACTTCCTATGGCCTGGGTCATTGCATTCACGTTATATGGAGAGCGTACGGCATGCAGTGCCCTTACAATCTGTTTTGAGGATATGGCAAAGCCAAGCCGTATCGCCGCCAGTCCCAGTGCTTTGGAACAAGTCTTTAACAGAATCAGATTATCATATTTTTCAACATCTTTCATTACGGATTGATCGGAGAAATCCATATAGGCTTCATCGAGGATCACCAATGCTTCAGTGTTCTTAACAATGTGCAGAACATCTTCTCTGCTCATGACCAGAGATGTCGGGCTGCAGGGATTAGAAAGAATGATCGCTGCAGGTTTGTTATCATTTGCAGCTCCAATCACATCAGCTGCCGTCAGGATAAGATCGTCCTTTTTTTGCATAACAATGCTGGTTTTTTCATAAATCTGGCCGTAGAAATTATACATTGAGAAATCCGGAGCAAAAGTGAGCACCTTATCACCCGGTCTCAGAAACGCACCCATGATAACTGTAATCAACTCATCAGATCCGTTTCCGGGTACGACAGTTTCGGGATCTATCCCGTAATGCCGTGCAAACTTTTCGCATAGTCCCGCCGCCATAGGATCCGGGTATCTGTTGAATTTAACGTCTGCTACAGCGGAAAGAAATTCTTCTTTCAATGCCTCCATAGGATCCAGAAAACTTTCATTGGCATCCAGACGAACCTGATAATTCCCCGTCACTGCATCATACGGTATTAGATTTTTTACTTTGTCATTCAGTTCATATGTCATTTTCAAACCTCACTTTAATAGAATTGGCATGTGCATCCAGACCTTCCTTAGCCGCAAGTGTAAGAATATCATCACGATCCGTATTCAAGGCTTCTTTCGTATAGAAAGTGTAGCTCATCTTCTTGATAAAGCTGTCAACTCCAAGCGGAGATGAGAATCTTGCTGTACCGGATGTTGGAAGAACATGGTTTGTGCCGGACAAATAATCGCCCAAAGGTTCGGGTGTATAGGAACCGCAGAAGACTGAACCCGCATTTTTGATATACGGAAGATATTTCAATGGCTCTTTTACCATTAGCTCTAAATGCTCCGGGGCTATAGTGTTTGAAAGGGTTAACATTTCGTCCATGCTCCTGCAGATGATCGCTGCTCCAAAATCAGCTAAGGATCTATCAATTATCTGTTTTCGTTTCAGATTTGTTATCTGATGTTCGATTTCCTTTAATGTGTCCAGAGCTATGCCCTCACTGTTTGTAAGCAAAATCGCAGAAGCCATCGGATCATGTTCAGCCTGGCTCAATAGATCTGCTGCTATATATCTTGGATCTGCCGCATTGTCTGCAATGATCAGGATCTCACTCGGCCCGGCTATCATATCGATATCAACCTTCCCGAATAACAGTTTCTTTGCAGTTGCCACAAAAATATTGCCAGGGCCTACGATTTTATCCACCATTGGGAAGCTCTCAGTTCCATATGTGAGCGCAGCCACCGCTTGAGCTCCGCCTGATAAAAAAACCCTGTCTACACCTGCCAGATAAGCAGCGGCAAGGATATCCGGGTTACCTTTGCATGCCGGCTTTCCCTCTGTTTTGCTGACAATCATCGGGGGTGTTACCATGATGATTTCCTCCACTCCGGCAATCCTTGCCGGAATCGCATTCATCAATACTGTAGACGGATATGCTGCCGTACCGCCAGGCACATAAATCCCCACTCGTGACAGTCCACGAACAGTCTGCCCGAGTATTGCTCCGTTTTCTTTTATTATTTCATAACCCTGCCGGCGTTGTTTTTCATGATAGGCGGTAATATTATCTTTGGCATGCTGTAATGCCTTTTTTAACGAATCTTCCGCCGCGTCATATGCTTGTTTCAGTTCGTCTTTAGTTATTTCAAATCTATCAGGTGCTGCACCGTCAAATTTAATACCGAAGCTTCTTACGGCTTCATCGCCCTTTTCTCTTACTTCGTTTATGATTTTTAAAACCATATCACTTATTGAAAGGCTGATTTCTCCGGATCTTTGCTTAATCTCGTTAAGAAAATCTTTTTCCTTCCTGTTGTCTGCATATATTACTTTCATCTTAACCCCTTATCTTTGCCTCTTATCCTTTTATATATATCCGAAATCAATTCATCGATTTCTGTTTTCTTAAGCTTCATGCTGGCAACATTGACGATTAGCCTTGCCGAAATATCACGTATCTCCTCAATTACTTCCAAGCCGTTTTCCTTCAGTGTAACGCCTGTCTCCACTATATCTATGATTCCGTCAGCCAGATTCAAAAGGGGGGCAAGTTCAACGGAACCTTCTATTTTTATTACCTCAACATCCATTCCTTTTGACTCAAAATAAGCTCTTGCGACTTTCGGATATTTTGTGGCTATGCGTTTTGTGCTGTAGCCGCTGTAAAAATCCGATCCTTTAGAGACAGCCAAAGCAAATTTACATTTCCCGAATCCCAGGTCCAACACCTCGTAAAAGATTCCGCCTATCTCCATTATGGTGTCCTTTCCCACAACCCCGATATCGCATACTCCATGTTCTACATAAGTAATGACATCCGCCGCCTTAGCTAATACCACTTCAATATCCTTTCCCGGTATTGAAAGCAGAAGTTTTCTTCCCTTTTTACTCAGATTGCTGCAATCATACTCCATATTTTCGAACAGATCCACAATGCTGTCTTCAAGCCGTCCCTTAGTCAGCGCAATTCTTATTTTTCCGTTACTCTGCGTAAGAGTCCCGTCTTGCCTGTTTGACAGCCTTTTAGCCTCACTTCCCTTAAGCAGACTAATAGCCAACTGATCCACATTGATTCCAAATCCGGTCGCAGGCAGATTTTCTCCGAAATCCTTAAACAGTTCATCGTATCTTCCACCTGACAGGACCGGTTCTCCTGCCGAAGAAATATACCCTCTGAATATCAGGGAGCTGTAATATTCAGCTTGATGTACCAAACCGAAGTCTATCATTACCTTATCAAAGTTCCTCTCAATAAGCCCCTGGAAGATCCGTTCAAGATACGACAGTATGTCTAACAGCTTCTTATCATAGCCATTGAATAGCTGTCTTGCTTTCTCAAATGCTTCTCTCCCTCCAAACAATCTTGGCAGCTCTTTAAGCAATGCCACCGTATGATTCTCGGGAAAGGCCTCTAAAATATCCGACAACCCTGCATAATTTTTTGATGCAATAAGAAAATGTATTGCCTCTTTTTGTTCAGGAGTGGCAGAAAGATTATTCATCAATAGTTTATATATACCTATATGTCCGAGCTCAATTCTGAAATCATCTACACAGCATGAAGACAGCGCTTCCATCCCTGCAGTCAATATTTCAATATCGGATTCAAATGAGGAAAGTCCAACCAGCTCGATCCCCATCTGCATTATCTCACTGCTTTTCCCTCTCAGCTCCGGCTGCTGGCGGTAGATCCTCTGGGCGTAATACAGTCTGATCGGAAGCTCATGCCCTTTAAGCTTAGTCGAGGTAAGTCTGGCAATAGGAATTGTCGAGTCGGGCCTCATTGCAAGAAGGCGGCCTTTATTATCAATCAGTTTATACATGCTTTCCTGTGGGAAATACATCGAATTAGAAGAAAACACGTCATAAAATTCAAAACCGGGTGTAATGACTTCGCGATACCCTCTTTCCTCGAATCTGTCTCTTAGCGTTTCTATGATTTTCCTCTGTGCTTCACATTCCTGAAACAGTAGATCCTTAGTACCTTCCGGAGTGATGCGGTCATATTTTTTCATTATGAATCCTCTTTCTTTTGATTGAGTAGCAAGCAATGAGCCAATTATTTTATTACGTTATAATAATAACGCTTTAGAGCGGTAAAGTCAATGGGTAATATAAATTATTTCGAGCAAAACTTCACAATAAAACCCTGCGCTACTTAAAATTGAATTCCGATTCACATCTTTCAACGATTCTATTTATATTAATATTTTTTATTATATTTTCTCATATAAGACGGCCTCGCCATCTACAAGATTCAGTGTATAACCCCTCCCCGGATCAGGCTGCCAATGGAAGATATTCTGTTTTACATCCGGAAAGCAAATGCCCATAATCAGTGAAATTACACCGCCATGACATACTATTATGCTTTTACTACTGCTGTTTTCTTCCTTGTTATGGTTCTCCAATACCTTTGCAAATCCTGCATTGACTCTCATGCGGAAATCAGTTGTGCTCTCTCCCTCTGGACACGAAGTCAAACCATTCTTATCATTAATCCACGCCTGATAATCAGGATTTTCTTTCAATTGTTCATGAGTTTTCATTTCGAATTCACCGAAATGGTATTCTCTAAGCTCAGGCAGAATAATATGATCTTTGCAGCCATAAATCAGGAAAAAAGTCTGTTCCGCCCTTAACAATCCGCTCGTATACAACGTCGCACCCTTTGCGTCCGGATAAATTCCTGCTACTGCATATTCCGAAATTATGTTAATTCCTTTATTCGAAAGAGGCAAATCCGTGCTTCCATAAAATTTTTTTGTAAGATTTGCCTCAGTTGTACCATGCCGAATCAAATGTATTTTCCCCATTATTTTCCTCTCTGGACTATTTCCTTGTTTTTGATTGATTATATCACTTTTGATGAGTTTTTCCAGCTATAAACAATATGCAGGTGCAAATAATAAAAACATAAGTCAGCGAAAACGCACCGGAATTTTAAGGAGATACGTCAATAAAATGCAGACATTGAAAACTAATAATGTAATATTTTTGATCGGAGCAGTAGGTTACGGGTTGTTAGAAACGCTGTATCGCGGTTTTACACACTGGACTATGCTGATAACAGGAGGCATGGTGTTTGTCATCCTATATAATATATATTCAAAAAAAGAAAAAGCTCCTCTTTGGCAAAAATGTCTCGTAGGAGCATTAATCATAACTATTGTCGAACTGACGGCAGGATGCATTATAAACCTTTGGCTGGGCTGGAATGTATGGGATTATTCAGGATATTACTATAATTTTCTGGGGCAGATCTGTCTAACATATACCTTATTGTGGTTCTTTCTTTGTATTCCGTTGTCCTATTTTACAAAATATCTCAACATCCGGCGGTCTCGTTTTCATTAATGCAGCTTAAGGGTTCATTAATTCATTTAGCGTTCATTGAGCTTAATATAATCTTTTCTTTCAGCAACGCTTCTATAAGCCGGTCGGATAATTTTGCCTGAATTGATCAATTCTTCGATACGGTGTGCACTCCAGCCGGAAATTCTTGCAATTGCAAAAATTGGTGTATAAAGCTCAATTGGCAGGTCCAGCATGCTGTAAACAAACCCACTGTAAAAATCGATGTTAGCACTGACACCTTTATAGATTTTACGTTCACCTGCAATAAGCTGTGCCGCAAGCTGCTCCACCGAGTTATATAGATGGAACTCATCCATTCTTCCTTTTTCTTCCGATAAGTTCTTGACAAATTTTTTAAAGATGTTTGCCCTGGGGTCTGAAAGTGAATAAACTGCATGCCCCATTCCATATATGAGTCCGGCATTGTCGAAAGCTTTCTTATTGAGTAAATCATTCAAATAAGCAAGAATCTGGTCTTCATCTTTCCAGTCTGTTACATTTTTCTTAAGGTCATCAAACATCTGGACGACTTTGATGTTGGCTCCGCCATGCTTTGGTCCTTTCAGTGAGGCAAGCGATGCAGCAATAGCCGAATAGGTATCGGTACCTGATGAAGATACAACGCGGTCAGTGAATGTTGAGTTGTTACCGCCGCCGTGCTCTGCATGAAGAACAAGTGCAAGATCAAGAAGCCTTGCTTCAAGCTCCGAATATTTAGAATCCTGTCTCAACATGTGCAAAATATTTTCCGCAGTTGATAATTCCGGTTTCGGTGTGTGTATAAACAAGCTGTCTCCTTCGAAATAATGACGGTAAGATTGATATCCATAAACAGACAGCAATGGAAACACCGCAATCAGAAGCAGAGATTGTCTAAGTACATTTGGTATACTGATATCGTTTGCTTTTGTATCATACGCGTGCAGTGTCAGTACGCTTCGAGCAAGCATATTCATCATGTCTGAGGTGGGTGCCTTCATGATAACATCTCTTGCAAAGCTGGCCGGCAATGTTCTAAAACTCGTTATAAGGGCAGAAAAATCCTCAAGCTGCTTAACCGTTGGCAGTTTTCCGAAAAGCAGCAGATAGGTTGCCTCTTCAAAGCCAAAGCGTTTTTCATGGACAAAGCCTTTAACGAAAGTTTCAATATCAACACCTCGATAAAACAGCTTGCCCTCACAGGGTGTCCTCTCGCCGTTTATCATCTCAAAAGATTGTATTTCGGAAATCTCTGTCAAGCCAGTCAGTACTCCATTGCCGTTTAAGTCTCGCAATCCTCTGTTCACCTTATATTTTGTATACATTTCTGAATCGATAGAACTGTTTTCTATACATAATTCTGTAAGTTTTAAAATCTCCGGCGTTATTTCCGAATATTTGCTATCTAATGTGTTGAATTTAACCTCTAACATCGCATCCCCTTTCATGCCGGCATAACATAATCCGTCAATTAATAATTTAATAATATTGTCCGTCAATTTATGATTTAATAGTTTAGTATATCATAAGCCTTTTTACCAAACAAGATGAAATTTGTCATTAGCTCATAATTCATACACATTATTTTTTTCTTATAACGCATTCATATAATATTTTCGATCGCATAAATATTTATTTGTGTTCTCCCAGAAATATTTATTGTATATTCCAAACAATTTGGGTATATAACACAAGGAACGATATAAAAATTTTATTGTGAATAGTGTGTTCCGGATTTTTGTTATGAAAATGCAATTAATAAAGACAGGAGAAGAATATATGAGCAGAAAGATATTGATAATCGGAGGTGTAGCAGGCGGTGCCACTGCTGCTGCGAGGCTCAGGAGACTGGATGATTCTCTTGAAATAGTAATACTGGAGAGGGGCGAATATATATCCTATGCGAACTGCGGCTTGCCTTATTATATCGGAAATGTAATCAAAGAACGTAATGCCCTGCTGCTTCAGACTCCGGGTGCTATGAAGTCGAAGTTCAATATTGATGTCCGTGTTAACAATGAGGTGTTATCAATCGATCGCAGCAATAAAACTGTTCAAGTAAAAAAAGTAAAAACCGGAGAGGAATATCGGGAAGCTTATGATATCCTTTTGATTGCAACGGGTTCCTCCCCGCTGAAACCTCCTATTCCCGGGATTGACGGGCCTGGAATCTTTACACTTTGGACTGTGCCCGATACAGACAAGATCAAAAAATACGTAGCTGAGAAAAAACCAAAAAGAGCTGCTGTTATCGGCGGCGGCTTTATTGGACTGGAAATGGCAGAAAATCTTCATGCTGCAGGTTTGGAAGTGACTGTTATAGAAATGCTGGATCAGGTCATGGCGCCGGTAGATTTCGAGATGGCGCAGTTAGTTCATGAGAATATGAGGATGAATAATGTACGGCTTGAATTGAGTAACGGCGTAAAACAATTTGATCATAAGGACGGAGTTACGACGATATCACTGCAAAATGGGACTTTTATTGACGCGGATCTGGTAATACTGTCTATCGGTGTCCGTCCCAACAATGTGCTGGCGAAGGAGTGCGGCTTGGAGCTCAATGAAAAGGGCGGAATTAAAGTTGATGAATATCTTAAAACGTCTGATTCCGATATTTATGCTGTGGGTGACGTTATCGAGGTGGAAGGATTTGTTTTTAAAAACAGGACTATGATACCCCTTGCCGGTCCAGCTAACAAACAGGCCAGGATATGTGCAGATAATATTGCTCGTGAAGCAGGAAGTTTAGCAGGAAGTACAGAAAAGTACAACGGTACGCAGGGGACATCTGTTGCCCAGGTTTTTGATTTGACCGTAGCCGCTACCGGAGTTAATGAAAAAACATTAAAGAGCATGGGCAAAGAGCCGAATAAGGATTACTTCGTCGCACTGATCAATCAGAAATCACATGCGGGGTATTATCCCGGGGCAACCTCTCTTACACTGAAGCTGTTGTTTGACTGTGACGGGAAAATCCTCGGAGCACAAATCATCGGACAGGAAGGCGCGGACAAGAGGATAGATACAATCGCAGCAACTCAAAGACTTGGGGGTACAGTCCGCGATCTTGCAGAGCTGGAGCTGGCGTATGCCCCTCCTTATTCATCCGCAAAAGATCCCGTAAATATGCTGGGTTTTGTCGCTGATAATATATTAAAAGGTCTCGCATCCTTCGTGAGATGGAATGAGCTTGAGCTTTTAGAGCAGTCAGGCAGAGACGATTATATTATACTTGATGTAGGTGAGGATATGGAAAGAACGGTCTTTCATATTTCGAATTCTTACCACATCCCCCTCGGGCAGCTCAGGCAGCGCATGGATGAGCTGGATAAGGAAAAGCTCATCATCACATATTGCTCAATCGGTGTAAGATCTTACAATGCCGCTCGTATCCTTAATAATAACGGCTTTAAAAATGTGAGCATCCTGCCTGGAGGAATTAGCTTTTACAAATCAGTGTACCACGATAAGCTTTCCGTTGGAACTTATGATGAGACATCAGGCAAAGGCATAAAGCACGATGAGGGAAATATGAATATGAAACATGATATAGATAATAAGAATATAGAATCCGGTAAAATTATCGCCAAAATGACTCTTGATTGCAGCGGACTGCAATGTCCCGGTCCGATCATGAGGGTATTTCAAACCATAAAGGAAATGGCTGATGGTGAGATTCTTCAGGTGTCAGCTACCGATATGGGTTTCGCTAAGGATATCGAAACCTGGTGCCGAAGAACAGGCAACACGCTTCTCAAGTCTGAAAGATCCGGGAAAGAGAGTATCGTTTATATACAGAAGGGGTTAAATAATAATGACAATTCTTATCTTCCGGGATCAGACAGTGCCGCACCGTCGGTTAAGAGTCCTGATTTCGTGCAGCCGCAAGGAAAGTCAATGATCGTATTCAGCGGTGATCTGGATAAGATCCTTGCGGCCTTCGTTATCGCAAATGGAGCTGCGGCAATGGGAAGACCGGTAACTATGTTCTTCACATTCTGGGGCCTTAATGCTCTCAGAAAAAAAGAAAAACAAAATGTAAAAAAACCTTTCATAGATTCCATGTTCGGTGCAATGATGCCAAGGGGCGTTTCCAAGCTTGGTCTGTCTAATATGAATATGGGCGGAATGGGAACCGCAATGATGAAAAAGGTTATGAAAGATAAAAATGTCGACTCCCTTGAAGCCCTGATGAAACAGGCCATGTTCAACGGTGTCAGGATCGTAGCCTGCACGATGTCGATGGATGTCATGGGACTTAAACCGGAAGAATTTATCGACGGGGTCGAATTTGCAGGTGTTGCTGATTATCTTGGCGATGCCGAAGAATCCAATGTAAATTTATTTATATAAGCTTCTGATGAACAACGGCATTTCTTAGAAAATTTAGAATCAAATATATCAGATTAAAGCAGGAAAATCACAAATTAATAATTTGTGATTTTCCTATTTGTAGTTCAACATCAATTTTCTTTAATAAGGTTTGCCATTTCAATAGCTGAAAGAGCTGCATCAAAGCCTTTATTCCCTAATTTTGTGCCTGCTCTCTCTATGGCCTGTTCAATAGAGTCTGTTGTCAGCACTCCAAAAATAACAGGGACCGTACCGGACAACCCTACTTGAGCTATTCCTTTGGCAACTTCGGCACATACGAGCTCATAGTGAGATGTGGATCCTCTGATTACTGCGCCAAGACAAATAACAGCATCATATTTCCCGCTCAAAGCCATCTTCTTAGCCGCAAACGGTAACTCAAAGGCCCCGGGCACCCAGACAAGGTCGATGTTTTCTTCTGTGGCACCATGTCGAAGCAGCCCGTCTTCCGCTCCTCCGATCAATTTAGACACGATAAATTCATTAAAACGCGCAGCGGCTATTCCGATTTTAAGATCCTTTGCAATTAAATTACCTTGTATTACATTCATTTCTCTTCACTTCAAATGCATCCAGCATTCTACTTCCTTTCTGTTTTGTTTTTCTGTTTTAATTTCTATTCTGATTTTGGGTTGCTCGTATTGCCCGTTGAATAAGACAACATATGATTTAATTTTTTCTGCTTTGTTTTTAAATAAAATACATTTTCCTTATTGGCTTCCATCTGAATCGGCACACGTTCGGTTATCTCAAGTCCATAGCCTTCAAGGCCTTTAATTTTTCTTGGATTATTAGTCATCAGTCTTAGCTTCTGGGCTCCCAGGTCTTTGAGGATTTGAGCCCCTATGCCATAATCGCGCAAATCCGCTTTAAAACCCAAAGCCAGATTTGCCTCCACAGTATCCATACCTTCATCCTGGAGTGCATACGCCTTCAGTTTATTGATAAGGCCGATTCCTCTTCCTTCCTGTCGCATATAAACCAATATCCCACGCCCTTCTTTTGCGATATCAGACATCGCAGCATCAAACTGGTCTCCGCAGTCACATCGGATAGAATGTAATGCATCCCCTGTCAGACATTCCGAGTGGACCCTGGTCAGGACGGGTTCGCCGTTATTTACTTCACCCATGACAAGTGCAACATGATGTTCTCCGTTGATTTTATTTTGATAGCCGTAAATTCGAAACGGACCGTATCTTGTAGGCAGTCTCGTTTCAACGACACGTTCTATAAGGCTTTCCCGTATACTGCGATATGCTACCAGATCTGTTATCGTTATGATTCGAATGCCATGCTTATCGGCAAACTCCATCAATTGCGGCACCCTTGCCATGGTACCGTCTTCATTGAGGATCTCGCAGATAACGCCTGCGCCTTTCAACCCCGCAAGCTTTGCAAGATCAACAGCAGCCTCTGTATGCCCGGTTCTCTTCAAAACACCCCCCTCACGTGCGCGGAGCGGAAATATATGTCCCGGTCTGCGGAAGTCGTCAGGAACAGCATCGTCATTAATCAGTTCCACAATGGTTCGTGCCCTCTCAAAAGCTGAAATCCCTGTCGTCGTGTCTTTATGATCGATGGATACGGTAAATGCTGTTTCATGATTGTCTGTATTCTTTTCCACCATCGCCGGAATTCCCAAATGATCCAAATCATTTCCTTCCATAGGCATGCAAACCAGTCCGCCTGCTTGTTTCACCATAAAATTGATTGCCTCAGGTGTTGCCTTTTCTGCCGCTATAATAAGATCACCTTCGTTTTCCCTGTCGGGATCATCCACCACGATTACCATTTTACCGTTTTTAATGTCCTCTATTGCCTCTGCAATACTGCTGAATTCGTTATTCATGTCTGCCCTCCTGTTTAATAAAATCCATTCTGTTTTAAAAATGTTTCTGTCAATTGTGATTTGTTTTCATTTATATAAAATGACGGGCTCATAAGCTTTTCAACATATTTTCCAATTATGTCGCATTCCAGATTTACTTTATCGCCTGTCTTCTGTTGCAGCAATGTGGTTTCTCTGCCTGTGTGCGGGATAATAGACACCTGAAATCCCTTTAAACCAACCTTTGCAACTGTAAGACTGACTCCGTCAATTGCAATAGAGCCCTTTTCGACAATGTAACGCAGCAAAGATTCCTCTGCGAAAATAGTCAGCCATACAGCATTTTCCTCCCTTGACATAGCTTTTATAGTTCCAGTGCCGTCTATATGCCCGCTGACGATGTGCCCTCCAAATCTTCCATCAGCTTTCAGTGCCCGTTCCAGATTCACTTCGGAACCCGGATATAGGCTTCCTAATTTACTGCGCCGCATGGTTTCTGCCATCACATCGGCTTCAAACCAGCTGTCCTTCATGTCAGCTACAGTGAGGCATACCCCGCTGGTGCAAATGCTGTCTCCTATACGAGTACCTTCAAGAACTGTATCGGCTTTGATTTGCATCCTGGAGGATTTGCCTCCCTTCTCCACTCTTTGTACAATTCCTGTTTCTTCTATTATTCCTGTAAACAATGGAATTCCCCCTTTTCTTTTAAGTAAGCCGTAATTTTCAGATCTTCACCTATTCTCTCCACGGATTCAAACCTGATCGGATAAGCCTGAGTTAGCCGATCGATCCCTTTTCCACCAACAAATGTTTTAGATTTTTCACCGCCAATGATTTTCGGTGCGATATATAAAATGATCTTGCTGACAATTCCCTTGGAAAGAGCCGAATCATTTACGGCAGATCCTCCTTCCAGAAGAACACTGTCGATTGCCGATTCTTTCAATTTTTTCATAAGATCCTTCAGGTCCACATGATTATTAAAATTTTTGCAGCGCAATATCCGGACTCCCATTGCTTTTAGCGCAGATACCCTTTCGCAAGGAGCACTGTCTGTGCATGCAATGATTGTGGTATTATTCTCCTGGTCTTTTAGCACTCTGCTTTCTTGAGGTATTCGAAGATTGCTGTCCAAAATGATCCTCACCGGATTTTTACCGCCTTCAAGCCGGCAGGTGAGTTCTGGATCGTCCTTGATTACGGTTTCTACCCCTACAATGATGCCGGAATATCTGTTACGCAGTTTCTGGACATCATTTCTTGCTTCGGCACCCGTTATCCATTTTGATTCTCCGGAAGGCGCCGTGGTTTTTCCGTCAATGCTCATAGCCGTTTTCATTACCACAAAGGGGCGCTGTTTCTCGATGTAGTGAAAAAACACCTCGTTAATCTTCCGGCTTTCCTCTTCCAAAACTCCCACAATTACTTCAATGCCGGCTTCTCTTAACCTCTGTACGCCTTTGCCGCCCACTTTCGGATTTGGATCAACTGATCCGATGACAACGCGTTTAATTCCTTTTTCGATTAGCATTTCAGTGCAGGGAGGAGTTTTGCCATAGTGGCAGCAGGGCTCTAAATTAACGAAGATATCTGCTGATTCAACCGGTCCAGACGCATTCCTTACTGCATTTACTTCAGCATGTGCCTGCCCGTATCTTTCATGCCATCCCTCTCCGATAATTCTTCCGTTTTTTACAATAACTGCACCCACCAAAGGATTGGGACTGGTTTTCCCTATTCCATTCTCGGCTAATATTAGTGCTCTTTTCATAAATTCCATATCACTTAAGTTCTTGTTTTCTTCCATCTATTATCACCTCCGGAGTAATAAAAAAACCCTAAACAATAGTTCAGGGTGGGAATTTTCTCATCCGGTATCAGTATAAGCTGTTTTAAAATAAAATACTCTGAAATATATAAAATATTTCAGAGCCAATCATTAAAATTCAACAGACCTTTTACTGCAAAACCGGTTTTACCGTATGATCATTCTTCTTTCATCCAGACTATACTGTCGGCTTCGGAATCTCACCGAATCATGCCTTGCGGCTCGTGGGCTTTACCACCGGTGGGGAATCACACCCCGCCCTGAAGAAACTATTCAATTTATAGACCTTATAATCTAAGTTAATGCTATCATGCAATAATATATCTGTCAACGGGAAATATTTCCATTGGGATTTCCGCTTGCTGCAGAAACAGCTTCGTTTTTAGCCTTGCACTCTTCTAACTTCATCTTCAGTTTTTTATTTTCCTGTTCCAGTGAGTTGATGCTTTTTATTGAGCTTATTACTTTTGCCTTATATTTGATCCAGCGAATAAGACTGAGCATCAGAACTGCCAGGGCTCCGAATGCTGCCGAAATCAAAATGACCAGTGCCTGTGACATAGACATTTCAAATGTCAAAAAGCTGACTTCCACTGCTTCTGCGTTTTGTATTGCAAAGACTGCCACAATTAGTGCAAAAAGTAAGGCTACAAAAAACTTCCAGTCCATCTTTATCCCTCCATCACGATTATTGAGATAGTCGAAATTTTTCCAAGGATTCGTTATAACAGTCACTTATATTTAAAAAAATGCAGCTTTGCTGAAAGGAAGTGACTGTTGAAATCGCTGCAGGTGTAAGAAAATATTCTACAGTCGAATATTTTCTACTTATGCGTTATAATTATTTTAATTATATCTTTTTAAAATCATTCCGCAAGTGTTTTCCAATAATAACAGGGGAGAAAAAATGGAGATTAAGCAAGCAAAAGAATTAGTGATAAAAGCCGGTCATGAACTGGTACGAACAGGACTTATAGCAAGAACATGGGGCAACGTCAGCTGCCGTATAGATGAAAACAGATTTGTAATTACACCAAGCGGCAGAGAATATCATACTTTGACGACCGATGATATAGTAGAAGTTAATATTGAAGATTTGAGCTACAGCGGCAGCATCATTCCTTCCTCGGAAAAGGGCATACACCGGGCTGTATACCAACTATATCCGAAAAACAACTTTGTTATCCACACACATCAGGAAAATGCGTCGGCTATATCCGCTGCAAGGATTGATTCTTTTAAGCCTTTGTCTGATTATACCGAATTAGGGGATGAGATCCTCTGTGCTGCGTATGCCCTTCCCGGTTCAAAAGACTTATGTGATAATGTAACGGCAGCATTAAAATGCACTGCAGGAAACGCTGTTATCATGAAGCATCATGGTGTTCTCTGTTTTGGTGAAAGCCATGATGACGCCTTTAAGGCTGCATATCAATTGGAGACCGCCTGCAGAGAATTCATCATAGAAAAAACAGAGAAGAATATTTCTGTTGAAAACGAACCATATCCTATAAATAAAGAAGAAGTGTTGGGTTCCTTGAAGGCTTCAGGGATAAATGGTCATCTAAGGTTCGTCGCAGATCCCGTCACAGTTCGATTTTCAAGGCTTGGCATTGACTTAAAGCCAATGGTTGATGATTTTGCACAAATCGTTGGTACAAATATGACAACTGTCGAGGCAAATACAGACATGATCCTTTCTGCCCTGAAATCGAATACTGCCGTTTTTGTCAAGGGTTCAGGTGCAATCTGTATGGGAGAAAACGATAGTGACGCCGATGCCGTCAGCATGATAGTCCGCAAGAATTGTACGGCCTATTTTACCGCTACCGCCCTTGGGAATGCAGCCTATATCGATCCGGAAGAATGTAAATTGATGCACAGTTACTACATTGAGAAATATTCGCTGTTATCTGAAAACAGGATGAAGAACAAGTGATATAGCCTATGAACATCTACCTAAGGATAAGGAATGCATCGCGCAAAAGTTGAATCTCCTGTGCATACCCTGGCAATTCGTTTGGAGTCTCTAAAAAAAATGGCAAATGTCGCAGCTTTGGATGATTAATGACATTTGTGATTGATTTCAAGCCAATTGTTCCTTCTCCTATTTTTTCGTGCCGGTCTTTATGGCTTGCAAAAGGATTTTTGCTGTCATTGAGATGAACAGCACTGAGTCTTTCCAAGCCTATTATCCTATCAAATTCATCCAATACACTATTTAAATCATTCACTATATCATAACCCGCATCATATACATGACACGTGTCCAGACACACCCCAATTTTATTATCAAGGTTTACTTTATCAATAATTGCTTTGATTTCCTGAAATGTGCTTCCAATCTCGCTCCCTTTTCCCGACATGGTTTCAAGCAGCACCATGGTTGTCTGGTCTGCTGTCAATATGGAATTTAGTGCTTCTGCAATCAGCTCGATTCCCTTTTGAGTTCCCTGTCCCACATGACTCCCCGGATGAAGATTGTAAAAATTGTTTGGCAGATATTCCATACGTGCTAAATCATCTTTTAAAACCTGCAGAGCAAATTCTCTGATTTTCGGATTTGCGGAAGCAGGATTAAGCGTATAGGGCGCATGACCGAGTACGGGAGCAAAGCTATTGTCATCCATGATCCTAAGTAAACCATTTACATCGTCATCATCGATATCTTTTGCTTTGCTGCCGCGCGGATTTCTTGTAAAAAATTGAAAAGTATTTGCATTGATACTCAACGCTTCTTTCCCTAAATTGGTGAAACCTTTTGAAGTGGATAAGTGACATCCTATATTCAGCATATTAAATCTCCTGTATCGTAATTGTATTGTTAATCTTCACCAAAGGAATCAAAATAATTCTTTGGCGATTCTTTTTATATTATCATTGGTTCACATGGCGTGTCCATGTAATTACGATGTTTACCCTGCCAGCCTCAAACTCAGATAGCGGCATAACCTTATGCAATATAATATTTTTAAGTAGTTTGATTATTATTGTGTCATTTATGCCTTTCGAGAAATATATTGATTAGGGTACGCTGAATATTTGATTATCAGATATTCAATCATTACCGAATACTATTCTGAAGGAGCATTGTTATGGTTAAAAAAAGGGAATTTGATCCTCAATGTATCACTTTCAGTCAAATGAATTTGATATTTACTTCGAGGTTCTATTACCGCAGGCTGACAACATGGACCAGTGAATATATAATCAGCAGATATTACGGTACGGACACTACCGCAGATTTATTCAGCCGATTATATTTTGAATCCTTGGAAATCGGGAATATGCTCGAGATAATATTTGGACGGGAAATTTCGGAGCAGTACAGTCAACTCTTAAGTCAGTATGCAATTACAATGCGTGACTTGGTTTCAGCTCAATTGGATGGAGATGAGGATGCTGTAAGCATGTATGTCGAACAATTGTATGAAAATATCGCGCAAAGGGCGTTTTTTTTAGACTCCATTAACCCCTACTGGAACGCTTTTGGATATTATGACCTGTTTGCAACATACACACGCTACATAATTGAAATGGCGAATGCGCTTGCAGCAAATGACTTCAGCAGGCTAATGGAGATTTATGATCTCCTTAGAGCTCATACAAATATAATGGGCGATGTTTTTGCGCAGGGCCTTTATGACTACATGACCTCCGGCGTTCAGATTGATTATAGTCTCGAGGGCGATATTCCGTGTATTACTTATGATCAAATGAATTCAATCTATGAAATTAGGATGTTTTGGTTTGAATTTGTGACATGGGCCAGAAATTATATGCTTGGCGTATATCTCGGTATCGGCAGTGACTCCGAGCAAATATTAGCTCGATTAAGGCAAGTCCCTGTTGATTATGTAAATATATTAAGGGAATTCTTTGGTGATCAGATATCAGATGAATATTTAAGTTTATTTAACACATATATAGATCTGATCGTTGCCTTTATCAATGCACAGATTGACGGCGATGTTGATGAAATAAACAGAATCACACAGCTTTTTTATGAAAATGAAAATGAAAGAGCTACGTTCCTGGCCTCAGTGAATCCATTCTGGGGCGAAACTGAAGCAAGAGACAGATTACGCAATCTTCTCCAGGCAACGATCGATGAGTCCACAACCTTTTTGACGGGGGATTATGCCAGAAATGTCGATGTATTCAGCAGGATTATGGATCAAGCTGAGGGCATGAGCAACTTTTTGGCACAAGGGCTGTTTGATTACATTAATTATTCCATGCAAGAAGTCCCTAATAATGCTTAAAGTTAAACGTCACTTGAAACTTGTGACAACATCATAAGGCCAATCTTTAATTCCGCCAAAATCATAGACTTCAGTGTAGCCTAAGTTGATAAGCTTGTTAGCTGCCTGAGCACTTCGGTTGCCGGAGCGGCAATAAATGTTTACACTGACGGAAGAAATGGTCAGATTGAAAGGGTTTAAAGAGCAATTCTACAACTACCACATTGCACATTTTGCGATAGATTAGTTCACATTTGTATGATATTATCGATATTGACAAAAGTAATTTAATTTAAGTGTAAGCCCCCTCAATTTAAATAATGTTTACAGGCGGCTTTAAGAGGATGAATAATGACTTTAAATTTATATAAATACGGACTCGATGACTATTTTGCAAACGAATCGACACTGTATGCGAACTTGTTCATAGCCCGCGTTACTGAAGAGCACCGCGAACAATACAAATTGATGACAGAATACGGTGAGCTCAACGCCGTTGTTTCAGGGAAGTTTCTCTATCAAGCAGATGGCAAATCCGGCTTTCCGGCGGTTGGCGATTGGGTAATGATCGACAGAGTGGACGAAAACAGCGGACATGCCGTCATACACCACATACTAAACCGTAAGAGCAGATTTACTCGCAAAGCTGCAGGCACGGCAAATGAGGAACAAATTGTCGCTGCAAATATCGATATCATCTTTATTTGTATGTCGCTCAATGCAGACTTCAATCTCAGACGATTGGAAAGATATCTGACGATTGCATGGGACAGCATGGCAACCCCGGTAATTGTTTTGACGAAATCTGATTTATGTGAGGATATCCAGCTTAAATTGAATGAAGTAGCAGCTGTGGCTATTGGCGTGGATGTAGTGGTCTGCTCCGCAGAAAACTCCGATGGCTTGGATACTATCCTGACTTATACTAAGCCCGGCAAGACCATTGCTTTTATCGGCTCATCAGGGGTTGGCAAGTCAACGCTTATTAATCGCCTGATGGGTCAGGAAATTCTTGCAACAAAGCAAATCCGCAAGGATGATGATAAAGGCAGACATACTACCACTCATAGGCAATTACTTTTGCTTCCAAATGGAGGGATCGCAATTGATACCCCGGGGATGCGCGAGCTTCAGATTTTCACAGGCGATCTTTCGAAAACTTTTGAGGACATAGATGAATTAGCCTTGGGATGCAAATATAAGAACTGTGCTCATAGCAATGAACCCGGCTGTGCAGTAAGACAGGCGATCAATGACGGAATTTTGTCGGAAAAACGTTTTGAAAGCTATCAAAAGTTGCAGCGTGAGATGTCCTATGACGGTTTGGACTCCCGCCAAAGGGAGAATGAAAAAATCAACCGTATGTTTGGAAGTAAGGCAGAAATGAAGCAGGCATTCAAGCAAATAAAAGAAAATAACAAACTATGATGAACACTAATCTTGGTCAGGGGTTCGATTCTCACCACTTTCATTAAATTTAAAAAGCGCCCTCAAGACCTGCTATGTTCTTGAGGGTACTTTTTAAATTGGTGGAGAATAGGGGGATCGAACCCCTGACCTCGTGATTGCGAACCACGCGCTCTCCCGAATTGAGCGCAAAGCAACTCAAATCTGTTTACTTATCATTTTCCGCTTGCTTCTGGAAGCAGTGGACTAAAGCACACCTATATTGATACCAAATTATGAAAGGCTTTCATCGATAGACATCATGGAACTGAAGCTTCGAACACATGCTGATTGTTGAACTGAACCATTACATAACTGAATTATCAAACAGAAATGCAAGGAAACCCGCTCGAGTCGAACGGGTTTCTTTATATCAGCTCCAAGTTGATTACTTGGATATGTTTTCAATAAATCTCTGGAGAATGGCCGCGGCCTGCGCACGCTGAGCGATACCTGCCGGATCGAGTTCACTATTCCCCACGCCGTTTAAAATGTTATTTTTAACCGCCCATTTCATGGCTGTTTCAGCCCAGCCTGAAACGCCGGCCGCATCATTGAAGGCGGAAAGGTCGTTCAACCCGCTCACGTCATATCCCTTGTACGCCGCGTAACGGTAGACAATTGCCGCCATTTGCTCGCGGGTGATAGCGGCTTCGGGATTGAACCTCCCGTTGTAGCCTATGGCGATACCGTTTGCCGCCGCCCAGCTTACCGCACCAGCGTACCACATGCCGTCAGCCACGTCGGTGAAGCTTTGCCGCAACAAGACAGGCTCCCCCTCACGCCTCCACAGGATCGTCACAACCATACCTCTTGTCGTTGTGCCGGAAGGATTAAAAAGACTGTTTCCGACGCCATTCATCAAGTCGTTTGTATAGGCGTAAGCCACGTTCTTGTAATACCACTCTCCGCCGTTAAGATCATCGAATGGGAAATAGGCAAGCACATACTGTGAAAAGTGATCGGTTTTGAAAGTTAACCTGCCATCCTGATAATTGCATTCAACCGGCGCCAGCGTGCCATCGTCGGCCAGATACCATACCACAATACCGTCAGCGCTTTCCCCTTCAGCAAGCGTATACGGGATACTCGCCGTGGCGCTGCCGCCGGCGAAATCGGAAATCAGCTTGCCGTTCGACATTACGGACAGATCAATCACTGGGCGATCACCCACAAGCGTCTGCTGCTCCGAGGTGAGCCCTTCCTTTGAAACCCGGGCTACAGTGAGCGTGACGTTTGTACCTGCGGCTGCTTCGCCGATGCTTGAGAGCGCATCGCTGTCAAAGGTAATAGAGCCGACCGGCGTCGTTACCGTGAGCGAAACGGAGGAGTCCTCGCCCGCCAGCTTATCAATTGAAGCCTTTGGTATTGTCGTTTTTATCTCGGTCATATTCATTGGCGCGTCTACGACAATGTTTATATTTGCCGAGTTATTGTCCCTGGCCGCAGCTTCCAGCGCGGCGTCTATCACTTTGGTCATGGTTGCTTCCGCCACTGTGGCGACGGCGGACGTGCCGGTCGAGGAGGATTTAATCTCTGCGGTAATCGACGTGACATCTCCCCCAGTAACGGGAGAGGGAGATGTACCGCCGCCGCCGCCGTTTCCGCCGGACGAAACGGTATTGGAATCAGTAAAGCTCATTTCAAAGGTGGAAAAACTCTTGGTACTGATTTCCGCATACTTGTTTCCTGCAACATCGGTTAAAACCTGGTAAAAATCGATAGACTTGATTGTCTCTCCGTTTTTATGGACGATACGCACATAGTTCTCCTCGGTATCGGCGGGAACTGGCAGACGGAAGCTGACGGCAGTGTTATTCTCACTGTTCCCCTCAAGCGCGGCAATGTCAGCCCAGCTTCCTCCATTGGCGGAAATTTTCGGCTTGATGTCATATACAAGTGTTGTACCATTGTTTTCGGCAATGCTTTGGAGATCGACCTCCAGCTTTGCGGCATAATTGTCGCTGGTATTCAAACCTGCTGTTGCCACCGCCGCCTGTGCCAGCCCGACCGGCGGAGCAAGCGCAGCGCCGTTTTGCATCAAGCCTTCTATGCCGCTCCCGGTCCCCAAATCAAGCATATTGTCGGCAGCGTAAATGGAGTGGCTTGTGATCAGCCTGCCGTCGCTTCCCACCGTGTAGCCTCGTCCGGACACGGTTGCGATTGCCTCATTGTCATTCGCGCCACGGATCATTCCTCCGCCCGTGGTGATTTTAACGGTGGTGTTGGGAGCCAGAACAAACAGTCCGCCGCCTCCGATTGCGCCCTCACCGCTGATCGATCCGTTATAGTAGACCGTGCCGTTGTTGATGAAAGGTCCGTTCAGACGCAGCGCCGCGCCGCTTTCTATGGTGAGCGTCCTGCCGCTGTCCAGCGTCAGAGAGGCGTTGCCGGTTCCGGGGTTGGTATTTCCGATATTTACATAGTTTTCGTAGGTAGCAAGATCCGGCACCCAAAGAAGAGTATCTTTTGGAATGGTCAGATCCTTGATGAGGATGGTATTCGTCGGATTCGGATCTTCGTAAACCGTGTCATCCAAAAGTTCTGTTTTTCTTGAAATACTCATGCCTGACACGGCGGCGTCTGCCTGGGCTGCATCTATACTCCCGCTCTGTTCACCGAGAATCGCAGTGCCGTCTTTGACCAGGATACCGTTCGTAAAGATGCGCAGGTTGCCGTCATCTGCTCTGTCCGTATAATCCATGTTGGTAATCGTACCGTTGCAATAGACGGTGTATCGGACATCAAGGCTGCCATCACGATTATCCACAATACCGCCGCTTCCGATGGTCACGGTGCCGATGTAGCCGCCGACGCTTGCGCTGTTCACTAATACCAACCTTCCGTTTATCACAAAGCTGGTTGCGGGCCTTATATAGTTTTCATTATGGTCGATCACGTTTGTCAAACCGCACTGGGTTCCGTTGCCGCTTGCATCCGTAAGCGTCAGGGTCCTCCCGGCGTTCAGCGTTAACGCCGTTGCGCCTTCCAGATAAATTGTTTTATCGGTAATGCTTAAATCTTCATTAATGTTGATAGAGGCGTTCGTTAAGTAGATCGCCCGAACGGAAACACCGGTTACCGCTTCCTTAAAGGCTGCATAATCAGCGCTGCTGTCCAGCTCGACCACGGACTCATTGACGATTTGAAGGGAGGTGCCGGCAACCGCGCTTTGGAGGTCGCCAAGATCATCTTCTCCTATTCTGAAATTGATCACAAAGCGTCCGCTTCCCAGAAGCGTACCTTGCGAGAAATCCGACCAATAGTCCTGGTCGAAGACCATATCGCCGTTTAACGTGAGCGTTCCGGCATCAGCCCCAATAAAGTTTCTAAAGCCCGCGCCTTTCTGCGGCTTCAGGACTCCGCCGGAGTCCACGGTATACTGTCCCGCGTTTTGTATATTACCGCCCATCGCGCAGCGTGCTTCACCGCCGCTCTTTACGACGATACTGGCGCAGGAGCTGTTAAGAACACCGGACTCCATGGCGCCGCCGCTTTTTATGATGATACTGCCGTTATTCTCATCAATCATAAACAATGAGCCGCCGTCGTTCACGCTGATGGTACCGTTATTGATCAGCTTACTCGGATTTGTGACAGCTTTACTAAAATCCGGTCCAAAATCACATCCGTTTATATTGAGAGTAACACCGGAATCGATCGTCACCGTGCCGTTTCGAATTTCGGTATCCTTCGAGATGGTCATGCTGCCGGAGACACTGAAGGTATCTTTGACCTCGATTTTGTTTACACCGGACATGGTCTGTGCCAGTAACAGTCCCCTCTCTCCCTCAACGGTCACAGTTTCCCGGGAAGCGGATGTGTTCTCAAATTCCGCCGTGAGTTTGTCCCCATCTTTTGCAAGCCATCGGACGGAACCGGCGATCAGACGATTACCGCCGTCAAGCACACGGCCGTAGAATCCCCCTTCACCGCTGGTGACGTCCAAATCAAATGCTACGGTGTCTTCGCCGATGGAATACAAAGTAACGCTTTTGATCCGGTACCCTGCATTGGAAACAATGTTATAATGAGCATTCATCAGGTCGTGCCCGTCGATGGTTTCCAGCGCAAGCGTCTGGGTGCCGCTGGTCCCGTTCCATACAATATCCGCTTGCTCACCGCTGATCTTTTCGATCCTGCCGCTCCCTGCAGTTTCGAGGTTGACAACACCTGTTGACGGCTCAGCCGATGCTGTCGCGGGAAGCAGCGCAAACAGCATGCTGAATACTAACAAAAGAGATAATGTTCTCCGTCTCATTTACGATTCCTCCTGTTTCTTGAGTATCAGGGCATTGATACTATAATTTTAGCAAAGCAAAAAACAAAAAGGTGGGCTGGCTGCCCACCTTCTGAAATATTTTAGGGATATTTGCCTGGTTTTGTCGTAATATTTTTCCGCATTTGCAATGATGAAGGCAACATCTCCATAAGTCAGATCATCAGGCCGTTTTGCCCCGTCAAGAATACCGTTCTCTTCAGCAAATGCCACCGCCACGCGAATACCGGGGAATTCTCCGTTATCATCCTTCAGGCTGGAGTAGTCCGTGATCACATCTGGCCATAAGATCTTGACGATTGTATAAACAACAATGTCCTGTGCAACATATTCCGTTTCCGGCAGACCCCACGGATAGAAATTATTATCGTTTTCCTCCGGCCACTGCTGCTCTTCCGGCGGCATAGCAAAAGCGTATTCACTGCTGTACCCGTATATATCCACCAGCATCTGCCTCATATATCCCATGTTTGCGATATCGTCACTTGCTTTAAAATAATCGGTATTATATTTCTCATTAAGGTAATTTACCGCGTCCGTCATCTGTTCTTCGGTTAAAACGAACACGGGCGTGTGATCTGCCGTAAAAACTTCACGGGTTTCATACTGCCACCATTTGACCCCGCCGAAAATGCAAAGGGCCACGATCGCGACGCCGCAGGCGCCTATTAAAATATGCTTGCATCGCTGCACCTTTGGATTAGCTCTGCGCAGCGCATTTTTCACGAATTCCGCACTGGCATATCGTTCTTTGGGCGAAAAGGCTGTGCATTTTCGGATAATCTTTTCCAGGGGACGATAATAACGAATATTCGGATTCTCCTTCGCGCTGCCGGTCACAAGAAAGCGCAGCAGTACGCCGAAAGAATAAATATCAGTCCTGCAATCAGTCTGTGTAAATCCGTATTGTTCCGGCGGCGCATATTCCTTCGTTCCAAAATACTGTGTATCTGTGTTTGCTTCGGTATCATAGACCCGTGCAATGTCAAAGTCGATCAGCCACACCCTGCCGTTATCGGCAATTATGACATTCTGCGGTTTAATATCGCGATGAATAATGGGCGGGGATTGATTATGTAAATAAGCGAGAATGTCGCACAGCTGGATTCCGATTTGAATAACAGTCTGATAATCCGGCTGCCGTTCCTCCTGATACCGACTCAAAGGCAGCCCCTCGATATATTCCCGAATGACGCATAGAAGTTCGTCATTTTCATATTCCCGAATAAATGCGGGAATCGCTTTATGCTTTATTCCGTGTAGAATTTTGCTCTCTGCCATGGAAAGCTTGTATGATCTTTTATCAAAACATTTGGCAATGTATTTTTTATCAGTGCCTTTTTCTTGTACGATAAAGGTTTCCGTTCCGTTGTGGTTAGCCAGACACTCCATCATATCGAAATTTGATAAGAAATCGGCGGGATACCGGCTGTCATCAAAGCTTGTCAGAAAATCGTCAATAGAAGTTTTAATATCTGTCATTATCATATACCTCCCAGCGTGGGTAAATTTAAGTCGTGCAGCATGATCTGCGCTTCTGCAATACTCATTTTGCGATGGAGACAGTAAATGACCACGGCGTCGCGCTTCGCTCTCGGATACAAGGAGCTTAGCCTTGCCATTTTCAAAAGCTCCTGCGCGGTTTCGACATCGGCTTCAAAACCAAAGGCAAGCATCAGCACAGTATCTCTTGAGGGGTTTCGTCTGCCGGTAAATAGCTGATGTCCAAAGCTGCGTTCCAGTGTGGCGCGTTTGATCACGCGTTCCGGCACTTCGCCGCGCTGTCTACAAAGCGCGGATATATACTCCTGAAAAGCAGGGATGTGCAAATAATCTGCATTATTTTCCAGGAACTGATCCATACTGGAGGCTTTGAATATCCTGCTTAATAGGCGGCTTGTTTTTACTGGCGTATCTATGGCGCTATCTTTTTTCATAATTGCTTCATATGCTGAACAGATATAAAATCCATATCTTTCGTCCCTTCAGAGTTATCAATCATCAGTATAAGCGAGTGGCGTTTCTCATATTATATCCCATTAATTTGATGGGAACAATAAACAATTAAAGAAAAAGCCGGTAATTTATATGAATCTTGCAGATAAATGACAAATTTCAACCCCTTGCAGATTGGAACAAGGTAGCTCGAATTATCTTGTTCAACATTTTCAGGCAAAAATGTGGTCAGACTGTCCGAAAAGTACCCAATAAAAACTAAGCATTTTCAGAAGGTAGAATCGCTTAGAAACATTGAAATTTGTGGGATTCTGTGGTATAATAAAATAAAACGGGGTGATGGAAATGAC
>JAQUYC010000001.1 GCA_028692105.1 Eubacteriales bacterium | reverse complement strand
ATAAAATATGTTGCCGAAAAGCAGCAATTATTTTACAATCAAATTAGCCGGCAAAGTGTCCGGATGCCTCCGGTTTCGTGTCCGGATGTTTCCGGAATTGCCGTCCGGATGTTCCGGAATACGCAGCTATTATGCTGGCGCAATCATTGGAATCCGTTCTGCATACAGAGTATATTGCTAATTTATCAGGAGGGCCTGGAGATTTAGAAGATTTACAATATATTAAGCTTAAAAGTGATCTTATGAGGCTTGTTGAGACAACGAATCCCATTCGCTTCGCGTACATATTAGATGAACGAGAAGGCAATATTGTTATACTTTTGAGCTCAGAATCACCCGACTCAACAGATTACTCACCGCCTGGACAGTTATTTGAGGAAGCAAATGATATTTACCGAGAGCCTTTCCGGTCAGGCAAGACCATTCTGACCGAAAAGATAACTGATCGTTGGGGTTCCTGGATCAGTGTACTCGTGCCGATTAAAGACCAAAAAAACGGAAATGTTATTGCTACATTGGGGATTGGTTATTCAGCTTCGGATTGGCAATTACGTCTGTGGAAGCAGATGATTCCCGATATCATTATTGTCTTAAGTATCCTTGTGCTTTTTGGAGCTTTGCTTCTTATTTGGATACAGCGATCCACTTTGAAGGGTCTTAACAAGAAATTGGCTTTTGATGAATTGCTATATCATAGCGTGTTCGAACAGGCTCCGATTGGAATCGCAATTATGAATGACAAGAACTTTGTAACCCAGTCGGAATTTGGGGATACAAATATTAATCCAATATTCGAAGAAATTCTCGGGCGAAAATTTCCAGATTTCAAAGAACTGAAATGGACAGAGATCACCCATCCCGATGATCTGCAGGCAGATCTCGAAAAATTCGAACAGTTTATAACAGGCAAAATCAATAGCTATTCAATGGAAAAGCGTTTTGTGAGACCGGACGGATCAAGCGTATGGACAAATATGAAGGCTTCCCATCTTACAGACCTTCCCTATAAAAATTCCGTGCATCTATGCTTACTTGAGGACATATCCGAAAGTAAGGGCACGGCTGTGGCTTTAAAAGAAAGTGAGCGCAGCAAATCCGTTCTTCTCTCCCACCTTCCGGGTATGGCTTATAGATGCAATTATGATCGGGAGTGGACGATGCAATTTGCTTCTGCAGGCTGTTTTCAATTAACCGGCTATGCACCGGAGAGCCTTCTATACAATAAAGAGCTATCCTTTAATGATTTGATTGTACCTGAATATCATGATGCCCTCAGGAAAGAATGGGAGCGTATACTTTCCGGGAAGATACCCTTTAAATACGAATATGAAATCATAACAGGCAAGGGAGAGCGGAAATGGGTTCTGGAAATGGGGCAAGGGATTTATAACGAACAAGGTAAAGTAGAAGCGCTTGAGGGAATTATTCTTGATATCTCAGACCGGAAAGAAATGGAGGATAATCTTAGATATAGCAACGAACATGATTTATGGACAGGCTTATATAACCGCAGATATTTTGAAGACCTTTTAACTCATGATGCAAAGATGGAATCCACGAAGAAAAGAGCAGTTATTAGCATCAACCTGAGTTCTGTTCATATATTAAGCCTGACTTATGGATTTCATTACAGCCAGGAATTAATTAAAAAGACAGCTGAAGCGCTAAACCTGCTTTGTACCTATAAGCGTCGATTATTCAATACATATGAGAATAGATTTGTGTTCTATGTTAAAGATTATGAAGACAAAAATGAATTGATAGCATTTTGTAAAACTATTGATAATACAATAGAGTCTGCGTTTTCTGTTGAAAAGATTGGCCACGGTATTGGTATTGTCGAAATAGATGATGATAATAAACATGACGTGGAGAAACTTTTAAAAGATCTTTTGATAGCGTCTGAACGAGCACTTCATTATTTTGATAAGGATTCAGGCTTTTATTTTTTTGACAAGGATATGGAAGCACAGATAATACGCGAGGAGAATATAAAGCATGAGCTTACTTTAATTGAAAAAGATCCGGATGATGGCGGACTTTTCCTGCAGTATCAGCCGATTCTGGATCTAAAATCGAATCAGATATGCGGCTTTGAAGCTTTAGCCAGGATAAAAAGTGACAAGCTGGGCTTGATACCGCCTCTGGAATTCATCCCAATAGCAGAAAAAACAAAGTTAATTATAACATTTGGTAAAAAAGTTACTCTTGAGGTGTTTCGTTTCTTAAATAAATTAAGGGATAATGGTTATTCCGGAATAACCGTTTCAATTAATATCTCTGCAATTCAGCTGCTAAGAAATGATTTCAACAAAGATTTATTTGATATGATAACTGAAATGCAGATTAATCCAGCGAATATCAGCCTTGAGATTACTGAGTCGATGTTTGCCGACAACGACCAAGAAATAAACCGTATTCTTGGTGAGTTGAAGGATTCTGGAATCCACACCGCCATAGATGATTTCGGGACAGGATATTCCTCTCTTGCGAGGGTACGGGAGCTAAATGTCAACTGCCTTAAAATTGACAAATACTTTATTGACAAGCTTGTTTCATCGAAGGATGATGAGGCTATCACTGGTGATATCGTATCGATGGCGCATAAGCTGGGCCATTGTGCCATAGCGGAAGGAGTAGAGCATGAGAAGCAGAAACAATACTTGCAAAGTTGCGGGTGTGACAAGATTCAAGGCTATATAGTCAGTAAACCGCTTGACGAAGAGAAGGCAATTGAAATGCTCAAAAAACAAACAGTCAACAATAATGACTGCCATTCGAATGACAGCTGTTGCTAATAAAGGATGGATGGTGCGGCTTGTGAAAGATAACAGAAGAAATATCTCAATTAAGAGAATAATAATTATTGTATTCATATTAGCTATGCTTGTATCAATCAGCAGCATAGGATATTTGGTTTTTAAAAACTGGTTTTCTTCCGCCGAACAGACATCAGGGAGCATTGCTGAAGATCTCAATGAAATAATATATAATCAAATATATTCTCTTATGCGAGTGCCTAGTCAAATAAATGAAGCGAATCATAAAATCATAGCAAATGGCATTCTTGACATAACGGATGAAAAGCTTAGGGATAAGTTTTTTGTCGGTGTGTTGGGATCATATGAAAATGAGATATATAGTTTTAGCTATGGAAGTGCAGAAGGAGAATATTACGGCGCGCGCAAGAATGAAAAAGGTGTTGTCGAAATAATGAGAAATAATGCCGGTACTGGAGGAAATTCATGGTATTACTCAGTCAACGAAGATATGACGGCCGGCAGCCTTGTTGTGCAGGCAGGAAAATTTGATCCGCGTACGCGGATGTGGTATCAGGCTGCTGTTGAGGCGGGGGGGCCGACCTTCTCACCTATGTATAAGCATTTTGTAATGAACGACTTAACCATATCGTTTGCATGCCCTATTTATAGTAACGCTGGAAAGCTTAAAGGTGTTCTCGGGACTCACATGCTGCTTACGGATATCGACGCATATCTGGAGGATGCGGTAAGCAAATACAATGGATATGCGGTTATCATTGACAAGAAATCAGGTTCTTTGATTGCTAACTCAATGGGAATAGAAAATTTTACTGTTCTTCCTGATGGCACCTTAGAAAACAATGGAATTGATAAGATTGAAGACTCTGATTTTAGGGAGGCATATAAAAAATATAATGAAAATTTAGACCCACATTTCTTTTATGAAGGGAAAGACCAGAAGCTCTATATGAACATAAAAGAAATTCAGATGGAAGGTTTAGATTGGATTGTTATTTCAGCAATTCCTGATGGCCTTCACATTACATCTGCGGTTCGAAGTATTTACTTGACTGTACTGCTGACAGCAATGGCATTGTTGCTGTCACTTGTTATATTTATGTTTATAACCGGAAGGCTCCTGAAACCGATGAATAGATTGCTGCAAGCCTCTGAGGCCTTATCCTCGGGGGATTTGACAATGAGAGTTGATATTGCCCGGAATGACGAAATTGGAAGGATCTCAGATAGCTTTAATAGAGTGGCTGATAAAATGCAATTTCTTACTAATAATCTTGAAGATACTGTAAAAGAACGAACCGAGGAATTGTATAAGGTAAACGCAGATTTGGAAGAAAATAAGAATCAACTGCAGCTTATATTGAATTCTACTGCGGAAGCAATTTATGGAATGGATCTAAAGGGAGAATGTACATTCTGTAATATGAGCTGCATTAAATTACTCGGATATAACAGCCAGGATGAATTGCTTGGGAGAAATATACATCACAAGATTCATCATACCCGGCGTGATGGAACACCGATTCCTGTTGATGTATGCAGGATCTTACAGTCAATTAAGGAAGGCAAGGGTTTTGATGCTGACGACGAAGTGTTCTGGAGGCTTGATGGCACTTCCTTCGATGTTGCATACCACTCATATCCTCAAATAAAAAATGGTGAGGTTATCGGCGGAGTTGTAACCTTTATGAATATTACTGAGCGCAAACAAAAAGAAGCAGAAATTCAATATCTGAGCTGCCATGACATTCTGACGGGGCTTTATAATAGAAGTTGCTTCGAGGTTAACCGCAAAAAAATTGATATCCCGGATAATCTGCCGCTGTCTGTAATTTTTGCCGATATTAACGGATTAAAGATGACGAATGATATATTCGGACACGCTGCAGGGGACGAGCTGATAAAAAAATCTGCCAAGATACTTGTGCGGTCCTGCAGAGAGAATGATATTATCGCTCGCATTGGAGGCGATGAATTTATTATTCTTTTACCGAATACAAGTGAGGAAAAAGCTGAGAAGGTAATTTCACGAATCAATTCAAAATTCTTAGATGCTCGCGTGGCGGCAATTAAGTGCAGTATTGCCCTTGGCATTGATACGAAAAGAAGTCCGGATCAGTCATTTGCCGAGACAATGGCCAACGCAGAAAATGCGATGTATAAGAACAAGACAATGAATCGCAAATTGGTAAACATGGATATTATTGAAACCATTATTGAGACGCTGCATTCAAGGAGTGCAAGAGAAAAGCAGCATTCAATAGCCGTAAGTGAATTTTGCAGTGAAGTCGGCTCTGCACTGCAGCTTCCTGAGCTGCAGATCAATAAATTAAAACGGGCTGGCTACCTGCACGATATCGGTAAAATCACACTTGATCAAGGTTTTTTAACCAAAGAGGATTTGGCAGAAGAAGAATTTGAAGCAATGCGGCAGCATTCAGTTATTGGATACCGTATATTGAATCTTTTTGATGATACTTTGGATTTAGCGGAATACGTTTACAGCCACCATGAAAGCTGGGATGGCAGCGGATATCCGCGCAGCCTGAAAGGCGAACAGATTCCGCTAATATCCCGAATCATTGCAGTCGTCGAGACCTATGACCGCATGATGAACAGAGGCAAACTGCCCCTGAAAGAAAGGAAGCAGGCAGCTCTTGAAATTATAAAAGATGGTGCCGGAACGCAGTTTGATCCACAAATTGCCGCAATATTTGCTCGGATGATGGAATAAAAGAAGGGGCTTAAGGGCAGTATTACACAGACAATGGGTGATGTAGATGTGAAAATGTTTATTATCGATTGCAGAGACTAATAGTGCAAGGAGATAAGTTCATGAAAGACATGGCAATTGTGCGACTTATAGATGCAAATGAATTGGGTATGCGTACTGCTGGGTCTTCATTTTCAAATTCAGCTTTTAATTAATATATGATAATATAGTAATTAAATACAAATCGTTTATAATTAAAACCATCAAATTCGGGGAGTGATTTATTTTGGCAGGCAAAATAAAAAAAATGATTGATACAATTATTCAAGAACGGTCGAATGGTAATCCTGCTATTGCAGAAATGACAAAAGCCAAATTTATACTGAAAGGTCTAAATCCGGATAATTATGATAGTAATTCTCAAGATGATCAAATATTGATAAAAAAATTATTAACCATAGATAAGCAGATCAATGATTCACATTCAAAAGGCACTGAAAGCAATATAAAATCTGCATATTCAGTTAAACCATTGGAAGAAGAAGCTGTACTTGATATAAAAGATCAATTTGGGTATCTCGGAATAAAGCTGATAATATTCTTTGCATCATCTTGTTATGACCAAGAAAAAATTAGTTTTTTAATGCAGGATGCTTTTAAGGACTCTGTTGTATTTGGATGCTCCACGGCTGGTGAAATAGTAAGCGGAAAAATGATGGAAAATTCTGTTGTAGCTATGGCCTTTAATTCAAATATATTTTCTGATGCAAAAGTAGAAATTATTAATCTTAAAGATGAAAATACAAGCGTAGAAAGTGCATTTGTTTCATTTGAAAATTACTACAACGAGAGTGCTTATCTGATGGATACGGCAAAATATGTAGGCGTAATTCTGATTGATGGTATAAGCATGAAAGAAGAAAAAGTAATGGACCTTATTGGCAATAGGACAAATATATATTTTGTCGGTGGCTCAGCAGGAGACGACTGCAAATTTTGTAAAACATGTATTTATGCAAACGGTAAAGTCTATACTGATTCAGCAATCCTAATTTTACTGAAAATTAGCGAAAACGCTGAATTCGAAATAATTAAGACGCAAAGCTTCAAAACGCTGGATAAAGTATTAATTGCCAATAAAGTCAATGAAGAAAATAGAGAAGTAATAGAGTTTAATAACAGACCTGCAATTTTTGAGTATGCTGATGCTGTTGGAGCAACTTCGGTTGATGAAGCGCCAAATTACTTTACAACCAATCCTGTAGGGTTGCTCGTAGACGAAAACGACATATTTGTAAGGACCCCCTGCCAAAGATTAGGTAATAGCATAAAGTTTTACTGTAATATACTTAAAGAAATGGAAGTCAGAATTCTTGAATCAACTAATATTATTGAAGATACAAAGAGAGCTTTAGAACAGAAGATTAAAGAATTCGGATGGATAGATGGCATTATCAATTTTAATTGCATAGAACGGACTAAAGAGCTGAAAAAAAAGAATCAGGTTGAGCCATATGGTGAAATATTCAGCAAAATACCAACTATTGGATTCTCTACATATGGTGAACAATATATTGGACATATTAATCAGACATCAACTATGCTGGTTTTTAAGTATAATCCATCAAAATATCATATAGAAAAGAATAAAGCCCCAGAACTGATTAACCAAGAATTAGCTGAAGAAATTTTGGATCTGCATAAGATAATTGACGAAAAAAACCAACAATTAGAGGAAACAACGGTAGCCTTAAAAGAATTCAATAAAATGCTGGAAGACGAAATATCAGAGCGAACAAAGCGAGAGAAAGAAATTAGCTACTTAAGTTATCATGATAAATTAACAGGATTATACAACAGAAGATACTATGAAAAAGAAATTAAAAGAATAGATATCAAAAGAAATCTTCCAATATCCATAATAATGGGAGATGTTAATGGATTAAAGATGGCTAATGATGTGTTTGGACATGAAAAAGGGGATGAATTATTATTAAAGGCTGCAAGAGGTATTAAAAAAGCATGCAGGAAAGATGATTGTGCGGCCCGTTGGGGAGGAGATGAATTTGTAGTACTTCTTCCGAAAACAAAAAAAGAAGAGGCTAAAGAATTTGTAAAAAGAATCAATGAACAATATCTGAAGGATAAAGTGGGAAATTTACAAGTCAGCGTTTCTTTTGGCTGGGAAACCAAGAAAAACCCTGATGAGAATATTATGAAAATCTTAAAAAAAGCTGAAGATAATATGTATGAACAGAAGATAAGCGAAAAGCAAGTAATTGAAGGCAATATAATCAATACGCTAAACCATGCACTATTTGAAAAAAATAAGTTGGAAGAATTGCATTCAATAAGAGTAGGAGAATTATGCCAGAAGATAGGACGAGCAATCGGCTTATCTGATATAGATGCAATTAAGCTTAAAACTGCAGGTACGCTTCATGATATTGGAAAAATTATGGTTGATAACAAAATTCTTGTGAAGACTGGTAAGCTTACTGAGCAAGAGTGGAATGAAATAAAGAGGCATACGGAAAATGGATACAGAATATTAAGCTCGTCTTTTAACATGCTGGATTTAGCAAACGGAATATTATCACATCATGAAAGATGGGATGGTAAAGGTTATCCAATGGGGTTAAAAGGCGAAGCTATACCATTGGTAGCCAGAATAATAGCACTCGCTGACAGTTACGATACAATGGTCACTGATCGGCCATACCGGAATGCCTTGAGTGAAGAAAAAGCACTTGTGGAAATCCAAGAAAATGCCGGAACACAATTTGAACCGGAAATTGTAAGAATATTTGTTGAAAGGGTTTTAGGCAAGCAATGGAGCTGATATAAAATATTTGACAAGCTTGAAGATGTAAATCATTTGCTTCCAACTTTCAAATTCAATGATCGTCTTGTAACGATGCGAATATATAATCCGGAATCACTATATAATAACAATTCGGCACCGAGCGGTATTTATGCAATTGGATTTATATTGATAAATCCTAAAATGTCTGCCGGCATATAACACTTTTGTGTGTTTTTGGGATGGGAGGTTGTGTAATATAATCTTGGGTATATTATCAGGGGTTATAAATGAAAGGAATTACATAAATATGGACAAAGTACGAATTAACCTCTATGATCTCTTAGCATGCATTTCCAATGCCCAAGATCTCGTATCAACAAAACTTTCAAATCATCAGCAGCAGGTTGCATACCTTGCATTCCGTTTATCAGAGAGCTTGAACCTTCCGATTGAGCAGCAGCATGAAGTTTTTCTTGCATCGCTAATTCACGATACGGGCGCGCTTTCGACAAAGGAAAAGCTTGAACTTATTGAAACTGAGCCGGTAAATGCAAACGATCATGCTCTCAGAGGGGCAAAATTATTTGAAGGGTTTAAACCTTTGCAAAGCTCTGCAGGAATTATTAAGTATCACCATATTCCATGGAATGACGGAGATGGAAACACGTATATGGGAGAAGAAGTTCCGCTTGCAAGCCACATCATTCATTTGGCAGATCGAACATGTGCATTAATAAATCCTGATCGTAATATAATTACCCAAGTTCCGGATATTCTGTCTAAAATTCGTCAACAAGCAAATAGCGTATTTAGGTCAGATTTGGTAGATGTACTGTTCGATATAAGCATTATGGATTATATATGGTTGGATTTGATTTCACCAAACCCGGCAAAAAAGGTCCCAAACACAGGATTATTCAATACTCTTACATTGGAAATTGATGATATCGTTGATCTTGCATTGATATTCTCACGGATTATAGACTTCAGAAGCTGCTTTACAGCACGCCATTCTGCCGGCGTAGCCAAAACAGCTGAGAAACTTGCACAGCTTATTGGATTTTCACCTTATGAGTGTAAAATGATGCTTATTGCCGGGTATTTGCACGATTTGGGCAAAATTGCATTAAGTGATGATGTTTTAGAAAAACCGACTAAACTAAACGAGGATGAGTTCAATGAAATGCGTACGCATACCTTTTATACGTTTCACGCACTCGAGCCGATAAAGCAATTGAGAACCATAAACACTTGGGCATCGTTTCACCACGAAAAATTAGATGGGAAAGGGTATCCATTCCATATTGCAGGCGACAGCCTTTCAATAGGTTCTCGCATCATGGCTGTTGCGGATGTGTTTACAGCTGTAACAGAAAACCGCCCTTATCGTAAGGGCATGATTTTTGATGATGCCGAAAAAGTATTACGCAATATGGTCGCGAGCAATGCGCTTGATGGGAGAATTGTTAACTTATTGATTGAGAATTATCAGGAATTAGACAACATGCGCGAAATTTCTCAGATTGAAGCAGCTGAACAGTATGAAAATTTCTTGCGTATTGGCTAAGAGTAGATGGGGTGAATTAGTGTGAAAAAAGTGAAAATCACAGTGATGAAACAAACGATTTATCAGGATTTGATAGACTTATATGAAAATCCGATACATCACGCATGCGATATGAAAGTCGGACAAATATATATTGCCAATGACTGGGAAAAACCGGAGGGTATGTGCAACAGTGCATGGGAGAGTATGAATGCTTTCGTTATGACTCTTGCTCACGGCGGGCAGGATTTCTATGACGGTTGGATGAAGAATAAAAAGTCGGCAATGATTTCATGTAATGACGGTTTCCGCCCGGTGAGCTTTTTGATTGAGACATGCGATGAGGATGCAGAGTAAGATACAAGTTACTATCTTTTGAGGTTCTTATTTATTTCTCGTAGTTCTTTACTGAAGTCCCAAACCTTTCCTCTTTTTTATAATATGAGCCTCTATATTTTTTGCCGCCTCCAGTGGATCATCTCCAAGTGCAACCTTACCTCCGGTTAACTCCTCGACATCTTGGGTTAATAGCTTTGCCAGATTAGGAGCACCGGTGATAAAAGGAGCGGGAGACAGATGCGTATAAGCCCCATATGCCACTGCAAAAATGCCGTCAATCGTAGCTTTTTGCTCCATCCATTCCGGTGCAGTAACGGCAATTGGAAGTTGTGGAACATCTACATCCAGATGGTCGGACAGCGCTGTAATTAGCATCGAGATTCTGCCTGTATCAGTACAAGTACCAAAACTCAATACCGGTGGAATCTTTAATAGTTCACAGACTGCCTTGAGTCCGTCCCCTGCCATATCTGCAGCCTCTAAGCTGCACAGGCCTGCCACTTCGAGACCGTGATTGCCACAACCGCCAGCAACTACAAGGATGTCCCTCTTAATCAATTCTTTTGTCAGGGTGACTGTATTCCAATCATGCGGGCCATTTCTTAAAGTGGCACAGTTAGCCAAAGCAACTACGCCCTTGATTTTACCTGCTGCAATAACTTCAACCAAAGGATCAAGCTTGTTACCTAAAGCATTCAATACCGCCTCGGTAGAAAAGCCGGCTATAGCTTTTTGAATTCTTTTTGGAACATAAGGCTGAATCTTGTTATGGCGTTTTTTAAAGTTCTCAATTCCATACTCAATAAGCCTTTCTGATATTTCATCTGCTCTATTCGGGTAATAAGGCATCTTTTCCTGTGTTCCCGGAACACCTATGATGGTACTGATGGCTGCCAAAGTTACCTGATATTTTTCGGCGTAAGAATCTATGGCCGGAGGAGAGCAGTTTTCTTCCATAGCCAGAACATCTACTGCACCAGTGGCAAGCATTGGCTCAATCGCCATCCAGTTTCCCATTAGCCCAACAAAAACATCATCCATAGGATATCTTTGCAGGAGTTCCTGCCCTGTTTCAATAGAACCTATAACTCTGATACCTTTAGCGCCTGCGGCTCTTCCTTTTTCCTGATACTTAGGCTCCCTGAGCTTTTCTATGGTTAGTGCGCCAATCCATGGTTGATGACCGTTAAAAACTATATTTATATAGTCCGGATCAAATATTCCAAGATCGGTATTAACCTCGTGAGGTGTAGGAGTACCAAATATTATGTCCTGAACCATTTCGAGACCGATCTGAGAATTATATATGGTTGCCAAACCTAAGCGTAAAGCCTTTATTGCTAAGGAAACATAATCGCCATCTACATTTGTCAGAGAACTTGCTACACAGTTTTGCTCTTCGTGAACAGTACCTGCAGGATAAATATTGAGTTTTTTCCATATTTCTATACGTTTTTTAGGAGCAAATGCCTCAACCATAATGTTTCGATCCTCAACACCGATATTTTGCTGAGCTTCCAGAAGATCAGCCAATTGAACAGATAGTTGTTTGATATCTTGTTTACTATCAATTCCAACCTTATCACACATCCAACGCAACTTGTTTTCGTCCTTGATTCTAAATGGGGATGTGCCTTCTCCAATGCACTTTAATGTTCTGAAAGCTTCGTAGGCATGATGACTATAGGTACCGGCTCCTAAAGTGTTTTGAATTAACAGTTTTCTCATTGCGTTTGCATCCGGACCTATCCCGCAGACACCTTTATCAATACCGCTTTTTTCATTCCATCTGCATGGCCCGTGAGAACAAAGCTGGCAGCTTAATCCTTCCAAACAGAATTTACATCGAATTTTTTTCTGCTGGGTGTAGCGGTCGAACACATTAGTCATTCCATCTTCTCTGATTCGTTTTAACATTTCTTCGACCGTGTCATGATAACTTACGCGCCCCTCTGTTTTTTCATGTATTGTTACAGCCATATTATCTTCCTTCCTTATATTAATACTTATATATTGTGCAAAATTATAGAAAATATTTCATAAAATAATTAGCCTATCTTTTTTATCAGTATTTAGAGTGATATAGTAATTGAAAAATAGAATAAAATATTACAGCTGAATTCTTAAAAGGAGATGGTATTATGGATTGTATCGCGGCTATTTTAGGAAGACGAAGCTGCCGAAGCTTTAAAAACCAGAAGGTTGAAGAGCATATAGTATGGGATTGGCAATCTTATGGCAAAGAAGTTTTGGATTATTCTTGTTGCCTTGATGAAAGATTCAAGTATATGATCGCACCCAGTATCAGTGTACCGCCGAGGATAGCGTTGGCAGATATCTTATCGTTCATCAGAAGGATTCCGGCAAAGTATGCCACTACCGGTTCCATGGTATTAAAAATAGCTGCATTGCTTGCCCCGATATATTTGATCCCTTTGGCAAAAAACACCGCAGCAACATACATGCAGATGAAGGCAAGTAGGAAAATGTATAAGGCTTGCATACCAGTTTGCGGAAGGAGAGGCTCCCTTAGTGCTATACACCGGCACACGTTAATAATTATGGGCGGAATAAGTGCATAGCCTATCACTATTTCCGAGTCCAGTGCCCTGGTACGCTTTTCTCCTAAACCGATCGCGTAGAGACCATAAAAAAATGCTGCAACAATAGCCAGGATTATTCCGATCCAGCTAAGCTTAAAACCTTCCCCCGGTGTCCATATGACCAGTATTAACCCTACGATGGAGAACATCAGGCATATGACTCTTACTTTATTGAATTTTTCTCGCCCAATGGCAATCTCAATGACCACAACCACACTTACGTATAAAAACATAAGCAATGATACGATTGCTCCAGGCAGGAAACGATAGCTTTCGCTCATGGCTACCATCTGAACAACGGAGGCACAACCGATCAATAAAAAGAAGCCAAAATGTTTCTTGTCAACTCGGAAGTCAAGTTTCTTAATAATCACTATTAGCCATATCATAGCAGCTCCTAATGTCAGCCTCCCCACCAACATCGTGCTTACTGTTAGTCCTTCTTTATATGAAAGCTGCGTTATTGCCGGCATGAGACCATAAGCCAGACAGGTTATCATGACGCATATGAAGCCTTTCACCTTATCATTAGCTAAATCTATTTTCATTAAATTACCTCCCTGAATACCTTTATGCCAGTAAACTTCATTATACTCTATAGTTGCTGTTAAATGAACATACGTGAACGGATTGAAGTATTTTTATAATAAAAAATTGCATATTTATAAAAAATGGATTGCCAATTTTGCCGTGATAAAATAATACTTGTTGAAAGGATGACAATTCTATGATATATTATTAATTGGTTTGATAAAATACTAGGAGGACAAAATGGAAAAGGGAATTAATCAATGTACCATAGCAAATCCATCGCCGTTAGGGCTTTTAGGGTTTGGAATGACAACAGTGTTATTGAACTTACATAACGCAAACATTATACCGCTATCAATTGTAATTGTAGCAATGGGTTTCGCTCTTGGCGGAGCGGCACAGATAGTGGCCGGTATCATGGAATTTAAAAAGAATAACGTATTTGGGGCAACTGCATTCACAGCTTATGGCTTCTTCTGGTGGTCATTAATCATAATATGGATTAATCCATTTGAAGGAATTGCAGCAGCGGATCCCATAAGCATGGGATTCTATCTTCTGTTCTGGGGGATCTTTACCTTATTGATGTATGTATCAACTCTAAAACATAATCGTTCATTACAGCTTGTGTTCTTAACATTGGCTATATTATTCTTTCTTTTAGCGATTGGAGATTTTACCGGAATTCATCTAATTACGAAAATAGGCGGCTGGGTAGGTATAGTATGTGGACTTTCAGCTATTTATACAAGCCTTGCACAGGTTATCAATAACGATTACAAGAAAACGATTTTGCCGCTATAGTTTAACAAAATCTATCTTTTTAGGAAATGACAAAATAAAGAGGTTGAGTTCAGGCTTTTAATATTATGCCGGGACTAAGCCTCTTTTGTATATTTGTAGAAATATTTTAGCAGATAGTGTATTATTAAAAAAGATATTAGGGCACGGATATGAACCCTGAAATTTGCAATGTGCAGGGAGTGAAGAGTGAAGATGGTTTGTTAAGAAAGGATTAGCTAAGATGATTGTCAAAACATTAGCAGAAAACACATCTATTTCGGAATGCTATGGCAGCGAGCATGGCCTTAGCTTGTATATAGAAACAAATAAGCATAAAATATTGTTTGATGTGGGTGCAAGCGGATTATTTCTTCAAAATGCCGGAAAGCTTGGAGTAAATATTTCTGATGTTGACTTTCTCGTTATTTCACACGGACATTACGACCATGGCGGAGGACTAAAGGTATTTTTGCAGGAAAATGACAAAGCAATAGTATATCTCCGCAAACAGGCATTTGAAAAGCATTATGCATTATATTCAAACGGCAGGATAGAACCTATCAGCTTGGATGAAGACTTAAAGCAGCATAGACAGATTGTATTTACTTCAGATGATTATTCTATCTGTGAGGGCGTTAGGCTATTCTCAAACATAACACAAAAAGAGCCTCGGCCAACATCAAACAGCGGGTTGGTCACAGAGCATAACGGGCAAATGATTAACGATAGCTTTACTCATGAACAAAGTCTTGTTATAGAGGAAGATGGGAAGATTCTATTAGTAACCGGCTGCGCACATAATGGAATCATAAATATACTTGAACATTTTCATGAGCTAAAAGGGCGAATGCCGGATTATGTTATAGGCGGATTTCATCTTAATAGCCGCGCATCCGGCGGAAATGAGAACTTTGATACGATAGATAGAATCAGCAACTATCTGATGAATACAAAAACATTGTGTTATACCTGTCATTGCACAGGTATAGAACCCTATAAAAGACTGAAATCAGCTATGGGTGACAGTATTAATTATCTATCGGCGGGCAGTGAAATAACGATTTAAACCACACCGCCATTTTGAATTATGTACAGCGTGAAAATATATATGAAGGGTGATTGTGATAATATATACAACATATTATGATTCTCCGGTTGGCAGCATATTATTGGCAGCAAGGGACGATGCTTTGATTGGCCTTTGGATAGAAGGACAAAAATATTATCTTGGATCCTTGAAGGAAGAGATTGAGGAATCGGACGAGTACGGAATTCTGCGACGGACAAGGCAGTGGCTTGACAAATATTTCGCAGGTGAAAAACCGTCTATTGATGAGTTGATGCTTGCACCTGCCGGCAGTGAATTTGCTCATGCAGTATGGCAGATACTCTGTGAAATCCCTTATGGGGAGACAACAACCTATGGTGCGATTGCCGCGAAGATTGCCAAGCAGAAGGGCTTGAACCGAATGTCGTCACAAGCAGTCGGAGGTGCCGTCGGACACAACCCCATTTCCATAATCATACCATGCCATCGTGTTGTGGGGGCGAATGGAAACCTGACAGGATATGCCGGCGGTATTGATAAAAAAATTAAGCTGCTTACCCATGAAGATGCTTTAAAGGAAGAATTCTTTGTGCCTAAAAAAAGTACTGCACCATGAATTGCCAGTATTTACTTATTGCCTCAACTAATACTTATAGACTAAAGTATTAGGAAAAGGGGGTATGAGGTAATTGAAAGCGGCCGGCAAAAGAATTTTAATAATAACTATCTGCCTAATGATGTTTTTGGTTTTTTTCAGTCCCGAGGCTGATGGAAAACAGCAGTCAGAGAGCAAATTCAACATGTCTTACGCCTATTTCGGTGATTCCTCATCTTATACCGATCATGTCGATAATACAAAAAATACTCTTAACGAAATAGCCCCCAATTATTTTAATATTGATAAAAGCGGAAATTTATCTATCACTCCTGCGTTGAATGAAAAATTTATCGATGACATGCATAAACGCGGAGTACGAGTGGTTCCTTTCATAAGCAATCACTGGGACAGATCAGCTGGACAAGCAGCATTAAATAACAGAAAAAAATTAGTATCTGATCTTGCTGATGTAATAAATACATATGACTTGGACGGGATTAACGTAGATATTGAAAATGTTACAGAAAAGGAGCGTGAGCTCTATACGGATTTTGTACGTTTACTCAGGGAGGCACTTCCGACAGGCAAAACTATTGCTGTAGCAGCAGCTGCTAATCCATATGGATTCACAACAGGCTGGCATGGCTCATACGACTATAATGGACTTTCCAAATACAGCGACTATTTGATGCTTATGTCATACGACGAACATTACCAAAACAGTAAACCGGGTCCCGTATCAAGCCTGTCTTTTTCTAGAAAGTCCATTGAATATGCATTAAAAGAGGTACCAAAGGATAAAATAGTGCTTGGCATACCATTTTATGGCAGAATATGGAAGAATAATTCTGATGATTTTCAAGGGTATGGGATAAGCATCAAACAAATAGAAGAACTAATTAAAAATTATAAGGGCGTGGTATCATTTGATGATAAAAGCAAAACACCATATGCAGTTATCACTATAGGTAAAAAAGACCTAAAACCAAGCGTTTATGGCAATACACTTACAAACGGGACATACACCATTTGGTTCGAGAATGAGGAATCGATTAAGCACAAACTTGAATTAGTACAGCAATTTGATATTAAAGGCACCGGTAGCTGGAGCCTTGGAGATGAATCCGAAAGTACTTGGGACTACTATAAGCTTTGGCTTAACGGGTGCTATTTTAATGATGCTGAAGGGCATTGGGCAGCAGATTACATATTATCAGCATTTCAGAGCGATTTAATAACAGGCATGTCAGAAAATACTTTTAAGCCTGACGAACCTCTTACCAGAGCGCAAGTCGCTGTCATAATGGTTCGGCTGCTAAAATATGAGGCTTACGCGGATCGAATTAATAGCTTTGATGATACTGTGGGGCATTGGGCACAGGCAGATATTGACACCGCCAGGCGTAACGGGATCATCAACGGTGTTGGTGACAATCTTTTCGAACCGGAAGAATCAGTAACCAGGGAACAGATGGCGGTCATTATAGATAACATACTAAAACAAAGAACGGAACCTGAACCGGAAGTTAATAGCAATCAAGATTTTTCGGACGTAACCGTAAAAAGTAATCCTTGGTCATATCGAGCTATCGTTACCCTGAAACAATACGGCATTATTTCGGGATTTGATGATGGTTCGTTTAAACCGACCCAAGCTCTTGCACGAGCAGAGATGACCGTTTTGACAGACAAGGTTTCCAAATTTATAGAACAATAGCCTTCAGGGGTCTATAACTTGTGTAACTGTTCCAAAGTCATAGCCCATATCCTTTAACCGGGATATTATTTCGCGCAGTGCTTCTGCAGTCTGAGCTGCAGATTGGTGCAATAAAACAATAGCACCGGGCTCAATGTTGTTGGCTACGCGCGAGATTATTTGATCGGTTCCCGGTGCTTTCCAGTCTAACGAGTCAATCGTCCACAGAATTGTAATGTATCCCAAAGAAGACAAGTTATTGAGAATCGCTTGATTATATTCTCCATAAGGAGGTCTGAATAAATACGGACTTAAACCCGTAATATTTCTTATCAATGCATCTGTCCGCATAATCTGATTATTTACTTCTGCTAATGACATTTGTGTCATATGCGGATGTGTGTAGCTGTGGTTCCCAATCTCATGCCCTTCTGATGCGATTGCTCTTACAAGTTGAGGGTAATTCAGCATCCAAATTCCCGAAAGGAAAAAAGTTGCTTTTATATTGTAATCTTTTAATATTTGAAGCAGTTTATATGTCTGGTTATCTCCATATGTTGCATCAAACGTAAGCGCAATCATATTTTTCGGGCTTCCTTTATATATTGCAGTTGCATTCTCCGGAATAGTGATATTAATTATCATTCCGGGCATTAAACCATACGGATCTAAACCTGGATTTGCATTGAGTATGGATATAACGGTTGTTCCAAACCTTCTTGCTATTTTATAGACAGTATCCCCTGGCAACACAGTATATCTAACTAAGCCGGGTTCAATCGGCTGAAATGGATTTACAGCTTCTTTGGGCATGACTATTTTTAAGCCCGGATAAATTAACGATGGATTATTTATGTTATTTAATGCTAAAATACTCTGAGTACTTACTCCAAACAGAAGGGATATGATATATAGGGTATCCCCGGGTTGTACTGTATATATTAAGCTTCCCGGCGGGGTTTCAATATCTTCTTCTTTAACAGGTATTAAAATAACTGAGCCGGGGTAAATAATATTAGGGTTGGTGATATTATTGACATCTGCAATTTCATTTATGGTGCTGCCATATAGGCGGGCTATTTCATATAGAGTATCTCCAGGCTGTACGGTATAGATTAACTGCGGCATTGCCATCTCTCCTCTTTTTCCTATTAGACTTTTGCTTAAAACACGTAGAGTTTTGTTTAGCAGGATTTATACTGATATTGCCCAAATTTCTGACTTTGTGAAATTCTGTAGTATAATACTATATTCAGGGGTGAGTAAAAAAGTACATCTTATTGATAGTATCTTAGAAAAGACGAACGAGGTGAGTTCATCAGATGAGTTTAAAGAAGGAAAAAAAGAAAGATAGAGCAGCAGAACTAATCAGAAATAGCCATAATATTTTTAAATGTCCTGTATGCGGCGATGGGATGCATCTAAATGACTCCTACAGTTTGGTATGCAGTTCAAATCATAGTTTTGATATCTCAAAAAAGGGATATGTAAACTTGTTAACTTCTTCTAATAAAGAAGTTTATTCAAGGGAATTATTCGAATCCAGACATGCGATCTGCAGTCGAGGGTTTTATGAACCAATTATAGAATCACTTAAACAAATCATTCAAGGATATTCAGACTCAGCCTCCGGAATAAAAGAAGTTACAGTACTCGATGCCGGATGTGGGGAAGGATCACATCTGTGCAATTTATATGAGAAGATAAAGGGGGAATTAAAAGCTAATCTTATAGGTGCCGATATATCAAAAGAAGGGATTAGTATTGCCGCAACTGCCTGTAATGATGTGATCTGGACAGTTTCCGATTTAACAAGACTTCCCTTAAAAAACAAAAGCATCGATATAATATTAAATATTCTATCGCCTGCCAACTACCCGGAGTTTGAAAGAATATTATCAGATGATGGAATAATCATAAAAGTAATTCCCGGAGAATTTTATTTGCAGGAGTTAAGAAAATTAGTTATTAATAATAGAAGTTACTCAAACCAAAATGTAATCGATCATTTTTCTAAAAGATTAAAGTTACTGCAGGCTCAAAATATCAGCTATCAATACAGTATTGATGAAGACCTATTACCTGATTTAATAAAAATGACACCATTGACCTGGGGAAAAACTGACAATCGTGATTTAGATCTACACCAAATCGATATAAAGGCCATCACTGTAGATTTAACTGTAATGGCCGGAAAAGTAAAAAGGCCGGCAGCAATATAAAGCAAACAGTAAGACTCGCCAAGGCAGAGCGAAGCGAAGGAATTAAGTAAGTATAGTAAAAAGCCGGCGTCTCTTAAAACGCCGGCCGGCAGAAAAGGCTTAAAGCCTTGATCAAACCAACAATTGGATGGGTAAAGATCGCTTGTTATTAGTCGATCTTCGCAAACCCCTTGGACAGATCAGCTTCCTCAGGTTTTACGCTCTTAGTCTTCTTTATGATCTTATATCCAAAATAAAGGAGCAGGAATAGAGGTATGCCAATATAGGCAACCAGAACGCCAAGCCAGTCGATGTTGCCGCCGGAGAATGCAAATGTACCTTGTCCAACGATAACAATGAGGCATAAAATCATTGCAAAGATTGGTCCGAATGGGTAAAGCTTCGCTTTAAACTTTAGCTCACTAAGGCTATGTCCCTGTGCAAGAAATGCCTTCCTGAATTTATAGTGGCTGATTGCAATACCCAGCCAGGCAATAAAGCCTGCCAGTCCGGAGGCATTAACAAGCCATAAATATACAGGACTGTCCCCGCCGGGGGAAGTCAAGAATGCAGCCATGCCAACGGCAGTTGTAAGAATCAGTGCGTTAACCGGCACCCCTCTTTTATTAACCCTGGAAAATAGTTTTGGTGCCTTGCCTTCTTTAGACATAGCATAAAGCATACGAGTTGCGGCATATAGGCCGGAATTGCCACAGGAAAGTACAGAGGTTAGAATAACAGCATTCATAAGAGAAGCTGCAAAAGCAATTCCTGCGCGTTCAAAAATCAATGTGAATGGGCTTACGGCAACGTTTTCAATTCCGGTATTCAGCAGATTCGGATCATTGTAAGGAAGAATAAATCCAACAACAATAATAGCTCCGATGTAGAAAATAAGGATACGCCAAAATACTGTTCGGATAGCCTTTGGAACATTCCTTTCTGGATTATCTGTTTCGCCCGCTGCGACACCAACAAGTTCTGTCCCTTGGAATGAGAACCCGGCAATCATAAATATGTTGACTATTGCAATAATTCCGCCTGCAAATGGAGCATTCTCAATAGTCCAGTTATCAAATCCGACATTATGGCCGCCGATAATGCCAACGATCATCATTACTCCAACTATCAGGAATACGATAATCGCAACAACTTTGATTCCTGCAAACCAAAACTCGCTTTCACCGTACATCTTAACAGAAAAGTAGTTTAATCCAAATAATATAGACAAAAATATGGCACTCCACATAACTGCACTGGTATCCGGAAGCCAGAATTTAATAACAATTGCTCCTGCTACCAATTCGGCGGCTAAAGTGATAGCCCAGTTGTACCAGTAATTCCAGCCAAGGGCGAATCCTAAAGCGGGGTCAACAAATTTTGTCGCATAGGTTTCAAATGCGCCGGATATAGGCATATACGTTGCCATTTCCCCCAAGCTCTGCATTAAGAAATAAACCATAATACCAATTACCCCATAAGCCAGCAAGGCACCGCCGGGTCCTGCTTCGCTCATGGAGCCTCCAAGTGCTACAAAAAGGCCGGTTCCGATGGCACCGCCAATAGCGATCATATTCATATGCCTTGTTTTAAGACCTCTTTGAAGTTCACCGTCGCCTCTTTCGTCTACTTTGACTAAGGCCATAAAAACACCTCCCTAATTCATTTCTAAATAGTTTAGAACTAAATAATTAAATGCCTTAACATTGATAATATTTCCACGCAGGTATTTTACCATATTCAATATAAATAATCTTGTATTTATTTAATTAATTGGGAACTATCTGCAGCACTATCTTTTTGCTTTTCCCTTATTGGAAACTTAGTATAATTATCGTAGAATGAGGCAATTCTGTTATTAGATTATTTCGGATTTAAGGAGGTTAAGCATATGGAAAGAAAAATCAGCCAACAGGTAAGAGGCTATAGAACGCAGGATGGAGCAGGAGTGAATTTAGTTAGGGTATTAGGAAACGCAACAATCAAGGAATTCGATCCTATTTTAATGCTTGATTCTTTTGACAGCATAAACCCTGATGATTACACGGCAGGATTTCCCATGCATCCTCACAGAGGTATCGAAACAATCAGTTATGTGTATCGTGGGTATATGACACACCGGGATAGTCTCAGTAACGAGGATACCATTGGAGATGGAGAAGTAATTGCAAACTACGACTGTTAGCAGGCGAATTTCAAGGAACAAAAGGATATTTAAGCAAATATTTGCCCTTGGATTATTATGATATTCACCTTAGCGCTAATGCCTCTATTGTCTTGAATACTGACAATGAGCGTTCTGTAATGGTGTTCACACTCTTAGGGGACGCATATATCGGCACAGAGCTGATAAAAGAAAAGACGGCGGTAAAACTTACCGCCGGTGATAATGTAACAATTAAAGCAGCAGATAAGGATGCTCAAGTGCTATTTATTTGTTCGGCACCGCTAACTGAACCTGTTGTTTGGGGTGGTCCTATAGTCATGAACACTAAGGAAGAATTAAATAAAGCATTTGATGATTTGGGAAGAGGCACGTTTTTGCAAAACAAAATATCATATTAAGCGGCCTCAAGACAGTTATTCATTTACATTCTTTGAAATAACCTCTGTATATTTTGTGATTGCAGCATTTAGTACCTGGCTTGCAGCTATTATTTCGGGATCTTGAAGATTAGACCCTTTCTCTGCAATCAGGTCATTTAAGGTTTTACGAAGTTTCTCAATGTCGTCCAATAAATATTCGATTTCAGTCATATTTTTTACCCTCCATGAACCTAAGTTTAACCGGAAGGAAAAAAAGATACATGGCAATAATTCCCTATATACTTTTCATGTATCTATCTTAGAAATTACAGCCGACGGTTCGGATACTTGCAGTTCAAATGGAAACACTAATATTAACTCGACAAATTAGTAGATTTCGACTGCAATAGGAGGTGTTTCCAATTGATATCACGTAAATCAGTAATAACATTCGGTATGGTCGCGATCCCGATCGCGATGTATACAGCTACACAGGACAATGACATACATTTCAACCAACTGCACAAAGAAGATAACAGCAGGATACGTTACAAGAAGACATGCGCACACTGTGGAAGGGAGATTACATCGCAGGACATTGTAAAGGGCTTTGAGTATGATAAGGACAAGTATGTTGTAATAACAGATGATGAAATAGAGAAAATCAAAACTGAGAAGGAAAAATCAATCCAGATACTGCATTTTGCGCAATTGAACCAGATCTCTCCTGTCTATTACGATAAGACCTATCAGGCCGCACCCGAGGCAGGCGGCGAAAAAGCCTTCGAATTGCTCCGATCAGCATTGATGGCAGAGCAAAAGATAGCAATAGGCAAAGCTGTAATGGGCACGAAGGATACACTGATGGCAATCATTCCGCGCGAGGAGGGTATTCTTATTTCCACAATGTTCTACGCTGACGACATCAAGGAACTTCAAAAACAATATGCAAAGCCTGAGGTCTCAGAGCAGGAAAGGGAAATGGCAAAGATTCTGATAAATTCTATGGATACGCCATTCGATTCGACTAAATACAAGGATGAATACCAAACGAGACTTCGTGAGCTGATCGAAACTAAAATCTCCGGCAGGGAAGTGGTAGCCGCAGAGACTGAGGGAAATGTCAGAGTAATTGACCTTATGGAGGCTCTTAAAGCAAGTGTTGAGAAAGCGCAAAAAGGGAAGGTAACAGCGTAATATACATGATTGGGAAACTGGAAGAATACAATAAAAAAAGAGATTTTGATAAAACCGGAGAACCGGAAGGCGAGATGTCAAAAACCGGTAAAAGTCTCCGGTTTGTTGTCCAACACCATTTAGCCCGCAATGACCATTACGATCTGCGTCTCGAATGGGATGGAACCCTCTTGAGCTGGGCAGTGCCCAAGGGGCCATCCTATAATACCGGACAAAAAAGACTCGCTGTGCAAGTTGAAGAACACCCGCTTGAATATATAAACTTTGAGGGAACGATACCTAAAGGGGAATATGGCGGCGGAGTGGTTATGCTTTGGGATGAAGGCAGCTGGGAACCCTATAAAGATGTGGATGAAGGACTCAGTGAAGGGGCGCTTAAGTTTGTCCTGAAAGGAAAAAGGCTTAAGGGAAAGTGGGCCTTGGTACGTTTAAAAGCGAAAACAGACGGGACTTCGAACAATTGGCTATTGATTAAAGAAAAAGACGAATACGCAAAAATTAGCGATGGAATCTCTGAATTCACGATTAGCATAAGGACAGGACGTACCATGATGGAAATAGATAAAGGAGAAGACGAAAAAATAACAACAAATCCCTTTAGCAGGGTTGATGTGCAGCTTGCCAAACTTGTCAATGAGGTTCCTGCCGGTGAAGATTGGCTCTATGAGTTGAAATACGATGGCTACAGAATAATTGCATTTTTGGAAGGTCATGACGTTCGGCTTCAAACCCGCAGCGGCAATGATTATACGGAACAGTTTAAAGATATTGCATCTTCCCTTGTTGATTTAGCTGCCGGAAGAAGTATGATACTGGACGGTGAAATGACAATTACGGATGAATCGGGTAAGACAGATTTCCAAGCCCTCCAGAACTATATGAAAAATCGCGGAGGCAAAACATTGACATATATTGTTTTCGATCTTCTGGCACTTGATGGTTTGGATCTGCGGGAAAACCCACTGACTGACAGAAAAGAAACACTAAAATCTCTGATGAAAAACATCCCGGAAAACCTTTATTTCAGCCGGCATATCAGAGGAAACGGAAAAGAAAGCTTTGCTGCGGCATGTGAGTCGGGAATGGAAGGGATAGTAGGAAAAAAAGCTGATTCAGTATACAGCGGGACAAGAACTGGTGATTGGATTAAGCTCAAATGTGATAAAAGGCAGGAATTTGTAATCGGAGGATATACGCTTTCAGACAAAAGAACGAGCGGAATAAGCTCACTATTGCTTGGAGTCTATGAAAATGAAGAATTAGTCTATACCGGACGTGCCGGCACCGGCTTGAGTCAATCAGATATGAATGAACTGGAGAAAAAATTTGTAGCTTTAAGAAGGACGGCATCTCCTTTTAAATACGAACCAAAGACAAGATCAAATGAAAATATCACTTGGCTTGAACCGGAGCTGGCCGCAGAAATTAAATTTGCCGAATGGACTAAGGATAATTTATTAAGACATGCAAGTTTCAAAGGAATTAGGACGGATAAGAACCCCAAGGATATAAAAAGAGAAAAGGCAGATGATAAAACACTGCCTGCATCATTTGTCAAGGAAGCAGAGGGACCAATGAAACCACTAAAACCAAATGATTTAATAATCGAAGGAATAAAGATTACAAGCCCTGAAAAGGTTATTTTCACTGATCCCGAAATAACAAAAGAGGATGTGATTCGTTATTACGCTAAGGTTTCCGATCGCATGCTGCCGTTTGTTAAGCATAGGATCATAAGCATTGTACGCTGCCCCGAGGGTATATCACAGCCATGCTTTTACAAAAAGCATCCCGGCCCGGGCACGAAAGGAATCGTTACAATACCTGTTTCTACAAGCGAAGGGGAAACAGAAGAATATTTTTACATTGAAAACGCATCCGGTATTATATCTGAAGCACAGATGGGAACATTGGAATTTCATACTTGGGGAAGCTGTATTGATCAGCTTGAAAAGCCGGATATAATGGTATTTGATCTTGATCCGGATGAAGGAATGGATTTAAGCAGAATACGGCAGGGTGTGCGAGATCTGAAAAGCATCCTATCAGAGCTTTCACTTGACTCTTATCTAAAGATTAGCGGCGGCAAGGGATATCACGTAGTCGTGCCTTGGAAGCCTGCCGCCTCATGGGATGAATATCATGACTTTGCAAAACGCGTTGCAGAAGTGATGGAACAGAAGTGGCCCGATCGTTATACAAGTAATGTCAGAAAGGCTAAGCGTGTGGACAAGATATTTATTGACTGGATACGAAATGGCAGAGGAGCTACAAGCATATCACCATATTCCTTAAGAGCGAGAAAAGGTGCCAGAGTGTCCATGCCTATAGGATGGGACGAACTTGATACAGTTGCCCCTGACAGCATAACTATGGAAGAAGCCATACTAAGGATTGACGGAAACGATCCCTGGGAAGATTTTTTCGTGATAAGCAGGAGCAGCTTATCAAACATAAAATTCTAAAGAATATTGATAAAATTGATTTTAGTCAAGGATTTTAAGCTTTGTTTACACTAAAATAAAAGCAACGATAGACCAAAAGAATGCAAAGGAGGATATTCAAATGAGACAAACTATAACAATCGACAGCCAAACAAAGCTTGGCGAACTTGTAACTTATTTCCCGGCAATTACTGCACGTTTGAATGAGCTGCATATTGACTACTGCTGCCAAGGTGATCGCTCCCTGCAGACAGCAATAGAAGAGGCAGGCCTTAATCCGGATTTCATTGCTGAGGTCAAGACTGCTTACAATAATTATATAGCAAGACCAAACAAGGAAATACCGGTATCTGATCTTACAGATGAAGAGCTTATTGATCTTATACTTGATACCCATCATCTGTCAGAACGTGCTTTATGGAAAGAACTGGACAAACAAGTCAATTTGATTTTACTTGTCCATTATGAGCATGGCAAAGAATTGCTGTTGAAAATGCATCGAAGCTTCAGTGAGTTAAAGATGGAACTGGAGGAGCATTTTGCCAAGGAAGAGCAAGAACTTCTCCCCGCGATGCTTAAAGCAGACAAAACTCCTGAAGATCGAGCCGCAATACGATCACTTATTGAAGAATTAGAAGGCGAGCACGATGTCGCCGGATTAATTATCAAACGATTAATGAAGGAAACCGACGATTTTACACCACCGGAGTACGCATGTTCTACAATGAAGGCTGTTTATCAGAAACTTCACGAATTAGCTGATGACATTTTCCTTCATATAGCTAAAGAAAATAGTGTTTTATTCAAGCGATATTAATGAAAAGTATCTATAAATCCGATGAGAGGAGTGAATATCAATTATGGCAAGAGCAGAATTCATATTAGAACCATTAACCTGTCCGACCTGTGTTAAAAAAATTGAATCAACATTAGCTAAGGCAAAAGGAGTAGAATCAGCAAAAGTACTATTTAACTCAAACAAAGTAAAAACGGAATTTGATGAGGCGATAACGAATTCCGAAAAATTAAAGCTTACTATTGAAAATTTAGGTTATTCAGTATTATCATCAAAAGAATCATAATTTATTTGACGGCCGGCAGTTTATAAACCGTCAGGTGGAATGAGAGCTCCATCTGACGGTTTTTTATCTAAGCGAAAGTGGCATCGGCCCACTATTTTTTTAGAAAATTGATTTATATCAAGGCTGATAAGTCAGGTTTGAAATATGATTATTTTAGAAAAGGAAGAAAACGAGGAGGGCTATACATGAATAGAGCATTATTTCAGATTGCATCACTTGACTGCCCCGGCTGCGGCAGGAATATTGAAGATAAATTATCGAAGCTGAGTGGTGTAACATCAGTTAAGGTTTTTCCCGGTCTTGGCAGAATCCGAATTGAATTCGACGAGACTATAACAAATGCAGAGAGTATAAGTAACATTATCAGAAGCTGGGGGCACGCTGTAGAACTTAAAAAGATTACTAAGGAGGCATGAAAATGATCAAACATATTAATAAACATAGAAATCATATTACAGCAATATCTTCAATACTGATCGTAAGCGGCTTTGCTCTGCCATTCCTCGGATATGAAAGCTATAAAGACACTGCTTTGATCACGGCCACCATTATCGCCATTATACCTATCGCCATTAAGGCGTTCCAGGCGATTCGCATGAAAGCCTTCAGCATTGAATTATTGGTGACGATCGCTGTAATCGGTGCTCTATATATTCATGAATACACAGAGTCTTCGGTTGTGACGTTCCTGTTCTTATTCGGGGCTTACCTTGAAGCACGTACATTGGAAAAGACCCGCTCTTCACTAAAAGCACTTATAGATATGGCACCACAGGAAGCGGATGTAATTCGTGAAGGGGAAAATCTCACGATACCTGTGGAAGAAGTTGTCAAGGGTGATAGAGTCGTCATACGTTCCGGCGGCAAGATGCCTGTAGACGGCAGAATCATATCCGGCAAAGCGACAATTAATGAGGCGGCTATCACCGGCGAATCTCGACCGGCTTCAAAAGCGGTTGATGATATTGTTTATAGCGGTACAATTGTTGATAATGGCTATATCGAAATTATTGCTGAGAAGGTTGGGGACGATACCACTTTTGCAAAGATAATCGAGCTTGTTGAAGAAGCGCAGGAGTCCAAATCAAAAACACAGAAATTCCTTGATAAATTTGCTCAATACTATACGCCGGCTGTCGTTATTCTGGCGATAATAGTCTATATTCTAACACGTAATCTACATTTGGCAATTACTTTCCTCGTCGTCGCCTGCCCCGGTGCCCTGGTGATCGGTGCGCCCGTATCGAACGTTGCAGGGATTGGCAATGGTGCCAGACACGGTGTCCTTGTAAAGGGCGGAGAGGTCATGGATCGCTTATCTAAGGTCGACACGATCGTATTTGACAAGACAGGAACACTAACAAAAGGAATGCCTGAAGTAACAGATATTAAAAATTTTTCCGGTCTGGAGGTCGAAGAATTGCTTAGATTGGTGGCGAAGGTTGAAACTATTTCGGAGCATCACTTGGGCCAGACAATCGTCAAGGAGGCGAAGAAGAGGAATTTGAACCTTGAAGGTGAAATAATCAATGGTAAAGTTGTAAAGGGCAACGGAATCAAAGCTGAGATTGATAGCCTTGTTTTAGCAATCGGTAATCGGAAGCTTATGGATGCTGAAAACATACAGATTAGCGATGAGGTTTCTGATTATGCCATCGGGCGTGAAAAAGCGGGGAATACGGCAATATTTGCAGCTATAGATGGTCAAGTTGCCGGTATATTCTCCATAACTGATCAGATCCGTGAAGATGCTCATAGAGCTTTGGCGGAACTGAGAAAGAATGGCATCAAGAAGATGATCATGCTGACAGGAGATAACAGGCACACGGCTGAGTTGGTTGCCAATGAGCTCGGTTTAGATGAATTTCAGGCAGAATTATTACCGGAAAACAAAGTGGAATTTGTTAAAAAGCTGAAAGAGGCAGGTCATGTAGTTGCAATGGCCGGAGACGGGATAAATGATGCGCCTGCTATTGCGACAGCGGATATAGGATTAGCTATGGGTGAAGGCGGAACGGATGTGTCTATGGAAACAGCGGATGTTGTCCTGATGGCGGATAAACTCATGCAGTTCTCTCATGCCTATGCTCTTGCCAAAGCGACAGTTCGGAACATGAAGCAGAATACCTTTTTTGCAGTTGCAGTTGTATTTGTTCTCTTAGCTGGTGTATTATCAGATTATGTACATCTGGCATCCGGGATGTTTATCCATGAAGCCAGTATTCTGATCGTAATACTTAATGCTATGAGATTAATACGATTCAAATCGACTAATAGTTCGCCCAATTTGTAAAACAAATTGATGGCGAACTTATGCAAAGGAGAAGTGATATGAGCGATCATAAGTGTGGATTAGAGGGGCACAAATCTTGTGTCTCTCTGGTACCGATATTTAATCATCTAAAAGACGAACAGATGATTGAGATCACTGAAGCAATTCAGTCTGCTTCGTACAGAAAGGGTGAGATCATCTATCGGGCAGGAGATCAATCAGATTCACTCTATATTGTCAGAAGCGGGAGAATCAGGGTCTATCGCTTATCTGAATCGGGCAAGGAACAATTGGTGAGGTTTTTGAGTCCGGGGGATTTCACAGGTGAACTTGCTTTATTCGGTGAGTCCGTTCACGAAGCTTATGCAGAGGCCGTAGAGAATACTGACATCTGCCTGATTAGGCGCAAGGATTTACAGGAACTCCTTATGAGATACCCTTCAATATCATTGAAAATATTAGCAGAATTCTCAAGCAGGCTTGAAAAATCAGAGAAACAGACTACAAGGGTTTCTACGGAGAAGGTTGAAATTAGACTGGCACTTTTTATAGCTGAGTGTATTGACGAGGAAAAACCACCAATGGAATTTGTATTACCGATGAGCAAGAGAGATCTGGCTTCATTCCTGGGGACGACGCCGGAAACAATCAGCAGGAAATTAACGGATTTCGAAGATGCGGGATATATCAAACAGAAACCGCACAGAAAAATTGAGGTTATTGATTTAGATGGATTGCTCCTGATCTAAAAGCATAAAAACAGCGGTTGAAGCAGATGCTCCGGCCGCTGTTTTGGATATTTTAGTTAAGAGGGAAAACATTTGCGCCATCATATAAATAATTCTCTGAGCTCTTCGGCAGATTTATCCGAAAGATACGCAGGGGGAATATCAACTACCGTCTTAGCCCCGGAGATACCTTCATTACTTAAGCGATAGGCGGCTCTGGCAAAAGCCAGCAACACATTTGCAGTTAAATCCGGATTTGAATCAAGAACCAATTTGTATTCGATTGTATGGTTATTCTCCAGATTTAGTCCGGTTTTTCCAAAGCGTATAACTAACCCGCCGTGAGGAAGACCGCTATGGTTTTTCTTCAGTTCTTCCTCAGTAATAAAATATACTTCTGTATCGTAGTCAGAAAAATAGTTTGGCATCGTTACTATATCATGTTCAATCTGTTTTCTATCCGCACCTTCTTCGGCAACTATATAGCACACTCTTTTGTGTTTTTGCCTTGCGGAGAGTTCCGGCATATCGCCTCTTTTCACTGCTTCAATGGCATCATCCAATGGAATTGTATACTGCTTTCCATCTTTAACTCCTTTTACCCTCCTGATCGCATCGGAATGCCCCTGACTGATTCCCTTTCCCCAGAAAGTATAAGTGCCCCCTTCAGGCAGGATCGCATCCGCATATACTCGATTAATTGAAAACATTCCCGGATCCCATCCACATGAAACCATGCAGACTTTGCCTGATTCCAATGCTTTTTTATCGACAGCCTTAAAGTACTCAGCTATTTTCGCATGGGTATCAAATCCGTCGACTGTATTGAACATACCAGCAAAATAAGGCCCCTGCTCAGGCAGATCAGCCATGCTTCCGCCGCACAATATCATAACATCAATCTTATCCTTCATATTCGCAGCTTGATCAAAGTGATAAGCTTGTACACCTTCTGTGATTATTTTTAAAGCTGAAGGATCACGTCTTGTAAATATTCCGATAAGCTCCATATCTTTATTATGTCTGATACCTAATTCTACACTTTTTCCAAGATTCCCATAGCCCGCAATTCCGATTTTGATTTTATTCATATATATTTCTCCTTTAGTGTATAATATCAACTGATGTTTTGTATCTATAACCTATAAATATCCGCTAAGTTATTTTCTCTAAACAATACATCTTATTTAGCGTTTATTTTCGCGGATATTATATCATAAAACTAAGTATTTTTTCTGAAAATTTTACTTTTTTTGTTTGGCTGTCAGGAAAAGGTCAATTACTATCTTGATAATAAATAAAAGAATGTATAGAATGGGGTATGGAGAGTTTCACTTTATACTTTCATTATTGCTTAGCATTTTGAGGGATAAAGGGGTTGAACCATTTGATTGAAAGGCAATACGGATTTGAGATCAAAGGAAAAAAATTTATTTAATAAGATTTCATCTGTATATGCTTTGTTTTTTAAGTGGCAGATGAGGAATTACAAATCAATTCTTGATAAAGCCAAGAATGACATAGATCTATCTATTCATCAAAAAGTAATTGATGTTGGCTGTGGCACGGGTGCGTTGTGCAGCGTGCTTGATGAATATGGTTTCGAGGTAACCGGCATTGAGCCTGCGGAAAAGATGATTGAGATTGCCCGGAACAAGGCGTCCAAGAAAATTGAATTCGTGCAAGGCAATGTATTGCATGGATTGCCATTCGAAGATAAAAGCTTTGATATGGCTGTCTCTTCCTCTGTAGCACATGGATTAAAGGCACGGGAGAGACTGATGATGTATAAGGAAATGAGAAGAGTATCAAGGCATTCAGTGGTTTTAATTGACTACAATGAAAAACGGTCTTTAATCATCAATGTTGCAGAATGGCTGGAAGGCGGAGATTATTTCAACTTCATAAAGAATGTTAAAGATGAATTAAAAAAACAGTTTGGGGCAATAAAATTAATCAATACCGGTAAATGGTCATCGACTTATATTTGTAAAATTTCAGAGGAGTGAGAAGCAATGGAATTATTTAAGAAAAAAATAAATACGATTATTTAGAGTCCTTTGAAAGATTTTCCATATAAACGGTGGATGCAGCCAAATACCTTAATCATGTGCTTACTCAATTTGACCGGGTGTCGCTGCATGAACAGGTGGAAACTATGCACGAGATTGAAAAAGCTGCTGATGCGGAAAAGAAAATAATAATGAAAAATTTATAGAATGAAAAAGTTATCAAGAGAATTTTACGAGAGGGATGGGCTGGCTGTAGCAAAAGAATTGCTTGGAAAGACCTTAGTCCACGAGTCTTCGGAAGGCAGGACTTCTGGAATAATAGTAGAGGTAGAGGCATATTTGGGTCCCGGAGATGCAGCTGCTCATACCTATAAAAATTTACGAAGCAACCGAACTCAAGTTATTCACGGTCCGGGAGGCTTCTCTTATGTTTATTTGATATACGGTATGTATAATTGTTTCAATGTGGTGGCGAATATAACCGGAAGACCGGAAGCCTTATTGATCAGAGCAATTGAACCGGTGGAGGGAATTCAACTCATGACATTGCGCAGAAATCCAGCTGATAAGAATATCCGGAATCTGTGCTCCGGCCCCGGAAAACTGTGTCAGGCGATGGGAATAACCAGAATATTAAACGGCATTGACTTATGCGGTGATATTTTATACGTTCTTAATGCTCCGATAATTGCAGACACTGAAATAATGACAACACCGAGGATTAATATCGATTATGCAGGAGAGGCTGTACATTATCCCTGGAGATATTTGATTAAAAACAATCCGTTTGTCTCTCGAAAGAAGTAATCTCGACACAAGCTATGCGAATGTAGAGAATCGACTGCAGATGCTACTTATGAATCAAAATTAATTATCGTAACCTCCTCTGTGCTTCTCGCCTGCGTTTTACTTCTTCGTAAAGAAGTCTTTCTTCTTCGGTATCAATCTGTAGCGGCTTTACCGCACGTGGCCGGCCGGATTTGTCCAAGGCTACCATAGTAAAATATGAAGATAATGCCCGCTGTGGCTCGACTTCGTCTTCAAGATCTTCCACATCTACTGTGACAATTACCTCCATTGAAGAACGTCCGACAAAGGCGATGGTTGCTGTAATCGTAACCAGTGATCCAACCAAAATCGGCAGGTGGAATTGAAGCTCATCCACACGTGCAGTGACGACATTGGATTTTGCGTATTTCGTAGCAACAGCGCCTGCGGCTGTATCCATAAGCATCATGATTTGACCGCCATGGACATTCCCGGCGAGATTTGCATGACTTGGCAACATCACCTGGCTCATAATCAATTTTGTTCGTTTATCCATTTTCAAAACCTCACTAACGTTATAATCAGTATAAGTCACTAACTACGAGAAAGAATACATCAATTTATGGCATAGGTCAATAGCATTTGGTTCATTATATCGGGCTTCATGTTGATTATTATGACCATAATCATCATGGATTCTATCTTGCTCTAAATTCCAGAATCAATGGATTAAAATATGAAGAACTGATTTATTGCGCTTTTATTATAGGCTTGCACAGGGACGGAGTATTAAAAATTGACCCTTCGGAATATATCGGTATTATTGGCGAGAAAAATTATATCGCTGTACAAAAGCTTGCAATGTTCGTACAAATATCCGAGGAAATCTGTAAATCTCAAAACGGTTCAATTAGGGAAGTTGAATGCTCCGCATCGAAGGATGACGTTATACTTAAAGTTATTAAAAAAGACTTGTCACCGCTTCAACTGCCTGAATATCTTCAGTGTGAGAAGCTCTTCAGAAAGATGTTCGGCAGAAGCTTGATATTGCAATAAAATTAATTGCTGCCGGCCGATACCTATAGATTCAAGCAATAAACTTTTATCTTATGTGATAAATGAATAAAAAAATGGGTAAACTCAATATTATTAAGAGGTGAAAAATAAATATTATACAAAATTAGTAAGGAGGTTTTCTTATGGGGTTATTTGATAAGATGGGACAAGCTTTCAATGAGGCTAAAGAAAGAGCGGAAGATGCTGCGGAAGGTGCCAAATTCAAGGCTGAAGAAATGAAAGACAGGGCAGAAGACATGTTCGAAGGAGCAAAAGTCAGAGCGGAGGGCTTGAAAGACAAAGCAGGAAATAAGCTTGAAGATACTATGGAAATGGCAGAAAATCTAAAAGAAAATGCGGAAGAAAAAGTTGAAGAGATAAGAAGACAAGCAGAAAAAATGAATAATGATAATAATAATGCGCGAAAATTAGAGTAAGACTCGATAGCGTTGAATAAAACGATTTAAAGCGATGCGGCTGCCGTTTGTGGTGCCGCATCTTACTTTTCGAAAATACGGTTCATATCTTTGAATCAACAAGGTATTGCAGCAGGTCTGATAATTTATTTAAGTTAAAATTCGCAATTGAATAATTGACTGCATCTCCTATAGCCGCAGAGTCCATGCCGGCGGCAGAGGCTGCTTCAAGTCCTGATACGGCGTCTTCAACCACTAAACAATATTGTGGTTCGATTCCCAATAAAATGCTTGCCTTTAAAAAGACTTCCGGGTCCGGTTTTGAACGAGTAATGTTTTTGCCATCGGAAACAGCATGAAAAAAATTCTCAAGACCGATTTGTTTTAAAATTAATTTGGCATTTTTGCTCGAAGAACCCACTGCAATTTTTATCCTGTGGGCTTTAATTTGGTCAAGGGTATTTTTTACATCCGGTTGAAGGTCTTTAGGAGACATGTTTTTTAGCAGTCTGCGATAGAAATCATTCTTTTCTTCAGCAAATTTTCTTTTGGCTTCCTGTGAAAATTCCTCACTTCGGGCCCCCAACATAATTTCCAGACTCTCCATACGGCCGATACCGCGGAGACAGTTATTAATCGTTTCATCAAAAGCAATACCGATTTTATCAGCTATTTTTTTCCATGCCAGATAATGATAATAGTCTGTATGGCAGATAACACCATCTAAATCGAAGATAACTGCTTGATATTTCATGGGTGAACCTCCTCATTATCCTTTACAGGCGCTTCTACGTTTGTATTTCGGGGAGGCCTGCGGATTTTAAGAGTATTTTTTAGCAGATAAGTTTCCTGGTATATCGTGATTTCTTTAGGAGCACCATTTTCAAGGTGCAAAAGGCAGGTGTCATTTTTTACCTCAACTCTGATTCGGCTGCCTTCAAAGACAATTTTGAAACGGTATCCGTCCCATTTGGCAGGCAAAATCGGTGAAAGTGAAATCCCGTTTTCCTTTAGACGAAAACCTGCGAAACCGTAAACAATCGTCATATAAATCCCGCCCATGTTGGCGATATGAAGACCGTCGTCTGTATTTCCGTATGCATCCGTCAAATCCATCCTGGCTGCTATTTCATAATAAGCATAAGCCTTTTCTTCCATGCCCAGCCGTGATGCCATAATACTGAATATGCAATAAGAAAGAGACGAGTCGTGAATAGTGATGTTTTCATAAAACTGATATGAATTATACATTGTCTCTTCTGACTGAGCATCTTCCAGAATAAAATGTGCCATCACGGTATCCGCCTGCTTGCATATCTGGTGGCGGAACAAGTGGAGCGGATGATAATGAAGCAGCAGCGGAAAATGATCATCAGGTATACTTGCGGGATCCCATTTCTGCTTTTTCAGGAAGGAGTCATCCTGAGGATTGATTTTCAGCTCTTCATCATAAGGCAGATACATATGATCTGCAGCGTTTTGGAAATCAAGAATTTCAGATTCTCTTAAATCCAATTTCTGTGTCAATTCACGAAAGCCGCTATATGGTCTAAGCAATTTATATATTTTCACAGCCCATGACAGGTTGTATTGTGCTACAAGATTTGTGTAATAATTGTTATTTACAATACAGGTATATTCGTCCGGGCCGGTCACATCGTTAATATGGAATTCTCCCTTATAATAGTTGCCGGTGTCCATCCACAAGCGGGCTGTTTCCCATATGATCTCGGCACCTTTGACTAATAGAAAGGGCAGGTCCTTTGTGGCAAGATAGTAAGCGATAACCGTATAGGCAATATCCCCGTTTATATGATACTGTGCTGACCCCGAGGGATAATAACCGGAGCATTCTTTGCCCATAATAGTTCGCCAGGGATAGAGCGCCCCTTTTTTATGACCTAAAATTCGAGCGTTTTCTCTTGCCAGATCTAAAGTCTCATAACGGTATTCAAGGAGGATTTTAGACACAGAAGGATTTGTAATCGTAAAGAATGGGTGTATATACATTTCTGAATCCCAGAAATAGTGACCTTCGTAGCCGTCTCCGCTGAGACCTTTAGGGGCAATATTGCAGTAACGGTCCTTGCCGACTGATTGTATCAATTGGAAGAGGCTGTATCGCAGCGACAAGTTGGATTCATATTTGTCATCGATTCTTATAAAGCAGTTATTCCAGTAATCTGCAAGGTATTCCTTCTGCTTAAAGTAGAAATGCTGCAAAGGAACAGCAAGAGCAGTTCCCATCTCCACTTCAGCCTGCATTTTCGGATTATCGCTGCGTATGCTGTCACAAAACACAGAATACTTCTTTAACTTGATTTTTTTCCCTTCGGATGCCCTTGTATTGATTCTGCATATAGCCCGGTTACCGTTCACATCATATTCAAGCGTATGTTTCTGAGATAAGATATTTTTGACACAGCTGCATACTTCTTGCTCTGATCTTGATGTGCCGGAGGTTATATAGGAAGCGCCTTCTTTTATTTCACAATTATGTGGGGTAAGATACTGCAATTGCTCATTAGCCATACGAGGATCATGGGGATCGCAGTAATTATAAACATTTCCGTTATGTCCTGATTCAAACATAATATTGCCGGAAAAGTTAAGCGGCAGCACTTCATAATCTATGGTAAAGAGAGACAGTTGATGAAACGAGGCCATTCGAATGATCTTAAGCTCTACAACCTTTCCCTTCGGGGAACGCCAAACGACATGGCGGACAGTTATGCCTTTAACCATGTCAAGGAATAGCCTGCTCTCAAGCAAAGTGCCCCTGTACATGCTGAACTCCTCATCTTCCAGCCATAATTTAATGGACTGGGTATCGGCAACATTCAACATGGTTTGCTTTTCGGTGACAAGCCCATAAAGATTTTCACTTCGTCTTACCGGAACATGGTCATAAAACCCGTTAATATATTGGCTGCGGACAAAATAATATTCATCCGGATATCCTTCCTCAAAGTCATATCTTACACCGATATAACCGTTGGCATTATGAAAAATTGTTTCATTCAGGGATATTTGATATTGATCCGGCACTAAGTTGTCTATTGAATATATCGATCCTCTGTTTGACATAACAATACCTTTCGATTCATTTTAAGAGATGATGATTTAGTCATATATATCAGTCTGGCTTAAATCAATAAAATTTTCAAGAACCGAGCGCATAGATTGCCAGGATTTCAGGAAGTAACGGGCGCCCGTATATCCCAGACCAACTCTTACTGTAAACGTATTTTCAGGGAGAGCGGAGAACATATCCTCATCTGTATAATCATCTCCGGCGGCAAACATAAAGTCATACCCCTTATCGCTTATAAATGAAGATGCCGTATATCCTTTATTGACTCTGTTATCTTTTACTTCCAGTACTTTATTCCCTTCCAGCAGCCCAAGCGTACCTTGCTGCGTCATTGACATCAATGTTTCCTTAACTTCAATCAATTTTACTTTGATCAAATCAGGGTCACTCAGCCGATAGTGCCATGCAAGTGAATATTCTTTTTCTTCGATGAATGAGCCCGGTGTACGGTCAGTATACAATTCCAGGATATGTCGGACCGAATCTTTCCAGTTATTGTCTATTGGTACGGTCATGATCCAGTCCTGACCGGGATGTCTGATCCATAACCCGTGAGATGAGAAGATATGTATATCAAGGTCACCGAACCATTCCTCCAAGGTATAACGGTCTCTGCCGGAGATCAGAACGACAGTATTTTTTGGATCTTCTATAAGATTAATCAATAACTGCTTTAACTCAGCATCGGGTTTAGCCTGCTCAGGCTTGGCTTTAAATCCAACCAAGGTTCCATCGTAATCAAGAAAGAGCACCCTTTTATTTGCATCTTTATATGCACTCTCAACAATTAGCTTGGCTTTTTCAAGACTTCTTTGTGTGATGCTCCGCTCTGAATACATGAAGGTATTCTGCAATGAATTTAAAAATTCACTTGCCCAGAATTTAACGTCATATCGCTGTATACGTCGGCTCATTATTTTATTTCTGGCTATTTTTTCAGCATCGGTCATGTCGAGGGCAGCCTTTATGCCGCAGGCAACTCCATCGTAATCGTTGGCATTTACAATAACAGCTTCTCCAAGCTCACTTGCTGCACCTGTTGTTTCGCTTATAACGACCATGCCTCCGTAATCTGTCCTGGCTGCTATATATTCCTTGCACACCAGGTTCATTCCATCACGGAGTGCCGTGACCAGCAAAACATCTGAATGTCGGTAAAGTGTAATCAGGCTTTCCTGGGAAAATGAACGGAAGAAAAACCAAACAGGCATCCAGGTGAAAGTACCAAATTTTCCATTGATGCTGCTGACTAATTCATTGATCTCTCTTCTTATTTCCTCATAGTAGTCGACATCGACTCTGGAGGGGGCGACAATTAAATTCAGCCTGACCTTTTCCAGGTATTCCGGGTACATTGTAAGAAAACGATTAAAAGATCTCAGGCGTTCAGGAATGCCTTTAGAATAATCCAGGCGGTCTATAGATACAATCATCTTGATTCCATCCGCTTTATCTATAATATCCCGGACTTCTTCCTCAAAAGGATCATTTTTACGTTCTGTAGCAAAGAAATCATAACTGATTCCCATGGGGAAAGCATCTACCTGAACGTAGCGATCCTCATAACTGATTCTGTTCATATTGCTTTCAAGGTCAAGAAGGTGGCGTGTGGCGCTCAGGAAATGGCGCACATAGTCATAGGTATGAAATCCGATCAAATCTGCGCCCAATAAGCCTTTCAGTATTTCATTGCGCCATATAAGCAAACGGAAGATCTCAAAAGAGGGGAAAGGAATATGAAGGAAAAATCCTACCTGTGTATCCGGAAATCTTTCCTTTATCATTTGCGGCAGCAGCATTAATTGATAATCATGGACCCAAATGATATCATCACTTTCGATAACAGGTTCGACTGCTTTAAAGAATTTTTCATTGACATGCCGGTAAGCCTGCCAGGTTTCAGGCTCATACTGGACTTTGCCAGTAAAATAATGGAACAAGGGCCATATTGTCTTATTAGAAAATCCGTTATAATAAAGATTAACTTCTTCATTCGTTAAAAAGACAGGTAGATATTGGTAGGTTTTATGTAACTCATTCTTAATGGTATCTTTATCAATATCGCTGATATCATCGTCCGCCATTCCCGTCCAGCCGGCCCAAAGACTGCCTGCTTTTTCATGATACCTTTTTAAGCCCGTTACAAGTCCCCCGATACTTTTTTGATACTGAAGCCTATCACCATTTTTCTTGATAGTGATAGGCAGTCGGTTTGAAATAATAATTAATTTACTCATAGTGTCTCCTCCCAATACTTTAATTTACAAAATTTACATATAAGTTGGATTAATATTAGTGTTACATTTTTGAGAAATAAAGTCAAATCCTTATAGGCAGCATCAGCGGGGATCAAACAATGTCGTGCTTAGATATTTTTCGCCGCGGTCTGCAAATGCGACAACGACAAAACCCTCCTCTATATTCTTTACACATTCGAGTGCTGCGACCATAGCTGCGCCGCTGCTCATACCGACAAAAATACCTTCCTGCCTTACGATTTCCCTGGACATAGCAAAAGCTTCCTCGGATTCTATCATCACTGTACGATCGATTTTTGACGAATCATAGATTTCCGGAACAATCGCCTCTTCCATATTTTTAAGCCCCTGAATATAATGGCCTCTGACAGGGTGTGCTTCAACTATCCTGATATCTGGGTTTTTATCCTTCAGTCCGAGACCAACCCCCATCAAAGTACCCGATGTTCCCAATGCTGATACAAAATGAGTTACCATTCCATTGGAATCTTCCCAGATTTCATTTGCAGTTGTTTGATAATGAGCCAATTTATTGTATACATTGGAAAACTGATTTGGCATGAAGTATTTATCAGGGTCGTTACTAACCAGCTCATGAGCTTTTCTGATGGCACCGTCCGTTCCGAGAGAAGCATCTGTAAGAATCGTTTTAGCTCCAAAAGCTTCAATCATCTTGCGCCGCTCAACCGAGACCGCTTCACTCATGACAATTGCAACGGAATAGCCTTTGACTGCACCAATCATTGCAAGACCAATCCCGGTGTTGCCGGAAGTCGGCTCTATGATAGTTTTACCCGGAATAAGATCACCGCATTCCTCAGCCTGCTCAACCATTTTAAGGGCTATGCGGTCTTTGATGCTTCCGGTGGGATTAAAACCTTCCACTTTTGCGTAAAGCAATACATGTGGTTTCGGATTTAATTTATTAATTCTAACCAATGGAGTATGCCCAATGGTATCAAGAATGTTGTCATACATTGTCTAATCCTCCTATTTCCATAGTAATACTATATTACAATTGTTGATTATTCAACACTTTTTTAACATCTTAGTATATATGATTATGGGCGTGAAACTGTTCAATTACAACCATAATGAAATTATAAGGTTTCGAAGGGAATATTATGAACATGTTTTTGGCAATAATATTTGGTAAACCCTGAAATATATCATAAGGAGAAGCACAGTTGAGTTTTCCATTCAGCAAACAAAAAAATAAAAATTTTCAAATTTTTGACGTTCCTTTGCCGGGAGAGATTCTTGAAGATCATGCCAGAATAACCTCACTAAAACATACTGTTTCTTCAAAAATACATTTTAAAAACCGGCCACTGACCCGAATGAACGACAATTATAATTTTATTCAGACAGTATGTAAAAGTTTAAATGATGACGCGTTGCAGAAACAGGCGGTACCGCCTGCTGCTGAGTGGCTGCTGGATAATTTTTATATTGTTGAGGAACAAGTGAAAGGTATAAGCAGAGATTTTTCTAAGAATTTTTATTACAGCATGCCTGTATTAAATAGTGGAGCCCTGAAGGGTCATATTAGAGTCTTTGCAATCGCTATGGAGCTGGTATCACATACCGACGGTCAAATCGAGATTAACACACTTCTCAAATATTTAGAGGCTTATCAATCGAATAATATCCTACTTGAAAAAGAGATAAGAGTTATCCCGGACATGATTAAACTGGCACTGATAGAGAATATCAGAATGATAAGCGAAAAAATAAATGAAACAAAAGCCCAATGGGATATGGCAGATAAGATATTCGAGGAATGGTATACTCATGAAGATACAAATCCGGAACAAATAATAAAGCTGATTAAAAGCAATGGTGCCGACGTAGTCAACTCGTCATTTATAGAGCATTTATTTTATAGATTTCGAAGGTCCGGACGAAGTTATACAAATGTTTTGCAATGTATTGATGAAAACCTTAAAAAATTTCACACTTCAACTGAAATAATTGCCGAAAAAGAACATAATATCCAGGCCGTCTATACTGTTACGATAGGAAACTGCATTGCATGCTTAAAATATATTTCAAGCTTTGATTGGTCAGAATTATTTGAGCAGATAAGCAATTTGGATAAGATACTAAAGCAGGATCCTGACGGGACATACTGCCTTATGGATGTCAGTTCAAGAAATCATTATAAGAGCCGGATCGGAGTACTGGCAGAAGCTTACAGAGTATCAGAACTGCACATAGCAAGAGAAGCAATCAGTCTTGCCGGGGAAGCCGCCCGTGAAGGCAGCAAAGAAAAAGGCGAAGAGAGCGATTCGGACAGGAATTCCCATGTTGGGTATTACCTTACCGGTGCTGGCTTGCGAATACTGGAAAAAAGGCTAAATCTAAAAAAGAAGCCCGCTAAAAGGTTGGCGGATGTGTTAATGAATAATTTGGGCAGCATGTACCTTTGCTTCATTATTGCCTTCACCATGATTACAGTATTGTTTATTAGCTGGTATTCAGCAGGATTTCCAGATGAGAACAGAATACTGCTTGCAATATTAACAGGTGCTGCGGTTTTTATCCCGGCTTCGGAAATATCAGTCTTAATTGCGAACAGGCTGGCTTGTAGAATAAAAAGCCCGGCATTTTTTCCGCGTCTTGAGCTTAAAGAAGGAATTCCGGAAAGTATGAGTACAATGGTTGTTATGCCGGCGTTACTGACAGATGGAAAAAGAGTGGAACAGCTTCTGGAAAATATGGAGAGTCATTACCTTGCTAATAAAGAAGAAAATCTATATTTTGCATTGATTGGCGCTTTTGCAGATTCAAACGGACCCAACGCCAATGATGATACTAAAATTATTCAGCTGGTTTCCCGGGGAATAAAAGATTTAAATAACAAATATGCAGAAGAAGGGAACGATATATTCTATTTCTATAACAGGCTCAGGAAATATAATGCCAGTGATAATAACTGGACGGGATGGGAGAGAAAAAGAGGAGCTTTAATGGAGTTTAACGAAATGCTCCTTGGTTCGCAGGAAACCAGTTTTTTCTTTTATTCCAACGCAAAGCTGCCAACTAATGATGTCAAATATATAATAACGCTTGATGCAGATACTTTGCTTCCCTTCGGAATGGCTAAAAAAATGATAAGCACAATGGCACATCCTCTAAATATCCCCGTTATTGACAAAGAAAGGAAGATCGTCACACAGGGGTATGGAGTTATGCAGCCTCGCGTCACTTTTGACATAGAAAGTTCAAACAGATCGATATTCTCCAGAATCCATACCGGACAGGAAGGGATCGATCCCTATGCCAGTGCTATATCGGATGTATATCAGGACCTTTTTGGGGAAGGAATCTTTACAGGTAAAGGTATATACGAACTTCGCACATTTCAGGGTGTTTTAAAGGATGCAGTGCCGGAGAATGCCATTCTCAGTCATGATTTGCTGGAAGGCTCATATGTCAGGGCTGCACTTGTCAATGACATGGAATTGGTGGATTCTTATCCGTCCAGTTATAAATCCTATATGGCGAGGCTCCATAGGTGGACAAGGGGGGACTGGCAGCTGATACCTTGGCTGGGCAGGAAAATCCATAATCGAAATGGGGAACTGATTAAAAATCCCTTGTCTTACATTTCAAGATGGAAGATAGCAGACAACCTGAGAAGAAGTTTGATTTCCCCGTCTGTTTTGCTTTTAATACTGCTTGGCTTCAGTATTCTTCCCGGAAGCAGCATATTGTGGATTGGTTTTGGCATGATAGTGCTCGGACTTCCTTTTGCCATAAGCCTGATCGACAAGCTGTTCTGCAAAGGATTTAAATTTAACAGAATTAAAAGGCATAGTCCGTGCTTTTCAGGGTTGAAATCGCTTTTCTGGCAATTTATGCTTGCTGTCATTCTATTGCCCTATCAGGCAGTAACGGTTTTGCACGCTGTGATTATAACACTTATACGTGTTTTCATAACCAGGAAGAATATGCTGGAATGGGTTACCTCTGCCGATGTCGAAAAGATTCAAGTCGGATCATTAAGAGGCTATGTGTATGACACTGGGGCAAGCTTTATTTTCACTTCTTTCCTGGTTGCCGTGACATTTTTAATAAAAACAGACGCTCCCATTCTCCGATTATTTTTTTTGGCTGTTTGGGGTACGGCACCTTATATAGCATACCGAATCAGCCAAAAAGACGACAGAGAAGAAAAAGTGCTGAAAGAAGAAGAGCAAGATGAGCTGGGCAGAATAGCCAGAAAAACTTGGAGATATTTCGAAGAGTTTTCAAACTCAAAAAATAATTATCTGATCCCAGACAACTTTCAGGAAGATCCTCCAAGAGGAATTGCATACAGAACTTCCCCAACAAATATTGCATTAGGGCTTTTAGCATTTTTATCGGCAAGGGATATGGGGTATATCGGAATTAAGGAAACAATAGACTCAATTTCAAAAACCGTTGCAACAATTGAAAAGATGGAAAAATGGAACGGACATTTATATAACTGGTATGATACCAGAACCTTGCAGCCCTTGAAACCCTTGTATGTATCAACTGTTGACAGCGGCAATTATGTGTGCTATCTGATTACATTGACCGAAGGTATAAAGAAGTATTATTCAAGCCCGCTAATTGATCCTGTTTTTGTAAAAGGGATAAAAGATACTATAAGAAACGAAATTGGAAATGATGAGGTGTTCCCTCCCGAATTTACTTATTTCGATTTTATTGAAAAAGGAGAAAAAATCGATCTGATTCTCTGGAACAGAGCATTAGATGAATTTATCAGCGGTACGGTTATCGATAAGATCAAAAAGCCGGTATGGAAAGCAAAGACTGTGCAAATGGTACGCATGCTTAAAGCAGAGCTTGATGAATTTGCTCCTTGGGTGTCTATGGCTGATAAAGCACCGAAAGAACTTTTCAATGGCAGTTTGGCAGAAGAGACAGACAAACTGATAGAGATCCTGAAAACCAATGTCTCCTTACAGGATATACCCGATATCAATAAAAGCATCATAAAACAAATCGACAAGCTGTTAAAGTCCTCAGTAAAAATTAAGGATCAATCCTTTCAGAATGGCTATGCCTGGATGAATGAGCTTATAGCAGCCGTATTGAAAGCGAGCGAAACCGTTTCAGTTTTTCAGAGAAAGTACAATGAGCTGACCGAACGAATACAATTCCTTTATACCAACACTAGCTTTGTCCCGTTATATAATGAGAGCAGACAGCTGTTTTCCATTGGTTATAATATCGAAGAAAAAAAGCTTACGAATTCATATTATGATCTGCTTGCCTCCGAAGCCAGGCAGACCAGCTTCATTGCCATAGCAAAAGGAGATGTTCCATATAAACATTGGTTTATGCTGGGAAGAGCTCTCACGGTAATCGATCATTATAAAGGGCTGGTATCCTGGAGCGGTACTATGTTTGAGTATCTTATGCCTTTGCTGATCATGAAATGCTACCGAAATACACTGTTGGATGAGACATATTCTTTTGCCGTAAAAAGTCATCAGAAATATGGAAAGATTAGGGGAATGCCATGGGGATCTTCAGAATCTTGTTATGGGACTCTGGACACAAACCTTGATTATCAGTATAAAGCTATCGGAGTACCCTGGCTGGGGCTGAAGAGGGGATTGATAGAAGATGCGGTAGCAGCACCTTATGCAGCATTCATGGCACTGATGGTAAATCCCAGGGAAGCCTATAAAAATATTATGCATTTAAAAGCCGAAGGGTTGGAAGGAGCCTACGGGTTTTATGAAGCTGCAGACTATACGCCGGAACGAACGGGTTTGCATTCTCAAAAGATAATTATTAAAAGCTTTATGGCACATCATCAGGGAATGAGTTTGCTGTCAATAAACAATTATTTAAATGATAACATTATGCAGACTCGCTTCTCAGCGGACCCTCATGTAGAAGCGGCAAAACTTTTGCTTCAGGAAAAGGTACCGACCAATATCCTGTTCACTAAGGATGCCAAAGAAAAGCCGGCAGCTCCAAAAGCAAACATTTACAGGGAAAAAGGTGCTTGCCGCAGATTTACAATGCCCGATTCCGGACTTCCCAGAGCGCATATTTTATCAAACGGCAATTATTCTGTGATGCTGACGGATCGCGGCACAGGTTACAGCAGAACAAAAAGCGCTGACATTTCAAGATGGCGGGAAGATTTAGTCGACGATCGTTATGGAATGTTTTTTTATGTAAAAGATGTCAGCAGGAATTGCGTCTGGTCTGCAGCTTATGCTCCTGCCAATGTCCCGCCCGACAAATATGAAGTTGTCTTTACTCCCGATAAGGCCGTTTATAAAAGATCTGACGGTGAAATTGATACATCTATGGAAGTTGTTGCAGCCACAAATGACAGTGCGGAAATTCGATTGATAAAACTGAAAAATAATGGGACTGGGGACTGCATACTTGAGGCAATCAGTTATTTCGAAGTCGTCCTGGCTTCAAGTAACAGTGATCTGGCGCATCCCGCCTTCAGCAATCTTTTTGTCAGAACAGAATTTGATCAAGAGCGTAAAGTTCTGTTGGCAAACCGCAGACCGCGAGGTACGGAGGACAAAGAGATGTGGATTGCGCAAATACCTGTAATAGATGGTGAAATGATAGGCGATATACAGTATGAGACAGACAGGATGCAATTCATCGGAAGAGGACGAACGGTCAATAATCCTGTTTCAATCAGCAGCGAAAAGCCGCTGTCAAATACAGTCGGGCCTGTTTTAGATCCAATTTTCAGCCTTAAAATAAAATTAAAGATAGAACCAGACGAGGAGGCACGAATTTACTTTGTGACCGTTGCAGCACAAAGCAGAGAAGCCATTCTGGAAATGGCAGAAAAATATAGCAGCGCAGAAACCTGTGATGCTTCTTTCTGGCTGGCACTTACCAGAAGTCATGTCGAGGCTAAATTTCTTAATATTAAAGCACATGAAATGGAACTATATCAGGAAATGATCTCCGACATTTTGTTTATCAGTCCGCAAAGACTAAAATACAGGGACATCATTAAGGCCAACAGAAAAGGGCAGTCGTCTTTATGGCCGTATGGGATATCCGGAGACAGGCCGATTATTCTTATGGTAATCCATAAAACGGAAGAGGCAGAGATCCTTTACGAGGTACTTAAAGCGCATGAATACTGGCGCACTAAAGACCTAAGAGTTGATTTGGTTATTCTGATCCGGGAGGAGAACAGTTATTCAAACCCGGTCTATTCATTGATTGCAGAAATTATTCATTCAAATCAGACATATGACGCGTGCAATCATCATAATGATATCTTCCTTATCAATTCAAATACTATGTCGGACGGTGACTTAGAGCTTCTATATGCTGTGGCCAGATTGATATTTACGGGTGATGGCGGCACCATGAAAGAGCAGATGATGTCTGAATATCCTAATAATATTACTCGGTCCTTACCGGAAAACGATACGAAAAAGCCAAAGCCTGTCAATATGGCTGAGCATCAGCATATTGTAAAAAGAAAGCAAACACCGTTATATGGCAAACGCGTTGCTGATGTAAATGAGCTTCAATTCTTCAATGGATCAGGAGGTTTCAGCAGTGACGGCAGGGAGTATGTAATCAGGCTTGCTGATGAACAAATGACGCCGGCCCCCTGGGTAAATGTAATCTCGAATCCTGACTTTGGTTTCATGGTAACTGAGGCCGGAGGCGGTTTTTCTTGGTGTGAAAATAGCCGCGAGAACAAGATTTCGACATGGTCCAATGATCCTGTCAGTGACGGTCAAGGAGAAATATTCTATTTATGCGATGAAAATAAAGAACTATGGTCAATTACACCGCTGCCCATAAGAGAAAAAGAAGATTATATAATAAGACACGGTTTTGGATATACGGAATTTCATCATGAAAGTCACGGAGTATTGCAAAGTCTGGTTCAGTTTGTCCCTGTAAAGGAAAGTGTAAAGATAAGTATCATACAGCTTAGCAATAAAAGCAATGAAGATAAAACTATAAGCATAACATATTATTTAAAACCTGTTTTAGGAGTAAATACGAGGGAAACTTCCATGCATCTGATGAGTTCACAGAGCGAGGAAGGAGTTCTGATGATCGAGAACCGGTATAACAGGGAATTTGCTGACAGGGTCTGTTTTATGGATACTTCTGCGGAAGAGCGATACATTACAGGAGACAGAAATGAATTTCTCGGTTCGGGAGGAACAAACGCGCCTGATTCCTTAAAACGCAATAAATTATCCGGTAGATCAGGAGCATGTTATGATCCGTGTGCCGCTATGCAGGTCCATATAAATTTAAAGGCAAATGAAACCTCGGAAATTGTTTTTCTGCTCGGAATGGCGCGCAGCAAAGAAGAAGTTCGTGAGCTGGCTGCTGCTTTTCGGAATACTGAAAAAGCGAAAGAATCGTTAATGGAAGTAAAAGAATTCTGGCAGGAAAAGCTTCAGACTATCCAGGTTAACACTCCGGATCCTTCCATGAACATCATGATGAACGGCTGGCTATTATACCAGACCATTTCTTGCCGTCTTTGGTCAAGATCAGCTTTCTATCAGGCAGGCGGCGCCTTTGGCTTCAGGGATCAGCTGCAGGACTGCCTGTCCGCAGCCGTGGTATGGCCAGAAATTGCTGAAAAACAAATCCTGAAACATGCAGCGCATCAGTTCATAGAGGGTGATGTTCTTCACTGGTGGCATGAGCCTGCCGGAAAAGGAACCAGGACAAGAATATCTGATGATTATTTATGGCTTCCGTATGTCACTGCCGAATATATCAGGATAACAGGGGATTTTGAAGTACTGAATAGACAGATTCCATTTCTGGAAGGAGACATTTTAAAGGGATATGAAAATGAAAGGTATTTCCAGCCGGGGATCACAAAGGAAACGGCTTCCCTTTATGCTCACTGCATACGTGCTGTTGAAAATGCGTTGAAATTTGGAGAAAGAGGGCTTCCGCTTATCGGCGGAGGGGACTGGAATGATGGCATGAACACGGTCGGAAACGGCGGAAAAGGGGAGAGTGTCTGGCTGGGATGGTTCCTGTATTCAACATTGCAGAAGTTCATACCGATCTGCCGCTGCATGAAAGATGATACGAGAGCGGAAAAATATGAAATATTGGGGAATACGGTAACTGATGCTATCGAAAAAAACTGCTGGGACGGGAATTGGTATGTCAGAGCCTTTTTTGACGATGGTGAGCCTTTAGGTTCTGTACGGAAAAAAGAATGTAAAATAGACTCTCTGACACAGAGTTGGGCTGTCATATCAGGAAAAGGAGATATTGAAAGAGCTGTAATTGCCATGAACTCTATCGAAGATTATCTTGTAATGCATGAGGAGGGGCTGATTAAGTTATTGACACCGCCATTTAATGACGGTGATTCGGAGCCGGGTTATATAAAAGGATACGTACCGGGAGTAAGGGAAAACGGAGGACAGTATACTCATGCAGCAGCATGGGTAATTATGGCATTTGCCATGCTTGGAAACGGGGATAAGGCAGGCGAACTATTTAGATTAGTCAATCCGATCAACCATACCAGAACCGATAGAGAGTGTTCTATTTACAAAACAGAGCCTTATGCAGTGCCTGCCGATGTGTATGCTGTTCATCCCCATACTGGGAGAGGAGGGTGGACCTGGTATACCGGTTCCGCAAACTGGATTTATAAGGCAGGTCTCGAAAACATTTTAGGTTTCAGAAAATATGCGGACAAACTGATTATAGATCCATGCATTCCAAAGAAGTGGAAAGAATATATTCTTAAATACAATTACATTAAAACAACATACAATATTAAAGTAATAAATCCTGACATGGTCTGCAGAGGTGTTGCCAGCATTACTGTGGACGGAAAAGTTCTGAATGGGAATGAAATAGAGCTGAAAAACGATAAAAAACGCCATGACGTAGAAGTTTTAATGGGAACCCCTTTAAATTATATTTGATACAATTTTTCTTCTTGTCTCTAAAGGCCTTATCAAAGGCCTTTTCTTTAATCACTCTCATTATTCCGATCTGACTCAACAATGATCACCTTCATTTCTTTGCTGATATATTCATATACTATAGTAATACCTGAAAACAGGAAACGGGCGATTTTGAATTATGTCATTAACATCGCAAAGTAAAAAAGATGAGGTGAATGTCATGGGCAGCAAAACAATAGTAGAAAATTTACAAAGTCTTGGATTAAAAAGGGTTCTTAGTTATTTGGATGATGATCCCGATAAAAACATCCCTAAAATCCTTGATTGGGTAGAGAAGTTTGATAAGGAAGGTACTGTAAAAGCGGAGTTCAATTCGATTAAAAATGTACTTGCTGATACAGACAGCCACTGGTATAAGTTAGTGAAAAGCCTCTGGACAGATATTGATGATAATGTAAGAAGAACGCTTTTTAAAAACTTTATCATAAATGCCACAATATTAGGACTCAGAAAGCAAGCGAAAATTGAGAAAGAGAAAAGCTGCAATGTTCCATGGGCTATTTTAATGGATCCAACTTCTGCCTGCAATCTTCACTGTACAGGCTGCTGGGCAGCAGATTACGGCAAAAGCATGAATATGGACTTCGATACTTTAGATAGTATCATCATGCAGGGAAAGAAAATGGGAACCTATATGTATCTTTACTCCGGAGGAGAGCCTTTGGTCAGAAAAGATGACATCATCAAGCTATGCGAAAAACACAACGATTGTGCGTTCCTTTCATTTACTAACGCAACTCTGATAGACGATGAATTCGCAGATGAAATGCTTAGAGTAAGGAACTTTATCCCGGCGATAAGCGTAGAAGGCTTTGAAGAGGCAACTGATTTCCGGCGCGGTAAGGGAGCCTATGCTTCTGTTGTGAAAGCGATGAATCTGCTGAAAAAGAAAAAGCTTCCTTTTGGAATATCATGCTGTTATACCAGCAAGAATTCAGAGGCCATAGGCAGTGAGGAATATTTTGACGACATGATAGCCAAAGGCGCAAAATTCGCATGGTTCTTTACCTATATGCCTGTTGGCGTTGATGCAGTGCCTGAACTTATGGCAACTGCGGAGCAGCGTGAGTTCATGTATCACCAGATTCGTAAATTCAGAGAGATAAAACCAATTTTTACTCTGGACTTCTGGAATGACGGTGAATATGTGAAAGGATGTATCGCCGGAGGACGATGCTATATACATATAAATGCAAATGGTGATATTGAGCCATGTGCATTCATTCATTACTCCGATTCCAATATTCACGAAAAGACATTGCTCGAGGCTTATCAGTCACCGCTGTTTATGCAGTACCGTGAAAATCAGCCGTTTAATAATAATCACCTAAGGCCTTGTCCGCTTCTGGATAATCCGGACAGATTACCTGAAATGGTCACAAAGTCCGGAGCTGCATCTACAGATATGAAGCGCCCGGAAGACGTGCAGGCTCTCTCAGAAAAATGTGTGGCTGCAGCAGAGAATTGGTCATTCACCGCAGACAGACTATGGGCGGAAAAGACAACAGATACATCCGATAAGGCAGTATAAAACATACAGACTTAACATTCTGCCTGGTTCTAAGGGCCGTTGGGTAAATTTAAACAGGCAGATTATCTGAATCAGGTAAACAATCTCCATGAATAGAATTTATGGAGATTTTATATTTTTATTGAAAAATAAAGCTAAAGGATAGATAATAGATATTAATTGAGTACAAAAATTGCGTCACAATTGGATGGTGAAATATGAACGAAAATAATGTCACAAGATTGTTTTATAAAGATAAAGAAATAATACTGATAGCAACGGCTCATGTATCAAAAGAAAGCAAAGAGCTCGTTAAGCAAGTGATCGAAGAAGAAAGACCGGACAGTGTATGTATAGAGCTGGATGAAGACCGCTACAAAAATATGCAAAACCCGAAGTCATGGGAAAATACAGATATAGTTACAGTAATCAAATCAAAAAAAGTCGGCTTTCTTATGGCGAATCTTGCTTTAGGCTCCTATCAGAAAAGGATGGCAAAAAAGCTTGATACTCCGGTAGGCGGTGAAATGATACAGGGTATCGAAAGCGCAAAAGAAATCGGGGCGGAGCTTGTATTAGCTGATCGAAGCATACAGACGACATTTATGCGAATCTGGCGTAAACTCAGCCTGTGGGAAAAATCCAAGCTATTTGTCAGTCTAATATTCTCTGCAGACGATGATGATGACATAACAAGCCAGGATCTGCAGGATCTACTGCAGGAAGATATGCTGAAATCAGTCATGGCGGGTATGAGGAAAGAGTTTCCCAAAATCGGGGATATCCTGATTGGAGAACGTGATCAGTATCTGGCCCATAATATAAAAAATGCTCCGGGTAAAAAGGTTGTTGCTGTACTTGGAGGCGCGCATGTACCCGGAATAAAAGAAGAAATCTATAAGACACAGGATATTGAGCTGCTTTCATTCGTTTCGCCTCGCAGTTATTTTTCGAAAATCGCAGGATGGATTATTCCTGCCGTTATAATCGGTTTGCTGATATATGCTTTTGCCCTGAATCTGCAGACAGGATTGCAGCAATTATCTGCATGGGTCTTATGGACAGGGGCATTGGCAGCATTATTTACAGCTTTTTCTTTAGCTCATCCGCTCAGCATACTTACATCCTTTGTGGCTGCTCCATTCACCACCTTGAACCCGATCCTTGCATGCGGATGGTTTACCGGTTTGGTAGAAGCTTCAATTAAAAAACCAACCGTTAAAGATCTGCAGAATGTTTCGGAGGACATCTTCAGTGCCAAAGGTTTTTTCAGAAACAGGTTTTTAAGAATCATTCTTGTGATTTTTATGGCGAACATGGGGGCATCTATAGGGACATTTATTGCAGGAGCAGGCATTATAAAAGACCTTTTTTATTGATCAACGTAATCCTTTTGCGTATCAGCTAACAAGCTGGATTTGAATTCTGAGAATGGAACATTTTTGCTGTGACCGGTGTCTAAACTCTATTAGTTAAAACTGAAAGTCGGGGAAAGGATATGGGATACACGTTATGAATGAACTTAAAAGTAAAATAACAGGAAACGTAATTATCGCAGTCATTGCTGCCATTGCAATTGTTGCGGCTTCGTTTATTTTAGCTGATGGTGTTGCGAAGATTAAAGGTGATAACAACCGTATCATAGTCACAGGATCAGCGAAGCAGCAGATCACCTCTGATCTTATCGTATGGACAGGAAGCTTCAATGCAAAATCGCCGTCGCTCCAGGATGCATATGCGCAATTGGAAACTGACAGGAATAGAGTCATGGATTACCTTGTAAAGCATGATGTCCCGGAGGAAAAAATCGTATTTTCTTCTATTAATACCAATACTTATTATGTTGTATTGCCAAACGGTCAGTACACCAGTGATATTGACTATTATGAATTATACCAGACTGTTACAATAAGCTCCGAAGAGATTGACAAGGTGACTGAAATATCCAGAAATGTCACGGAGCTTATTAATGAAGGTATTCAGTTCCAGTCTAACCCCCCGCAGTATATGTACACGAAGATCGCGGACATGAAGGTTACCATGCTGGCGGAGGCAACCAAGGATGCAAAAAAACGTGCTGAGATGATTGCGGAAAATGCTGGCAACACACTTGGCAAATTGACTTATGCTGATATGGGGGTGATTCAGATTACACCTCTTTATTCAAATGAAGTATCTGATTACGGAATGAACGATACATATTCTCTAGAAAAAGAAATTACTGCCATCGTCCACTGCGAATTTGAAATTAAGTAAATGGTAAATAATAATTAAACAAGCCAAACAGGCTATTTACAATGACATGCCATAAGATGATTTTGCTGGAAAAGGATTATTATGGGGTTTATGATAGAGAGTGTAAAACTATATTATAATGAGATAGTAGCCCTGATGGAGAATGTCGGGGCTACTATTGGTATATACATGTCAAATCCACTGGAATTGGCGGAATTTTATACACTTATAGTGCGATGGATATTTCCTGTGTTGTCAGTATTAATACTTTTTCGATGTATTCTGCCTCTTTTGAGGGACGGAGGTCCTAATCATATCTGGGGGTTCCTGGAAACAAAGGAAGGTTACCGGATCCCGCTGAAACACTGGGAAAATTCAATTGGTCGAAGCAGGCTGTCTGACATTGTGATAAACCTTCCTTTCATATCGCGCAGTCATGCGGTTCTTTCATACGGAGAAAATGGCTGGACTGTCACAGATCTCGGCTCCAAGGGCGGAGTTGAGGTGAATGGAGAAAAGCCGGATCAGTCAAGGCCTGTTGACGCCGGTGATATTATTTCCTTTGCCGGGGCTGAGTTCTTATTTCTTGCTGCGGAAGATGGGTGTGAGACTATTGAACCAAAAGGCAAGCTGAACTGGCTTATTAATCACGGAAGCTCATTCAATAATATAAAAACACTCCTGTTGATCCTTGCATTTCAATTCCTTGGTGGTATACAGATATACCTGACTTGCATAGGAGAGGGTACTCATCTAAGTATTCCTCTTCCTTTTGGTTTATATATTTTGGCTGAATGCATCTATTATTTTTTCCTGTGCCGGTTTAGCAGAAAATATATGGAGCTGGAACTGCTGATTTTTTCACTGTGCGGGCTTAATCTGCTTGTAGTAGCAGCTGTATATCCCGATCATCTAATGAAACAATCCATCGCGATCATTTTGGGCATGATAGTTTACACTGCTGTTCAAGTCATAATAAAAGATCTTGGAAGAGGACGCAAGTTTAAATATATTATTGTCGTATGTGCACTGATACTGATTCTGATGAATCTTACCATCGGCGAATACCGATTTGGTGCAAAAAATTGGATAGATTTAGGCTTTATTACCTTTCAGCCCATGGAGTTTGTCAAGTTTGCCTTTGTACTGGCAGGGACAGCCACACTCAATAAGCTCCTGACAACACGCAACCTGACAGCCTTTATCGGCTTTTCGGGCACATGCATAGGTGCCCTCATTATAATCAGAGATTTAGGTACTTCAGTGGTTTTCTTTACTGCATTCCTTGTGATAGCGTTTATGCGTTCAGGAGATATCAGAACCATCGCATTGATTTCTTCGGGAGCCGCTCTTGGTGCTTTTGCAGTGATTTCCTTTCTGCCTTATATCGCAACGCGTTTTCAGGCATGGGGTCACGTATGGGAATATGCAGATACCATCGGATATCAACAGACTCGAACCCTGATTGCAGCAGCAAGCGGAGGACTTTTAGGAGTTGGCGGAGGTAAAGGATATCTGGTTGGAATTCCTGCTTCAGATACCGATCTTGTGTTTGGAATACTATGTGAAGAATGGGGACTCATTGTTGCCCTCACCGCATTGATGTCGATTATCTTTCTTTCATTCCTGGTGCTGTTTCTTATGAGGGGCTGTAAATCTTCCTTTTATGCAATATCAGCCTGCGGAGCAGCTTCAATCTTTATGATACAGACTGCACTGAATGTATTCGGTTCAATAGACCTCCTCCCTCTTACGGGGGTGACATTGCCGTTTATATCCAACGGAGGATCTTCCATGGTCGTATGCTGGGCTCTTTTGGCGTTTATCAAATCGGCGGATGAAAGGCAAAGGCCGGAGAGAGAAGTAATAGAGGAAGGTATGGTCGAGTGAGATGAAAATATTGACAAAACGTGCCTTTGCCCTTTTTATTCTATCTCTTCTGCTTGTATCAGGTCTTATTGTATTTATTATAAGTTATATTAATAATGCTTCCGACTGGGTCCAGCATGCGACAAATAAGCATTTATATAAAAATGGTCAGCTGCAGACAACCGGGAAAATCTATGATCGGAATGGGGAGGTGCTTCTTCAGACTGTAAACGGAGTTCAAAAATATAATGATAATGAAATTGTAAGAAAGGCTGTCATGCATGCTGTGGGCGATTCTTACGGCAATGTGGTGACCAGTGCGCAGGTAGCATTTGGAGACAGGCTCTCCGGATGGGATATGGTAAACGGCGCATATCGGTTTAATGCTCAGAGATACAAGCCGGGCAGCGACATGACGCTTACGCTTGATGCGGAAATCTGTTCCGCAGCGTATAAAGCGCTGAATGGTAGAAAGGGAACAATAGGGGTATATAATTACAAGACCGGAGAAATCCTTTGTATGGTCAGTTCTCCTTCATTTGATCCTGAAAAGCGCCCTGATATAGAAGGAAATCCTGACAAATATGAAGGGGCTTATATCAATCGCCTGTTATCTGCTGCTTATACGCCGGGCTCTGTTTTTAAACTGGTAACAGCAGCAGCGGCAATAGACATGATTGATAATATTGATGGAAAAGTATACCAATGTGAAGGTGAGAAGATAATAGACGGAGACAAGGTGACGTGTCCGTCTGCGCATGGAAATGTGACTTTAAAACAAGCCCTTGCTCAGTCTTGTAATGTTGCATTTGCAGAGATATCTTTGGAGTTGGGAGGCAACGCTCTACAAAAATATGCAGACATTGCCGGTTTTAATACAAGCCTAAAGGTTGATGGAATTTTAACAGCCATCGGCAAGACGGAAGTTTCAGATGCAACAGGGGGAGACCTTGCCTGGGCAGGAATCGGTCAGTACAATGATACGGCAAATCCACTAACTTTTATGACATACGTTGGTTCAATAGCCAATGATGGCGTGTGTGTTTCACCTAAAATCGTAAAGGATCGCGGAGGGATACTCTCATTGATGCCTGACTTCGGATCAAAAGACAGACGAATTATTTCGGAAGAGACAGCGTTGATCCTAAGAGATATGATGCGAAATAATGTTATTGAGGTTTACGGAGAAAGGAATTATAATGGTCTAAAACTTTGCGCGAAATCAGGAACGGCAGAGGTGGGAGGAGATCAAAAGCCGCATGCATGGTTTGCCGGTTTCATGGACAGGGATGATTGCCCGCTTGCTTTTGTTGTCATCTTGGAAAATGGAGGTTCCGGCAGCAAATCCGCAGGCCCTGCAGCAGGAATAGTGCTTAAGAAGGCTGCAGATAGAATGATGCTGCAGTGATTATACAAACGACAATATAATGATTAAGAAAGGGTCATCCCGTGAAGATGACGAAGGAATGATAGATGTCATCAGATAATGAGAAAAAAAGGGCAATTTTCTACATGGTAATGTGTGCCCTTTTATGGAGTACGGCAGGTATTTTCATAAAGCTGCTGCCCTGGAATCCAATTGTGATTGCAGGCGGCAGGAGTCTGATTTCAGCTGGAGTCTTTTTCCTTTATATGCGGCATGAAAACACGCCATTTGTTATAAACAGGGCTTCTATAATTGGCGGTATCGCTACGTCAGCAACGTTTACAGTATTTGTCGTCGCAAACAAATTGACGACTGCAGCAAATGCCATCGTATTACAATACTCAGCTCCGATTTTTATTCTGATATTATCTACGCTGTTTTATCATCAAAAGTTCAAGAAGGGGGACATCATAACGGTCGGCATCACAATGCTTGGTATCTCGTTGTTTTTCTTTGATGAGCTTTCGGGCGGGTATTTGTCAGGCAATATACTTGCTATTATATCAGGTCTGTGCTTTGCGTCGATGTTTGTTATAACAGGCAATGCAAACGTAGAGTCTCGGGCAAGCGGTATACTGCTCGGTCATTTGATTACATTTACAATAGGGTTGCCCTTTATGATACTGTCAGATACTTCGATAACAACATCAAATATAATGATAATAATAGCGATGGGGATATTCCAGCTGGGGATACCTTATATATTGTATGGAATGGCTGTACGCAAGTGTTCGCCCCTAACCTGCTCTTTAATTTCAGTGATAGAGCCACTCGTAAATCCTATATGGGTATTGCTGTTTTACGGAGAAAAGCCCGGTTTTTTTGCCCTGATAGGAGGAGGTATAGTAATCAGTGCAGTTGTTTCCTGGACAATCTGGAGCAGCAAACAGGAGCGGAAAAGCCAAGATAATTCAGATGTCACATAACGATATTGTAATTGTAAAAAAACATTAAATAGGTGATAATATAGAGTATGTTTGCGTATATAAAGGGTTTGAAAATACAATTTGTTAAAACGATTAAACGATTAGATGAATATCAATAGGAAGATTTGAATGGGTGGAATTGAATTATTTGCAATCGCAATTGGCTTATCTATGGATGCTTTTGCTATAGCAGTGGGAAAAGGCCTATGTCTGCGTAAAATGGAATATCGGTATGCTCTTATTATTGGACTTTTTTTTGGCGGATTTCAGGCATTGATGCCACTCATTGGCTATATATTAGGTACCCGGTTTGCAGCTTATCTGACTTCTGTTGATCATTGGATAATATTTACGCTGCTTTGCCTGATCGGAATAAACATGATACTTGAATCACGCAAGGAAGAAAAAGAAATATGCGCTGTGTTCAGTATCAAGGATATAACCATACTTTCTCTTGTAACCAGTATTGATGCTTTGGCAGTGGGGATCACATTTGCTTTTCTACATGCCAATATTGTTATCGGTATGGCCGTAATAGGAGTTGTTACATTTGTCTTATCCTTTTTTGGTGTTGTAATCGGTAATATGTTCGGAGCCAGATTCAAATCCAAAGCTGAGGCTGCAGGAGGAATAATACTTATATTAATTGGGACCAAAATACTCTTGGAGCATCTTAGGATTTTAAATATATAAGAATTATCTACGGATGTACTATATAATAAATCGAAAATATTCAGAAGCATGTAATTATATAAATCACTTTTATTCTCATTGAAATTAAGGAGGGCACAGTTATGGATGATATGTTAAGATCATATAATCCCGCTGACGGTAAGCTGATAGATCAGATACCCAAAACACCACTGGACACTATCCCTTACATGATACGTGAAAGCAAGGAAGCGCAATTAAAATGGGCAGCATTGTCTTTTGATGAAAGGATAGGTTTTATTGAAAAGGCGGCGGAAAAGGTTGGTCTGCATCTACCGGAGATTGCTGAACTCCTTGGGAGAGAAATGGGGAAGAACTTAAAGAGTGCAATCGGCGAAGTAAAAGGCTGCCTTAAAGCTCGCAGAACAGCAGAGTATGTCAAAGAAGGATTAAAGCCGCAAGTAAGATCCAAGCCGGGTATTGAGACAGTTATTGAATATCTTCCTTTAGGGGTTTGTGCGATTATTTCGCCTTGGAACTATCCGGTTTCAATGGCACATTGGATGATCATTCCTGCTTTGACAGCCGGAAATAGCGTTATATTAAAGCCATCGGAGGAAACACCACTGGTGTCGCAGGCTTATGTAGATGCATTAAATGAAGTATTGCCCAAAAACGTATTGCAGATAGTACAGGGTGGGATTGAACATGGCAGTGCGCTTGTTAATTCACCTGATATCGCATTTATAGGTTTTACCGGATCAAAAGAAACAGGTAAAAAAATCATGTCTTCTGCCTCGAAAACCCTAAAGCGATTGATTTTGGAGTTGGGAGGTAAGGACCCTCTTATTGTACTGAACGATGCGGATATCGATACTACGGCCAGATTTGCAATCATCAACAGTATTGAAAATTCTGGGCAAATGTGTATAGCAACTGAAAGAATCTTTGTGGATGAACGGATTGCTGATGAATTTGTCCAAAAATTAGCTGATTATATCAAAGATTATAAAATAGGAACATTTGATGATCCGGATGCATTTGTCGGTCCAATTATAAATGAAAAACAGCGGCAGCTCATATTAGATCATATTGATGATGCAATAGCAAAGGGAGCAAAACTTATTTACGGCGGCAAGGACCATCCGGAGCATTTTGTTATACCCACGATATTGGATGGTATCACTGATGATATGCGTATTGCCAAGGAGGAAACCTTTGGACCGGTAGTCTGTGTGACAAGGTATAACGACCTTGATAAGGCCATCGAATCGGCAAATTCAGCAGAATACGGGCTTGGAGCATCTGTGTTCGGTCATCAGTATGTGCAGGAAACGGCGGACAGGCTTAACGTGGGAATGATCGGAATAAACACTGTTATAGGAGGCATTGGAGACGTCCCATGGGTTGGGGCGAAGCAAAGCGGATTTGGGTATCATGGTTCACCTGAAGGGCATAAGCAATTTACGCAAACACGTCTTAAAACAAGAGTTTTTAATAATATATAAATGAGTAAAGGAAGCAAAGTAATTTTTGCTTCCTTTACTCTCTATTAACAAAATCAAAAGATGAACAGCCTGTTAAATTTCAAATCCTCCATCAACCTTTATGACCTGACCATCTATAAATGAGGAGTCGTCGGAGGCAAGGAATAATGCTACGTTTGCTATATCTTCAGGCAAACCGACTCTTTTGACCGGGCAATTATCGATCATGCCCTGTACAGCAGAAGGACCGCCTATACTGTCTACCATAGCGGTATGTATCAATCCGGGTGCAATAGCATTCACGCGGATCTCCGGACCTAATTCCCAAGCCATTGATTTTGATAATCCGGCCATTGCATGCTTGGAAGAAACATAAGCTGCAAAACCGTGGTGTGCACCAAATGATGCTACGGAAGCAGTGTTTATGACAACGCCTTTCCCTTTCGCTTTCATGATTGGAGCAACCTTCTGTACTAAATAAAGAGCAGATTTAACGTTTACACAGAATATATTGTCCCATTCATCCATGGATACATCTTGAAGAGGTGACATACTTAAAGCGCCGGCATTATTAAAAAGAACATCTACGGTGCCATATGCTTCCAATGTTTTATCGACCAGAATTTGAACGTCTTCAATCTTGGAAGTATCAACAATCACATACATGGCTTCAAAACCTTCAGATTTGATTTGATCTACTACAGCCTTTGCCCTTTCTTCATTTCGTCCGGTAACAACTACCTTTGCTCCCTCACGGGCAAATAGCACAGCAGTAGCTCTTCCCATACCCGAAGTAGATCCTGTAACAATTGCGACCTTGTCTTTCAATTTCATAATAACAACCTCCAAAAAACTCAAATACTAATAAGCATAAGCAGCGGATTTGTGACTCGTTTAACTGCTATGTTAATTGTATAACTATCTCAAGAGGTTTTTAATTGATAAAAATGTGATAATATTTATTTAGAAAACGCATTTTTGTCATAATAGGTTATTTAAATTCAAAGAAATAATTAATTTTAGCATTCTTGATCTTATCGAGGATCAGATTCTCTATCGTATTGTATTTATAGGTGGACATTATATTCATACAATCTATAATAAAATGCCATTTTTTAACCATATTCATGCCATACCGAGCAATACTGTTGTAAAGAAAATTATCAATAGCATAACAAATCTGCTTTTCGGTGACATTTCCAACGTGGAAATGTATAAATAGAAGAAAGCATTCATCTGTTGTCATATTGACTGACAGATCAATATTGTGCCAGTTATATGATATAGTGCCGTTTGATTCCGCAAGAAAATTAGTTGGTTTAAAAGGATCAAGAATTATGCACTTGTCAGCCGAGGTGCGGAGATTGGCGGGATTGCTAAGAAACCTCATATTCATGTAGTTATCTGAATAGGACGAATCGGTGACATCTTCAGCAGGAGTACATTCGATAAACAAATATTTGCCGGCATATTCTTCGATCTCTTTTTCCAATAAATTATTTTCGAGCCCTTCAATATCGGCTCCCATTTCATTAAATCGCAAACAGCGCTGCCTATGTTCACGGGGCATGCATCCATACCATCTTTTGAAATATTGATAATAGTATTTTACATCAGAAAAGCCGCATTGCTCTGATATTTTTGAAATGCTCATATCACCAAGAAGAAGGAACTCAGATTTCAGCACTCTTTCATAATTCAATCTCTCAGTGAAAGTATAGGAGCTTATTTTTTTCCAGTAATGCGAGAAATAAGTCTTTGTGACAAACTCTCTGGAGACGACATCATTCAAAGTGATCTTATCTGCATAATTAGTGTCAATGAACTCAACTATCCTATGATAGCGGTCAAACTGCTCGGGATTCATCATCCTTTCATTAGCTTTAAAAAATTTAAGCCAATGGAACTCATAAATCATGGAATAAATAAACCGGCTGCCAATTTCATCAATCACTTTACCTGACAATTCACTGGAAAGCTGGCGCAAGAGTAAATCGATCAGAAGATTCCGTAAGCGGACTTTGTAGTTGTTACTAAAATCAATAGAATGATTTTTAAAAGGTTTGTTTTCATCTATATAAGGATGGCTTCTGAAATACATGTATTTGATATGTTGAAAGTCTTTTTCATAATAGTCAAGGTTCACATAGAGCAGTGCTACGACAGCATTTGAAGAGCTTCTTATAGAATGAATCGTCATGTTATTAATAAAATGAAAATCTCCCTCCTTAACTGTAAGGCTTTCAAAATTGGCAGTCACTTGCACATCACCGGAAAGCGGGAGTATGATTTCTGTTACCCCTTCGTGCCAATGAATTGGATATCTTTTGATCTTTTCTACTTTTATGCAAAAGGGTTGGTTATTATTAAAATTAACTATTTCCGAATTCATTTTAGGATTCTCCCGCATCGATTTAAATATCTTTGTATGTATTATACCATGAAACGCATAGCCTGTAGGGACGTTCTAAAGGCTATTAAAACCTACAATTATTAAATATGGCAAAATAACCCTTGATTTTCCTTACAATATGTTTTATAGTAAAGTTGTTAGCACTCTACGACATAGAGTGCTAACAAATAAACGGAATACTTGAGCGCTTAGATATAATTTAAAGGAGGGTTTTAGATGGCGAAGAAGCAATTTAAAGCAGAATCAAAAAGACTTTTGGATCTGATGATCCATTCTATTTATACTCATAAAGAAATTTTTTTAAGGGAATTGATTTCTAATGCAAGCGATGCAATAGACAAGCTATATCTGATTCTAACGCAAAAAAATACAGGGGTGTCCAGAGAAGATTTTGAGATCTGGATAAAGGTTGACAAGGAAAATCGTCAGCTGATTATTTCAGACAATGGAATAGGCATGACAAAAGAAGAGCTTGAATCTAATTTGGGTGTAATTGCAAAAAGCGGTTCTCTTAGTTTTAAAAAGGAACACGAGCAAAACGAGGATATAGATATAATCGGCCAGTTCGGTGTAGGGTTTTACTCCGCTTTCATGGTCAGCAGCAAGGTTACCGTAACCAGCAGAGCATACGGTGAAGATCAGGCATATCAATGGGAATCCTCCGGCACTGACGGTTATACTATTACCGAGAGCGATAAAAGTGATTGCGGTACAGAGATTGTTCTGACTATAAAACAGGATACGGAAGATGAGAAATATGACGAGTTTCTGCAGGAATACCGCATCCGCAATCTGGTGAAAAGGTACTCCGACTATATCCGGTATCCAATAAAAATGAATTCTGAGCAGCAAAAGCTGAAAGAAGGAACTGAGAATGAATATGAAACCGTCATAGAGGAGCAGATACTGAACAGCATGGTTCCACTTTGGCGTAAAAATAAAGGTGAGATAAAAGACGAAGATTACCAAAACTTTTATCAGGAGAAGTTTTATGACTTTATAAAGCCTTTAAAGGTTATTCATACGAACGTAGAGGGAGTTGTTTCCTATAATTCTTTATTATTTATACCGTCAAAAACACCATTTAATTATTATACAAAAGAATATGAAAAAGGTTTGCAGCTTTACTCAAGCGGCGTTCTAATCATGGATAAATGTCCTGATCTGCTTCCGGATTATTTCAGCTTTGTAAAGGGTCTGGTGGATTCTCAGGATCTTTCACTGAATATTTCCCGAGAGATGCTGCAGCATGACAGACAACTCAAGGCAATCGCAACAAGGCTGGAAAAGAAGATAAAAAGTGAACTTGTCGAACTCTTGAATAAGGAAAGAGATAAATACGAAGAATTTTTCAAAAATTTCGGACTGCAGCTGAAATATGGATTGTACGATAAATTCGGAGCAAATAAAGATACATTGAAGGACTTGATCCTTTTTTATTCTTCCACAGAAAAGAAACCTGTGGCGTTGTCTGAATATGTTTCACGCATGAAACTTGACCAAAAATATATCTATTATGCAGCCGGAGCATCGGTAGAGCGAATCGACAAGCTTCCTCAGACAGAACTCCTCAAAGACAAGGGTTATGAGATTCTCTATTTTACCGATGATGTTGATGAGTTCGCGATCCAGATACTGCATGAATTCGACGGAAAGGAATTCAAATCGGTATCCGGTGACGATCTCGGAATTGAGGAGAGCAAGGATAATGATGAGGCAATAAAAGAAGCCGGAGATAATAAGGAGCTCTTTGACTTCATGAAGGAAACCCTTGATGGAAAGGTCAGTGAAGTTCGCTTATCTCAGCGCCTGAAATCTCATCCGGTCTGCCTGACAAGCGGAGGAGGCATTTCGATTGAAATGGAAAAGGTACTCAATGCGATGCCGACCGATGAAAAAATCAAAGCAGAAAAAGTATTGGAGATCAACGCATCTCATCCTGTTCTTGACACATTGAAAAAAGCTTTTGTTTCCGATAAAGAACAGGTAAAGAAATATACAGAACTGCTTTATAATCAAGCATTGCTGATTGAAGGACTCCCCATAGAGGATCCTGTGGCATTTTCCAATGCTGTTTGTGAGTTGATCGCAAGATAAATTAAAAGGCAATACAGTGAATCAGTTTTCGGAATTCAAACTTTAATAAATTTTATTCAAGGTTTTCAGATAGAAAAGCAAACCGGATCCATAACCATGCTTTTCTTCGTGCAAAGCATTAGCTGAAAACCAAAATCATAAAATTTTAAAGTTTAATAAATAAATTTAACTTAAGGCAATATAGCGGAGCTAATATCCCGCGATATTGCCTTTGTGTTTTAACATAAAACGCCAATCCGGAATAGTATAAAGAAAAATTGATATGGAGTGACGGTTTATGTTTGATATATTCAAAACTCAATTGGGGACAGATTTTCTTCTTATTTCCTCGATTATAGTTTTGTTGATAATATTTGCCTTTTTTGTTTACCGTATTCTCAGAAATCTGCATCCGAAACCGAGCGCTTCGAAAACCGATGCAGATATTAAGGAATTCAAAAAACTGCTTGGTGATGCCGGATATGCATATGATCCATGCCAGGATATATTCTATTCAAGGATAGATGCATGGCAGAAAAAGTTTGGATATTGTCGTTTGTATGATGAAGCAGCAGCTCCTTCGGGGATGATCATTGATTCGGAACCAATAACCTTTGAATATGCCGGGAAAAGGTGGCTTATCCAGCTCTGGAAAGGGCAGTATTATCTAAACACAGGTGCGGAGATCGGCGTTTATCTGGCGGAGGGGGCGGATTTGTCTATTCCAAATCTGTTCAACGGTACTTTTTACCGCTGCGCTGATAAGGCAGAGCAGCCGCATATTGCTTTTTCTCTGATTAAAAATGACAGTGTACTTTTTCACAGGGAAGGAAAACATTGGTGGTTAACAGGATTCATGCCCGGTAAATTTTCAGAACCCGAAGAACTTTCAATGCATGTGAGGATCACTTTTAATAATACGACAATGTGCATGAATTTTATCAAGGGAATGATAAAGAACGGGTACCCGGCATATGAAATCCTGACCAATGGCATCTCAGTTGAATTCATGTTTGATAAAACACACACGCCACAGCCGCTTACCAGAACAGAAGAAACAGATTGGATCATTCAAAGAAATAATGAGCGTATTTGTAATCGATTCATGGAAATAACCGGAGAATATGATTGCTGGCATGATAAGTTGAGGGCTATACGTGAAAAAGAGCCGCTTTTGTATGAAGCGCTTATGACATTTGGAAAAACAAGAATAATTGTTAAGCCTTTTGACCAGCTGAAAAAATATTTGTGATAAATGAATAGGAGGCCTAAAAATGAATTCATTTAAACGTTTATCCCAAATTTTCGAGTCAGCAGAACGTGTATCCTTTGATGATTCCTCAAAGATTATACTTATGAGTGATTGCCATAGGGGGAACGGAAGCCAGGCAGATGATTTCATTAAGAACGAAAATATATATCTTTCTGCCCTGAACCATTACTATAATGAAGGTTTTACCTATATAGAAATCGGGGATGGGGACGAACTTTGGGAAAATAAATTACTTTCGGGTATTATCGCGGCACATCTTGATGTGTTTCTGCTGTTGAGAGAGTTTTATCTGGATAATCGACTGTATTTTATATATGGAAACCACGATATAGTGAAACGCAGCGTAAAATATGTGAGAGCAAATCTATATTCATACTATGATAAGCGAGGCAAAAGAAGCCTTCCCCTGTTTGAAAATATTCAGATTCACGAGGGTTTGGTCCTGAGGTACACCGGCAATGACAGCCAATTCAACAATAAGGAGATTTTGCTTGTTCATGGGCATCAGGTGGATGAACTGAATAGCAGATTTTGGAGGCTCAGCAGATTTTTGGTGCGATACCTATGGAAACCCTTGGAGTTATTTGGAGTAAATAATCCTACAAGCCCCGCACAAAATCATGAGAAGAAGGAAAACGTCGGAAAAAAACTGACTGAGTGGGTTATAGAAACAAATCATATACTGGTAGCAGGCCATAACCATAGACCAATGTATGCCGAAAAAGGTGAACCCTTGTATTTCAACGATGGAAGCTGTGTCCATCCTGTTTTTATCACCGGTATAGAAATTGACCGAGGTGAAATTTCGCTGGTCAAGTGGGGGGTAAAGGTAAAAGAAGACGGTTTATTGTATGTAGGTAAGGATATTGTTTCCGGCCCCAAAAAGCTGCAGGATTTCTGTGCATAGAAGCCGGGGTATTTGTGACATAAAATATAGCGACAGCTGCAAAGCAGTAATTGCGTTTGAAAATAAAACGGCTTTGCAGTTATCCAGTTAGCCCTGAAAAGGAGGGGTTTTTCTATGATAGATCAAACAGTACAATTAATGTATCAAACTATGCTTAATAGTCCGGTTGCCTGTGCTCATATAATAGGCAACTCAGAAATCCATCACTTGACCGGTGATGTTTATGTTTATCCGTTCCTTGACGGGTCTTTGATTGTTGCGGATGTGGAAGGAATACCATTTTCAGGTTTTTACGGTTTTCACATTCATCAGCATGGTCCATGCACACCGGGAAACGGATATGTCGGCTTTCATGACGTAGGAGGTCATTACTCAGCAGTTCCGGAACAGCCTCATCCGTTTCATTCAGGCGACCTTCCTGTGCTTATGGCGTACTATGGTCATGCTTTTATGGTTGTTTATTCTGATAGATTCAAACCCGAAGAGATTTTTGGAAGAGCGATGATCATCCATGAATGGCCGGATGACTATAGATCTCAACCTGCAGGAAATTCCGGACAGCATATCGGATGCGGGACCTTTTATCCGTGCTGTAATGTTAATTTGCTGTAATCAGTTATATCCCCGAATTTCTCACAATAACATCATAATCAGGAATGCTCTGAAGATGTATCGGTTTTCAGGGCCGCTTTCATTTCTCATAGAATAAAAAGCTGCCATTATGATGAATGGATTTATGGTATTGTGGGAAAATAGATTATAGGGGGTGAGATTTTAGTGAGAATGATAAAAAACATCAGCAAAATATGTTATTTTATATCTATGTGTCTTTTGATTTTGGCATTTCTTACAGCCTGCGGCACAAAGGATACGATTACTTTTTCGGCGGAAATCAAGTCAGTGTCCGATAACAGTATACTGGTTAAAACTATTGATTTCGAAACTTTTGACAAGGCGAGCGTGGACTTGAGCAATGCAGAATATGACTTTGAATTATCAGAAGGACAAATAATAGATATAACCATATTGCCCGAAATCAAAGAGAGTTATCCGGTGCAGGTTACAGGTGTTAGACTTGTTTTGCAAGAGGATGTCGTAAAAAATGCTGCAGACTATTTCCCAATTAAGGAAAATACAAAATATATTTATAAAGGAATAGGCAACGAATTTGCAAGTTATCAAGTTTTCAACGATTACTGTACGGATAATCGGGTGCAGCAAAGAGTAGACAATGGAGGAAGCGCACTTGTCAATGTCTATGAGATTAGTGACGGAAAAATTGCAAGGGTATTTTTCAAGGGAGAAGTATATCACAGGTCTGACTTTCTTGATGAGCGGAATAATGCACAGGAAATACTGCTTATGGAGCCGTTAAAAAAGGGGACATCCTGGAATTTGCCTGACGGAAGAGTAAGAAGCATTACAAAGGTGAACACGGAAGTAGATACTCCTATGGAAAAATTTGAAGCTATTGAAGTGACCACCGAGGGAAACGATGGCATCACGATCGACTATTACGCCATCGGTACTGGTCTGGTAAAAACAGTCTATCAGGCAAATGGAATGGAAGTCAGTTCTTCTTTGAAGTCAATTGAAGAAAACAGCACAAATACACAGATGATTCAATTCTATTTTCCGGATTTGGACAGCGAAAAAATCTACTATAAAACAAAGGGAGTATCATTTAAAACAAATGACAGCACAGATAGTGTACTTGAAGAAGCTTACAAAGAAGCTGCCGGTGAATCCTTAGGCGATGTTTTCACAACAAATACTGCAATCAGAAGTCTAACTCTTGATGATGAGAATATAGTGAGGCTCGACCTTAATTCGGCTTTTATGGCGGAAATGAATGCCGGAACTGCTTATGAAGCAGCGATCCTGCAAAGCATCACCAATACATTCTGTCTTTATTATAATGCGGAAGAACTCATTCTGACTGTGGAAGGGAAGCCGTATGAATCAGGACACATAATGATGGAGAAGAATCAATCCATATCTGCAAATTATGAAGGGATAAATGAGAAAAAGTAAATCCTGACGTTAATATCTGTCAAGTTGCTAAAGTAAAAAAATAAAAAGGGGAACCTCGATGATAGTAATCATAAGAGGAACCCCTGTTTTGTAATCATATCATCTGCCGCGGCAGTCTTTTATCAAAGTTTTTTCAACTCTGCAGCATCTTCTGCAGTTATTATGACAACCTCGGTCAGAGTTGCAGCTCTTGCCGGCAACGAAGCCCAACAACAATGGGATAATACAATACATAACACAACCTCCATTCTGTTACTTTAATATATGCCGGTTATAACCAAAAGGTACTAAGATCGTCCGGCCTTGCAGGAGGTTTTCTTGATTTGTCTGATTGACAACACTACTTACCGTATAATATAATCATCATATACTAGTTCACCCAATTTATGAATAAATTGATGGCGAACTTATGCAAAGAGATCACAAGTTTTACTTGTAGATTTCTACTGCTAAAAGAATAGCAGACTTCATTACTGACGGGTAATTGTGGGGAACCACAGGGGAATGAAGATCTGAGTGCGCCGACCGTCTGGGCAATATTTGGTTGATACCGAATGTTGCTCTTTTTTATTAATATCTGCGATTACCGCACCGCTTTAATAGCGGCACCTTGGCGGAATCACCGGTATGATAAACGAAGAGCAGGGTATCATTTAAATATTTTTGTTTATATGGAAGGAGTTTATAAATGAATTACTCAGAATGGAATGGATTTAATGAAGGGAACTGGAAAAATGAAATCGATGTAAGGAACTTTATTCAGACCAATTATACTCCCTATGAGGGAAATGAAGCTTTTCTTGCGGGTCCTACAGAACGGACAAAAAAGCTAATGAAAAAGCTGAACCATCTGTTTTTATTGGAACAGGAATTTGGCGGCGTGCTTGACATAGACACGCAGACTGTCAGTTCTCTGACAAATTATCAGCCGGGCTATCTGGATAAGGAACAAGAGATCATAGTAGGACTTCAGACGGACCGTCCTCTGAAGAGGGGCGTAAATCCATTCGGCGGTTTAAATATGACAAAAAATGCCTGTGAAGCATACGGATACAAGATCTCAAATAAGATTGAAACGGAATTTCAATATAGGACGACGCATAACGATGGCGTTTTTCGTGTTTATACAGATGAAATCAAGGCGGCACGCAAAAGCGGCATCATTACAGGTCTGCCTGATGCTTATGGAAGGGGAAGGATAATCGGAGATTATCGAAGAGTCGCACTTTATGGCATCGATCTGCTGATTAATGAGAAAAAAAAGGACAAACAGGAGCTTGGCCGCAGGGACATGGACGTAGACAATATCCGCCGACTGGAGGAACTGTATCAGCAGATAAATTTTTTAAATAAGCTGAAGGAAATGGCAAACATGTACGGAATTGATATTTCAAATCCGGCTGCCACCGCAAAAGAAGCAGTCCAATGGTTATACTTCGGATATCTTGGCTCTATTAAAGAGCAAAATGGAGCGGCTATGAGCTTGGGCAGAGTATCCACATTTCTTGATATCTATTTTGAAAGAGACTTGAAAGACAACATAATTACGGAAGAGCAGGCTCAGGAAATTGTGGACGATTTTGTGATGAAACTGCGTATGGCCAGACATTTACGGACCCCGGCTTATAATGAACTCTTTGCGGGAGATCCAATGTGGATTACTGAGGCAGTGGGAGGAACAGGAGAAGACGGAAGAACCCTTGTCACGAAGAATTCATATCGAATCCTGCATACACTATATAATTTAGGGCCGTCAGCAGAACCAAATCTTACTGTTTTATGGTCGGATAAGCTGCCACAAAGCTTTATGCGTTATATCGCAAAGGTATCGTGTGATACCGATGCGATTCAATATGAAAATGATGATCTGATGCGGTCTTCTTTTGGCGACGATTACGCCATTGCCTGCTGTGTTTCTGCCATGAGAGTAGGAAAAGATATGCAGTTCTTCGGAGCCAGATCTAATCTGCCTAAGCTTCTGCTCATGAGTCTTAATGGAGGCCGCGACGAAATGAGCGGGGATCAGACAGCACCGGAACAAAGACCGTATGAAGGAGAATATCTGGAGTATGAAAAGGTTTTAGAAGGGATGGCATTTTATCGTGAATGGCTGGCCAGAACGTATGTCAATGCAATGAACATCATTCATTACATGCATGACAAATACGCTTATGAAAAAACCCAGATGGCTTTGCATGATACGGATGTTCACCGTTTCATGGCATTTGGGATTGCCGGACTGTCTGTATTGGCAGATTCTCTTTCTGCCATCAAATATGGGAAGGTAAAGGTGATTCGTAATAATACCGGACTGATAACAGGTTTTGAAATAACCGGGGAATATCCGGCTTATGGAAACGACGACGATAGAGTAGATTCAATTGCACAGGAACAGGTTCAATTATTCTTTGAAGCGTTAAAAAGGAATAAAACATACCGTGATGCGGAACATACTCTGTCTATATTGACTATTACCTCTAATGTTGTTTACGGCAAAAAAACAGGAGCTACACCTGACGGGAGGGGAGCAGGTGTGCCCTTTGCACCCGGAGCCAACCCAATGCACGGGCGCGAGAAAAACGGCGCACTTGCATCTTTGAATTCTGTTTCAAAAATATCTTATGATTATTGCAAGGACGGGGTCTCAAACACCTTTTCAATAGTACCGCAAGCCTTGGGGAATCGTGAGGAAGAACGATATGCGAATCTTGTTTCCATTCTAAGGGGATACTTCGCAATGAAAGGACAGCATTTGAATGTTAATGTATTGAACAGAGCAACATTGATGGAGGCATATGAGCATCCGGAAAAACACCCCAATCTTACGATCAGGGTATCGGGTTATGCAGTAAATTTTCATAAGCTTTCTAAACTTCAACAGAGAGAAGTGATGGCAAGAACATTCCATGAGGTGATGTGATGAACGGCCGTATCCATTCGTTTCAAAGTATGGGTGCTGTGGATGGCCCCGGACTGCGATATGTGGTTTTTATGCAGGGCTGTAATCTGCGCTGTGTTTATTGCCATAATCCTGACACCTGGAACCTTCTGAGAGGAAAGGAATACAGCGCGGATGAAGTGGTGAAAAAGATATTGAACTGCCGTTCATATTTCGGAAAAGAGGGAGGAGTGACGGTTTCCGGCGGGGAGCCGCTGCTTCAATGGGAATTTACAGCCTCTCTGTTCGAAAGGCTGAAACAAGAGGGTATACATACCGCACTGGATACTTCCGGCACAGGCAATCTGCAAGGAGCAAAGGAAGTCCTTAGATTTACGGATTTGGTTCTTTGTGACTTAAAGTTTTCGACAAAAGAAGAATATTGCAGATACTGTAAAGCTGATATGATAGAAGTTTTGAATTTTATGAAGCTGACAGAGCAGATGGATATCCCGCTTTGGGTAAGGCATGTTATAGTGCCGGGATTGAATAACAGTACGGAAGCTATAAAGAGTATCGCAGCGACGGCCGGTCTCTTTACAAATCTGAAGCGGTTAGAGCTGCTTCCCTTTAAAAAACTATGCGTTTCAAAATATGAGGCTTTAGGGATACCGTTCCCCTGTTCTGATTATGACGAATGCTCAAGCTCTGAGATTGACGATTTTTTGAGCGTCTTAGGATCAGATTGATTGTAACATTTTTTTGTTTTATGTATAATAGAAGGAGTTCATTTATCGGGTTTAACGAAAGATATGTCAGAAAGACACAAAAGCGAAAAAGGAAGATCGTCAGGAGCAATAATGGAAAAAGGTAACGAGAGAACTTCAACAAGGTTTATTAAAGGATTTATCGTAGGAGCTTCAATGCTGGTGCCGGGAGCAAGCGGAGGCACAATGGCCATAATATTGGGTATCTATGATGATCTGATTCATGCACTGTGTGACCTGCGCCGTAATCTGAAAGAAAATTTTATTTTTCTTGCGACATTTACACTTGCGGCAATAATAGGAATCCTGCTGTTTTCAAGACCTATGCTGACAGCTATTACGTTGTGGAACAAGCCTATGATGTTTCTTTTTATGGGTGCGATCCTTGGAAGTATTCCTCCGCTTTATCGAAAGGTCAAGGTATCAAGAATAAAGCCCATGAATATCATGGTAGCCTGTGTGGGAGCCTTGCTTGGAATAATGACCAGATATCTGCCGGAAGGTGTTTTTCAACTCAATGAACATTTTGATATATATTATTTTATTATGCTGATACTTGCGGGGATTGTCATTGCGATTGCTTTGATATTGCCGGGGATTAGCGCATCATATATTCTTCTTATGATGGGTATGTATGACCTTACCTTGTTAGCTATCAAGGAAATCAACCTTTACTATCTTATACCTTTGATAATTGGAATTCTGGCCGGTACTTTTACAACAGCAGGAATTTTAGAAAGAGAAATGAAACGGCATCCTCAGTTTACATATATGCTGATCATCGGCTTTATGCTGGGATCACTTGTTCAGGTTTTCCCAGGGATCCCGACGAATATGGAACTATTATACTGCATTCTGACATTTCTTATCGGTTTTATAGTAATCCTCAGGATCGGAAAAAAACGTGTGTACTAAGAAGGGTATTTGTATAGCAAATACCCTACGATGGCAATAAGAAAGGCAGATCACAATCTATATATTCATAAAGAATTATATTTGTGTCTGCCTTTCTTTGAGGTGTACCAAGAAGTACGTCCTCCTTTCTGCCTCCTGCCTCTGACCTGAGATCCTTCGATCTTCGTCCGGCGTATCGGTTCTCCTAATCTTCAATAATAATCTTTCGATTAATCTTTCAATTAAGATGTCTTCCGCTTCGGCTTCCATTCCTGTTTATTACAACAGGTAATTTTTAGCTTTTGCTTCCGATTCTTTTAGAGGCTACTCATTTTCAGGTATCCCTTTAAGTTGAGAATTGCTCACTTATCCGGATTACCTTCCGGGTTCCTTCAGTTGAGAATTGCTCACTTATCGAGGTTGCCTTTTCAGGTATCCTTTCAGTTGAGATTTACCCGCTTATCCGGTTTACCCTTCTGGGTTCCTTCAGTTGAGGATTGCTCACTTACTTAGGTTTACCTTCTTTGAGTATCCTTATCATACAATAGACTTTTTCACTTGTCAACATATTTTATCAGAAAATTACAAATTATTTATATTTTCTGTGAAAGCATTAAAAATCCTCGTTCAGAAGCTTTCCGACTGTATTGACATCTTCATCCATCGAGAGTTCATTCACTGCCGGGCTATCTATTACTTTACCCGTACAAGAGAACCTTGAACCATGACAGGGGCAGTCCCAGGTGCGCTCCGCCGGGTTCCAGTTGAGCTCGCAGCCCATATGGGTGCATGTTGTGTTGACAATATGCCGGACCCCTTCATCATCCATGTATACTCCTGCTCTTTTTCCGTCAAGATCAACAACTTTGCCTTCTCCAGGGACCAATTCGATGTTTTCTAATTTAGTAAGAGGTTGAAACTTACCTCCAATCAGCTTTTCGGCCACATTAAAGTTCTCTGCGGCAAAAGTTAAAGCCGACGCAGCCTTTGTATGACGGGAGGGGTTATAAACATCTTTCCATGGGCTATCGCCTTTAGTGATAAGATCTCTCAACAACATAGCGGAAGCCATGCTGTTCGTCATGCCCCACTTTCCAAAGCCGGTTGTTATATAAAGATTCGGTGTATCCGATGTCATATTCCCGACGTATGGCAATCCGTCCACTGTCATACAGTCCTGAGTCGACCAATGGTAAGGGACTCCGGTAATATTGAAATATGGTTCGGCAAAATCAAGAAGTTCCTCATAATTTTTCTTTGTGTTACCGCCTTGCCCTGACTTGTGCTGTGCACCTCCCAATAGAATCAATTCTCCGTCATGTGTCGTATGACTTCTGAGTGAGTGGACAGGTTCTTCCGCATTGATATACATACCTCCCGGGTATTTCTCTTTTGCACGGACCGCCGCCACATATGAGCGTTGCTGATAAATTCTGGAAAAGTACATGCCGGCTTTATTATAAAAGGGATAATGGGATGCAATGATAAGAATATCTGATGATACACGATGCCCCTCATCAGTAATTACAGCATACTGTTCATCCTTCGCTAATTCAACGACTCTGGTTTTCTCAAATATCTTACCCCCATTTTCCGTAAAAGCCCCGGCAAGAGAAAGTGAATATTTAAGAGGATGGAATTGTGCCTGGTTGTCAAAACGAAGTGCTCCTTTGATTGTAAAAGGAAAAGGAATAGAATCCACATAATCTGCTTTTATGCCAAAGTTTAACGCAGTATTCAGTTCTTCATGAAGCGGATTGATATAATCCTCACTTTCCGTATAAACGAAAGCGGGCTGTGAAACAAAATCGCAATTGATATTTAGTGTTTCTGTCAATTTTTTGATTTCAAGGATTGCAGTTTGATTGGCATCGGCATATTGTTTAGCCAACTCTGCCCCAAGCTGCTTTAATAGCTTATAATAAATGAGATTGTGCTGTGAAGTTATCTTGGCTGTGGTATGCCCTGTGGTACCGCAGGCAAGCCGGTTGGCCTCCAAAACAGTAACGGAAAGACCTTCCTTGCTCAGCAGATATGCACATGTAATACCGGCGATTCCTCCGCCAACTATAATTACATCTGCTTTAGCATCTTCATGCAGTGCCGGATATGACGGGAAAATATCTTTCATCGAATCAATCCAGTATGAATCGGGTGCCGATGCAAGAAGCTTTGCCTTATCTAATTTCATAAAAACCTCCTCTTAAAGCCTGCTTAGATGCTGTTAATTGCAATATTTCTTATTTTTTTGCAAGCCCATTTATATTTTTTACATAAAGTGGTGTGATATACCCTAAAATTTTATGGTATGATTTCGAATATAAAAGTGAGGGGTATTCCCATGCGAAATATAGATAAAGATGTGATGCTGGCAAAAAAAGATGAGCGATATCTGGAGGATTTTATAGGGAACTACGAATCCTTCATTTTGCATGCCGCCCATAAGGTAACCGGTAAATACATATCAAAGCGGGATGATCAATGGTCTGTTGCACTCTCAGCCTTTCACGAAGCCATCAAAAGCTATGACTTTGATAAAGGCGTATTTCTGCCATTTGCGGAAACTGTTATCCGGCGCCGATTGTATGATTATTACAGAAAGCAGTCCAGACATGATTGCGAAGTTCCAATCGACTCATATACCATAGAAAACGATATGGAAAGTGATATTAAACCAATTAAACTCGAGGTAATGAACAAGACTGCAGTTCAAGAGGAATTTGATGCAAAATTGGAGATACAGACAATTTCTGAGATTCTATCTAAATACGGTATTAGCTTCAGAGAACTTGCTGTTTCGTCACCGAAAGCAGGGAAAACCAGGTCAGTCTGCGGACAGGCGATTATGTATCTGGCACAGAACCCGATTTTACTAACAGAGATGAGGAAGACTAAGACTCTTCCGCTTAAAATTCTTGAGAAAAATAAAAACCTACCCCGAAAAGTTCTTGAAAGACATAGAAAATATATAATAGCGGGGACGGAGATCATATCCGGAGAATATCCAATTCTCTCCGAATATTTAAAATACATAAGGGAGGAGAGTTTGATATGAAGGGGCTCGTTGTAGAATTATATAAGAGACATGCAATTATCCTGACAGATGATGGCCTTTTTACCAAAGTTAGAAATAACAATTACGAAATTGGGCAGGCAATACAAATAATCGAAAGCAATAAAAAAGGCTCAAAATTCATCACAGGAGCAGCAAGCCTTGCTGCCGCGCTAACTATCACTACGATAGGCAGCGCAGCTTACTTTACTCCAACCGACTATGTCAGCCTTGACGTAAATCCGTCTGTTGAATACACCCTGAACATGTTCGATCGTATCTTAGATGTGAACGCAGTCAATGAAGACGGAGAATCGATTTTATCCGGCCTCGATATGAACAATATGGCAATCGGTGATGCTGTTAAAAAGACACTAAATGAGCTGATTGCAGAGGGTTACTTGGCAGATGATCCCGACAGTGGGGTAATTATAACTACTTCAAATAAACAAATAGTGAAAGCAGAAGTGCTGGCAGAAGAATTGGACCGGGAAGTCAAGGACTACCTTATGGATGAAAAAAATGTCGCAGCTGAAGTAAAAGTGGAAGCAGTCGGGTCCGAAAGAGTGCAGGAAGCCAGGGAACTGGGTGTCACCCCTGGAAAGTTAAATCTGGTGGAAGAACTGCAATCGAGCACAAGCGGATCAATCAATAGGAATGAGTGGCTGAATATGCCTGTAAAAGATATTAACAAAGCTATAAAAGAAAATCAAAAACAGAATAACAAGGGTAAAAACAAGGGCAAAGATAAAGCTGAAGAAAAGGACGATAACAATAAAAATAAAGATAAATACAGAGATAAAGACAACAACAAAAGTATAAACCCAAGCAGAGATCAAGACAATGAGAAAGACGGGAATAAGAATAATGGCAAATACAAGGACAGCAGTAAAAACAATGACAGGAATAAAGACAAGGGCAGCAGCAATAACAATGACAGGAATAAAGAAAAAGACAGCAATATAGGAAAAGATAGTAACAACAATAAAGATATAGATAAAATAAAAGAAAAGGACAAATACAAGGACAGGGATAAAGACAAGGACAGGGATAAAGACAAGGACAAGGACAAGGTCCGTTACATATATAATGATAAATCTTAATCTACCGGGGGAAAGACAGGGAATACCAATTACTGACCACCTCACACAACACATATATAACAGCACAGAAAAGAGCAGTTATCAGAGTATTTTGCAATGAGCTGCTCTTTTCATTTCTTGATAAAAATTGTTCTTGTATAAATATAACATTCTGCTATAATTAAGATGAATAATTTGAAAATTCGAAAATTTGAAAGGCGAAGGCGTATATGAATAGTTTGGAATTTGCAATCCAGATGGAGATGGACAACAAAAGGTTTTATTTGGAACAGGCTGAAAAAACAGCAGAAATCGGACTAAAATCAGTTTTTATTACTTTGGCGGAAGAAGAGAGTATTCATGCCAGGATATTGAAAAATAAGGCGGAAAACCTGCCTTATGAGCTTGTTGATACTTATGCGGAAATAAGAAGCATTTTTGAAACAGGTACAATTGAAAATATTATTAAAGAAAAGCCTGATGCACTTGATGTATATAACCTGAGCCTGGAAAATGAAAAAAAGAGCAGTGATTTATATGAAAAGATGCTTGAAGAAGCAACCGATGAAAACGATAAGAAAATCTTCGCATATTTGATAGAGCAGGAAAACAACCATTATAATCTTATCGAACATCTTATTGAATTGATCCGCAGACCTGGCGAATGGGTGGAGTCGGCAGAATTCGGATTAAGAAAGGAATATTAGACATTAATAAATAAATCTCTATAAAATGATTTTGTTAAGGGCATATTAATAACGCGGTATTATCCGCGTTATTTTTAATTTGTCAAAAGAATACTGCAAACCAAGCGTTTGATCATAAGCGTAATAATTTAAATACATATTCTTGAAACAAAATGAAACTATGACCGAGGAGAGTAAAGAGTAATATGGGGGAAAAAATTGTTCTTGTAGGAGCCGGATATTCCGGAATACTAACCGCAAAGAAATTAGCAAAGAAGTTTAAGCATAATGGTGATATTTCAATAACAATAATTGATAGAAATCCTTATCATACAATGCTGACTGAATTGCATGAAGTAGCCGCAAACCGTGTTGATGAAGAAAGTATAAGAATAAGCCTGAACAAAGTTTTTGCAGGAAGAAAGGTACAGGTGTGCCTTGATACTGTCACTTCTATAGATTTTAATAATAAAACCGTTATCGGCAATGCCAAGAAATATACTTATGATTATGTTGTGCTATGCGCCGGTTCAAAGCCCACGTATTTTGGAATTCCGGGTGCGGAAGAGCATACCTTCAAGCTTTGGTCATACGAGGACGCCGTTAAGCTGAAGGATCACATCCATGCAATGTTCAGAAAGGCAGCAAGCGAAACTGATCCGGAGGAAAGAAAAAAACTGCTTACCTTCTTTATTGTAGGAGCAGGCTTTACAGGTGTGGAAATGGCCGGAGAACTGGCTGAATATGCTCCTATTCTTTGCCGGAATTTTGAAATAGATCAAGAAGATATCACAATCCATAATGTGGATATGCTGCCAAGGACTATTACAAATCTGCCTGAGAAGTTATCCGACAAGGTAGAGAGACGAATGGAAAAAATGGGGATCAAGGTAGGGCTCAATACAGGTGTTGTTAAGATTGGAGAGGACTTCGTGGAAACAAAGCAGAACGGAGTAATCAATAGTTTCGGCACTTATACAGTGATTTGGGCAGCAGGAATTGAGAGCGCTGATGTAACGCTTGAGGCTGCTAAAAATATTCAATCAGCGGGGAGGGGCCGTATCTCTGTGGATCCTTATCTCCGTTCACTGGATTATGAAAATGTTTATGTAGTCGGCGACAATATGTTTTATATTCCGGGAGGCGAGGAAAAGCCGGTTCCGCAGATTGTGGAGAACAGTGAGCATAGTGGGGATACCGCTGCTCATAATATTGCCTGTGCTGTCACAGGACAGGGACAGATGGAAAGCTACAAGCCTTCCTTCCATGGGTTTATGGTAAGTATCGGCGGCCGCTATGGGGTGGCACGCGTAGGATTCCCAAATGCGATGATCAATCTTCCTTCATGGTTGGCGATGTTTTCCAAGCATTTCATAAATATAATATATTTCATTCAAGTCTTGGGTTGGAATAAAGTATTCAGCTATATGAGACATGAGTTCTTTACCATCAGAAACTGCAGGAGCTTTGTAGGAGGACATTTTTCTAACAGAACGCCAAGCTTTTTACTGGTGCCGCTCCGGGTATGGCTGGGAGCTGTATGGCTATTTGAAGGTGTTATGAAGATAATGCAAGGCTGGCTTACAGAACCAAAGTTAGCAGGCTTTTACGGCGGCGCTCAGGGATGGTATGACAGTATCGTAAATGGAGAAGCAACAGATGCAATATCTTCAGCAACAGGATCAGGTGCGGGTGAAGGAGCTGCCGCAGCAGGCGATGCAGTAAACCAGGTTGGTACAGTTATTTTTAATTTTGATTTTCTCGGTCTTATCCGGGCAGTATTTGTAAGCGGCAAGGAACTTACAGACTCTACTTTGTCAGATTTGGCCTTCAAGCTGGATATTCCTTTTATGAACTGGTTTATTGATATATTTATTCTCCCGAACGATGGAGTACAGATCGCAATGCAGGCTTTTATCGTTATCGCGGAAATCCTGATAGGTCTTGCCTTGATTGGCGGATTATTTACGTTCCCTGCAGCAGGATTCTCTCTAATTCTGCAATTCATGTTTGTCACTACGACCGGTCTGTATCTTACGACCTTCTGGATGATTTTCGCGTCAATTGCAGTTTTGATAGGAGCAGGCAGAACTTTCGGAATGGACTATTATGTGATGCCGGCACTTAAAGGGGCATGGAGGAAAATACCTTTAATAAGAAAGTCTTATTTATATCATGATTAAGGGAAATAACATGAATGAAGCTTTTGAAAAGGAATATCGATACGATGAAGCCCTAAAACAGGTGAAATATGAGGTGAACAGGATATTGTCCGCATCGCCGTTGATAATACGCAGCTATACAAAACACCTTGCCTCCTCAACGGGTAAGAGCATCAGAGCTGCTTCCCTGATTGCATGTGCCATGAATGGTGAAGAACTCATACAGGAAAGGGCAGTGAAGTTAGCTGCAGCAATTGAGATTCTACATTTGGCGACACTTGTGCATGACGATGTGATAGACAATGCAGAATTGAGAAGAGGAGAAATAACACTGCAGAAGAAATATGGGCAAAGAACTGCAGTCATCTGCGGGGACTATCTGGTCTGCATAGCTATGAAAATAGCAGCTTGCGCAGCAGATAAAATTAGACATGAAGAATATATGAAATTAGAAATACCAGATTATATCGGCAGGGTATGTCTTGGCGAATTGAATCAGCATATCAATAACGGCAACGTTGATTTGTCGGTCCGGCAATATCTGAGAATCATATCCGGTAAAACGGCAGCACTATTTGAAGCTTCCTTTTATACCGGTGCGCTACTGATAGAAAAGGATCATAAAATCATAAAAAAATATGCAAAACTTGGAAGAAATATCGGAATGATATTTCAACTTACAGATGATTGTATGGATTTCGAGGCATCAGAGGAAGGAACAAAAAAGACAGTCCAGTCAGATTATGAACAAAACGTAATCACGCTGCCATTGATCTATGCATTTAGAAAATTGGAAGAATTTAAAAATAAAGCAAAAGAGCATATTTTTCCAAGAAGTGAGATCAATAGATTAGTGAGGAAAACGGGAGGTTTGGATTATACAAAAAAGATTGCAGAAGAGTATTACGAGAAGTCTTTGGAATTAATCAAAGATCTGCAGCTTGCTGATGAAAAAGAGAATAAATTGAAACAGATTCTGGATAAGTCATACCGGCTAATATGAAAAATAATGGAGCGTTCTGTGGTAAAAAGATTTTTAAGCTATGTTGAAATAAAGACAAAAATAACAAGCATATTTACATTCTTGATGACTATTGCCTTTTTATTTTACAAAAGTCAGCAGATCAATTGGGAATTAACATTTCTCTTTTTTACAGCAATGTTCCTGTTCGATCTTGCGACAACGGCAATCAATAATTATATAGATACAAAAACAAACGATCAGAAGCTCCAGTTTAACAGAAGTATAGCCCTGATGATTATAATGGTTCTGCTGGCGGTCAGCACATCGCTCAGCCTGTATCTGGTCTATCTTACCGATATAGTGGTGTTTATACTTGGGGCAATCTGCTTCTTAAGCGGAATTCTTTATACCTATGGACCGGTGCCCATATCCAGACAGCCGTTGGGGGAAATCCTATCCGGGGTTTTTTATGGATTTTTTATACCTTTCATTCTGCTCTATATTAATATGCCTGAGGGCACTTACCTGACCTTTGATTTGAATTTGCAGTCCATCGATATTACTTTACAAATATTTCCTCTTTTTTCCGTGATCATGCTGTCCGTAATACCGGTAAGTGCAACTGCAAATATAATGCTTGCTAACAATATATGTGACCTTGAGCACGATATTTTAGTCAGGCGGTATACATTGCCCTATTATTTAGGCATCAGAAAAGCAATTTGCCTGTTGGCAGGGATTTATTATATTTGCTATCCGGCAGTAGTAATCATGGTGGTTTTTAGGATAATATCACCGCTTTGTCTGGTCTATCTGATCACGATAGTGCCGGTACAGAGGAATATCCGCATATTTTTTAAAGAGCAGGATAAGAATACGACGTTTATGATATCAATTAAAAATTATATTGTCATTATGGGGACTATATCTTTGTTGATATTTTTAAGCGGTTTAATTCAATAACAAAGGCTGGAGCAAATGAAATATTTTAAGAGAACAGATCTGATCATAATAACCTGCATTCTGATTCTAAGTATGGCAATTATGGGGATCTATAGTTTTCTATCAGCAGAGGACCGGGTTATTGCAGAAATTTATTATTATTCTGATTTAGTTGAAAAAGTGGATCTAAACCTCGGTGAAAACAAAACATTTTCAATTCCTCAGGAGGAAGATGTCATATTACAAATATATCCTGACAGTTCCATAGCATTTATAAAATCCGACTGCGCCGACAAAGTTTGCATCCATACAGGAAAGCTAAATAAAACAGGTCAGTTTGCAGCTTGTCTTCCTAACGGTATAGTGGTGAAAATCGTTCCAAAAGAGGAACGGGATGAGGATGATATGGACCTGATAATTAGTCAAGAAATGCGAAAGGGTTTACATGGACAATAAACTTGCAGCTAAATCATTTATTAATAACAGGAATAAAACGCAGAGCATGGTGCTGACAGCATTGGTTTTTGCAAGCGCCTTGGTGATTGCTGCAGTAGAAAATATGCTTCCGCCTCTTCCTATCGCAGTGCCGGGTGTAAAGTTTGGATTATCAAATATAGCAGTTATGTTTGCTCTGTTTTTCTTAGAGAAAAAACAGGCATATACGATAGGGATTTTGAAGGCGGGTTTTGTCTTCATAACAAGAGGTGCAATTGCAGGCTTGCTTAGCTTTTCGGGAGGAATGCTTTCCATAACGGCAATGATCCTGCTAATGATCATTTTTAAGGAAAAGATATCTTATATGGTTTTAGGCATTTTTGGTGCGGTGAGTCATAATGTCGGACAGTTCATAGTTATAACAATAATTTATACAGGTATGAGTATATGGGCATATCTACCGATACTGCTTGTATCCGGTATTATAGCAGGAATTGTGACATCAACACTATTGAAGTTTATTATGCCGGCGTTTAATCGGCTGGCTTAATAATAAGGGGCATTGGCAATTAAGGTTGGATGATCAACTAAGGAATTGTAAGTAAAACCCTAATAAAATAATTAATTTGGAGGAGAATTATGAAAAAGAAAATAGTACTATTATTAGTTCTGGCCATGGTAATGCTTGCATTTGCAGCATGCGGAGGCGGAACAACGGAAACCCCGGAAGAAGAGACCCCGGCTGCGGATGTCGTGAAAACAGGACTTGCAGTCATAACCTCTACTGCAAAGTCAGTAGATGCAGGTGATGAAAACGGAGTAGCGCAAGTTGATTCTACAGTCGTTGCTCTTATGGTCGATGATTCGGGAACCATCGTGAACTGTGCCATAGACAGCGCGCAGACAATGATTGAATTTTCGAAGGAAGGTAAGATTATTACCCCGCTTGACAGTGTATTTTCAGCAAAGCAGGAGCTTGGTAAAGAATACGGAATGGGTGAAGTGTCTACCATAGGAAAAGAATGGAATGAACAGGCTACCGCATTATCAAACTATGTCATCGGAAAGACCGTTGAAGAGGTAAAGGGTATAGCTGTAAATGAAGAAGGCAATCCTACAGATGAAGACCTTGCTTCATCAGTAACGATCAAAATCGGTGGCTATATAGATGCTATTGAAAAAGCAGCATCGAATGCTCGGGACTTGGGTGCCTCTCTCAATGATAAGCTTGGATTGGGAGTTGTAACAACCATCGCCAAGTCGGCTGATGCCGGCGAAGAGGATGGAGTGGCGCAAGCCTACACATATTATACCGCCACTACTTTTAACGCAGAGGATGTTATTACCGGCAGCATTATCGATGCATCTCAGACTGATGTAAACTTCTCAAAAGAGGGTAAGATCACTTCTGATATCATGGATTCTTACAAGACTAAGAATGAGCTTGGCGATGCCTATGGAATGAAGAAGGCCTCATCCATCGGTAAAGAATGGAACGAGCAGGCTGATTCCTTTGCTAAATATGTCGCGGGAAAGAACTTAGATGAAGTTAAGGGAATTGCAGTAAATGAAGAAGGAGTGCCTGAAGAGGAAGACCTGACATCTTCTGTTACAATCCATGTCGGGGACTTCATGACTATTCTGGAAAAAGCATACAACATGGCAAAATAATCTGATAAAAAATTAAGTAATTATTCGGTGGGGATAAGCAGGCGATATGAGTCAATGTGATGAAATATGATGAAATATCTAAAACTTATCCCTTACTGTGGAGAAAATAAACTTTGGTAAAAAAAATAGCTGCAGTCATAATAATCATGATTATGATATTTAATTCAACTGCCTGTTCCGGCCAGGAGAAAAAAAGGTACGAGGCTGAATTTGTTCTGATTTTTGATACTGTTACACAAATCGTAGGATATTCAGAAAGCAGGGGGGAATTTACAAGGCAGGCACAATTGATTCATGACACGCTAAAGGAGTATCATCAGCTGTATGATATATACAACAATTACGATGGAATCAACAATTTAAAAACAATTAATGATCAAGCCGGAAAAGCACCGGTAATAGTTGATCAAAGAATAATAGATATGCTTCTATTCTCTAAGGAAGTTTATGATCTGTCTGACGGCAAGGTAAATGCTGCTTTCGGAGCAGTGCTGAAAATCTGGCATGACTACCGCGAAGAAGGAATCGAAAGCCCGGAAAAAGCGGAACTTCCGCCTATAGATCTGCTGATAGAATCATCAAAACATACAGATATCAGCAAGATGATTATTGATGAAGAGAACTCAACGGTGTTTTTGACTGATCCTGCTATGAGTCTTGATGTAGGCGCTATTGCTAAGGGATATGCTGTGCAAGAAGTCAGTAAAATTGCACTTAAAAACGGTTTTACTTCCGGGTTGATAAGCGTAGGCGGCAATGTACGCTCTATAGGAATCAAAGAAGATACGGGAACCCCCTGGAAAGTGGGAATTCAAAACCCTATGGGCCAAGAAGGAGATAATATCAGTCACGTAAACCTCAGTAATGCCTCGCTTGTTACAAGCGGCATATATGAAAGATATTATATTGTGGACGGCAGGAACTACCATCATATAATAGATCCTGATACGCTGTTCCCTGCAGAGTACTTTGCGTCGGTTTCCATATTATGCTCTGATTCGGGCTTGGCCGATGCTCTTTCAACCTCCTTATTCAACATGCCATTTGAACAAGGTCAGGCTTTGATTGAAAGCCTGCCGGATACAGAAGCCATATGGGTATTCCTTGATGGCAAAATCAAATACAGTACTAATTATTAAGATTTGGATACTTCTCATCAAACAGAACTTCATCGGCCCCAAGAGTTACAATACTTCTTATCTTGCCTCTCTTCTTCTGAATCATATAAATTATGGTTGGAACAAAGATTACAATCAATGAAATGACGAATACAGGCATACCGCCATCCTCAAATACAAGCAGTATCATTGCAGCAATTTGAAGGATGATCGTAAAATATGCCAATCCCGGATACCATTTGGCTTTAAGAGTAAGAACCTGATTAGGATCATATCCTCTTTCCTTGAGCTTCTTCCTGAAAATGACCTGAGACAAACATATGCCGACCCAGCATAGGGTTCCGGTAAATCCGGATATACCGATTAAATTTGCATAAAGAGGAAAGCCCTCCTCACCCCAAAGCTGAAGATAGTCAGATGCAAATCCCAACAGGTAAACAAGCCAGCAGGGCAGAATGGTAAATATTGTAGCATTTTGAGGGGTGTTAAACATATTCAAATTTGAAAGGAATTTCGGAGCCATACCCTCTAAGGATAAGCCGTAAAGAGAGCGGACAGTTCCGTATAAACCCGAATTTGCACAGCTGAATGCGGCAACAAGAGTTACAATGGTAAACATCCCTGCAGCCCATTTCAGTCCGTAAACCCCAAGAGTATAGGCAAATATAGACTCATTCAATCCGGCTTCAGCATATGGTACAATTAACGTGAGCATGAACACAGGAATCAAATAAATCAGGATAATTCGATAAGCTACTCTTCGGCAGGCAATCGGAACGTTCTTTTCAGGATCCTGGGTTTCTGCTGCAGATAGCCCTACGATTTCAGAACCTTGGAAGTTTACTAAAGTCCAGATCATATATGTAACAATAACAAATCCGCCGGCAGGGAACAGCTTACTCATGACAGAGCCTTCACCGGCCAATATTATGCTGCTTCCTATAAATCCTCCTTCTTCTTTGAAAGGATGAAGATTACCACCGATCAATCCCGCCCAGATCCCGACAGAACATATAACGAATACGATAATAGCAAGTATCTTTATGATGGCCATAACCGATTCAATATGACCAAACCATCTTACTCTGTAAATATTGACAAAAGTCAGGAGGGTAAGTGCTACAATGCCCCATACAAACGTACTCCACAGGGGGTTCTCAAACGGCAGTGTAATAAAATAATCCATGAATACGGCAGTCGCTAAAGCTTCTGATGGAATATATACGACCCAGTTGCACCAAAATGCCCAGCCGATACCGGCTGAAGCGGTATCCCCCATAAATTCTCTCGTGTAAGATACGAAGGAACCTCTTCTTGGAATGTTGACCAATAACTCGGCAAACGACTGCATAACACCATAGATAGTAAGTCCGGCAATTGCATAGGCGATAATTACAGCTCCGGGGCCCATTTCTGAGAAGGTAAGCCCCAGTCCCAGGAAATAACAGGATCCAATAATTCCGCCTAAGGCGATTAAAGAAACATGCCATGGCATAATACCACGTGTTAAGGTTCGTTCACTCCTCTGAGAAACGCCTTCTTCTTCTGTCATTATTTTTTGCCTCCTTTAATAGAAAGATTTGAGGAATTAATAGAGTCAGAAAAAAAATAATACGCATATTATAATTGTTAGCCATAAATAATACAACGAAAAAATTATGCCAGCATTATTTTTTTTTAATCAGTCATGGTCTCATATTAGATAAAATACTGGCAGACAAGTTTAACCTTATCTGCCAGATAAAATACTACCTATTTTATTTTACAAGAACTCTACCACAACATTTGAAGAGAATTCTCACCTCAAACGGACAGCGGCCATTGCACAAGCACCCTCATGCACTACTTTAAAACCTTTCTTTTCTGCAAATTCTACGATCTCAGAATCGTATGTACCCGGCTGCAGCCAAATATATGGGTAAACTTCGGGATCCATCTCTTCTAAACTTTTTAATGTAACCGTCGGCGGAATCACAAAATCAACGCAGTCAGGCACCTGTGGAAGGTCCTCCAGACAGGAATAACACTTGGTCCCGTCTTCCATTTCCGTATAGTTTGGATTAACAGCATAGGTTTCGTATCCGTTCTGCCGGAGAGTGTGAAAAATTCTGTTTGCAGTTTTGCTCTGATTAGGCGTTGCACCTACAACTGCCCATACTTTTTTCCCTAACATCTCATTCATTTTTTCATTATTGTTCATTTGCAGTCCTCCATTCATTTCTTTGATTTGTAGATTTTCATGATATATTTCCATATTGAATGTTGTAAAGTAATCTATGTATATTATTCCCGTTTTATCAAAGATAAAACAGTCTCTTACTATCTCGCCCAATTTGTGAAACAAATTGATGGCAAACTTATGCAGGAATTCAATCAGATTATATTAAAGATATTTTGAGTTAAACTGCCTCTGTATTTTAATATTTCAATATGCTAAAATAAGACGTAAAATTGATTAAGAGTTTCATATATTCAAGGAGGGATATTAAATGAGAGCAGTAATTACTGTGATCGGTAAAGATATGGTCGGTATATTGGCAAAAGTTAGTACAACATGTGCCCAAGCCAATGCAAATGTTATTGAAGTGACACAGTCAGTGCTTCAGGATTTCTTTGCAATGGTCATGCTGATTGATATAGAAAAGATGAATTGTGACTTGGGGCAGCTTCAGGAAAATCTGAAGCAAAATGTGCCGGGTATGAAAATACGTGTAATGCATGAGGATATTTTTAATTCCATGCACCGCATATGAGCAGGTGATTATACTAAAATGAGCTATAGGAATATTGGAGGTAATATATGCTTAATATGACCGATATCATGGAGACCATCACCATGATACAGGATGAAAACCTGGACATCAGAACCATAACGATGGGTATCTCCTTATTGGACTGCTGCGACAGTGATATAGATCGTTCTTGCGACAAAATATATAACAAAATTTATCGATATGCAAAAGATTTGGTACAGACCGGCTCTGATATAGAGCAAAAATATGGGATCCCCATCATTAACAAGAGAATATCGGTCACACCTATAGCTATGCTTGTCGGTGCATCGGGAGGAGACCCTCTGAAGTATGCTCTTACCTTGGATAAAGTCGCAAAAGACGTGGGGGTTAATTTTATCGGCGGTTTTTCAGCATTGGTGCACAAAGGTTTTTCTCCCGGCGACAGAGAACTGATCGAAGCTATACCTCGTGCTTTGGCAGCTACAGAGTATGTCTGCTCATCTGTTAATATTGGTTCCACTAAATCGGGAATAAATATGGATGCCGTAAAAACCATGGGAATGGTTATACGCGAAGCTGCTGAACTTACTGCAGATAATCAGTGTATCGGGGCTGCAAAGCTTGTAGTCTTCTGTAACGCACCGGAGGACAATCCTTTTATGGCGGGGGCATTTCACGGACCCGGTGAGCCTGATTGTGTCATCAATGTAGGTGTTTCAGGCCCCGGAGTAGTACGGGCTGCCCTGATAAAAACAGGTAAAGGCGGAGATCTGACACAGATAGCGGATATTATAAAAAAAACAGCGTTTAAAATCACCCGCATGGGGCAGCTGGTGGGGAGTGAGGCCTCAAAGCGCCTTGGAGTTCCTTTCGGGATCGTAGACCTTTCCCTGGCCCCGACCCCTGCAATAGGAGATTCTGTTGCACATATATTAGAAGAAATCGGATTGGAAAAATGCGGAGCACATGGTACGACTGCTGCTCTTGCATTACTAAATGATGCGGTAAAAAAAGGCGGAGTTATGGCATCATCAAATGTAGGCGGTTTGTCAGGAGCTTTTATCCCTGTGACTGAAGACGCAGGAATGATCGAAGCGGCCAGAAGCGGGGCTTTGTCGATAGAAAAGCTGGAAGCGATGACTGCTGTATGTTCCGTTGGAATCGATATGGTCGTAATTCCGGGGGATACACCGCCGGAGATTATATCAGGAATCATAGCCGACGAGGCGGCCATCGGAATGATCAATTCAAAAACAACTGCAGTCAGACTGATCCCTGCCATTGGAAAGGATGAAGGTGAAGAGCTGGAATTTGGAGGTCTTCTTGGCAACGGACCTGTTATGAAGATCAACAAAATGTCACCGGCAGTAATGATCAACCGCGGAGGCAGGATACCTGCGCCAATACAGAGCCTAAGGAATTAAGATAAAGTGAATTAAGGCGGTACAATAATGTTAACCTGATTACTGCCTTGCCTCTTTTAAATGAACTCGATAAGTCTGATTTTCAAGGCTTGAATCCACATTGAAAGTAAAATTGATATGTGGATATTTTTTTTCAAAATATAGTTTATTGGACTTTCGATTTCCTATCATATAGGAGAAGGAAGGTCCATTGCTGTAAAAGCCTATCAATTTTTGATTATTATTCTGACAGACGATTTGATCTTTTCGATCAATATATTCTTGATCCCGAATATTATAAATGCCCAAAATATCATGAAGCTGTTTTTCAAGATTTTCCCGGGCGATTTCCGATTCAATAAGCTGACGGAAGGCAGGATGGTAGTTGCCCCCAGTGATCCCGCCGTTTTCATTAATATTATCGGTGCTTTTAAGCCCGATCCTGATTACATTGATCCCGGCATCAATCAAGATCCGGTACATATCTTTTGTGGTACGCACGGCTTCCTCAAGAGTAAGCGGGATATATTCACCTCTTTGGTACATATCATATAATTCCGTATCTTTTATAATAATAGTGGGGTAGAGGCGAGCAATTGAAGGATTGATTTTTACAGCTTCTTTCACTGATAAGATCGACTTCTCATAGGTGTCGCCCGGCAGTCCGATCATCAGCTGCAGCCCGAGCTCGAATCCGCAATTTTTTATCATCTCAGAAGCTCTGTATACCGATTCCCGGCTATGTCCTCTGTTTGACAGTTTGAGAACCTCTTCGTCAAAAGACTGGACGCCAAGTTCAATAATATCTGCTTCGTACTTAGTAAGATTAGCCAATATTTTATTATCAATGTAATCAGGACGAGTAGAAAGATGTATTTTTTGGATCATCCCTCTGTCTTTATACATTTTCGCTACCGACAGATACTCCTCCTGCTGATCGATCGGTATTCCCGTAAAGCTTCCGCCGTAAAATGCTACTTCGATTGTTTCAATCCCGCGGTTTGAGAGAGTCGGCAGATATCTTTCAATTATATCCGCAACATCGTTCTTTTGCAGAGGCTGCAGTCTTGCTGTTATTGTCTTTTGATTGCAGAAGACACAGTCATTGGGACAACCCAGATGGGGTATAAATATAGGTATGATAGCATGGGTTTTCATTAATTACTCTCTTTCCGTTTATTCGTTGGCTGACTGTTTATATAAGCAAAATATTGAGTTCCTTCCATGTTTTTAGCTGAATTGGATAGTGCTTTATCTCAATAAAATAGCACATGCATTAAATTTGTATGATCGAGCCGATATCATCAAGAGGGTATTCCTTAAAAAATACTGTTTTTAACCCTCTGTTCTCTATGAAATTCCTTATCACTAAGTAATCCGGGTGAGCGGACAGGTCTCCATTGAATATAATTTCATCGTCCACTCGTCCGGAGGAGCCGCCAAGAAAACCGTATTGGAATCCCTTGAGTTTTACGTGTCCCTGAGAAACGATTAGTGTATCAATGCCATAAGGTATCAGTGAATGTGCAATTCCGGCATCAGAGGTTATAACAGAGTTTTCATCTACTTTTACGATATTGCATTTAGTATACCCCTGATTTACATGCACTATATTCAGTCCTTTTGCCTTAGCAGAACTTAAAAGTCCGGAATCCGTATATTTCGTATTGTGCACAAAGAGTTCTCTTAGCTGTACCGCGTTATATTTAATATTTTCCGGATATTCATAGCCAAGAAAAGATGAACCGAGGATATACTTTGTCCCCCATTCCGACAGCAGTTTTTCAAAGAAAGGGAATAGATCCCTCGCTACTGCCAATTCATCACACAGCTGGCATACATAAATATCAGGGTGTGAGGATATTGCACCATAAACAGAAGAGGCTTTGGCTGCCTCACATAGTAAATGCCCTTTCTTTGTTAAATAATCCTTCAATCTTATATTCGCATTTTCAGATATCAATATTACACTCATACCAATATTATACACCATTTTACGGCATTCGTATTTCTTGCTTTATTGGTTATTATAGAATAAAATAATACTATGGTGAACTTAGGTAACGACTGGGATAAGATCCTGGATGGAGAATTTGAAAAAGAATATTATAGAGATTTAAGAGAGTTCTTGATACATGAATATAAGACACAAATAATCTTTCCATCCATGTATGATATTTTTAATGCTCTTAAATATACGGCGTATCAGGATGTAAAAACGGTTATTCTGGGGCAGGATCCGTATCACGAACCAAATCAGGCGCACGGTCTTTGTTTTTCAGTAAACAGAGGAGTTAAGAAGCCTCCTTCTCTTGTGAATATTTTTAAAGAGCTGGAAAGCGACCTTGGGATACATGAGCCCGATCATGGCTGCCTCGAAGACTGGGCAAAACAGGGGGTATTGCTGTTAAATGCTGTGTTGACAGTTCGTGCCGGCCAAGCGAATTCACACAAAGGGAAGGGATGGGAAATATTTACTGACCGGGTTATAGAACTTTTGAATCAGAGGGAAAAGCCAATGGTGTTTCTGCTGTGGGGTGCGAATGCTAAAGCAAAGAGCAATTTGATTACCAATAAGAAGCATCTTGTTTTAACGGCTGCTCATCCGAGTCCGCTGTCGGCTTATAATGGTTTTTGGGGATGTCGGCACTTTTCTAAGACCAATGATTTTCTTTCTCAATATGGGGAAATAATTAACTGGGAAATACTATAATATTAAAAGTAAAGTGAATTTTAGTAAATACAAATGGGAGGATATGGGTATGGGTACCGAAACAATTGTAATCATAATCATTTTAGCGATAATTGCCATTGCTGCTATATGGGTGATTTCCGCATATAACGGCTTTATCCGTTTGCGCAATATGGTAGAAGAGGCTTTTGCCACAATGGATGTCTATTTGAAAAAAAGATATGATCTGATCCCGAATTTGGTTGAAACTGTAAAGGGATATGCTTCACATGAAAAGGTTACGCTGGAGAACGTTGTAAAAGCCAGAAATATGGCTGCGGATGCAAAGACTATCGAGGGTAAGATACAAGGTGAGAATATGCTGCAGAGCACACTGCGAAGCTTATTTGCAATTGCAGAGGCATATCCTGATTTAAAAGCGAATCAGAATTTCCTTGATTTGCAGTCACAGCTTCAAAGAATAGAGGATGAAATCGCTAATTCGAGAAAATACTATAATGCTATAGTGAAGGAATTCAATACAAAAACTGAATCCTTCCCAAGCAACATCATTGCAGGAATATTTAAATTTACGCGCAAAACCATGTTTGAGGTGAATGATAGTACTGAACGTGAAGCGGTCAAGGTTCAATTTTAACGGAAAAATTCCTGTCAGTCGGAGATTGATGGGAATTTTTATTAATGGATTTGGGATTTATTAATAGATCCCGGCGAGGAAAAAGCATGGGTAAAAAAATTAAATGGATAAAAATAATTGTCATCATCTTTAGTGTGATGATCTTGTTCGGATTGAATCTATCCTTTGCGAGCGCAGAATCGTACGTCACCAAGAGCTTTGACGTGCAGATGGAGTTATATGAGAATAATTCTTTCGAGATAAATGAAGTTATCAATGTTGAATTTACAGAAGCACGTCACGGAATCTATAGATATATTCCCTATAAGGGAACAACCACAAGGCAGGTCGACGGAAAGACAGTTCTTGAAAAATATCGTTTGAAGATTTCCGATGTTCACGTAGACGGGTACAAATATGATACGTTTAATGAAAATGGAAATTTGGTCATTCAGATCGGCAGCAAGGATATCTATGTCGAGGGACCTCAGGAATATCGCATTACCTATCGCTGCACCTTATATGATGATGAAAATGAAGCATTTGACAGTCTGTATTGGAACATCATACCTCAAGGTTGGTCAACTCCGATAGAAGCAGCATCAATGACTGTGCACATGCCAAAGCAATTTAATTCTGATATGGCGGAATTTATCGCCGGAGAATATGGGTTTGCAGATATGGAGGCGGTAGAATGGTCTGCAGCCGGTACAGCTATGACTGCGAAAACCACAAGAGTATTAAACACCGGAGAAGGAGTAACTCTGAATATCATTCTGCCGGAAGGTTACTTTACCGATGAAATGACGACAGCCTGGATGCAATGGCTCATGATGTTCATTATTATAGCTGCTCCGCTGCTCAGTATTGCGCTTTGGATCTTTTTCGGCAGAGATCCGAAGGTAGTTCGTACGGTGGAATTTTATGCGCCTGAGGGTATCAACTCGGCGGAGTTGGGATATATAATCGACGGTGCTGTTGACAGCAAGGACATTGTCTCCTTGATAATATACTGGGCAAACGGGGGTTATCTGACCATCAGCGAGGATGAAGAGGAACAATTCACTCTTATCAAGAAGAAGGATCTGCCGGATTCAGCTAAAACTTATGAACACACAATGTTCAATGGTTTGTTTGACAATCGTGAGCAAGTCGAGCTAAAAGATCTGAAAGAAGATTTTTATGGAACATTTGAAGCTACAAAAGGGCAGCTAAAGGCACACTTTACTATGATTAAGGAAAATCGCATATTTACACAAAGTTCAATCGGTGCCAGATTATTCGGCACATTGCTGATGATGCTTCCGATATTAGCTTTATCAATTTTTGGTATATTTTTGAATAAGTCTGATGAAATGTGGGGCATCATGATTATCCCAATCATACTGTTCGCGATAATCGGTTTTGTCACATTTATAACGGTGTATGACAGAAAAGATAGCCTGTCCAAGGCAAAAATTGCGGGGTTGAGTATACTCGGTATCGTTGTACTTGCCATCTCCGCATTGGGTTCGCTGTTTTTCAGTTATATTGCATTGGAGAATATATTGCCCGGTCTTGCTGTTATTCTTGCCTCTGCTATTTCCCTTATCTTTACTATGAGAATGAAGCAGAGAACGAAAAAAAGCAGCAAGCTGCTTGGCAAGATATTAGGGTTCAAGGAATTTATACGAACAGCAGAATTGGATCGTATCGAAAGGCTTGTAGAACAAACACCGAATTATTTCTATAATGTACTGCCCTATGCTTATGTTTTTGGCTTGTCGGACAAGTGGGCAAAGAAATTCGAGCAGATTGCAGTGGAATCGCCTGACTGGTATTCCTCAGGATATGGCGGCAGCATGTTCAACACATGGATATTTATGAATTCCTTTCATCACTATACCAACGCAATGCAGCGGAATATCGCCGTACCTCCCGCACAGTCAGGAGGTATCGGAAGCGGAGGAGGCGGATTCTCCGGTGGCGGAGGCTTTTCCGGCGGCGGAATGGGCGGAGGCGGAGGCGGCTCATGGTAGAAAATTCATTAAGCCAATGACAAACAAGTAATATAATCCGAAAAACAGGTTGACGTCTGTGTACCAACATGGTATTGTTAGGTATACAGACGTCTACTCAATTTAGGCTAAAAAATCACAAATGAACAATTTGTAGATTTTCATCGTCTACTCTAAAAGGGGGATTATATATATGCAACGAATCAATTTATCTGACGGTGAGTGGAGCATCATGAATGCGCTCTGGGAGGAAGCGCCTAAAACCATTACTCAGCTTACGGCTGGCCTGAAAGAATCCACTGCTTGGAGCAAGCACACCATTATCACCATGCTTGGGCGTATGGAATCGAAGGGGGCGGTAAGATACGAGCAAGGAATCAGAGCGAAGCAGTACTATCCGGCAGTCGAGCGTGCCGAAACAGTGCTGGGAGAGACCGAAAGCTTTCTTGACAAGGTCTACTCTGGAAGCTTAGGACTGATGGTTAACACTATGGTAGAGAAGAATAGTTTATCAAAGGAAGAAATCGACGAGCTATATGCCATATTAAAAAAGGCTGAGGAGGAAGAGAAATGATTGATACAATTATATCTTCATCTGTTTTGATTTTGATTATACTTACCATACGATTTGTATTTAAGGGGAAAATCAATCCTATGGTGCAGTATGGACTCTGGAGCCTCGTGGCACTGCGGTTGGCAGCATTTAGCTGGTTGAATCTTCACCCGATAGAAAGTGCATTAAGCTTTATGAATGTAGTCAGCAGTGCGGAATCGACAATCAGAGGAGCGTCATCAGTAGAACAAGTCATCGCGGGCAATGCAGCGGCAGGTGCAATTGACAATGCTGTACTGATCATGGATAACGTGAAAACAGGTGTAATGACGAGCGGTGAGGGGATTCCCGCGGCAGCAGCCATAGACTGGCAGCTTGTAATTATGACTGTCTGGGCATTGGGGGCGCTTGCTTTAGTATTATGGCTCATTCTTGTAAATCGTAATTTCGGAAAGAAGATTATTGAAAACAGAACGTTTTTAATGCCCATTAGAGTAGATAGCAATGGAGTGCTCGCAGTTGATGATCAAAGGATCACTAACCGGGATGCTGATATTAAGAAAGTAAAATCAATACCTGTATATGTGGCAGAAGGTCTGGATTCTCCTTGCCTTATGGGATACAAAAGCGAAGTGGCCATATATGTGCCTCCTGAGGTGGCGGCAGATAAGGAAAAGCTCCGCTTTGCAATTGCTCACGAGCTATGTCATTACAAACATCACGATTTGATCTGGGCGATAGTCAGGGGCGGGCTATTAGCAATTTATTGGTTTAATCCTTTGGTATGGGTGGCTGCAATTATGTCAAAGAGGGATTGCGAGCTTGCCTGTGATTACGGTGTGCTAAAGGCAATAGGAAAAGAGGATAGATTGGCTTATGGCAGGACATTAGTGGACTTAATAAGGCAAAGTAATCATAAGAGCGATGTTTTGCAAATGGCTACCACCATGTACGGCAGTGCAAATGGGATAAAAGAGAGAATTTCCATGATCGCAAAGAATAAGAAAATGAAAGCTGCTACCTTGATTGCCGTACTTCTGATTGCAGTATTAGCTGTTGGCTGTACTTTTACATCAGCGCCAAATAATATATCGGACTTAGGTAATGAAGATCAGGAAGAGCTAAAAGCTTTTGCCATTAAGTGGGCGGATGCTTTTTCAGAGAGAGATGCGAATACTATTTATAGCTTGTGTGAAAATGAAGAACTTTATTTCACGATTGGCGATGTGGCAGAAAACGGAGAGTATTGGATGGGTTGGTCAAGCCCATGGCCTTGGAATAAAGATTATGTGATAGACATAGAGGATAATTCCACAATTCATATCTATTATCATTTCAGGACATCAGAACCATCCATTTATGTGGCGAAAGAAACTATTACAGTGAAAAAAATTGAGGATGCATATAAAGCGACGCAGGTTACGATGAAGCACTTTGACAGCATTGAGAGCAAGGCAGACTTTGAAGAGGCATTCGAACCCGGATTCCCTGATTTTATGCATTTGGCAGCTACTTATCAGGCTCAGGCTGATAAAAATGTCAGGAACATGACCGCAATTCTTGAAAATCCAGCAGCAGCGGCCATGCATCAACTAAACCTGGTAGGAGCCAAGGTTACGGGTACTTATGAAGACCGATATACTGAACCCCCAATATTCATAGTAAAGTTCACATGGGATGACGGCGAAGTTGAAGTCAAATTGATTCAGCCAACGTTGATTGACGAGAATGGGGAAAAAAGACAGGCATCAGTCTGGGTCGTAGTGAATGAAGACGTTTTGAATAGAAAAGATAGTGATATTACAAATAAGGAGCTTGAAGAGTATCTTAATAATATTAAAGATCCTACGAAAAAGGAATTGCTTGAAAAATATTTCTATTTGCCATCTGAATTGATACCTGAAGAAAATAAAAACAGTAATCTGAATCCGTTGGATCAAGCTAAAAACATGTCAAAGCTTTCAAACAAAGAATTAAAGGCTATTGTTGATGAAATGGAAGCAAACATACCAACATTAAAGGAACAAAAAGAACGTGAGTATTATGACAGATATAATAATGGGGGAAATAACGGGACTGATAGCAAGCAATACATTGGGAAGATAGGCGCTTATATGGAAGAAGAAAGTAGAAAAGTTTTTTCACCATACTATGAGTTATTGGATTTTCAAATATCAGATTATGAGGAAGAGGTAGTTAATGGAAATGTCGAGGCTGCTTTTCGCTATAAGATAATGCATAAAAACTATGACAGGGATCCTGATACTGTTAAGTATATAAAAGAAGCGAAGGAAAGCGGAAATATTAATTATCTGCAAATGTATGATGAATATTTGCAGCCCAAGGAAATGAACTTTGAATTAAAAGTTGTTATTGATAAGAATGATTTAATAACGCTATATTCTAATGTTTCTCCAAAAGGAGTTGAATGGGAAGAAACAAAAATGTCCGATTTTATTCTTAAAGATTAAGACTTCTATTATAAATTAGTGATCTTCTTTAATTGCACGGAACATAATGATAGATAAGGTCAAAGTGGATATTTCATAAAGGAAAGAAGGGTAAAGATTGTTTTTGGTACAATAAAAATAAGGCCGAAACATTTGAAACATACCTGATAAGAGGTGGAATGCCCTTCATATATCAGTTTCCCAAATAATCATTGGGGTTATGGATTGTATAATGATACTAAAAGCGACGTTAATATAAAAGGTGTATATTCCCCGGTTTTCGAGGACATTTCTAAAATAAATAATAATGAATTACCATGAATTAAAAAGAACTATCCTTAATGATTTTCCTTGACAGCGTGACATAATTATAGCATATTAATGCCACAGAGAGGAGATGATGGTTATGCCCAAAATTATCCCAATACGTGATCTGAAAAATACAAGTGAAATATCTCAAATGTGTATAGAAGAAAGTGAACCTATATACGTAACTAAGAATGGTTATGGAGATATGGTAATTATGGGTATGAAGCTATATGAAGAAAAAATGTTCATGCTTGATGTATATAATAAGCTTAATGCAGCAGAGGAACAATTGAATGATGGTAAAGTAATAGATGGCAGTGTTTCTTTAAAGAACATAAGAGATAAATACAATGTATAAATTATATGTTTCAGAATATGCTCACCAGGATTTAGACAATATCGTTTCATATATTGCGGTACAGTTATCGATCCCTGTTGCAGCAGGCGATTTCCTTAGTGAAGTGGATAAATGCTACACGAAAAGGATCTACCGTCGACCTTTTGATAGAATATAGAGGTGCCATATGAAAAAGTTTATATTTATATGTTTTTCGATGATCTTGATGTTTGAATTTGTTTCTGTAGTTGAAAGCGCTGCAGCCGAAAAAGCAGTAAGCGTTTCCGTGCCCACATTCAGAGTCCAGATTAATGGTACTACTGTAGATAATAAGACAGCCCAATACCCGTTGCTGTTCTATAAAAATATAACATATATGCCGATGACCCATGACTATTGCAATTTACTGGGGCTTGAAAGTGATTGGACTAAAGAAGAAGGTCTGTTTGTAGCACTAAGAGATGACAATAGCATTCCGACTGTTACAGAATATAGTACAGAAATTAATAATCCATCTCGGGTAACCGCACATATCGTCAGTACTCCTATCACAATCAATAATAGAAAGATAGATAATACGAAAGAACCATATCCATTTCTTAGATATAGGGATATAACATATTTCCCGCTTACCTTTCAATTTTTGAATAAGGACTTCAATATTTACACAAATTTTTTGCCTGATGCAGGACTTGCAGTATATTCTGAAAACAAATTCTTCTATAAATATTATCCGGATGGCAGTGAACTGCAAAATACGGATTTAAGAATCAGCTCGATCTTGTATCTGATAACAGCAATAAATGTTTCAGATGGAACAGAAAATTATCCGACAAATAATGTGAAGCAGTATTACTATGAAAGACCCGGGGTTGCACTTTTACCGGATTATAAGGGAATAAAGTATTATGGGTATTTACCGGACGGCAAAGGTGGACTTAGAGCAAATGTAGACTCAAGGTTAAGCATAGGGGATATCATAACAACTGAAATCAGTAATTTGGAGAATCCAATTGCAGTTCAGGTAGAATTAAGCTTCAATGAGTATTATAGCCCTGAATTTCCGGAAAATTAAATTTTAAGTAGGGATATTGATAGAAATCCTGTTTTGTGAGTGTACAAAGGCAGCGATCATTCGTGAGTCTGCCAATTCGTCAACCATTTGTTACATAGCAAGTCAAAACAATAGAAGACCACAGGAGAAGTGAATAATGAAAAACAACATTGGAAGCTTAGTATTGAAATTAGCAGTATTTATTTTAGTTTTAACTTTAGGCGCTGCAACATGTTCTGCAGCGGATACCGGAGAAAAGGAAATAGAAGAAAAAGAGTTTAAGGTCATTGGATATTACTCGGGAGATTTATTCAATGAACCTTTAGAAAAACTTCAAACGGATAAATTAACCCACGTAATCTATGCCTTCTTAATCCCTAAAGAGGATGGGACCTTGGTTGACTTAGAAAAACCCGAGCAGCTTCGTGAGCTTACAAAAAAGGCACATCAAGATGGTGCAAAGGTATTTATAGCGCTCGGTGGATGGTCATATGAAGGGAAACCGCTTTACCCTGTATTTGGAACTGTAGCAGCATCTAAAGAAAAAAGAGAACTATTGATTGACAATATCTGTTCTTTGGTTAAGGAATACGATCTTGATGGAGTGGAAGTGGACTGGGAGTATCCAAACACAAATACGATCAGGGATTATGAACAGTTAATACTCGAACTGGATACAGCTCTTAATTCAGAAGGAAAGGAATTAACGGCGGCACTTAACGGAGCATGGTCCTCAACAGATGGTCCGGAAGCATCTAAACTGGTCACTGATGCATGTCTGAAAAGATTCGACTTTATTAGTGTAATGGCATATGATATGAATAATGAAAATCACAGTCCATTATGGTTCGCAGAAACATCGATAAATTATTGGCTTTATAGGGGCATACCTGCAGAAAAAATAGTGCTGGGAATGCCGCTTTACGCGAGGCCGAGCTGGATGCAGTACAGGCATCTTGTTGATCAAAATCCGGAATATGCCTATGCAGATTATGCGGCTACTGAACCCTTAGAATCATATTATAACGGCATTAACACTCTGCATGAGAAAACATTGATTGCATTACGAAAAGCTGGGGGTGTCATGCTCTTTGATGTGAACGAGGACACAGAGGATGAAACAAGTGTTGTATCAATGATTGATGACCAATTAACCAGAACGGCACACCTTTCAAATATAGAGTTAAACCAACATATTACAATAATCTTAGATAATAAAGAGCTGACTTTCCTAAAAGAAGATGGTTATGGCATCCCGTTTATTGATGATAATAACAGGACGATGCTTCCGTTCAGAAAGCCGGTGGAGGCAATTGGTGCCACTGTAACCTATGATGAGGACAATCGAACAATTACCGCCATAAAAGACAATATAACTGTAAAGCTGATCATAGGGCAGAAAGAGATCTATGTAAACGGCAAAAAGATTGCTATGGATACGGAGGCTGTTATAAAAGATGACAGAACCTATATCCCCCTTCGTGCAGTTTTTAATGCATTTGAATATGACGTGGCTTGGCATGGCAGCAGTAAAACAGTATACCTCAATGAGAGCAGTGAGCCTAAGTTGCCCTTTTAATAATGTATCGAAGAATCCAAACTAAATCTTTAGACTTTGCGGAGGGTTTTCAGATTGGAAATTGCGGCTAAATTCATAACGGTTACCGGGTTGGGAATTGTCGAGTTATGGGCAGCAATTCCGGTAGGGACAGCATTAAATCTTCATCCTATACTCAATGGTCTTGCATCAGGTCTTGGTTCAATCATTGGAGCATTATTGGTTATTATTATTGGCGACCGTCTGCGAAATTGGCTGCTGAAAAAGAAAGAGAAAACAAAGAAGAACAAGGGACGGATTTATAGAATATGGGAAAAGTACGGTGTCATAGGATTGGGAATGCTATCACCGCTCTTGACGGGTGCTCCATTAGGGGCAGCAATAGGAATATCATTGGGAGCATCACCAAAACGGCTTCTTTTTTGGATGAGCATTGGTATTGTGGTTTGGACAATACCACTGACAATAATCAGCACTTTAGGATTTTCATTTTTTGGAAATTGAAACACGCATAGGAATTTAAAAACAGTTTTATCGGAAAAAAGTTTATAAATAAAATAGTAAAACCAGGAGAAACAGTTAAATCAACCGGTCGATAGTCGGATTTACGTGCCAATACTCTTTTAATCGCCGATATTCACCGGCGGCAGCTGCATTTTTTTTCCCGGTTTTGACAGCACGTATCATGATGTTTTTGGATGTATGCTCAAGACTGGTATACTCGATCATTGCAACCTCATAGCCCTGTTCTTCTAACTTCAAACCGCGAAGCCCGTCTGTCAGGATGGCACAGAATCGCTCATTTAGTATCCCGTGCTTGAGAATCGGTTTGTGAAGCTCATTCGAAATTTGGCCGAACAGCTCATGTTGGCAGCAGGGAACGGATAATATAACAGAAGCATCCCACTCTACAGCCTTTATCAATGCATAGTCTGTTGCCGTATCGCAGGCATGGAGAGTTACGACCATATCAGTCTTTGCTCTTTCCGAATACTCCGCAATATCTCCTTCTAAAAATTTAAGGTCCTCATATTTCAAGTCCGCTGCTATCATATTGCAGAAGTCTATCACATCCGTTTTCAAATCGAGGCCGATGACAGAGATATTTTTACCCAGCATCAATTTCAGATAATGATAAAGGGCAAAGGTTAGGTAAGCCTTTCCGCAGCCGAAATCAATGATTTGAAGAGGTTCTTGCCTCTTCCCATCTTCCTGTAGAATATTTCTATTCGGTTTATCGGGAAGGAAGGGCAGGACATCGGAAACGATCTCCAAAAATCGGTTGATTTGGCGGAATTTCGCATAGTGTTTCTGGAATACTTTCCCGTTATTGTCCATGACTCCAAGACGAATAAGGAAATCACAGGGAACACCATCAGGCAGTATATACTGTTTTTCCTTGTTGTGGCGCAGGGGCTGCATCGTCTTTGTAGCAGGCAGCTTTATAATCCTGGGCTTGTCCGGTTTGGAAGCCAGGATCTGATAATCTCCATCCACACAAAATAAATTGACCTGTTTAAAAACATTCCGGATCAATTCTTCGAAAAGAGGCAGGCACTCCTCACTTTTCAAATTTCTGTGAATCACTTTATTCGGATATTGGTATTCAATCTGATAGCACAACTCTCCCTGCAGCAGCAAGGGCCGTACTATTGCTTTTCTGAAAGGAACGGACTTTTTCCTCAGATCCCCGAAGCTCAGTTTGATCAATATTCCATTTTCCAGTGCATGTCCAAGTAATTCAATAATTTTTTCCATGATGTTTCCTCAATAAGTCTTTAGTTTTAGCCTGCCCAATTTATGAACAAATTGATAACAAACCTTGGTTTTTTGTTCTTAGTATAACACAGGAACAACAAAAAAACGAGGCTTTAGCAGATCTGAATATGGTTCAAGTCAAATTAAAAACCAGAGAGCGGTAACCTGTTATACTCCTCACCTATCAGCAAATGGCAGATCTCATAGTCCTTATGGATTAGCAAATGGTAGATCTAAATATTCGGCGGCAGCCATAGCAAGGTTCCTGCCTATGGAATCGATGTTATCTCTTATCCAGACCGCATCGGTATAATTATCATGGTATGCCACTTCTACCAGAACTGCAGGGGCTTTTGTTCTTCTGAGCTCGTTCATGGTCATTGTCGGAATTACCTGTACAAGACCCGGATCCGGATAGATCTCCCTGATATTTGCAGCGATAATTTCCGCAGATCTCCTTCCTTTTTCACTTGTTGCAAGATGGTATATGTCGGGGCCCTGCAGAACTCCTGCCAAATTTTCGGGAGATGAATTTGAATAAAGAGCCAGATGCAGATCATAATAGCCGGCGTTAGACTGTGATATAACACGAGTTAGCGAATCACCGGGATTATTTCTTGAAAAATCGATTCCGATTGCTTTTAAATAAGGGATCATTGCATCGGCGATCAAGTTCATATAATATTCTTCAGTGTTTCCGGTAATGAATCGATTGAAATCCTTTGTGGATGGACTTAAATATATACGTGGCATGGGTATGTGATTCCTCCTTTACTAACTCGCCCAATTTGCAAAGCAAATTGTTGGCGAACTTCTACTGCCATCTTCGATGTTAATAATTTTCAGCTCATACTCGGTATAGCGTTACTTTATCCATATTATGCAATAAATACTGCCTTGTGAATTGCAGACCGACAGTAAAAACAAAATTGTATGCATATCTTCACATATCTGCTATAATAGTTAAGTTAAAAAAACAGAAAGCAGGAAATCAATGAAAGAGAAACAAAAGATAATTAATATTGCCGTGATTGCGCACGTAGACGCGGGAAAGTCAACACTTGTGGATGCGTTCCTGTCTCAGAGCGGCATATTCAGAGAAAATGAAGAGATTGTTGACTGCGTCATGGACAGCAACGACATAGAAAGAGAACGCGGTATTACTATTTATTCAAAAAATTGTTCGGTAATGCATAATGGTGTAAAAATAAATATTGTTGATACTCCCGGCCATGCGGATTTTTCTTCAGAAGTGGAGCGTATCATCAAGACGGTAGATACAGTTATATTGCTGGTGGATTCAAGCGAGGGCCCAATGCCTCAAACGAGATTTGTTTTGCAGAAATCTTTGGAACTTGGATTGAATCCCATCCTTCTTATTAATAAGATTGATAAGAAGGATCAAAGAGCGATAGAGGTTGTGGATATGGTATATGAACTTTTCATGGAGCTGGAGGCCAATGACGAACAGCTAAACTTTCCGATCCTCTATGGTGTAGCAAAGCACGGGATAGCTAAGACAAATTTGGATGAGGACAGTGAAGACATCACACCTCTTTTTGATACGATCATACAGCATGTTTCACCGTATCCGGATTATAATGATGATCTTTTACAGATGCAAGTTTCCACCCTCGCATATGACGACTATATAGGGAGGCTTGGAATTGGAAGGATCTATAAGGGAACTATAAAAGAGGGCCAGACCGTATCAGTATGCAAAGCAGACGGAAGTGTCGTGCAAAGAAAAATCAATCAGGTATTTGTATATAGAGGTTTGAATCGGACATCAGTGGCAGAGGCTGAATCCGGAGACATCGTTGTAATTTCGGGCATTTCCGATATAAGCATCGGAGAAACTATCTGCGAGGATAAAAAACCTGTTCCGATGGAGATGATTCATATTGAAGAACCCACCATGGCGATGAATTTCATGGTTAACAAGTCGCCATTTGCAGGTAAATCAGGCAAGTATGTCACCTCACGTCATCTTAAAGAACGACTGGAAAAAGAACTGGAAGTTAATGTGGGGCTTCTTGTTGAGCCGTTGGAAACGACTGACGGATTTAAAGTATCCGGAAGGGGGGAGCTGCATCTTTCCATTCTGCTTGAAAATATGCGCAGAGAAGGATATGAGATTGCCGTATCCAAGCCGGAAGTACTCATGCGAAGAGACAAGCATGGTAAACTTTTGGAACCGATAGAAAAGGTAGTAATTACAGTACCGGATGAATATTCCGGGTCGGTAATCTCGAAGCTGAACATCAGAAAAGGGCTCATGACTGCCATGTCCGGGAAGGAAGGATATTCAAGATTGGAATATTTTGCTCCTACCAGAGGTTTGCTGGGTTATCGGACGGAGTTTATTAACGATACACGGGGAGAAGGCACTTTGATTCGAAGATTTGAATGCTTTGAACCTCATAAGGGAGAAATTCCGCAAAGGATCAACGGTGCAGTTGTCGCACAGGAAGAAGGAATTGCAACACCATATGCATTGTTCAACATTGGCGAACGAGCCACACTGTTTATCGAACCGGGCACAAAAGTTTATGAAGGCATGATAGTCGGCATGAACAGCAGAAGCGAAGATATGGTCGTAAACGCCTGCAAGGCAAAGAAGACCACGAATATGAGAGCAGCAGGCAGCGATGATGCTATAAGATTATCTCCTGCAAAGATCTTCTCCCTGGAGGAAGCGCTTGAGTTTATCAATGATGATGAACTTGTGGAGATCGTACCTGATGATATCAGGCTCCGAAAAAAATACTTAAAAGAGCTGGAACGAAGAAGAAACGGAAGGACCTGATAGGGTTGATCAATAAGCCAATTGTGGTTTTACACCACATGGCTTATTTTAATTTAGGCAGATACGTAACACAGAGCTTGTAATTTTCATATTTTAACTTAAGGAAAAATTTTACCGGGCATTAAAAAAGCGCATTAACAATGGAGGTTAAATATGGATAAAAGGATTCCACTCAACGATTTGCCTATGGGAGGTAAAGCGAGAGTAAAAGCACTTATTTCAGATTCATCGAGCCGAAGAAGAATGCTCGAGCTTGGTTTGATTTCTGATACTGAGGTAAAAGCATTGCAGAAAAGCCCTTCGGGAGATCCTACGGCATATCAGATAAGAGGAGCAGTGATAGCGCTGCGTTCTGAAGAGGCTTCTAAAATATTAGTTGAAACATTTTAACATTCTGTCCGATGCTTCAGCATCGCAGACAGAATTTAGGCTAGAAAATCACATATCTATGATTTGTAGATTTTCATCGTCTTAACGTTTTGTCAGATACTTATTAACTTAATATGATCAAAACAAACAGACTTCAAAAATAATATGGAGGTTACTGTAAAATGGGCTTGTCCAGTCAGTCAACAGGAGCCGATGTGCTGCAGAGTGAACTTAAGATAAAGAGGGATTATGTCAATGATAGATTGATAGCACTTGCCGGGAATCCTAATGTGGGGAAAAGCACAGTTTTCAATGCTTTAACCGGGCTGAAACAGCATACCGGCAATTGGCCGGGGAAAACAGTCACAAACGCACAGGGCAAGTATAAATATAAAAATAGACATTTTATATTGGTTGACATTCCGGGGACATATTCACTGATGGCCAATTCTGCCGAAGAGGAAGTAGCCCGTGATTTTATCTGCTTTGGCGATCCTGATGCCATCGTTATCGTAACTGACGCCACCTGTCTTGAAAGGAACTTGTATCTCGTTCTTCAAACTCTCGAAATCACAGCTAATGTTGTAGTTTGCGTAAATCTATTAGATGAAGCTAAAAGGAAAAACATCCGTGTGAATCTTAAGGAATTAAGCAGTCGAATAGGCGTAACGGTTGTAGGCACCAGTGCAGGAACGGGAAAAGGCTTGGAAGCGCTGATGGAGTCGGTATTTCATGCGACAGACAAAAAAAAGGACCATGTGCCTCTAAGAATCCAATACGATGAAATCATCGAGCAGGGGATAGACATTCTGGAGCCCTGTGTAAAAGAATTGCTTCAAGGCAGACTCAATAGCAGATGGGTATCTTTAAAGCTGATAGACGGTGATGAGGTACTGTTAAAAGCTCTTGGAAAATACATAAATATTGATCTGTTAAATCATTCTGCACTAATTGAAAAGCTTGAGGAAGTAAGAAATATTCTTAATGCTTCCGGAATAGATCGCGAAAAATTCAGAGATAAGATCACTTCGAAAATAGTTGAAACTGCAGAGGAAATCGCAAGCAGGTCTGTCCAAACAGAAAGTGACAAATATAACGACTTTGACCGAAAAATAGATCGCATTCTTACTTCCAGAATTTTTGGCATCCCTATTATGATCGGGCTTCTTGGTGTTGTATTCTGGCTCACGCTTACAGGCGCAAATTATCCTTCTCAGGCGATAGCCTCATTACTCTTCCGGATCGAAGAACAGCTTACTGTTTTTTTTATGGATCTGGGCACTCCGCCATGGGCGCATGGCGTGTTGATAATGGGCATATACCGAACGGTTGCCTGGGTTGTTTCAGTCATGCTCCCGCCAATGGCAATATTCTTTCCGCTGTTTACATTACTGGAGGATCTTGGGTATTTGCCAAGAGTTGCATTTAACTTGGACAATTTTTTTAAAAAGTCCTGCGCACATGGCAAACAGGCATTGACAATGTGCATGGGGTTCGGATGCAACGCGGCAGGAATCATAGGATGCAGAATAATAAATTCTCCAAGGGAAAGATTGATTGCAATAATCACCAATAATTTTGTCCCGTGCAATGGCCGTTTTCCTACACTTATTGCAATAATCATCATGTTTTTTGCAGGAGCTGAATCAGGTCCTGTACAATCTATTGTGTCAACACTGCTTTTGACCGGAATAATAATTCTTGGCATAACGATGACACTCATCATTTCAAAGATATTATCTAAAACCATATTAAAAGGGCTTCCTTCTTCCTTTACTCTTGAATTGCCGCCATATCGGAAACCGCAAATCGGCAAAGTCATCGTAAGGTCGGTGTTTGACAGGACGTTGTTCGTACTGGGCAGGGCAGTTTCAGTTGCAGCACCTGCCGGCCTGATTATTTGGATGATGGCAAATATATACGTCGGAGACCTCAGCATACTGGCACGATGTGCAGCTTTTTTAGATCCTTTTGCACAGCTTATAGGTCTTGATGGATATATTCTGTTAGCTTTTATCCTTGGATTTCCCGCTAATGAAATCGTGCTTCCTATCATAATAATGAGCTATATGTCTACCGGTAACATGATGGAGATGAGCAGCCTTATTCAGCTGAAAGATCTGCTTGTGGCAAATGGATGGACCTGGCTCACAGCCCTATGTGTGATGTTGTTTTCTTTAATGCATTGGCCCTGCGGAACAACGTGTCTTACTATAAAAAAAGAATCCCAAAGCTGGAAATGGACTTTGGTTTCTTTCCTGGTACCGACTGCAACCGGCATAGTGATATGCTTTTTTGTTGCAAGCACGGCACGTCTGCTGGGACTAAATTAAATCTCAATTGGCACGTCTGTTGGGTTTGAATTTAAGCTCACTTGACAAATCTGTGGTTTTTATGCCCGGCTGAGGATGATCTTCTTGAGTGGTTTTTTTGTGATCTGCCCGGAGCTTTGGCAGCAGCTAAAATACTGTTCTGATATTTTTCCTTGATCCATTCTTCAGCATCGGAGCGGCATTCCTCTACGGCTGAATCAGGAGGCAATTCTGATTCCATTATCAATGCTCCGGTATGTTCCTCAATTTCATAGAGGCTCATGATATCTTCCCCGGTTACAAAGGTGATAGCGCGCCCTCCTTTGCCCGCTCTTCCGGTTCGTCCGATACGGTGCACATAATTGTCTTTTTCAAGAGGAACATCATAATTGATAACTAAAGATAAATCGTCAATATGGATCCCTCGGGCGGCCACATCGGTGGCAACAAGCAAATGAAAGTCACCCTGCTTGAACTGCTCCATGATCTTCAGTCTTTTTGACTGAGGGACATCCCCATGGATGGCCTGTGATGCATATCCTTTCCCCGACAGGAAATTCTGAACATTATCCACTGCATAGCGCGTGTTGCAGAAGATCAAACAGCTTTCCGGACGTTCAGTCATAAGTATACGATGAAGCTGAGTCCGTTTTTCATTCCTGCTGACTCGATAATAAGTCTGATCAATTGTGTCAACAGTTTTAGTATTGGATTCAATCTCAATCGTGATAGGGTTTTTCATATAACCGCGGCATATGCTTCTGATCTCATTCGGTATAGTAGCTGAAAAAAGAAGAGTTATTCTGTTTTTCGGGAGGGTTTTAATAATTTTAAACACCTGATCGATAAAGCCCATATCCAGCATCCTGTCGGCTTCATCCAGAACGAGAAAACGTATCTGCTTTACTTTAATGTTACCATGCCGTATATGATCATAAACACGCCCCGGTGTTCCCGTTACAATAGATACTCCTTTTTTTAGTTCCTGTATCTCAGTATTCATGCTATGCTGGCCATAGACTGCTGTTGTTTTGTGTGTAAGGTATAAAGACATTTGCTTTAGATCATTGTCGATCTGAACCGCAAGCTCCCGCGTCGGGGTGAGGATCAGACATTGAGGTTCCAAAGAGTCCGGATCAGATATTTGCAGCAGAGGGATACCGAAAACAGCCGTTTTGCCGCTCCCTGTCTTAGACATAACAATCATATCTTTTTTATTTAGTATATGAGGGATTACACTGCTCTGAACCTCAGTAGGTGTTTGGAAGCCCATTTCTTCTATTGCTTTTAATATTGAAGGGGAAATACCCAGATCGCTGAAATTTTTATTCATTCTTTTATCCTTTGCTATATTTTATATACACTAAATATAACATATAGTGTATAATAATAACAATTATTTCGACGATAAAAGTCTACAATTCAAAGAAAGGATAATGAATATGTCAGATAAGACGGCCGAAATACTGATCCACGCAGGTATTGCGTTTGGCATTGTCCTGGCAGGATATATCTTGTTAAGTATTGCGTGCAAGATTATACTGAAGGCTTTAAGAAAGAGCAGTCTTGACGAGGTGCTGCATACATTCATAATAAATAGCTCCAAGATAGTATTATGGATTTTGATTGCAGTTACAGCTTTAAGCTATGCAGGTATGCCGGTTTCTGCATTTTTAGCAGCATTGGGTGCGGCAGGCCTTGCAATTGCACTTGCATTGAAGGACAGCCTGGGCAATTTTGCGGGAGGGATTCTTATAATCCTGACAAAACCTTTCAAAAATGGCGATTATATTGAGGATTATGAAACAGCAGGGCAGGTTGAAACGATAGATTTATTATATACCACCTTGATCACTTATGATAATAAGGTCATTACGATACCTAACGGTAAGCTTGCCAATTCAACGATCGTGAATCATAGCAGCAAGCAGGACAGGCGGGTCGATTGCATCTTCTCCGTTGATCCTCATGAGGATATAGAGAAAGTTAAAGAAATCCTGCAAGCCGTGGTTGAATCAAATTCTGATATTTATGAAGAACCGGTTCCCATTATCGGCATTGCAGGACAGAGCAGCGGGAAAATTGATATTGACCTGAGAGTATGGTGCGGAAGCAGAAACTATCAGGATGTGAAGTATTATTTAGAGGAGCAGGTAAAACTTGCCTTTGAGGAAGCAAATATATTAATGGCGTATCCTAAGATGGAAGTGCGGTTGAAAAAATAAATAAATCAATGAAAAAGACCTTGACGGACTGAGACTGTTATGATAATATATTGGAGATTTAAGCAAAAATATGAAAGGAATGAAAATGGGTTCACAAAAATCCAGGCTAATACAAAAAAGGAATCATTACAGCTTCAGGACTGTTATTTCATGCAGCAGAAGCCGTGTTTCCGGTTTCATTAATAGATAACAAATCTTCCAATCAGGAAGATTTTTTTATTATCTGTAAAAAGGAGGTATTCATATGTTAAAAGGACGAAACTTGTTGGAGCCTATGGATTTTACGATAGAGGAGTTAAAGGAACTGTTTAATCTGGCTGATCAAATAATACAGAATCCTGAGCTCTTTAGAAAAGCTTGTGACGGTAAAATACTTGCGACTTTATTTTATGAACCCAGCACGAGAACCAGGTTCAGCTTTGAAGCTGCAATGCTTCGTCTTGGAGGACAAGTCATCGGATTTTCTGAGCCCAATTCAAGCTCCGTGGCAAAGGGAGAAAGCATTACGGATACCATAAGGACTGTCGCATGCTATGCAGATCTGGCTGTGATAAGGCATCCTAAGGAAGGGGCGCCGAAAGTAGCCGCAGCATGTACCGATATGCCGGTGATCAATGCAGGAGACGGAGGTCATCAACATCCTACGCAGACACTTACCGATCTGTTAACGATCTGGAAAGAAAGAGGCGGCTTTGAAAACCTGACCATCGGTCTTTGCGGCGACTTGAAATTCGGTAGAACGGTTCATTCTCTGATCAAAGCACTGTATAGATATAAAAATGTTTCATTTGTACTGATATCGCCGGAAGAACTGAGAATTCCCGATTATGTCAGAAAGGAAATCCTGATAAAAAATAAGATTCCCTTCGAAGAAGTGGAAAATATGCAGGAAGTGCTTCCAAAGCTGGATATCCTATATATGACCAGGGTTCAAAGGGAACGTTTTTTCAACGAAGAGGATTATGTCAGGCTGAAAGACAGATACATCCTGGATGGAGCAAAAATGAAGCTGGCGCGGGAAGATATGATGGTGCTGCATCCATTACCGAGAGTCAATGAGATCTCTGTGGAGGTGGATGATGACCCGAGAGCCTTATATTTTAAGCAGGCAAGGTACGGGATGTATATACGCATGGCGCTCATTATGAGTTTGTTGGGTACTGAACCGAAGGAGGTGTAGAAATGGTAGTTATTGATAGCATCAAAAACGGCATAGTAATAGATCATATCACTGCAGGACTTGGCATGAAACTATTGGAGTATCTTGATATCGATACCTCACAGAATACTGTGGCTTTAATTATGAACGCAGTAAGCAATAAATACGGCAGAAAAGATGTTGTTAAGATTGAAAATGTTTTCGATATTGATCTTGCCGCATTGGGTATTATTGATCCAAAGGCTACGGTGAATTATATCGAAGACCATGTAATAAACGAGAAAATCCATCTTACAATACCGGAAAGAGTTGTAAATATAATAAAATGCAATAATCCGCGATGCGTAACATCCATTGAGGCTGCAGCACCTCAGATATTCCATCTTATTGACAGAGAAAACAGAGAGTACAGGTGTGAATACTGTGATGAGATTATCAGTATGAAAGGCGGATACGGTAATGAAATTATTCATAGGCAATGGTTTAATCGTTGACCCTCTACGAAGCTATGTTGCTTCCGGCAGTTTAATGATAGAAGACGGTATAATTACGGAAGTTCTTTTTGATGGAGAGGAAAAGGAAGCAGACTTCTTAATAGATGCCCGCGGAAAATGGATAGTACCCGGATTGATCGATCTGCATGTTCATCTGAGAGAACCGGGGTTTGAGTATAAGGAGGATATTGACAGCGGATGTGCTGCAGCGGCAAAGGGAGGATATACAACTATTTGCTGTATGCCGAATACCAGTCCTGTCATAGATACTCCTGATACCGTCAGCGATATAGATAAAAGGGCCAGAGAGGGAAACGGAGTGCAGCTCTTGTGCATTGGAGCTATCACTAAAGATCAGGCAGGAAATGAAATGGCGGATTACAAAGGAATGGTTTCAGCTCAAACGGTCTTTACCGGGATGACGGGCCGGGGAATCTGCGGGATCAGCGAGGATGGGAAGACTGTAATGGATGAAAAAGTCATGATTGAGGCTATGAATGAAGCGAAAAAGCTAAGACTGACAGTTTTTTCTCATGCCGAGCCGGAAGCGGACATTGTAAGAAGAGACCTTAAGCTTGTTGAACAGACAGGCTGCAGGTTGCATTTCTGTCATATCAGTAAAAAGGAAAGCATTGAACTTATTCGGGAGGCCAAAAAATCGGGACTGCCCGTTACAGCGGAGACCGCTCCTCATTATTTTACTTTAGACGACAGCCTGGTTAACGGCGACCCCAACAAAAAAATGAACCCGCCTTTAAGGACAAAAGAAGATGTGAAAGCAGTGGCTGAAGCATTAAAAGATGGTACAATAGATATCATAGCAACAGATCATGCACCGCATCACGAAAGGGATAAAAAATTACCCTTTGAAGATGCAGCAAATGGAGTAACAGGTCTGGATACAAGCTTTCAGGTGAGCTACACAATGCTTGTCAAAACCGGCATCCTTACACCCATTGAGCTGATCTATAAAATGAGTACAAAACCGGCGGAAATTTTAGGGATAGACAGAGGCAGCCTGCTGGCGGGCAAAGCTGCTGATATTGCTGTTATTGATGTCGAAAAACAATATGAGATAAATCCTTCTGATTTTCTTTCAAAAGGTAAAAATTCAGCTTTTATCGGAATGAATGTCTTTGGTGAGACAGAATATACGATAATCAATGGAAATATTGTATGGGGAGGTACTGAGAATGATAGACAGATTGATGAGAAAAATTGATCTATGTAAAAATCCTACCGTAGTTGGTCTTGATCCAACTTATGATATCATACCAGAGACGATCAGGAAAAAAATGACAGAAAAGTACGGAAAAACTTCAAAGGCAGTAAGAAAAATGATCGTGGGCTTCAATAAACAAATAATCGATGAAACATATGATTTGATACCTGCTGTGAAGATTCAAATTGCAATGTACGAGAAATATGGAACAGAGGGGATCAGAGCATATTTGGAAACAATACTTTATGCCCAAAAAAAGGGATTGTTTGTAATAGGTGATATAAAACGGGGAGATATAGCTTCAACAGCTGAAGCATACGCATCGCATCTTGGCGGGGTTGATATCGAAGACACGCACTTTGATTTATGGAATGAGGATGCTGTGACGTTGAATCCTTATATGGGTTTTGATGGAATAGAGCCTTTTATCGACCCATGTAATAAATATGATAAAGGTTTATTCATACTTGTAAAAACGAGTAATCCGTCCGGCGGTGAGATACAGGATCTGATTGCAGACGGGAGACCGGTCTATGAGCATGTATCTGATCTGGTCAGCCGATGGGGAAGACTATCGATGGGATCCGACGGCTATAGCAGAATAGGGGCTGTAGTTGGCGCAACATACAAAAAGCAAGGGGAAAAGCTGAGGAAAAATATGCCTCACACCTTCTTTTTAGTCCCCGGATACGGGGCACAGGGAGCAACCGGAGCGGATCTTAAGGGATATTTTGATAAAGACGGAAGAGGCTGCATTGTCAATTCTTCCAGAGGCATTATTGCAGCTTATAGAAAAAATGAACGATATGGAGATCACAATTTCGCAGAAGCAGCAAGAGAAGCAGTTATAAAAATGAAGTATGATTTAGGTAGAAGCTATGTTTAAAAAAATTATTGAAGCCGAAATTATTGAAAATAAAAAAATTGCAGAGGGCATATACCGTATGGCTGTAAAAGCTCCTGAAACAGCAGCTGATGCAAGAGCTGGACAATTTGTAAACATTTATCTTAGAAATAAAATCATGCTGCTGCCCAGACCAATAAGTATCAGCAGAGTATATGATGATGTAATTACCTTGATTTATAAAATTGCAGGCAAAGGAACCGGAGAATTATCTGCTTACCTTCCCGGAGAGCCTGTACGCATAAGTACAAGCTTAGGGAACGGATTTCAATTGGAAGATGTTTTTAAAGAAACAGATAGTAATCATAATCTGAATAAAGTCAAGATTATTGCGCTTGTGGGAGGCGGTATGGGGGTTGCACCCCTTGTAGGATTGGCACAAAAAATTATGAATGAAAAAGAGAAACGCAGTTTTAAGGACGATGATCTACAAGTCATAGCTATAGTCGGCTTTCAGGATGAGCCAATCCTTATGAAAGAGTTTGAAACATGCTGCAATCATGTTTATATAGCAACAGAAAGCGGATCGACAGGTCTCAAGGGAAATGTACTTCAATTGATTGAGAGGAAAGGTCTAAAACCGGATTATTGTTTCGCCTGTGGTCCAAGACCAATGCTCAAAGCGCTTGCCAACAGATGTGAGAATGCAAACATACCTCTTCAGGTTTCACTGGAAGAACGTATGGGCTGTGGTTACGGTGCATGTGTAGGCTGTGTATGCCGGATCAAAGCAAAAGAAGAAGGCGTAAAATCAATACGAAAAAAAGTATGCACGGACGGGCCGGTATTTTTCGGCAATGAGGTGGTCTGGGATGATTAAAAATATAAATGATAAATTGTACCATGCCGAGTTGGATCTCAGTGTCTCGATCGCCGGAGTTACACTGAAAAACCCTGTAACTACAGCCTCAGGCACCTTTTCAGCAAGAGAAAGCGGGGCCTTTTACGATATCAGCGAATTGGGAGCCGTTATTACAAAAGGGGTTTCAGATGTGCCCTGGGACGGCAATCCAACTCCCAGAATTGCAGAAACTTATGGCGGTATGCTGAATTCGGTGGGCTTACAGAATCCGGGTGTAGAAGACTTTATTAAACACGAGCTTCCCTTATTAAAAAGTTATAATACAAAGGTTATCGTAAATGTCGTTGGTAAAACGATAAACGATTATTGTAAGACTGTAGAAAAGTTAGATGATGAAGCAATTGATATAATGGAAATTAATATATCCTGTCCGAATATTAAAGAAGGAGGGATCAGTTTCGGGGCTGACCCTAAGATGGCCGCGGAGATAACGAGAGAAATAAAGCGCCTTGTTAAGAAACCCATAATAATGAAGTTGACTCCGAATGTTACAGATATAACCGAAATTGCCAAAGCAGCAGAATACGAGGGCGCCGACGGAGTATCTCTTATCAATACTTTGCTTGGAATGAAAATAGATGTACATCGAAAAAAACCTGTGCTTTGGAATAAGACAGGGGGGCTGTCCGGACCTTCAATCAAACCCGTTGCGATAAGAATGGTGTATCAGGTTCGACGGGCAGTGAACATACCGATAATCGGCTTAGGTGGTATTATGACCGGGGAGGATGCAGCTGAATTTCTGATGGCAGGTGCAGATGCCGTGTCAGTAGGTACTGCAGCTTTGGTAGACCCAACTGCACCTGTGCGAATAAAAAATGAACTGATTGCATTCATGCAGCAGAACGAATATAAAAATTTGCAGCAAATCAGAGATGCCCTTGCTTGACGGGGATAGAAAATATTCCGGCTAAGAAAGTAGGCAGGTAGTATGCCGATTAAAAACGTAGATTGATAGTATGACAGGAATGATAGCTTGACGCAGAAAGGTAGAAAAATGAATTATAAGCAAGATTTTATTAAGTTCATGGTGCAATCAGGTGCTTTGACGTTTGGAGAATTCATTACAAAAAGCGGCAGAAAATCCCCGTATTTTATCAATACAGGAAATTATAAAACAGGTAAACAGCTTTCCGGGCTGGGGAAATTCTATGCGGATTGTATTATGGATAATATAGAAAAAGGATTTCTGAAAGGGGATTTTACGGCGCTGTTTGGACCAGCTTACAAAGGTATACCAATCTCTGTTACGACAGCCGTCGCTTTGGCTGAAAAGTATAGGATGGACGTGAATTACTGCTCTAATCGAAAAGAAACAAAGGATCATGGAGAAGGCGGCTCACTTTTAGGCTATCAGCTGTTAGCCGGGGATTCCGTCTTGATTGTGGAGGATGTCATTACGGCAGGGACCGCAATGCGCGACTGCTTACCGATGTTTGAGGCACTAAGAGTATCGGTCGATGGATTGATAGTTTCAGTAGACAGGATGGAACGGGGAGCAGGCAGTAAAACGGCAATTCAGGAATTAGAGGATGAATATGGCTTAAAGACATATCCGATTATCACGATCATGGATATTCTAAATTGGCTTTACACGGAAGTAGAACAGGGCAATCGAATTATTGACTCTGCAACCATCAAAAGAATTGAGGATTATGCTGCCCAATATTGCGTGATTACATGAAAAAGGTTTTCAGATAACGATTAGTGAATCGTCAAAAACCTGAAGCAAGAATAATATGTCTCCCTTTGGTAAAAATAGCTAATAAGCTATAGGTACAAAGGGAGATTTTAATATGGAAAAGAATAAATTCGATGAATATGTAAGTTTTTTTAGAAAGACTTTAGCGATCGGGCATAGCTTTGATATAGGAGAAAGAAATATTCAGATCGGAGAAAAAGAAATATATCTTTATTATATAGAAGGCTTTATAAAGTCAGAGGTCATGGAAAGAATATTTTCCGTGTTATTCCAGATTACAAAAAAAGAAATGGAACAAAGGAAGACGGCAGAGGATTTTATCAAGCACCATCTGCCTTATATGCAGGCAAAAATTGAAAATAACACGGATAATATGCTAAAATCAATTCTGGCAGGAATGACCGTCGTAGCAGTTGACGGTTATGAACATGTTATCGTCATGGATCTGAGGACTTATCCTGTCAGAAGTATCGACGAACCTGAAAAGGAAAAATCACTAAGGGGACCAAGGGATGGGCTTGTAGAAACGATACTGTTTAATACTGCGATGATACGCAGAAGAATCAGGGATCCGAGGCTTGTCTTTGAAATGTACACGATAGGGTCTGCATCAAGGACAGATGTCTGTATCGGATATATGAAAGGTGTTACGGACGAAAAGTTATTGAAAAAGGTTCAGGAAAAGATTGCCGGGATTCGGGTAGACACGCTGACCGTAGGGGACCAGAGTCTTGTGGAGGCAATAGGTGAATCAAAATGGCTCAACCCCTTTCCAAAGGTGAGGTATACACAGAGACCTGATGTAGTGGCTGCCCACCTTACTGAAGGAAAGCTTGTGGTTCTTATCGATAACAGCCCTACAGCAATCATGATACCAACCAGCATATTTGATTTCCTTCAGGATACGGACGATTATTACTATCCGATATTGACAGGCAATTACTTCCGATTTATCAGAATAACGAATATGATAGCGGTTATATTCCTCACCCCGATCTACTTGCTATTCGCGGAAGGATATATACCGCTTCATCCTAGTCTGGAATTCTTTATACCTGATGAGGGGTATGCAATTCCTCTCTTTGCACAGTTTATATTATTGGAAATTGCCATAGATGGACTTAAGCTTGCCTCCCTGAATACACCAAGTTCGATGGGAATGTCTCTTTCGGTCATTGGTGCGTTGATATTGGGACAATTCGCAGTTGAATCCGGATGGTTCATTCCTCAGACAATTTTATGCATGGCTGTCTTGGCGCTTGCCGGTTTTACACAGCCAAGTATAGAACTTGGTTATGCCCTTAAATTCATGAGAGTATTCATACTGGTAGGCGTTGCGATTCTTGGTCTCTGGGGAGCTATAGCAGCGATGATTATTAACCTCACCATATTACTAAAGACGAAGAATATTGTGGGCACAAGCTACCTCTACCCTTTGCTGCCGTTTCATTGGGAAACATTGCGCCACCTGATATTCAGGACAAAAAAACCCAAAAAAAATATTTAGCGTGCTGGGTTTAGGCGTCCCTGATGCGTTCTCTCCAGTTCATCTACTGTTTCTCTTAATGAGGGCAGTATCTTTATAAACTTTATTGAATAGAAGTCACAAAGAAGATCCGTACCGGCTATCGGATCTCTCAGTATGATATAATTCAAACCGACCCCTTTAAGTATGCCGTAATTTATGACCCTATTCGAAGTACCTATTAAAAATTCTACTTCCATATATGAGCCTATTTGTGTTCTTAAATAACCATTCATATATTGCAAGTATTGCAAGCCTTGATAGTCAAGAATTTCTGATTCAGTCGGTGCTGGAGAGGGCCCCGGTGCCACCGGAGAACCGGGTGCAGTTGGGGTACCGGGAGCTGCTGGGGTACCGGGTGCCGCAGGTATCCCCGGCATTATAGGCATCCCGGGCATCGCAGGTATTTCTGGCATCAGAGGAATCCCCGGCATAGCAGGCGTCTGCATTTTATGATACGCTGACTGTAAATCAGGCAATTGATATTCCTGCATTTTTTGAGCCCTGGATTTAATTAAATTACAATCATACATCAGTCATTTCCTTTCTGTTAAGTATTTGGATAATATTGAGTCGGTATATAGAAACAATGATCACCAACTCTATTATGAATTACACCAACATTGGTGGGGAAATAGGGAGGGCATTGAGGACTATATGGATTAAAGAAAAACAAAGAGTGATCCACTCCGGGCAATCTGTTTCCCGCCATTGCCCAGTCTACGATAGCATAATGTACCTCGGTCGGATTCATATTGGTTACATTCTGCGGGTTGTATACACCTTCGATTTCAGTTCGCATACAGACAAACTGCCTCTCATGTTCTAAGATATTCCTTAAGTTCCCTCCCTGACTTACTCTGGCAAATTCTCCATAAGGAATATTGACCCGGTTCATAATCACAGTAGCAACCGCTCTCATTCCGGCATCACCTTCTCCGCCTGCTTCGCATTGGATAAGTCTGGCGAAGAGTTCACGTGTATCGAATTGTTCGAAAGGCATAGGCGTCACCTCGAATTAAAGTTTATTCTATTATATGCAAAAGTCAGATAATGTGATAGTCACTGAATACATCGTAGAATACTATTTGTAGAACATCAGACACCGCATGATCCAAATAACATTGCCGGATTAATGTGATATATTTACATTTTGATACATAAAGACTGGTTTCATATTAAAATATGGTTAAAATAAAAAAACAATTCTATAAAGAGGTGAAAATAGTATGAGATCATTTATAGCGCTAAATTTCAATAATGAGGTAAAAGCCCAGATTAAGGATGTTATCAATAAGGTTAAGTCAAACTCCATTCAAGGGAAATTTGTAAGCGAAGAACATATGCATCTTACCGTAGAATTTCTGGGAGAAATCAAAACCGATAGGGTAGGTTTGACAAAAGATATAATGGATAATCTTGAATTCGAGGCTTTTACACTCAGATTAACGAAAGTAGGATACTTTAAAAGACGTGAAGGGGACATATATTGGTTGGGAATAGAAAAAAATGATACGCTGTTCAATATACATGAGAAGTTGTATCAAAGTTTGATAATTAATGGATTTGAATTGGAAGACAGGAAATATAAGCCCCATCTGACTATAGGCAGAAAAGTTGAATTGGACAATTACTTTACCCTCGACGAAATAAACGATGTTGTGAGTCAAATAACAATTGATATAAATAAAGTAGATCTTATGAAATCAGAATTTATAAACGGAAAACTTATACATTCTGTATTATATTCAAGACAATTATTTTAGCCATTTACGTCGATTCGGACAAAAGACAGCATCTGATGTGGGTTTATGATTTTTATAGTATTTTAATAGGCTGTATGTTAAAATTAACAAAATTGACAGAGGATTATTACATAAGCCGGTAACCATAAAATTTTTAAGCAGAAAAAGAAAAGGAATGCAAATGACATTTACACACCTTCATGTACATACAGAATACAGTCTCCTGGACGGTGCTGCAAGAATCAAGGATTTGATAGTTAGGGTCAAGGAGCTCGGGATGGACGCTGTGGCTATAACAGATCACGGTGCAATGTTTGGTGTCGTTGACTTTTATAAGGAAGCAAAGAAGAACGGGATAAAGCCTATCCTCGGATGTGAGGTTTACACTGCCGCCAGAAGCATGCAGGACAAGGATGTGGAAAAGGATAAGCGTCAGGGGCACCTGGTACTGCTGGCAAGAAATAACACCGGTTATAAGAATTTGATGAAGATAGTCTCTGCCGGGTATATAGATGGCTTCTATTATAAACCAAGAGTCGATCATGACTTGCTTAGAAAATACAGTGAAGGATTGATTGCATTGAGTGCATGCCTTGCCGGAGAGATCCAGTGGAGGCTATTAAACCGTGATTACGAGGGAGCGAAAAAGGAAGCGCTGACTCTTCTTGATATTTTCGGAGAGAACAATTTTTATCTTGAACTTCAAAATCAGGGATTGGAAGAGGAACTGCAGATCCTGCCTGATATGAAGAGGCTCAGGGAAGAAACGGGAATACCATTTGCAGCTACCAATGACGTACATTATGTGAAGCAGATGGACGCTGCGGCACACGATGTGCTTCTTTGCATCCAGACATTAAAGACTGTGGATGATGAGAACAGGATGCGCTTCCCGAATGACCAGTTCTACCTGAAATCAGAGCGGGAAATGGAACAGCTTTTTGCGGATATTCCGGAAGCCGTTGAGAATACAAAAAACATTGCAGATCGCTGCAATGTTGAGCTGCAATTTGGACAGATCCACCTGCCGGAATTTAAATCTCCGGATGGTAAAACGAATGAAGCATATCTTCGAGGGCTTTGCGATGCAGGGATGATAGAAAGATATGGCGAAATTACGATTGAGCTTCAGGATCGGCTTTCATACGAACTTGACACCATAATCGCAATGGGTTATGTTGAATATTTTTTGATTGTATGGGATTTTATCAATTATGCGAAGAAAAATGGAATCATGGTGGGACCTGGGAGGGGATCCGCCGCTGGAAGTATAGTTGCATATGCTTTAAAGATTACAGATATTGACCCGATCAGACATGGCCTTATATTTGAACGCTTTCTGAATCCCGAAAGAATCAGCATGCCTGATATAGACATAGATTTTTGCTATGAACGCCGTCAGGAGGTCATTGACTATGTAATAGAAAAATATGGCGCAGATAAGGTTGCCCAGATCATTACATTCGGTACAATGAAAGCAAAAGCTGCGGTAAGAGATGTTGGCAGGGCTATGAATATGAGCTACAGTGAAGTGGATGCAATAGCTAAGGCTATTCCCTTCGATTTGAAGATGACCATAGATAAAGCCTTGGATGTGAATCAGGAACTTAAGACATCATATGAAAATGACAAGAGGGTAAGACAGCTTCTGGACACAGCAAGGTTCCTGGAGGGCATGCCAAGACATGCTTCTACACATGCGGCAGGAGTAGTGATATCAAAGGAAAGCATAAATGAATATGTACCTCTTTATCTGGCGGATAAAGGAGTCTGTACCCAGTTTGCAATGGGCACCATTGAAGAGCTTGGCCTGCTAAAAATGGACTTTTTAGGTCTCAGGACCTTAACCCTTATACGTGATGCTTTGGATTTGATAAAAAAGAATCGCGGTATAAATCTTGATCTTACAAAGCTGACATACGATGACCCAGCCACTTTTGAACTCATAGGAAGCGGGAATACTCAAGGGGTATTTCAACTTGAGAGCGGAGGTATGACTCAGTTTCTTAAAAATCTAAAACCGGATTGCTTTGAAGATATTGTGGCGGCAAATGCACTTTATCGTCCGGGACCTATGGCGTCTATCCCTACATACATAGAGAATAAGAAGAACCCTGCAGGGATAGTATATATCGACAAAAGCCTTGAACCAATCTTATCTGTTACCTATGGCTGCCTTATATACCAGGAGCAGGTCATGAAGATCGTAAGGGATCTTGCTGGTTATACATATGGAAGAAGTGATCTTGTAAGAAGAGCAATGAGTAAGAAAAAAATGGATGTTATGCTTAAGGAACAGGAATACTTTATATATGGAAAGGAAGGCGGAGACGGCAGCATCGAAATCAGAGGCTGTGTAAGAAACGGGATTCCGCAGGAAGCAGCAAAGGAAATCTACAACCAGATGATAAGCTTTGCGGAATATGCCTTTAATAAATCCCATGCAGCCGCCTATGCTATGATCGCTTATCAGACGGCATACTTGAAAACCTATTATACTGTGGAATTTATGGCTGCGCTTATGACAAGCGTTACCGGGGAATCATCACAAATCGCAAAGTACATTCACAATTGCAGAGATATGAAAATCGAAGTGCTACAGCCGGATATCAATGAGAGCTATAAGAATTTTACGGTTAAAGACGGAAAAATAAGATTTGGGCTCCTTGGTGTAAAAAATGTAGGAGAGGGAGTAATCGATGCAATCATAAAAGCCCGTGAAGAGAAAGGACTGCCTAAGGACATTTTCCAATTTATAAATAATATTGATATTCATGAGGTGAATAAGAAGGCGATAGAGAGCCTGATCAAGGCTGGAGCCTTTGACTGCCTTAACGAAAACAGGGCACAGCATATGTCGGTGTATGAAAGTTTGATCGAATCTGCCCAGAATAATTTTAGAAAGAATCTTGAGGGGCAGCTTTCGCTGTTCCAGATGAATGCTGAAAGTATGAACGGAACAGATATATCGGGAAAGATGCCGGACGTGGCTAACTTCTCCAAGGATATGCTCATGGCCATGGAAAAAGAAATGTTGGGTATTTATCTGACAGGCCACCCTTTAGCGGATTACGAGGACAAGATAAGCCGGATCTCAACAATTACATCCGAGAATTTGGCTTCTGCCGGAGAAAATAGTGATATTCAGGATGGAATGATGGTTACTATGGCCGGGATGATCAACTCAAAAAAGACTCTGCTTACGAAAAAGAATAAAATGATGGCCTTTGTTCAGCTGGAAGATCTATTTGGCACCACCGAAGTAATCGTATTCCCCAATGTCTATGAAAGAGCCTTCAACTTATTGAATAATGATGCTGTTATTGTGGTAAGAGGTACGATCAGCTTTAAAGAGGAAGAAGAACCGAAGCTTCTTGCAGATAAAATTTTCGACATCAATGCTTTTAACGGCGGACCCGTAAACGGAACAGTCAGGCTGACTATTCCTGAAGAATTGGAAGAGGCATTATGTCTTACTGAAATAAGAAATATAATAACTGAACATAAGGGAGACACTCCTGTTATCATAACTGTTGAAGCATCAAATAAAAAGTATAGAACAAACCCGGACCTATGGTGTGATCCCTGTGAAAGCTTTGTAAATAAAATATCAGACCTTATTGGAGAAGAGAATATTGGCTAATATGGTATAAATATGATATAACTTATATTGATGACTAAAAAGGTGACAATAACCGATAGGAGGCAATAACCATGAAGAAAATTGCGATATTGACAAGCGGAGGGGATGCACCGGGAATGAATGCAGCTATCCGTGCTGTGACAAGAGTTGCACTTTACCATAATGTGGGGGTTTACGGCATAGAAAGAGGTTTTGAAGGGCTCATAAACGGTGAGTTTAAGGAATTGGAGGTACACTCTGTTTCCGACACCATGCAGCGCGGAGGGACTTGGCTTAAAACCGCCCGAAGCGAGCGATTCAGGACGCCTGAGGGTTTTCGCAGGGCATTGGACATGCTTGAGAACTTTGAAGTAAAAGGATTAGTCATTATAGGCGGAGATGGATCCTTCCGCGGCGGTCTTGAGCTTTCCAAAGGAGGAATCACAGTGATGGGATTGCCGGGAACTATTGATAATGATCTGGCATATACAGATTATTCAATAGGCTTTGACACAGCTGTCAATACGGTCCTGTCTGCCATCGGCAACATAAGAGATACATCGTCTTCTCATGAGAGGGGTACGGTGATAGAGGTTATGGGCAGACACAGCGGGGCGATTGCCTTATACGCCGGCCTTACCGGAGGCGCAGAAACGATCCTGACCCCGGAAGAGCCGATAGATATCAACAAAGTATGCCGGGTACTTATACAGGGAAAGAACAGAGGAAAGAAACATAACATAGTTATTTGTGCAGAAGGTGCAGAGATCACTTCCCAAGATCTGACGAAGACAATAATAGAGAGAACAGGATTAGATATGAGACTGGTCATATTAGGACATATACAGCGGGGTGGATCACCCACAGCACGAGACAGAATGCTTGCCAGCAGAATGGGCTATAAGGCTGTGGAACTTCTTCTGCAGGATGGTATGACCAGCAAAGCTGTGGGCATAAAGGGTGAGCAGATTGTTGCCTATGATCTTGAAGAAGCACTAAAAGTTGAAAGGACCTATGACGAATCAATAATGGACCTTGCAGAAATATTATCGTGAATACCAATTATGAATTTTGGAGGCAACATATTGTGAAAAAGACAAAGATAATCTGCACAGTGGGGCCGGCTTCAGAAGACAGGCAAATATTAAGATCTATGATGCTGAACGGTATGAATGGAGCAAGGCTGAATTTTTCTCATGGAACACACGAAGGTCAGAAGAGAAAGATTGATTTGATAAAGGAGCTGCGTGAAGAGCTTAATCTCCCTATTCCCATCATACTGGACACAAAAGGTCCGGAAATCAGGACAGGCAGGTTTGCAGAAAAAGAAGTTAAGCTGACCGAGGGACAAAAATACATTCTGTCAACTGAAGATGTTCTTGGCACCAGTGAAATGTGTTCTGTTTCGTATAAAGGACTGATCGAGGATGTGAAGCCGGGAAATCAGGTCTTGGTAGACGATGGGCTAGTAGGAATGACCATTGATGAGATCAGGGGAAGCCAAATCATATGCACAGTAAATAACAGCGGAATCATTAAGGATTATAAGAGTGTAAATGTACCGGGTGTTAGCGTGAAACTGCCTGCTATTACCGATAAGGATAAAGACGATATTTTGTTCGGAATCGGGGAACAGATTGATTTCATTGCTCAATCATTTGCCAGAAAAAGTACGGACATACAGGAAATGCGGGCATTTTTAGAGGAAAGCGGTGCTGAACACGTTAAAATAATTGCTAAAATTGAAAATAAAGAGGGTATTGATAATATTTCAGACATCATACAGGATGCCGATATCATTATGGTTGCCAGGGGAGACTTGGGAGTCGAAATTCCTGCAGAACAAGTTCCTCTAATACAAAAGAAGATAATAAAGCTTTGCAATTTCGCCGGGAAGCCGGTTATTACCGCTACTCAGATGATGGACTCCATGATCAGGAACCCGCGCCCCACAAGAGCTGAAGTGGCAGATGTGGCTAATGCTATCTTTGATGGTACTGATGTGATTATGCTTTCAGGTGAAACAGCATCCGGAAGATATCCTGAGGAATCCGTTAGAACCATGAACGATATTGCCATAACGACAGAGGCTGCAATAAATTATGACAAACTTCTTGGCGAAAAGAGTACAGCGAAAGACGATAGTATTACTGATGCGATTGGATATGCCACCTGCACCAGTGCTCAAGGCTTAAAAGCTGCCGCTATTATTACACCGACGACCACTGGGCACACGGCGAAAGTAGTATCAAAATTCAGGCCCAAAGCGCCGATTCTTGCGTTTACAAGATACGATCAGGTTGCCAGACAGCTCTCACTTGTCTGGGGCGTCACGCCTCTCGTATTCGGTCCTGCATTAACAGAGATTGATGTTTTTCGTGAAGCCGTAAATGCATCTGTAAAAAAAGGATTTGTCAGCGACAAAGATTTGATAGTGATTACAGCCGGCGCTCCTGTCGGGGTAGGCGGCATGACAAATATGCTTCGTATCCATATTGTTGGAAATAAAATTTAAAGAGTCAGATACTTTATAAAATAATCAAACATATGTATAATCGATAATATCAATATAATTATTTAGTTTTATTAAGAATGATCTGCGTTCATTATCAAATAAAAACAAAGGATCAGGCTAATAATAAAGTATTAAAAAGTTTATTAATGAATTTTCAGGAGGTACCTAATTATGACAGAAATACTAAGCCCGATATCCGGAAAGATTTTTGGAATCAACATCAATGTTGGAGACGCTGTTACAGAAGATGATGAAGTCATAATCATCGAGGCGATGAAGATGGAGACTGCCGTATACGGAGAGAACGGAACAGTAAAAGAGATTAAGGTCAAGGTTGGAGATCAGGTTGAAGAAGATCAGGTACTGGCGGTACTCGAATAGAAAACCGGCTATGATTTGCAATCGAAGATGAAAATCACAAATTAAATTTGTGATTTTCTTTCTTGCGTTAATTATATTGTGAGGAGTAAGAATAATGATTGAATTGACACCGGTATCCGTAGCGGCAATGGCAGTAATATTCATTGTAATTGCAATTGTCTTTGTAGTTAATATAAGAAAGGAACTGAAGTAACCGATTTATATGTTTGTTGGAAAGGAAATATTTATGAATGAAATTATTATTGCAGGGGAAATCTATTTGTTGGCAATTATCATTTCAGTACTTGTTGCGTTTCTTATTAAAATAATGATGGGTATAATACGCCTCGCTTCGCCTAAAAAGGTGGCTATGGATTCAAAAAATAAGGCGAGTGAAGGAAAGTGAGGCACAAATAGATGGAATTCTTATTTACATTATTTCAAGGCATTGGTACGCTTGCTTATCAGGAACCCAAAATTGCCATTGCCAGAGTTGTGTTGATTATCATTGGCATTATCTTTGTTTGGTTGGGTAAAAGAGGTACTTTGGAGCCGTTGATCATGATCCCTATGGGTTTTGGTATGGCTGCTGTAAATGCAGGTGTTTTATTTTTCTCGCCGACTGAAACCGGCACACTTTTTACAGATACTCTTGCTTCTGATACAGAATCAATTATGTATGCTTTGCAAATAGATGTTTTTCAGCCGATTTACACGTTTGCATTTGGTAATAACCTGATTGCATGTTTGGTTTTTATGGGTATAGGAGTTCTGGCAGATGTCGGAAATGTCCTGCGATTTCCTTTTACCAGCATGCTCATTGCGTTATTTGCCGAATTAGGCTCGGTGGCTACATTTCCCATAGCAGTCGCAATGGGGTTGAATTACAGTGAGGCAGCTGCCATATCTATCGTCGGCGGGGCCGACGGACCGATGGTTCTTTTTACAGCCCTGATGCTGGCACCGGAGATTTTTGTTCCAATTACAGTTATCGCATACTTGTATTTGAGCCTGACTTACGGTGCTTATCCCTTCCTTATCAGAGCAATGGTTCCAAGGCATCTTAGAGAGCTGACAGTTAAGGTTTCAAAAAAGAGTGATATTACCTCCGGGGAGAAAATTGCTTTTGATATCATTGCCTGTACCTTTTTAAGCCTGCTTTTACCGGTGGCTGCTCCGTTATTGTTAAGCTTCTTCCTTGGCAATGCGATAAAAGAATCCGGTATGACAAAGTATGTCAGACTACTTGATGATGTTTTCCTATATACGGCAACATTCTTCCTCGGCCTGATGCTCGGTGTATTATGTGAAGCCAGCACACTTTTGAATCCAAAGGTTTTGATTCTTCTTATACTTGGAGTAATCGCTCTTGGACTCTCCGGAATCGGCGGAATAATTGGGGGTTATGTTGTTTATCTAATCAACGGCAAAAAGTTTAATCCTGTCATTGGTATTGCCGGGGTTTCATGTGTACCGACCACTGCAAAAATAGCTCAGCATGAAGCCGCTCTGGTCAATAAACGTGCAATAATCCTGCAATTTGCGATGGGAGCTAATATCTGCGGTGTTATCACAACAGCAATACTTACAGGTGTTTATGTATCGGTAATTCCATTGTTGTAGCTATATTGATTTTAGATTTATTAAAAGGCTGACCAAGCGTTATTGGTCAGCCTTTAAGCATTTTTGCAGCAATATTTTCATTCGGGATATCACTCAAGCAGGAATTACAACTAATTCCACCTGGTTTGCAAGCTTCTTCTCAAGCCGGTTGACCAGATTGCGGGTAATATCTGTTTCTCCTGATTCACCTACCACTATGTGGGTAATCTTGTTTTTCATGGCCAGACCTGTCAGTGTTTCCAACACATCGTTGGAACGAACTACCGTAAGATTGGCCCCATATTCCAAGGCCTTTTCATATAAGTACTCCAAGGCGTCGCCTTCCTTGGTGTTCCCTAAAAAGTTAAAATTATAATGTGCGATATGAATAATGAAGAGTTCACCGCTGTTATCCCCGAGGAGATTATTCCCGCACTTTATCAAACGTTCACAGGTTTTTTGCTGAGTTACGCAAACCATAACGTTTTTCATAATTATCAGCCCCCTTTGTTTTATTATACACTGGCGCACATTCCTTTTCCAGTATAAAATAGAATCAGAGGTATTAAGGATGCACAGAGTTTTATCCCCGATTAAAATATCAGAGTTTAAAGTGCAGCTGATGATATGAGAATCTGAAGTGCAGTTGACGATGTATAAGGATAATAATATAATTAATTAATCTAAATCAAATTGCTAAGTAGAATATAAAAAATATTTAAATATCAGGAGGCATACAGTGAGAATACTTAAATTAGCGACAGGAGTCATACTGATCCTCACAGGAGTTTTTTGTTTTGCAAATCCGGGAGTTACCTTTCTTGCCATGGCGTTCATATTGGGAACGGCAATGGTTTTTTCCGGATTGAGCGGAATTCTGTCATATCTATTGATAAGCAGAAAGAAAGAAATATCAGATCTACTTTTTGTTGAGGGTATAATGAGTTTTATTCTGGGTTTTCTTGTAGTGTCCAATCAACTGCTGGCAGATGCTTCAATTCCTGTATTTTTTGGATTATGGGTCATTTTTTCAGGGATTCTTCGCGTAGTGGAAACGCACTCTCTCAGAAAATCAGACATGGCAAACTGGCAGATGATTTTAACTTTTGGCATTCTGAGCATTGCGGTTGGTATTTATTCATTTTTCAATACTATCCTGTTTACGTTTTCCTCAGTCGTACTGGTGGGAATACTGTTCGTGATGCAGGGCCTCAATGTCTTGCTTGTGGGCCTGAATCTTTCATTTCACAATAAACGATATGCCTCAAAGGTTGTAGAATAATACTTTGAGTTTAAGTTATGGAAGATAAAAATGATGAATTATGTTTTGGAAGAAGTGAAAAATTCGGAAGAAAAACGGTATGGGGTTGCTTTTGATATCGGAACTACAACTGTTGTCGGATATCTCTGGAACCTTTCTGAAAATCAAATGGTGGATATGCTTGCTGACACAAATCCGCAGAGCAGGTTTGGTGCAGACGTCATATCCAGAATTAATTGTGCGGACAGAAACCCGGAGAATCTCCGGGAAATGCAGCGGCTTATAATCAGATGCTGCAATAAGATGCTGGATACATTCTCGCAAAACATGAAGGTTGAGAGAGATTGGATTCGCAAAGCCGCCGTAGTGGGTAATACAACGATGAGCCATCTCTTTTTAGGGATGGATCCTTCCATGCTGGCAAGTTTTCCTTTTCAACCGGCATTCAAAGGACCAATTATAAAAACCGCCGAGGAAATGGAGCTGCATATGAATGACAGTGCCGAAATATTTGTGCTTCCGAATATTGCCGGGCATGTAGGCTCAGACATAGTGGGAGTAATGATTGCTTCAGGGATAAAAAAGAAACAGGGTATAAACTTAGTAATAGATATCGGCACTAATGGTGAGATCGTACTGAACGGCAAAGGGAGGATTCTTGCCTGTTCAACTGCCGCAGGCCCTGCGTTCGAAGGAGCCCGTATTTACCGGGGAATGCGGGCATCGGATGGTGCTATAGAAAGAGTTAAAATCGATGGAGGGAAATTAGGTATCGAAGTAATCGGAGGCAAAGCGCCTAAGGGGATCTGCGGTTCCGGTCTTATCGATGCAGTCGCAATGATGCTGAATGCCGGGATTCTCAATTCCAAGGGGAATTTGATTTCAAAAGAAGAAGCTTTGCAAAAAGGAATTCATAATGATTTAATAAATCGCTTGAGAACCGGGGTACGCGGTAATGAATTCATTCTGTCATGGAGAGATGAAGGAGAGGATATCGTTATAAATCAAAAGGATATCAGGGAAGTTCAGCTGGCTAAGGGCGCAATATATGCCGGTATCTTAGTATTGCTGGAATGTCTCGGCCAAGAGGTTTCAAAGATAGATGAGATCCTGCTTGCCGGTGCCTTCGGCAGCTATATTGATGTAAAAAGCGCTTTGCGAATTGGTCTGCTACCCGATGTAAATGAAGAGAGAATCCAACACATAGGCAATGCTGCGGGGACAGGAGCCGGCATGATGCTTCTGTCCGAAGAAGCGAAAAGAGATGCCATTCTGCTGGCAGGTGAAGTGGAACACATTGAACTTGCTTTACAACCTGATTTTGAAAAGCAATTTCTGACCGGCATGTATTTTCCTCAAGATTGATTCAAAATCAGAGGATACAGGAAGAAATAAATTGATGAATAATGAAATCGTGAAAATAACCGGGTCAGAAGTCGATGCTTTAGCAACGGAGTACTTTATAAAAATTTCATGCTTAAATGGAGCAGGGGATAAAGACAGACGTTTGCTCAAGCAGGGTCTGGATACAAAGGGAAAAATGCGGGATAGCACAACACTTCAGGCTATTATATCCTCATTCCACGATGCGGTAATAAAAAACAACACTGTGCTATTAGAGGGCATAAGCTTTGAATGCAATGTGTTCCGACGTCTGAATCCGAGCCATGTAAGAGCGGTTTATGCCTTTATTATAACAGCAGGCAACCTTCAACAACACGAAGATGCGCCGGTCTTAGACCAATTTTATGCAGATATTTGGGGAACTTCATACGTGGATGCAGGGCTTACTGTTTTAAAACAACATGTAGAAAAGGATTTTTTAGAAAGTCCGGCATGCAATGCAAATGATGGCTTTACTGTTCTTGATTACTTCGGACCGGGGTTTTATGGCATGGATATCAATCAGACCGGCAGGTTCTTTGAATTGCTGGACGGGGCCAGAATCGGAGTAAAAGTGACCGATGATAGCATTATGCGTCCTATAAAATCCGGCGCAGGATTCTTTGTTGTCGTAGACGACAGAACGGTATTACCGTATTCTGACTGCAGGAACTGCAAAGCGGAATATAAAAACTGTTACTACTGCAATGTAATATTGAAAGGAAGAGGGTTTATCTAATCCTGTCGATTGCCTTTAATATTCCATACAGTATCGCTTGAGGCTGCGGCGGGCATCCGGGTATGCAAACATCTACGGGAATAACAGTGCCGATTCCATTTGATGTTGCGTAACTGTCCTTAAAAATCCCTCCGCTGCAGGCACAGGCTCCTACCGCTACTACCAATTTTGGATCCGGTACAGCCTCATAGGTTTTTATAAGCGCTGACTCCATATTTCTGACAGCACATCCCGTCACCAGCAACATGTCTGCATGTCTCGGTGAAGCTACAAAGTGGATACCTAATCTTTCAATATCGTTAATAGAATTATTAAGGGCATTGATTTCATAATCACAACCATTACATGATCCCGAATCAACTTCTCTGATAGCAAGACTTCTGCCGAGAACCTTTTTAATTTTTGCTTGCAGCTGACTTTCTATCAATTCATTTGACTGATCCGAACTCCTTATTTCTTTTTCTGCAAGTTCAATCTTATCAGTCATTGCAATAGCCCCCTCAGGACAGACTTCTTCACATAAGGTACAGAAGATGCAGCTGCCATAATTGATATCAATGGTATGATCTGATGAATCCATTATGATCGCTTCTGAAGGGCAGCGACTGATACATTCTTCGCAAAGCGTGCACTTAGTCTGATCAATCTCAGGCTTGCCTATAAACATTCCCGACTTAAGCGGCTTGTTCGGATAATCTTGCGTCAACCTTGGATATTTTATTATCTTTTTTAGCATTTTAAACATTGTTACCTCTATCTTTTCGCTATTACGCATACGTAAAAACCTTATATCGATGCATTTTAACGGTAATATTTTTATTTCATTACAAATCATTCCCTGCATAGGACAGGTTAAAGCTTTTGTTTATCAACGGAAAATCCGGCACGATATTACCGGCAACTGCATAGCAGAGGGCAGGCCAGTTACAAAAGGAAGGAGTGCGTATCTTATAGCGAAAAATATTGCCATTATTATCTGTCATGACCCAATGTACATTTTCACCTCTTGGAGATTCTGTGATGCCGAATGCCTCCTTATGCGGATGCAACGGTCCCAGCCGTTCAAAATCTTTACCGGCTGGCATATTTTCAATCACTTGACGCATAAGGTTTATCGACTCAAATACTTCCTTGATTTTGACCTTCATACGGCTGTTGACGTCCCCGTCCGTATAAACGGGAACCTTGAACTTTAGTTTAGGATATGCAGCATAAGGAAATTGTTTCCTCATATCATTTGCTATGCCCGAAGCACGTGCTGCCGGTCCTACGGCGTTTAAATCAAAAGCAATTTTTGTATCCAATATTCCTGTATTTTCTATCCGATCGTTGAACATACTGCTATTAATAATGATATCGACCGTATCTTCCAATTCCTTCTGGATTTTGTTCAGCTGCTCAAGAAGGCTTTTCTCCTTCCCTGAAATAAAATCTTTTCTTACACCGCCTAATCTGTTGACACTGCGCAGGAAGCGCATTCCGCAGAGCTGAGTTGCCATTCCGTAAGACCAAGCGCGAAGCATGTTGAATTGAGAGCCCGCAAAACCATAAGCAACATCAATACAGATGCCGGCAAGGTCTCCAAAGTGACTTGTCATACGTTCAAGTTCGGCAAACAGAACCCTAATATATTCGGCTTTCTCAGGTATATTAATTCCGGCTATTTTCTCTATAGCCTGACAATAAGCAAGCGAATTTGCTATGGTTTCATCTCCGGAAATACGTTCGGAGATATAGTAGCACTTTTCAGGATTGTTTCCTTCACATAATTTTTCTATGCCTTTATGTACAAAATAAAGCTGTGCTTCAAGATTAAAAATAGGTTCTCCGGCTACACTGAACCGGAAATGACCCGGCTCTATTATTCCGGCATGAACAGGTCCGACAGGAATCTCAAAAACACCTTCCCCTTTTATTTTTGTAAATTCAGATATGCAATCTACAGTCTGCGGTTTATGAGAAAGGGGAAAATCCTTTCTCAGCGGAAAATTGTCTTCAGGCCAGTTGCCGTGTAAAACAAGCCTTTTCAGATTAGGATGACCTATGGGGATCAATCCGAATAAATCATGAATCTCCTGCTCATAACGCGCTGCGGCATGTACAGTTGTGCTTATAGACATAAAAGTGCTGCTGTTTTGATCAACAACAGAAGTCAGTATTATAAGACTGCCGGATTGTCTTTCGGCAAATGAATAATACAGTCTATAATGATTAAATTCTCTTTCATCTGTTGCGAACAAAGAAACAAGTGAACAACCCAAATCAATGTTTAGATATACGCCGAGCTCCGGAATATTATCTTGATTGATCTCTATATATAATTCGTTGCCGTTCAGGATCTTGCTGTTCTTTATAAATTTTAAAAATCCGGCCTCAATCTTTGCATTCAAATCACGTAATGACATAATCTTAACCCCCGATAATAATCATCTGTGCGGATGTTATGAGATCTTTCAACAATCCCGGCATATATAAGCCGGTTCCCGCTATGATTAACATAAGCACGATCAGCACGGCAGTCCCCGGTTTATTTGTTTCTCCCCGCCTAATATATTGACTTTCCTGAGGTTCACCGTAAAATACCCTAAAAAGTGTAAATGCTATACCCGCAAATATAAATGCAAGCAGAAGGACAAAGACAGCCCCCAGAATGTAGTGCTCAGCTGAAAAAATCGATAAAAAAACATTGACCTCACTGGCAAATATGCTGAACGGCGGAGTACCTGAAACAGCTAATAATCCGATCAAAAAAGCAGTTCCTGAAACGGGAAGTATTTTTAATAAACCTCTTATCTTTGAGATTTTTCTTGTATTGTACTTTTGAAGGATATTTCCTGAAGCCAGGAAAAGCATTGACTTTGTAAAGGAATGATTAATCATGTGAAAAAAGCCTGCAAATACTGATAGTGGTGTAAACAAGCCAAAAGCTACTGCAATAATCCCCATATGTTCTATGCTGGAATAAGCCAGGAGCCGTTTGTAATCCTTTTGTGTAATTATAAATACGGCAGCAGCGGAAATTGACAGAAGACCAAAAGCAATCATAAGTTTTCCGGTAAAACCGCTATCATCAAGATTCCTGTTTACTATTGCCAAGATGCGTAATGCGGCATACATTGCACCGTTTAATAAAACCCCTGATAATAGAGCGCTTATAGGAGATGGCGCCTGACTGTGGGCATCCGGCAGCCACGTATGCATCGGGGCGAGCCCGGCTTTTGTGCCGAATCCAATCAATATGAAAATGAATGATAGCCGCAGTACTGAGCTGTTCAGATCTTTCGCATTGTTATACAACAGATCCCATTGAAGCGCATTTTCATTGCTCACAACATCAATGGAAGCAAGATGCAGAAAAATAATACCCACAAGTGCCATGGCGATACCGACAGAGCATATTATAACATATTTCCATGCAGCCTCCAGCGCGTGCTCATCATTATTGAATCCGACAAGAAAGGCCGTGGCCAGTGTTGTAGCCTCAATAGCCACCCACATGATCCCGATGTTGTTTACCGTGAGTGCGAGCACCATAGAAAATATAAATACATACATCATGCTATAATAGAATTTTATTTTTTTACTCGTTGTCTTCTTGTGCTTTAATTCTTCATCAAGGTATCCTATAGAATAGATACTGACTAAAAATCCTATGGTAATAGTTATATCCAAAACGATAATACTGACAGCATCAATATAAAATGCTGATACAAAAAACTTATATGTAAGTGTACCGTATGAGACCACACTATTAGTGACAAAACCAGCTGCTAAGAGCATTATAAATGAGGCACATACGCTTATTATGTGCAGCTGCTTAGTATTATTGACGATTCTTGACAGTATTACCGCAATGACAGGCGCTATCCACAAAACCAGTCCCATTGTTCTATCCTTTCAATTTGCTGAGCTTATCTATATTAATGGATTCAAATTTTACATTTATTCTGGTCACCATGATACCCATGATCATAACCGCGGTGATCATATCTATAAAAATTCCGATATCAACGATGAAGGGCATTCCGTGAGTCGAAAACATAGCCGTGACAAATATACCGTTTTCGATTACAAGATAACCGATTATCTGACCAATAGCCTTTTTCCTGCTAATCATGAAGAAAAAACCGATCAAAACAACCGAAAAGGAATTAACCACTTGATGGTTTATATGAAAACCGGTCAGTGTGCCTATATTGGAAACAGAAAAGTAAGAGAACACGACAAGCCCACAGCAGATAATGATAAGGATCGGTATGTTCAGGAAAAAATCTTTTTCAATCCGATATTCTATGTTCCCGTATGTCTTATTAAGAAGGTGCGGTATATAAATGACTTTGAGAGCAACAATTATTGCGCAGACAATCAAGATATCGTACTTTCCTTCATTAACAGCGCTGCTCCAGCCCATAATTCCTGCAGTTAAAGCGATAAAAGCCGACTGAATCCGGAAGGTTTTAATATATGCGTTAGTTTTTTTATTTGCAACAAGTACAAATGAAGATAATAAAATCAACACTGATAGAAGATCATAATAATTTTCCACAATTTACCTCCCCAGTACAAAGTATTGCATAAATCCAATAAAAGATAAAATGAATGCAAGAGCGGCAATGTTAGGTATGCTGAAAAGCCTGAGCTTGACAGTGCTTACCTCTGCAACGGCAATCAATATGGATATAAATACAATTTTTATCACATAAATCAAAACGGATAATACCACCGCGCCAACACCTGATATCAAAATAAGCTGGTCGTGCGGAATAAAAATATTTGCCAGTAAAGTTATAAATGTCAGCTGTTTGATAGAAGCTCCAAGTTCCATCAATGCAAGGCCCCTTCCCGAATACTCAAGGAGCATAGCCTCATGTACCATGGTCAATTCGAGATGTGTTGACGGATCATCCACAGGAATTCTTGCTGTTTCTGCGATTGTGACGATAAACAGGGCTATAAAGGCCATAAAATAGACCGGGCGGATCAAAGGTGTGTCAACATATTTCATATACTCCATTATCTGATATGAGGAAGTTGATCCTGCTGTCAGTCCCACTGTGATAAGAGAAACGAGTATTGATGGCTCTATAAGTGAAGATATCATGGCTTCCCGGCTTGCGCCCATGCCGCCGAATGTACTGGCAGCATCAAGTCCTGCCAGCATCATAAAAAACCTTCCTAAAGCAAGCAGATATACCATCAAGATCAAATCACCCGCAAGCCATATCGGATCAAGCATTGTTGTGACCGGAACAAGCATAGCAGCGACAAGTGATGAGGTAAAAACTATGTAAGGTGCAGCTTTAAAGATCCATGATGTCGTATCGGAAACAACTGTATCTTTTTTTAACAGTTTATAAAGATCATAATACAATTGTAATATCGGTGCTCCCTTTCTCTTTTGAGACAGCGCCTTGATCTTTTTAATGATGCCGTTCACAAGAGGGGCAATCGCAATTACAACTATGATCTGAACGATTAAATATGTGATGTTAATCATTTGCGCTGCCTCCTATGTAAGTCTGTTATACAGCATCAGTGCTAAGACAGTTATAAAAATGTAAACAAGGTAAGCATGGGTACTGCCTGTCTGAACTGATAATTTGACCCTGAGTGAAAACTTCTTTACATTGGTGAGGACAGGACCATACACATACTTTTCGAAAACCGGTTCAGTCCACACACTGTATTTTTGTGAAACAGGAAAGTATGAAGAGTCTCCCTCTTCTGTTTTTAGAGCTCTGCCCGGTCTGTAAAGTATCCTTAAAACAATTCTTAACGGTTTTGTAAATCCCGTTGCTGTATATTGCATTCTAGGTGTGAGCTCACCAAATCCACAGTCCCAGGTCCCATATTTTCTATTGGATGCTTTTCCGCCAATTAGTCTTATAACAGCAGCAGCGCATATTAATATAATTGCTGAAGCAATAAATATAGCTGAAGGGGTTATCGAATTGCCGGAAACACTGACCGGATACCAGGCCATAAGAAAACCACCTTGAAGTTCGCCGGTTACGATTATTCCGGAAATATTGAAAACTACCTTATCAATCAATTTAAGGAAAAACATGGGGAAAATACCAATAGTAAGGCAAAACGCTGCAAGGATTCCCATTCCCACATTCATTGAAGCAGGCACCTCATTTGCACTCAATGCGTATTCACTTCGCGCTTTACCTAAAAACGATATGCCGAAAAGCTTAACAAAGCATGCGGCAGCCAATGCACCAGACATTGCAAGAGCCGCTATAGAGAGAATCGAAATAATATTTATACCTGTCTGTCCGGGTACTATGACCGTGAAAAGAGACTGATATGTCAGCCATTCACTGACAAAGCCGTTAAATGGGACGATTGCTGATATCGCAAGAGAAAAACAGAGAACCAATACGGCTGTTACCGGCATTTTTTTAATCAGACCGCCAAGTTTTTCTATATCTCTGGTATGTGCCGCATATTGTATCGAACCTGCGCCTAAGAATAGTCCGCCCTTAAACAAAGTATGGTTAAAAGTATGCAAAAGGGAAGCTGCAAGAGCAAGGCTGCCAAGAAATCCATTGTTTTGAGCGAATGCCACAAAAGATATCCCAAGTCCTATAAGTATAATACCTATGTTCTCCACACTGTGAAATGCAAGCAGCCTCTTGATATCATGCTCCATTAAAGCGTATGCAACCCCTAAAACAGCTGAAAGAATTCCAATGCATAATATCAGTATACCCCACCAGGTATCCTGTATATTTAAATAACATAGAACAAAACGAATCAGACCGTATATTGCTGTTTTTATCATAATACCGGACATTAGCGCAGATACATTGCTCGGTGCTGCAGGATGCGCATAGGGCAGCCATATATGAACAGGGACAACTCCTGCTTTCACTCCGAATCCAATCAGGAAGAATATAAACATAAGATTTTTTGCGAAGTCAGGTATTGCATCAGAGCTGCCGAATATATCAAATGATCTTGTAAAGACAAACATGATCATAAATGCGATCATCAAAAATGCGGCACCTATATGAGTCATTACAATATATATTAATCCTGCCTTCTCGTTACCATCCTGCTCTGATTCAAACACGACAAGAAAATACGAAATAACTGTCATGATTTCCCATGAAATAAAGAAAAACACAGCATTTCCTGCACTAAATACAAAAAACATAGACAAGATAAAACCTATGTACAATATATGAAAAGCGCTTACATTTCTTTTTCCGTGATAATGCTTAATATAGCCGAATGAATAGATCGAAACACAGCACACTAAAATCGATAAAATGAGGATAAAAAAAGCGGAAAGTGCATCCAGTGTTAAATCAATAGAAATGAAGGGTATGGATGTTTCAAGTTGTGAGATGATCAGTTTTTCGCGGCCGGTGAGAAGCATGCTGAAAGCAGACGCCGCACCGAGCACAGAAGCGATGATACAGCCAGACTGTGCGAGCAATGTACAAAGGTGTGGGCGCCCATAAAAAATTACAGCTGCAATGGCAGCCGCTAAATATGCAATAATAGACCAATTCATAAGATAGTCCGGTGTCAGCCAACTCATTGAAAAAACCTCCGAGGTATAACGAATAATACAAATCAGCTTATCATCCAAAAGATGTGTTTGTCAATAAAATTTATGGCAGGTTTATTAGTGTAATGCAGGTAAGTTCTGGAGGCGAAAGAAAGCGAACAGGCAGCTTCGTCGTTCCTATCCCAGGGTTGACATACAGCTTTGAATTCCGGTTATTGGAGAATTCATACATGCCGTGGATATACTTTTTCCCATAAGGAGGCAGGATATATTCATCAAAAAACTTCAGATTGATCTGTCTGCCGTGAGTGTGACCTGATATCATCAGATCAACATTGTAATCCAGCACTTCGTCAATAACATCAGGGGCATGGGAAAGAATAATATTATAATAATCCGGTCTCCCCCAGCTTGCTATGGAGGAATCCCCGTATCCTATCAGTATGTCGTCAATACCAATCACTGCAATTCCAAGCTCGCTAATGGCAAAGTACTCATTTTTCAGGACGGTAAAGCCTCCGGCTTCCATGATGGCTTGATATTCGTTTTCCGCCCCGCCGCCATAATCATGGTTTCCGAAAATCGCATATTTTCCATATGGTGCTTCAATTTCTGCAAGTTTTCCGGAGATCTCATCCACATCTCCCATATAATTATCGTAATTATCTATCAGATCGCCTGCAAAAAAAACGATATCCGGTTTCATTTTTTCAAGGGCGTCAAGTACTTTTGTAAAATCATCGGGCTCATAATATGTATCAAAATGCGTATCGCCAAAAATCGCGATCTTAAGGTTTTCCGCATGATCAGAAACCACGGGGGATTCTACGTTTAAATACTTTTCCTGGAGCATATGGGGTTCAATATATCTGGCATAGCAAATCAGTGCTAATCCAATGATGAAAATCAGCAATATAATGCGGAATAGATTTTTTAAAAGTCGAACCAATACTATACTCCCCGGCAGATTGTTTTACCGTTATACGAACGGTTAAAAGTTTATCATATTACAGCTGAAAATGCAATTGATGGACAATCCAATATATTAAATGGTATTATAGTAGAGAAACATTGCTATGTGAGGAGAATTATGATCAGCAGCCAAAGCTCAAAAAAAAGTATAACGGTTATAGGCGGAGGACCATCAGGAATGATAGCCGCTATTTCTGCAGCAAAGCAGGGAGCAAAAACTGTAAGAATCATCGAGAAGAATGATATTTTAGGCCGTAAATTACTGGCAACAGGAAACGGACGCTGCAATCTCACGAATTTAAACTGTGAAGATGCCATTGAGACGATATGTTTTTTTGCTGATCTTGGTCTGCTTACGAGAGTAGAAGACGAAGGCAGAGTTTACCCATATTCAGAGCAGGCAGCATCAGTTCAGGGAATTCTGTCAGATGCTCTCAGGCATTTTGATGCAGAGATACTTTGCGGCAGAGAAGTGGAATCTATTGAGAGAAAAGATACCGGCTTTAAGATCCTGATAAAAGGCTATGATGCAGTAAAGACTGATTCGCTGATCATTGCATCAGGAGGAAAAGCAGGTCCTCAGTACGGGTCGACAGGAGATGGCTACCGATGGGCTAAAGCACTTGGGCATACCATAATCAGACCTATGCCGTCACTTGTAAGGCTTGTTTCAGAAAGCTCCTATTTTCATCTGTTAAAAGGGATAAGAGCAAAAGGCAGTACTGAGCTAATACGCATGAATAAGGTCGTAGACCGGGAGACCGGTGAAATACAATTTACAGAGGATGGCTTGTCAGGAATCTGCATCTTTAATTTGAGCAGACATTATGAAAAAGGAGACATAATTCGAATAGACCTTTTCCCTGATTATGACAAGGAAGCCTTAAAAGAACTTCTGATCAAAAGGATGAAAACGTTGGGGGACAGGAATATTAGAGAATTGCTAAACGGGTTACTGAACAGAAAAATGATACCCGTAATATTGGATGGAAATGGCTTGGATGGAGAAATAAGGGCAGAAACACTAAACCAGGAGGAAATATTGAAAACAGTGAACTTCTTGAAGGAGTGGAATATTTCTATCACTGGAACAAGGGGCTGGAAAGAAGCACAGGTAACTTCCGGCGGAATCGACCTTGCGGAAATCGACTCCGTCACAATGGAATCCAAGCTTGTACGGGGGCTCTACTTTGCAGGAGAACTTATTGATGTGGACGAAAAATGCGGCGGGTACAATCTGCAATGGGCATGGTCATCCGGTATTAAGGCAGGAAAGTATGCTGCCGCTGCGATTGGAGAACTGTAATGTTGAGAATACATGAGATAAAACTCGATATCGGGGAGGAATTGGATGTTATTCCTGATCGCATAATAAAAAAACTTGGAGTAGGAGGATTGAAAATTGAATCCTACCAGTTGATTAAAGAGTCTGTCGATGCCAGAAACAAGTCGGATATAAAGATGGTTTATTCTGTGGATTTTATCCCTTATTTACAAAATAAGAAAACAGAGGAGCTCGAAAATCAACTTTTGAAAACAAACAGAAACATCAGGCTTGAGAGAACACCCGAGATGAGCTATGCTCCCATCACAAAGGGACAAGAGATTATGATACACCGTCCGGTGATTGCGGGGTTTGGCCCTTGCGGTATGTTTGCTGCTCTGATACTGTCAGAACTGGGCTACGAGCCGATAATTATCGAAAGGGGAAAGCCCATTGAAGAGAGGATACGGGATGTTAACCGCTTCTGGCAGGATGGGCTGCTTGATCCGGAATCGAATGTGCAGTTCGGTGAAGGCGGTGCAGGCCTGTTTTCCGACGGTAAGCTTACATCACAGATCAGAGATCCGCGCGTGAGAAAGGTACTGGAGGAATTTGTTGAAGCTGGTGCCGCACCGGAGATACTATATAAACAAAAACCGCATATCGGAACTGATGTATTGAGAAGAATCGTTTTGAACATAAGAAAGAAGATTATAAACAACGGTGGGGAAATCCTGTTCTCAAGCAGGCTGACCAGCCTTGATATATCGGAAGGAAACGATAGAAATCAAATCAGGGGTATTTTAGTTAATAACGACAGGATTATTGAAACAGATGATCTGATATTGGCTATCGGACACAGTGCAAGAGATACGTTTCGCCTTTTGGACAAAACAGGTATTCCGATGGTGCAAAAGCCGTTTTCTGTCGGGGTAAGAATTGAACATCCTCAGAGTCTTGTTAATGAAGCCCAGTATGGTAAAAATTGGAGGAATTATAATTTCGGCGCAGCAGATTACAAACTGTCATACCATTGTAAAAACGGAAGAGGGGTATATACTTTCTGCATGTGCCCGGGAGGCTACGTTATCGGAGCAGCTTCACAGGCAGGAACTGTAGTAACAAACGGTATGAGTTTGCATAACAGAGGTTCCTTGTTTTCAAACAGTGCCTTGTTGGTCGATGTGAGAACAGAAGATTTCCCCGACACTTCGACGCTGGCAGGAATTGCATTTCAGGAACGATATGAGAGGCTTGCATTTCAGGCCGGGGGAAGAAATTATAATGCACCTGCACAAAGGTTGAAAGATTTTCTGCAAGGTTCATCAGCTTTTGATGATCCCGGTGATCATAAATGGGAACATGCTTTGCCGGAACCTACTTATAAACCGGGAATAACCTGGACAGACCTTACCGCATGCCTCCCGGATTTTGCTGTTGAAGCGATGAGGGAAGCCATACCGGTTTTCGGAAGAAAACTGCAAGGTTTCGATTGGGGGGATTCGGTTATGACTGGAGTGGAGACAAGAAGCTCCTCGCCGGTCAGGATTCTTAGAGACGGTGACTTGATGAGCCAAATAAAAGGAATATACCCTTCTGGCGAAGGGGCGGGTTATGCCGGTGGTATTGTATCAGCTGCAGTGGATGGCATCAGAGTTGCTGAAGAGATCGTGAAAAAGAAGAAAGGACTCCGCTCATCGGCTGTATAGGAGCATTACATCAAGGAGGAGAGAACAGATGCTTGAGAAAGGATGCATTCAAGTCTACACCGGCAACGGGAAGGGAAAAACCACAGCCGCACTTGGAATATCACTAAGAGCTGTGTGTGCAGGCAATAAGGTGTTTTTCGGACAGTTTATGAAGGGGCAGGAATACAGCGAAAAAAAAGCCCCACAGCTTCTCCCAGGATTTACATTAGAGCAATTTGGAGACTCCAGTTTTATCAAGGGAGCTCCGACTGAGAAGAACGTATCAGATGCAGTACATGGCTTGGAGAGAATACGTATGATACTTGCTTCCGGAGAATATGATCTGGTGGTCATGGATGAGATCAATACAGCTTTATTTTTTAATCTGATTTCGGTGTCAGAAGTGCTGACTGTACTTGATTTAAAACCGGAGAAAACAGAAGTGATTTTGACAGGCCGTTATGCACCTCAGGAAATACTCGACAGGGCTGAACTTGTTACTGAGATGAAGGAAGTCAAGCACTATTATAATTCAGGAGTTAATGCACGAACAGGAATTGAAAACTAGAAAGGGACTGATACCGTGAGGAAAAAAATCATAGCAGAAATTATATGCCTTGGATTATGTCTGGGATTGCTGCCCGGAATAACGAACATCTCATATGCATTGGAATCGGAGCAGAAAGCCGCAATTCAAGAGTCGGAAATGGATCAGAAGACCGGAGCAGAGGCGTTGGAGATGGAAGCTGCTGCTGTCAAAGACTTATATCGAATGGACAACGAAGGGGATTACAGCGTTTTTTCAAACTATGTACATGGTTATTCTCTCTTTGTAGATCAAGGCATGCAGATTGACATGTCTTATTCGGGAATTTTGGCAGTTCTTGAAAACGATCAGAAACGCATTGAAATATATAAGGATGTTTTGCCTGATAACATAAGCCAGGAGGCTTATATAAACTACTCAAACAAATTCATATCGAATACGGTGGATCATACTAAAGAATTCGAAACGCGTACTGCGGTCAGCGGAAAATCAGTTCACATCCTGCAATGGTCAAGACAAAAGCTTAGCGGAATTGAAAACGATAAAAACTATTATGCATCAATAGAAATATTGTCCGGAACAAGGGAGGTTTATACTATATTCGTAAAATCAACGGACCCCTTAAATATGAACGGAGGATATGATTATCTGATCAATAATTTTAATATCTTTACGCCGACAAAAGATGCATATATGAGGCAGGCGAATCCGATCCCTGCTGAAGAACGAGGATGGAACAAAGAAACTTTAGACTTTTACAATGACTTTTTTGGGCCTGACAGTACTCTGAAATGGGGGCTGTTCCAACCTAAGGCTCCGGATGATTTTAATCAGATGAATTATCTGGAAAAGGAGATGGATTATACTTTCCCGATCCTGCTCAACTATACGAATATTAATAATACATACAAACATCCGGACCTGGAATACCGGCTGCAAAATACCTATAAACATAACAAGACACTGGAACTGACTCTTCAAACGATTCCGGCAGGTAACGGAGAAAGCAACATGGTTTACTCTGTTCTGGATGGGGATTACGATGAATTTTTGAAAAACTATGCAAAAACGATCAGCGATTTTAAGCATCCTGTACTGTTTCGCTTAGGAAATGAGATGAACGGAGACTGGTGTCCGTACTCAGGATACAACACCTCAAAGGATACAGAAATTTTTAAGGCGTTCTATCGATATATTTACAAAATATTTGAAGATGCCGGAGCAGACAATGTAATATGGATCTGGAACCCGAACGGAAAGTCTTTCCCTGATTTCCAATGGAATCATGAGCTGATGTATTACCCCGGTGACGAATATGTAGACATCGTTGGCTTGACAGCCTACAATACAGGGACTTATTATCCCGATGAAAAATGGATCGAATTTGCTGATCTTTATGACACTCTGTATGCAGAATACACGAACCGGTACAGACATCCGATGATGATCACCGAATTTGCTTCCAGCAGTGTTGGAGGAGACAAGAATCAGTGGATCAAAAATATGTTTGAGCATATCGACAGCTATCCCGAAATCAAGGCGGCTGTCTGGTGGGACGGCTGTGACTGGGATGCTGACGGAAATGTTGCAAGACCATATTTTATTGATGAAACTTTAGAGATCATACAGACATTCAAGGAGATGCTTAATAAAAAGCCGCGATTCTGGGATGTGTACGCATAAGGCCACAGACCGAAGGCCAAAGACCGAGAGATGATTGGCTATGTAAAGCGACCGTGTTCCGTAGAAAATACATCCGGCAGGTGCCATGTTTGTAACAGATGTATGTTTAAGAGGTGTTTATTTGCGGATAAGCAGGCTGCGGCCGGTCATTTCTGCAGGCTTTTCGACTCCCATAAGATCCAGAAGGGTCGGTGTAATATCGGCCAATATCCCATCGTTCCTAAGTTCCACCGGCTCATTAGCCATTACAAGGAAAGGAACGGGATTTAAGGAATGTGCTGTAATCATACGACCGGATTTGTCGAGCATACAGTCGGCATTTCCGTGATCAGAGGTTATAATCACCTGTCCCCCTTGATCCAATACTGCATCTACGACGCGGGGAACGCACTTGTCCAGTGTTTCAATTGCGTTTATTGAGGCATCGATATTGCCTGTATGGCCAACCATATCTGGATTAGCATAATTCAATATGATTACATCATATTTGTTTTCACTGATCAGCTCTACAACCTTATCTGTGATTTGATATGCACTCATTTCAGGCATAAGATCGTAGGTTGCCACTTTAGGGGAGGGGATAAGAACACGGTCTTCACCGTTGTTCGGTGTTTCGATGCCTCCGTTGAAGAAGAAAGTGACATGTGCATATTTTTCTGTTTCAGCTATTCTGAGCTGCCGAAGCCCCAGCTCTGACAGATATTCGCCAAGTGTATTCTTCAAAGATTGAGGCGGATAAGCCACATGAACATTCGGCATTTCCGCATCGTACTGCGTCATACATACGTAACATAAATTATTTATCACCTTGGTTCTGTTGAAACCGTTAAAATTCTCATCTACAAAGCATCGGGTAATTTCTCTCGCCCTATCAGGTCTGAAATTGAACATTATTATTGCATCATTATCTTGAACGGTGAATGGTCCGCTATTATCTTTGCATATCAGAGTCGGTATCACAAATTCGTCATTGTCGCCTCTCTTATAGGAATTTGCAAGAGCTGCAGCTGCACTTTCTGCCTTTTCTCCTTCGCCAAGTGTTATTGCATTATAGAATTGAAGGACCCTGTCCCAGCGTTTATCCCGGTCCATACCGTAATATCTGCCTGAAATCAATGCGATCTTACCTATTCCTGCCTTTTTTAAGTAAGCTTCAAGTACTTCAATATACGTTGCTGCGCATCTGGGCTGCACATCTCTTCCGTCAAGCAGCGCGTGGATATAGAGCTTTTTTAGGCCTTTCTGCTTCGCAAGATCAATCAATGCAAAGAGGTGATTAATATGGCTGTGTACCCCTCCATCCGAAAGAAGCCCCAGCAAATGCAATGCTGAGTTGTTTGCCAAGGCATGATCGACAGCCTTTTCCAAAGCAGTATTATGAAAGAAAAGACCATCTTCTATATCCTTTGTGATTCTCGTCAGCTCCTGAAAGACGATACGGCCTGCACCTATATTAAGATGACCGACTTCAGAATTTCCCATCTGTCCTTCCGGAAGTCCAACAGATAGTCCGCTCGCTTCAATAATGGTGTTTGGATATTTTTCGAACAGCCGGTCGATATTTTTTTTATTTGCTTGATATATAGCATTTCCATGATAGCAGGAACTTGAACCATAGCCATCAAGGATCATTAATAGATTTGGCCTTGTACTTAATTTCATTATTCAAAACACTCCTTAACATTCTGTCCGTTTATAAACAGATCCATATGCAATACGCTTAATTATATCAAATTCAAGAAATTAAATATATAGAACTGATTAAAAATTTGGTATAATAGAAAGGAATGTAAAAATGGCAGGTTCGGGAGGGATTATGAGCAAAAAAACATTTGTAAGGGGAGCTGCGGTTTTAGGGGTGGCAGGATTATTGGTCCAAGTTATGGGAGCGATTTTCCGGATCCCCCTTGGTAATATTATAGGCGATGAGGGTATGGGGTATTATCAGACAGCATATCCTATCTATGTATTTCTTCTGGTGTTTTCTACTAACGGAGCTCCCGCCGCCATTTCAAAGATGACGTCTGAACGGGTTGCTTTAGGCAGACATTCGGAAGCATTCCGTGTTTTCAGATTATCTTTTATCCTGATGTTTGCATTGGGTATCGTTGCATTCTGCATATTTTTCTTTGGAGCGGAATACATAGTAACTACCTTAAAAAATCCCGGCGCTTATTATGCCATGATTACCATTGCACCTGCACTTCTTTTTGTGCCGATCATGGCTGTTTTCAGAGGGTATTTTCAGGGATTGCAGCAAATGGAGCCTACAGCAGTATCACAATTGGTCGAGCAAGCTGTAAGAGTCGCAGTCGGGCTGACCCTTGCAATCGTACTGCTTCCAATGGGAGTCGAATACGCGGCAGCCGGTGCTACTATCGGGACAAGTATCGGTCCCATAGCAGGTGTTGCTATATTGGCAGTGATTTACTACAAAAAACGAGTCAGGCTGCATCGGGAAATCAACAATAACAGCTCACCTGAAAAAGAAAGTGCCGGAAAAATCATCGGAACTCTTGCTGCGATTTCAATCCCGATTACAATCGGCGTTTCGATTTTGCCCATAATGAATATCGTGGATGTCACTATTGTAATGCGAAGGCTTCAGGATGTGGGTTTCAGCCAGGAAAATGCAAATTCACTTTATGGACAGCTTACCGGAATGGCAGGACCGGTTATCAATATCCCTATGGCCCTTGCATTAAGCGTTGCCTTGAGCATGGTTCCGGCTATTGCAGCCGCTAACAGCACAAAGGACAATGATTTTTTAGATATGAATATCAGACTCGGGCTGCGCACGTCAATGCTCATTGGAGTTCCCTGTACATTTGGGCTTATGGCACTTTCAGAACCGATAATGCTGCTGCTGTATCCGATGCAGGCAGCGAGTGCGTCAAGTGCCGCATCAAGCCTGTTCATTCTGGCAGCCGGTGTTGTATTCCTTACTATTGCTCAAACCATGGCAGGTATTCTGCAGGGCTTGGGAAGACCGTATGTGACGGTAGCCGCCCTAGGTGCGGGAATTCTGGTGAAAGTAGTTCTGACATATGTGCTTACCGCGATTCCCGAACTGAACGTACAAGGCGCAGCTATTGGGAGCTCTGTTGCATATGGTGTAATCGGGCTCTACAATTTCCTGGCTGTTAAGAAGTATACAGGCACAAAATTCGATATAACGTTATCCTTCTTAAAACCGCTTATTTCCGGGGTAATAATGACTGCTGCCGTACTTGTGGTATATTATCCCTGCAGAAATGTATTAGGAAACAGTTTATCAAGCGTATTGGCAATCAGTGCCGGGGCTGCAGTTTACGGTATAATGCTTTTAAAAACAAGTGCTATTGGGGCGCACGAGATCAAACTTCTGCCGAAGGGCGAAAAGCTTTCAGTGCTGTTGAAGAAACTCAAACTGATTTAAACTACAAAAATCTGTGTTAAACGGTGACGAAATGAAATGGACGAAAGAACAAAAAGAAGCTATAGAAATCAGAGAAAAGAATATACTTGTTTCTGCCGCCGCCGGATCAGGAAAAACAGCTGTCCTTGTTGAAAGGATAAAACAGCTGATCATCCGGGATCATATCCCCCTTGACCGCATGCTGATCGTAACATTCAGCAACGCTGCCGCATCAGAAATGCGGGAAAAGATCGTTGCTGCAATATCAAATTCATTAGAAGGACAAAGGGAGGAAAGCCAATCATCCCGGAACGTATCCTTTCTGAGAGAACAGCTCAACATGATTCACAGGACTAATATCAGTACATTTCATGCTTTCTCAATGGAGGTGATCAGAAGGTATTTTTATCTGATTGATATTGAACCCGATTTTAAAATATGTGATGAAGCACAGAAGACGATCCTGCAAGCCGAGGCGATGGAACAGCTGTTCAGCAACATGTTCGAATCCCGAAGTCAGGATTTTCTTGAATTTTTGAATAAATATGCACTTACAAAAAATGATGAAGCCGTGAAGGAAATGATCTTTGAAGCACACCGTTTTGTACAGAGCATACCCGATTCCTTTAAATGGCTGAGAAAGAATGCTGAAGAGCTGTCATGTACGAAGGAGGATTTTGAGAAAAGCGCTGCCTTTCGGGAAATAAAGGGCGAGATTGCACGCAGCCTGTCTCTTGCCGAAAATTGCTTTAATAAAGCAGAGGAGTTTCTGGAAAACCACGGCATATCAAGTCTGATTCCAAAATGCAGGATTGAAGCAGAAACAGTAAAAAAACTGTGCAGTGGATTTGAAACTCTGCCTTTTGACGAATTTGGAACAATGATATCCGGGGTGGAATTTCAGAGGTATACAGCTTCTAGGGACGATAAAGAGAGCTATGAAGAGATAAAAGAAACCATAGCTTCTCTTCGTGAACAGGGAAAATCTATTATAAAAAAGCTTGTGTCTCAGTACTTTGCAAGACCTTTGGAATCTTATGTCTCTGACTTGAACAGGACTCATAAAGATGCCCTTTACCTGTGTTATATAGTGGAGGAATTTGACAGGCTCTATAAAGAAAAGAAGCAGAACAGGGGATTGATCGATTTCAACGATATCGAACACTACGCCCTCGCCGTACTTTCCAATGAAGCAGCTGCCTGCGAGTATCGTAACAAATTCGACTACATTTTTATCGATGAATACCAGGACAGCAATATTGTGCAGGAAACGCTGATAAGTAAGATTAAAAGAGAAAATAATCTTTTTATGGTGGGTGATGTAAAACAAAGCATATACAAATTCCGGCTGGCTGAGCCGGAAATCTTCATAAGTAAATATGAAGAATATAAGAAAAGCAATAATGATTATGATATCAAGCTTGATTTGAATAAGAATTTCAGAAGCAAAGGACGAATTATAGCCGCTGTTAATGATATTTTCAGTCAAATAATGCATAAGGATATGGCAGGGCTGGAATATGGCGCTGATGCAGCGCTCTATCAGGGAGCACCGTACGAAGGCGAACTTGATTATCCGGTCGAATTTCATATCGTAGATGAAAAACAGATTGACGATTTATCTATTGATGATGAAATAAAGGAGATGAAACGGGCAGAACTGGAAGCTCATGCAGCTGTGCAGATTATCAGCGAATTCAGAGGGTGCATGATTTACGACAGTAAAAGCAGTCAGGAGAAAGCGATCACCAATAAGGATATTGTAGTTCTTCTCAGAAGTGCAAAAAACTATGCGGATATTTACTACGAAGTTCTTATGAAAGAAGGAATTCCTTCCTTTGTAGACGCCGGTGACGGTTATTTTGATACGCTTGAGATCGAAATCTTCCTGAATCTGCTTCGGGTTATCGATAATCGGAAACAGGATATTCCTTTACTCAGTATATTACGGTCGCCGGTTTTCAGCTTTACAATTGAGGAACTGATTGTAATCCGTATTCACGATAAAGAAGGAGCATATAATCAATCATTTCAACGGTATGCGGAAAAAGGACCCGATGCTGTTTTGAAGGAAAAGTGTGAAGCAGCATTGAGTCGCATCAACAAATGGAAAAAGGAAGCTTCAGTGATGCCGCTTGAAGATTTTCTGTGGATGCTGATTCGTGAAACAGGATACTATGAGTTCGTTGGGTCAATCCCCGGAGGAAGTCAAAGACAGGCGAATCTGAGAGCACTGGCAGATAAGGCTGTACAGTTTCAGAACAGCCAGATGAAAGGCATTTTTAGTTTCATCAATTATATTGAAGCAATTAAAAAGCGTCAGATTCCCATGGGTCAGGTCAAACTTATCGGAGAAAATGACGATGTAGTAAGGATAATGACTATTCACAAGAGTAAAGGACTCGAGTTTCCGATGGTTATAATCGGCGGACTCGGTAAACGATTCAATAGAGAAAGCAATACATACCGGATAAGCCTGCATAAGGAGATCGGCTTGGGCATGAGGTTTGTTGATAAGGAAAACTCCTGCTACAGAAAGACTTTGATTCAGACTGCCATCGATCAGAAAAAAAGAAGAGAAGGAATGGCAGAAGAGCTTCGTATTCTCTACGTAGCCTTTACAAGGGCAAAGGACAAGCTGATGCTGCTTGGAACAATGAAGGATATAGAGAAAACAATAAACGCTTATTCGGTGAAAGGAGAAGACTTTACCGGAGCAAAGTCTTACATGGATTTCTTGATACCTGCATTGGAACATACAAAGGTCATTGTGAAGCAATTCAGCAGGAGAGATATCGGCTTTCGGCAAGAGAAAACAGATCAGCGTAAAGCGCTGATTTACAGGCTGATTAACGAAGAACTGGATTTTGTCGATCATTCTAATATGAAGCAGGAGATAAATAGACGGCTGGGACACGAATATGCGCACAAGGAAGCCCTGCAGCTGAAATCTAAATTTACGGTATCAGAATTAAGTAAGCTGATTAATGATCAGAACCGTTCTCTTAAGATGACAGAGGCACCCCAAAAAGAAATCACCGTATTGGAAGCTCCGAAATTCACAAAAGATAGAGATAATTTTACCGGAGCAGAAAAAGGAATTATTTTGCATAAGGTGATGGAGCAGATGGATTTTCAGAACATGGAGGCAAAAAAAGAAGTTGTCGGAGCATTCGTCAAAGATCTTATAAATCGTGAGATATTAGCATCAGAAGAGGCTAAGGCCGTATCATATGAGAAAATTATCGGCTTCCTGAATTCAGAAATCGGAAAACGAGCCGGCAAAGCCCGAAATATATATAAGGAAGTTTCATTCAACATGATGAAGGAGATTTCCGGTGAAAAGATAATCATTCAGGGAACGATAGACTGCTATTTTGAAGAGGATGGAAAGTATGTTCTTCTGGATTACAAATCTGATTACATACCTGACAAAGAGAATGAAGAGGAAGTGAAAAAAATCATTGACGGTTACAGACCGCAGCTCGGTCTTTATAAGGAAGCCTTGGAAATGATTCGAAATATAAAGGTGGAAGAAGCCTATCTATATCTGTTTTATATCGGTAAGGCAGTAAGAATATTTTGACTATGAAAATCAAATGTTTGCTCACCTGTTTATAAAACAAATTGATAAGGCATCAGTCCACCTGTTATCCGGAGTAAAGTTAACGATTTGCTCTTTGCTTTGCATTATCCAGATGTTTGGATATCGCAAGGATTCCGGCTTCTATATCCTTGTTCTTAAAAGATTCGAAAATAGCCCTGTGTTCTTCTAAAACCTTCTCAAGATAGTCGTCAGTATAATGGCGTTTACCTTTACTTTGCTTTATATAGAACTGATAGGAAGTGAGGACGTTGTATAGCATGCGGTTATGTGATGCCTTGTAAATCAGTTCATGGAAACGGATATTTATATTCTGCATTTTTTCCGCATCATTTTTCTGTGTATAGAATTCCATGAACTCAAAGGCTTCTTCCAGTTTATTGAACTCCTCGGCCATAATTCTCTCAATCGCCCAATTTACAGCAATGACCTCATAAGCTTTTCGAAGCTCATACATATCCCGAATATCCTGATCAGAAAAGCCTACTACAAAAGCGCCTCTATTCGGGATGGTTTCGATAAATCCTTCCAGTTCAAGCTGCCGGAACGCCTCCCTCACAGGAGTGCGGCTTACACTGTATTCATTACATATATGCTGCTCAGTCAGTTTCTCCCCCTGTTGCAGCTTGCCCTGTAGGATGTCTTTCCTTAAATTGGTGTAAAGGTCAGTGCAGAGTGCCATAGTGTGTCCTCACTTACCGGTTTCTGCCAAGATATAATCGGCGATTTGTGCTCCCGTTGACCCATCAGGTCTCCCGGTTATACTCAACTTTTTCTCTGTTACCGTGCATTTTTCCAAGGCGGAATACAACTGATCTGCCTTCTCCTGATATCCGATATGGGACAGCAGCATTGCACCGGCACGGATTACGCTGGACGGATCTGCATAGATGTCACGTCCTTCTTCAACCATACGGGGAGCAGAACCGTGTATTGCCTCAAACATAGCATATCGTTTCCCGATATTCGCACTGCCTGCAGTACCCACTCCACCCTGTAATTCTGCAGCTTCATCTGTCAAGATATCACCATAGAGGTTTGGAAGTATGAAGACTTCGAATTGGCTTCTTCTCTTTTCGTCGATAAGCTTCGCAGTCATAATATCAATATACCAGTCATCAACTTCGATTCCGGGGTATTCTTCACCGACCTGCTTGCATATGTCAAGGAATTTTCCATCGGTCGCCTTCACTACATTGGCTTTTGTAACTATAGTGACTCGCTTTTTGTTATTGGCTTTTGCATATTCAAATGCAAGCTTTGCGATTCGCTCAGTTCCGGGACTTGTTATCACGCGGAAATCAAATGCCAGCTCATCGTTTATATTTACACCTTGGCTGCCAAGCGCATAAAGGCATTCGGTATTTTCTCTAAAGAAGGCCCAGTCAATGTTAAGTTCAGGAACCTTTACAGGTCTGACGTTAGCGAACAGATCAAGCTCTTTCCTCATCGCTACGTTGGCACTTTCTACATTAGCCCATTTGTCTCCTTTACGGGGAGTAGTGGTGGGACCTTTCAATAAAACATTACATTTTTTTATTTCGGCCAGAACATCATCCGGAATAGCTTTCCCTGCAGCAGCTCTGTTTTCGATTGTACAACCGTCAATTGTCTTAAATTGAACCTTGCCGGACTTCACTTCGTCTGCCAGTAATTGTGCCAAGACCCTGTGCGCATGTGCGGTGATTGCAGGGCCGATTCCGTCGCCGCCAATCACGCCGATGATGATTTTGTCAAGTGCCTGATAGTTTATAAAGTCTGTATCTGACTTCATTTTCTCCACCCTTGCTAACTGCTGCAAAACGATGGCTTCAAATGCCTTTAAATAATCCATAATTTACCTTCCTTCCTTATACGGGAACAATAGAGTATGAACCGATTTGCGTTATTTCAATCTATTGTTTTATTTGATTAATCTTTCCGCCTGCCAATATCATTTCTGTTTCCAGTTCTGAGAAGTTGGTTATCGCCCTGTATTCCTTGCCGGTATCAGCATTTTTTATAACGATCACAGGGTTTGCAAGCTGTTCTCTGACGTTGTCAATTACAAGTTTTTGGCCAAGTTTAAACTCATCATAATCTGCAGGATCTTCGAATGCTATTGGCAGTATTCCACTGTTAATCAAATTGGCTCTATGAATTCTGGCGAAGGATTTTGCAAGGACAAACTTAATACCAAGATAGAGAGGAGCCAAAGCCGCATGCTCTCGGCTGGAACCCTGTCCATAGTTTTCGCCGCCGACTATCACGCCTTCCTTCGCTTCTTTGCAGCGGGCAGCAAAGTTAGGGTCAATTTTTTCAAAGCAATAATCGGCCAGGTATGGAATGTTTGAGCGATAGGGCAGAAGCCTTGAATCGGAAGGCATGATATCATCAGTTGTGATATTGTTTCCTGCTTGCAATACGACTGTCCCTGTCAAAGTATCAGAAAGCCTTGTGTTACGTGGAAACGGTTTGATATTCGGTCCCATTTCAATAGCAGTATTTTTTTTATTGGCATCCTCCGGATAAATAATGAAATTATCGTTCACATTAAAGTTTTCAGATTGTATTTCAGGTAAGGAGAACCCTGAAGACGTACCATCTGTCAGAATACCGCGGATCGCAGATACAGCGGCGGTCTCAGGGCTGACAAGATAGACGTTTGCATCAAGAGTACCGCTTCGGCCTTTAAAGTTTCTGTTGAATGTACGCAGTGATACAGCTCCTGATTTTGGTGATTGACCCATGCCAATGCAAGGACCGCAGGCGTTTTCAATAATTCTGGCACCTGAATTTATCATTGAAGCAAGAGCTCCGTTTTGAGCCAATTTACTCAGTATCCTGCTGGAGCCGGGCGAAATTACCAGGCTTACATCCGGACGAACCTTTTTCCCGCGTAAGATTTCCGCGACTTTCATCAGATCGGTATAGGAGGAATTGGTGCAGCTTCTGATGGCAACCTGATCGACCTTTATCGGTCCAATATTTTGCACCGTATCAACATTGTCAGGGCTGTGGGGCATTGCTGCAAGAGGAGTAAGGCTCGACAAATCAACGTCAAGCACCTCATCATAGACAGCATCACTGTCAGCTGATAAGGGAAGAAAATCCTTTTCTCTCCCTTGTGAAGCAAGATATATCCTTGTATTTTCATCACTGGGAAAAACAGATGTAGTAGCACCTAATTCCGCACCCATATTAGTTATTGTGGCACGGTCGGTTACCGATAAGGTATTAACTCCTTCGCCGGTATATTCAATGATTCTGCCAACTCCGCCCTTAACTGTGAGCTGTTTCAGAACGTATAGAATCACATCTTTTGCTGAAACCCAGGGTTTGAGCCGCCCTTTTAACTCGACCTTCAAAACTTTCGGAACGGTCAGACTGTAGGTGCCTTTTGCCATTGCTACTGCAACATCAAGACCACCGGCACCGATAGCAATCATTCCAAGCCCGCCTCCTGTAGGGGTATGACTATCAGAACCTAAAAGGGTTTTGCCCGGAATTCCGTAATTTTCAAGATGAAGCTGATGGCAGATCCCGTTTCCGGGTTTGGAGAATAAAACTCCATGGCGCCTGGCAACGCTCTTGATAAATTCGTGGTCGTCTGCATTCTCAAAACCTGTCTGAAGGGTATTGTGGTCAATGTAAGCGACCGAAAGCTCTGTTTTGATCTTGTCCACATCCATCGCTTCCAGCTGCAGATACACCATAGTTCCCGTAGAGTCCTGTGTCAGCGTCTGATCGATTTTTATGGTAATTTCATTTCCCGGAGCAATGACGCCATCCAAGAGATGAGATTCCAAAATTTTACAGGTCAATGTTTTTCCCATATCTAAACTCTCCTTTTTCTTAGTTTGTAAATTTCCATTGTCTTAGTTTTCTCTCTTTTGAAATTGTATAACTGTATACAAATTATATAATCAGAAGCAAGATGAGTCAAGTAAATGGTGAATTGGAAAAGTTATCAAATTGAATATAGAATTATAGTTGAAATAAAGGAAAATATACTATATAATGTTGCCCATCAATACGAAAACAACAATATGTAGGAGGCACACAAATGAAAACTGTTATTAAAAGAGATGGCACCCAAGTCACCTTCAATAGTGAAAAAATAAAAACTGCGATAGAGAAAGCAATGCTTGAAACAACGCCGGGTATAGATTATAAATTGTCCGGTGATATTGCTTCCGCAATTGAAAAACAGGTGGAAAGATCAGAAAGAACTATTAATGTTGAAGACCTGCAGGACCTGGTGGAAGACTATCTGATGGCAAGCAACAGGAAGGATGCAGCTAAAAAGTTTATAATATACCGTTATGAAAGAGATAAGACCAGGGATGCAAGAAAACGCAGAGACGGGAGAATAATTTCTGATGATTATGTAAGCAAATATAAGCACGCACCGTCTCCTATGAACCAACTCGGGAGTTTTGTATACTACCGTACATATTCAAGATGGATCCCTGAAGAAATGCGCCGGGAATACTGGTGGGAAACTGTACGCCGCTCTGTAGAATATAACTGCAGTTTAGTACCAACTTCAAAGGAAGAGGCGGAAAAACTCTATCGAAATATCTTTGATCTGAAGCAATTTTTATCAGGAAGAACTTTCTGGGTAGGGAGTACGGATGTTTCTAAGTTTTATCCGATGTCCAATTATAACTGCTCGTTTCAAGTTGTTGACAGCTTCGCTGCTTTCCGTGATATATTCTATCTTCTTATGGTTGGTTCGGGTGTCGGAGTCAGGGTGCTTAAATCTGATATTGAAAAGCTCCCGCCCGTCAGAACGGATGTCGAAGTCATCCATGAGTCATATACACCGATGCTTCGCACTCTGCGCCAGGACAGCACTTCCTTGGAATTCACACATAATGACACTATAAAGATAACGATAGGTGACAGCAAAGAGGGCTGGGTTCAGTCGATGGATTATTTTCTCAAGGTATTGTACAGTACAGAGTACAGAAAGATAAAGACCGTCATATTGAACTATGACAATGTACGATCCAAAGGAGAGAAGCTGAAAACCTTCGGCGGAACAGCCAGCGGCCATTCCAGCATGAAGAACATGTTTGTTAAAATATACCGTATCATCGAAAAGTCAAAGCATAGATCTACATCATCGAAAGTGAAGCTGAAATCGATTGATTGTCTTGATATAGCGAATATTATCGGTGAAAACGTTGTGGTAGGAGGCGTTCGCAGAACAGCAGAAATCGTACTGATAGATCAGGATGACAAAGAGTGTATACAGGCAAAGAGTGAGCTTTATAAGAAAACCGATGAGAAATGGGTGCTGGATACGGAGATCGCACACCGACAGATGAGCAATAATTCGATCTATTATACAAGAAAACCTACGAGGGAGGAGCTTCATTGGCACCTGCAGCAGATGAGATACTCAGGCGAACCGGGTTGGGTTAACGAAGCTGCCGGAGCGAAACGGCGTCCAAACTTCCAGGGGGTAAACCCATGCGCTGAAATCCTATTGGATTCAAAAGGCCTGTGCAATCTTACTACTGTCAATGTTATGGGGTTTGTTAAGGACGGTGCTCTTGACCATGAAGGATTGATGGAAGCACAGAAGCTCAGTGCGAGAGCCGGATACCGGATGACATGCACCGAGCTGGAAATTCCTGAGTGGAACGCTGTACAGCAAAGAGATAAGCTTTTAGGCTGCTCTTTGACCGGCTGGCAGGACCTGGTAAATGCACTGGATATGGACAAAGAAGAGCAGCAAAAGCTGCTTGGAGAATTGAAGGAAACTGCAAGGAGAGCTGCTGTAGATTATGCCAAAGAGCTGGGACAGAAGGAGCCGCTCCTTATAACTACGATAAAGCCGGAGGGTACTCTAAGCCTTCTTCCGGTAGTATCGAGCGGGGTTCATTTCTCCCATGCGCCTTATTACATTAGAAGAGTCAGGATCAGCAGCGACGATCCGCTTACAAAAGTATGTGAAGAGCTTGGATATCCTGTTTTCCCGGAGGTTGGACAGGATCCGGATACCTGTGTAACTAAAGTGGTGGAATTCCCGGAAAGGGCTCCGGGTAAAAGATTCAAGGCTGATGTCAGTGCAATTGAACAGCTCGAAATTTATAAGATGTTCATGACACACTACGTAGAGCACAACTGTTCCATAACAATACATGTAAGGGATAATGAATGGGGAGAAGTCGAGCAATGGGTTTGGGACAATTGGGAAGATACAGTTGCACTTTCCTTCCTGTCCTTTGAGGATAATTTTTATGAATTGCTTCCTTTCGAGGAAATATCGGAAGAGGAATACAAAAGAAGGGTTGAAGTTATGAATCCCTTTGTACCATCACTGATATCAAAGTATGAAAAGGAAGAAGTGGAGTACGATATTGGCGATGAAGGCTGTGAAAGCGGAGTTTGTCCGATCAGGTAATAATTCAGGGGCTGCTGTCGAGCAGCCCTTTAGTATATGTGTAAAAAATATTAAATGCTTATTGCCGAGAATATGACAGATATTGTATACTACAACCAAGGATAGTATTAACAATTTACACCTTGTATTATTATTGAGTGAAAATCAAAGGAGGTTAAACCATGTCATATTATTACTTGATTGGTATCCGGATGGATAACAGGACAGGAAATGCAGTGCAACTACAGGATACGCTGACAAAGAATGGCTGTAAGATAAAAACTCGTTTGGGGATGCATGATACCAGCGAAAATGCATGTGCAAATGACGGTATTTTAATCCTGCAGCCTTTTGGAGAACAAGAAGAGGTCGAACAATTGGTTAAGGATCTGAACAACCTTGAAGGAGTCACAGCAAAGCTTATCGATCTGAATTAGTACGTTATCATTGCAGATGCGATTGTACCGGTTCACTTCATTCACCAGCTGTAAAGGCATCAATGATTTTCCGGTGCAAAAGCATCTGCATTGTCAATATATGGTATGTTAACGTCTGCGGCTTGCTTGACTGCTTTTCTTTTTACCCTGCCGTTTGGCAGCTCTTTCAATCTGAACTTTTCTGCCATGATGGGTAAAGCTTCTCATGGAATCCATGACATCATCGGCAAACTCTGCCGGAACTTCCACAAAGGTAAAGTTTTTATGAATATCAATTTCCCCAATGAGCTTTCCGGATAAAGATGATTTAGATGCGATGCTTTGAACGATATTCTTTGGCTGGATATTGTCCATAGAACCGATGCTCATAAACAATCGTACCATGCCTTCTTTTTTATAACGAGTATAATCCTCATCCAGATCGGAATATTCATAATTCTTATTGTCCAGATCATCAAATGCGAGCTGAAATAAGGCTGCAGCGACATCAAGGGTTGTTGTATCATCAGATTCAGTCAGAATCTTTTCGATAACAGATAGGTATTTTGTATAGCCTTTTGATGTTTCAAGCAGTTTAAGAACTTCCTGTATCGCAGCATCCAGTTTCACCTCTTCTACATCAGAAATGGTAGGAGGATTCATGGGAAGAATCTCGGATTTCGTATATCGCTGGATATCCTTGAGTTTATAGATGTCACGCCCAAAAATGAAAGAATATGATACGCCGGTTTTCCCTGCACGCCCGGTTCTTCCGATACGATGGACATAATATTCCTCATCATTAGGAATATCGTAGTTGAAAACAGCCTCTATATTATTGACATCGATGCCTCTGGCAGCAACATCGGTTGCAACCAGGATTTCAATCTGACCCTTTCGGAATTTGGTCATGACGCGATCTCGTTCCGATTGTTTCATATCTCCATGCAGTGCTTCGGCGGAGTAGTTCCGCGTTTGGAGGGCACTTGTCAGTTCATCCACACGTCTTTTGGTATTACAAAATACCAAACCAAGTTTTATGTTTTTAGCATCGATCAGACGACAGAGAAGCTCTGTTTTCGAACTTTCCCTGACCTCAAGATAATACTGTTCAATGCTTGGGATAGTCAGTTCCTTGTGAACTGTTTTAATCAGAACAGGGTCCTTCTGATAGAGTTTTGTTAGATCCATTATTTCCTTTGGCATAGTAGCAGAGAAAAGCAATGTTTGCCTGTTCTGCGGGATTTCTTTCAAAATGGTATCTATATCCTCACGAAAACCCATATTTAACATCTCGTCAGCCTCATCCAGAATGATCATTTTGAGATTCGCAAGTTTCAGGGTATGTCTTCTCATATGGTCCATTACTCTCCCCGGAGTTCCCACGATGATCTGAGGCTTCCCTTTCAGTGCCATAATCTGCCGATCTATAGACTGACCGCCGTAAATGGGAAGAACTTTGATTCCTCTTTTGAACTTACTGACGTTTTTCAGCTCTTCCGAGACCTGTATGGCTAATTCCCTGGTAGGGCAGAGGACAAGTACCTGTATTGCGTTTATATCGGGGTCAAGCATTTCGATCGCAGGAATACCAAAAGCGCAGGTTTTTCCGGTTCCCGTCTGCGCCTGACCGATAATATCTTTCCCCTCAAAAATTGGAGGTATCGCTTTTGACTGAATCGGAGTTGTTTCTTCAAAACCCATTTCGTTCAATGCTTTACGGACCTCATTTGACAGATTTAACTCATTAAAAACTATTGCTTCCATTATTCTCCTATCTTTTTACTCATGTTATTTACTAAAAGCCCCACCATGAGATGGCGGGGGTTTAATCAAGATACTCATCTGCAATTATACATTAGATTTTTATAGATGTAACGATATTTTTATAAATTATGCTTTTAATCCGTTTAATAGTAAGTCTAAAAATTCGTCTTCGCGCCAGGATTTCGTTTTACCAGAAGGTATGATATCTTCAAGATCGATTGGAAGCAAATCAAAACTTATATACAAATTGATAGCACCCAGAATTGAAGCAGCGGTCAGTGAGGTATTTCTTTTAGCGAATTCTCCTTTATTCATTCCTTCTTCAATAACATGAAACAGAACAGAAAATTTCTTTGCCACAAGTTTATGTATTGATTCTATTAGTTCCAGATTTTTGAATGCATCGGACTTTACCATCAAATCAAGTAAAAACTGCTTGTTAAATGTATATTTTGATGTATTTTTTAGCTCTATGTCAATAAATTCCTTCAGTTTCATTTCAGAAGAAATGTTTTTGCTTAACAGATCCGTAATATTGTCATACCCGGATTCCACCTTTGTTCTAAATAATTCCAGAAAGATAGCATCCTTGCTTTCAAAGTATTCATAAACGGTTCCTTTTCCGATTCCTGCCGCCTCTGATATATCAATGATTTTGGTGTCCCAATAACCTTTATTGATGAAAAGATTATAAGCGGCATCAAGTATAAGATCATGTTTGGATTTAATTTCTGTCATATCTGTCCCTCCTCAATAAGCTGCTGCTTCTCAAACCTTTTTTTTGCCCTGCGTTCACGCCATTTAATACTCTGATCATCAAAAAGAGTATAGAAAACGGGTACTATAATCAGCGTAATGACGGTGGAGAATATCAATCCGCCTATTACAGTTATTCCCATTGGTGCCTGCAATTCTGCTCCGGAGCCTATCCCTAAAGATAAGGGGAAAAGGCCAAGGCTTGTGGTCATCATGGTCATAAGTATCGGACGTATCCTGTATCTTCCTGCACTGATGATAGCCTCTTCTCGCGTAGGATATACCTTCTTGTTCTGATTGATAAAGTCAATCAGCAGTATGGAATTGTTTACTACAATACCGCCTAACATTATGATCCCAAGGAAGGCAACAAGTGATAGAGGCGTATTTGTAATGAACAAGGCCAAGAACGCACCGGTCAGTGCGAACGGGATAGCAAGCATGATAATAAGCGGCTGTATGAGAGATTCAAATTGTGAAGCCAATATCATATAGATTAGCAGGAACGATAGCATCAGGGCATAGAACAGACTTGTAAATGAATCTACCATTTCTTCCTGTTCACCGCCGATATCGATAGAATAACCTGCAGGTAACATATAGCTTGATACTGCCTTTTCTATATCACTTGATACTGATTGAAGATCTCTACCTGAAACATCAGAGGAAATTGTTACTGTTCTCACCTGATCTTGTCTGGTAATCTGGGAAGGAGAATTATCAAAAGTAAAACCTGCGATTTCGCCGACTGTGACCATTTGTCCGGTAGGTGCGGCAATTAATATCTGCTTCAAATTTTCAATTGATGTCTTATAATCTGAACTGAGAGAAAGCACGATATTTGTTTCTTCTCCATCAGTTTTCAATGTGGTAGCAGTAGTCCCGGCTAAAGCAGATTCGAGCGACTGTGCAAGCTGATAGGAAGTTATGCCGTATTGTGCAGCATTATTTCGCTGCAGTATGACACGCAGCTCGGGGTTTCCTTCTTTCATATCTGTGGTAACATTGAAGGTGCCGCTTACTCCCCTAATAATTTCTGCCAGATCGGAAGATACTTCTTTAAGAGTATCAAGATCATCTCCCTTTACAATAAGCGAAATGGGGCTTGCTCCCATAGACATACTCATTGATGAGAATTCTGTAACAGTTATTTTTGCTCCGACTACATTCTGTAACTCCGTAATAATTTGATTGGTGACTTCGGTAGTGCTTCTGTCTCGTTCGCTTTTATCTACAAGATTTACTGTTACAGAAGCTTCATTCGCAGCATTTATACTGAATAAGTTACTGCTCCCGATCTCTACTGAGCATACTGCCATTTCAGGTATACTCGTGACTACATAATTCTCTATACCGCTGATTATTTTGTCGGCTTCTTCAAGAGAGGTGCCATAAGGCATTTCTGCAGTTATGGTAAGGCTTCCTTCATCGGTATGCGGGAAAAGTTCACCGCCTACAAAGGCGACCAATACAGATGAGGACAATAAAATTACGAGAGACCATATGATGATTTTTTTTCTATGGTGAAGCGAATACTTCAAGAAGTTTAAATATACATGTGTCAGATATTTTAATCCTCGATTAAAAACCGGAAGAAATTTGAGCTTATAGTCAAAGTTTCTTACACGGATATGGGTTCGCATATCTTTTATATTCAAAAGTCTGGAGCAAAGCATAGGTACTACCGAAAGGGCAACCATCAGGGAACAGAGCAATGCAAATGATATTGTTAATGAAAATTCTCTGGTAATAGTTGCTGCGATGCCTTCTACAAATATAATCGGCAGGAATACAGCCACCTTTGTAAGAGTAGCGGCTATTACAGGCATAGTGACTTCCTTGGTTCCAACAATAGAGGCTTGTATAGCATCAATTCCCTCATCACGCCGCCTGTAGATATTCTCCATAACAACTATCGAGTCATCAACGAGCATACCTATAGCAACGGCAAGGCCGCCCAAGGTCAGGACGTTTAGTGTCAGTCCGGTAAAATACAATACAATGAAGGTTGCAATAATAGAAGTGGGTATTGATATAGCAATTATCATCGTTGATGCAATATTACTCAAGAACAGGAAGCAAACAAGCACGGCAAAGATAGAGCCTAACAAAGCAGTCTCTGCCACATTGGTTACAGAGCGCTGAATATAGTCAGATGACTTATAAGAATATGTAAAGTCCAGTTCAGGATAATCCGTTCTTAATTTTTCAAGAGATTCATCTATAGCCCTTGAAACAAGAACTGAATTTGCAGTTGATTGTTTGGTTATACTTATACCGATGGCGGGCACTGTGTTAAGACGGCCGATTGAAGTTTTCTCCTTTAATCCCTCTTCAATAGTTCCCAGATCTTGCAGATATACTACTTCTCTGGTAGGCAGAACAAAGGGAACATGTTTTATATCGTCAAGACTTTCAAATTCTCCGATGGTACGAACAATAATCTCTTTAGAGCCCTGCTTTAAATCTCCGCTGGGAAGGCTTATGTTTTCGGCGGCCAGCATTCGACCGATATCATTTAAGGTAAGACCGTATCCGGCAAGTCTTTCCTGATCAAACTTTATACTAATTTCTTTTTCTGTGCCCCCGAAACTGGAAGCAGCGGCAACACCGGCACTGCGTTCGATAGATGGTATGATTTCATCTTCTACGATTTCATTTAATTCCGCCAAAGGCATATCACTGGAAACATAAAGCTGCGATATAGGCATCATAGTAGGGTCCATTGTAAGGATCATAGGTTCTGCCGCATTTTCCGGAAGATAATCAGAAATCAAAGCAATTTTCTCCCGCATATTAAGAGTGGCAAAGTCCATATCAGTGCCATTCTCAAATTCTCCCAGAACAAGTGCAGTTCCTTCCATTGAATATGAATACAGCCCTTTTATATTCTCGACTGTTGCAATTTGCTGTTCCAAAGGTCTTGTGACTAAATTTTCAATTTCTGCAGGACCGGCATTTGGATATTGTACCATGACCATTGCATAAGGAAGCTCCATTTTAGGAAGCAGATCGATAGGAAGCCGGGTAAATGAAACGATTCCAAGCACAACGATGATGAGCATAAGCATTATTGTAGAGACTGGACGCATTATAGCGGTTTTTGAAAAACTCATGCCATCACTCCTATTCTATTATGTTAAACTTTGAGTCTTCGTCCAAATAGTGCTGACCCTCTATTACAACGGTTTCGCCGGCTTCGACTCCGCTCTTTATTTCAACTAACTCTCCGTTATCAACTCCGATAACTACATCTCGGAATACCAATTTTTCATTGTCTTCAATGACAGCGGCAACAGTTTTCCCTGATTTGATGAGAATGGATGAGGATGGAAGAGCAACAACTCCTTCCGTTTTGTCAGAAGTTACGATTACTTCGGCAAACATTCCCGGCTTTACCGATAGAGTGTCATTATCAAGAGAGACCTTCATCGGATATGTAAGTGTTCCGGCAGGGGGTGCAGGTGATAATGCGGTAATAGTTCCGGAAAGAGGTGAATCTGATACAGCAGAAACAAGCACTTCTACCTTATCTCCTACCGCAAGCTTATTGATCATGTTTTCAGAAATACTCGTATTAATTTCAAGCTTATCTATATTAGCCACGGTAACAGCAGGAAAAGCCTGCGATGCGACGGTCCCTACATCAATATTCACCGAGGTCACATAGCCGTTTATGGGTGAGGATACTATATAATTGCTTAATCCGTCACCTGCTGCCGTGTAGCTTTCTTTCGCTATTGTATATGCCGTTTTAGCTTGCTCGTACTGCTGAAGGGAAACAGCTCCTTCATGATAAAGTGTCTCCATTCGCTTTAAATTTGTCTGAGCATCCTGGTAGCTAACTTTCGCCTGATTGAAAGAAGCTGCCATTTGCGTTTTGTCTAACTCGAAAAGTACAGTCCCTTGCGTAACCTTTTGCCCTAACTCTACATTGACCACGGTGACTTCACCTATTGCTTTGGGGACAAGCGAGACCTCTTCAATAGGTTCAAGCCGGCCTGTCAGTGGCGACGTGTTCTCTAAAGCAGTAATAGCAGCATCAGTGACTTTTATATTGACAACGTCGCTTGTGGACACCGTAGTATCCTCAAGCTTCGTAGAAATAATACGAGAAGCACTGAAAATTATTAATAATACCACTAATACAAGTATAATTTTTTTCTTTTTACTGAGTGTTTTTACGCTGTCAGATATTTTGCTCATTTGATTCCCCTTTGTTAAAAATCTATGTAAATACCCCGGTTCCGACCCGTGGGTCAGAACCCAAATACATACTACAGGAAGAGAGAAAACATGTCAAGAAAATAACGATCAGAGGGTCAAAAAATTCATTTCTTTTATATATTAATCTGTCTATAATATTAAGTGTTGAATGAAGACTTTAATGAATGATTAAGAAAGAACAGATCTTTCGTAATATATAAACGAGGGAGAAAATGGCTATATTAAAAAAGAAAAAAGTATCTGAAGTGGTGGGGCTTCTTGAAGAAATGTATCCTGAGGCGGGGAGCGAGCTTAGATACGGCTCGGTATTTCAATTGCTTGCAGCAGTAGTATTATCCGCTCAGGCAACGGACAAAAGCGTCAATCAAGCAACAGAGGTACTATTTGCACAATATCCGGATGCAAAATCAATTTCGGGAATGGAGGAGGAAGAGCTTCAGAATATCATAAAGAGTATTGGCTTATATAAGACTAAGTCAAGGAATATCATAAAGCTTGCACGTATAATAAATGAAGAATATGGCGGTGAGGTTCCAGGTGATTATGATAAACTGATTAAACTGCCGGGAGTAGGGAGAAAAACGGCTAACGTCGTACTTGCCAACGGTTTCGGGGAGCAGAGGATTGCAGTGGATACGCATGTGTTTAGGGTAGCAAACCGTATAGGACTTGTGGATGAGCCAGATGTACTCAAGACAGAGTTATCCCTTATGAATGTTTTGCCCGAGAATAAATGGACAAAGATGCATCATGCATTGATTTGGCATGGCAGAAGGGTGTGTTATGCCAGAAGGCCGCAATGTTCGGATTGTAGGCTGAGTGAGATTTGCTTATACACAAGGCCACAGCAAAAGACCGAAAGATGATTGACTGTGGCCCGACAAAACAAGGCAAATAAAATAATAATTAAGACAGGTCGTAGTTTCCATAGAGATCTTGGATATGACTTTCGATATCGCCGGTAGTCATTCCCTTGGCATACATCGAGATGTCCTCTGGACTTTCATTTCTTCTTGCCATTTTAAAAACCTCCTGGCTGATGTATTTTATCTTACATCAACCAGGAGGTTTACACAAACTTTGAAACAGTCTCATTCTACTGAGAGAAGCCTCTAAACTTTATGATTAATTATCTACCAAATTTTATTTGCTAAATTATACAATACCTTGAGCCATCATAGCTTCTGCAATCTTCTTAAATCCGGCAATGTTAGCACCGGCAAGCAGATTGTATCCAAGACCATATTCTGCAGCAGCAGCAGCAGAACTATCATGTATACTAACCATAATGTTTTTTAACTGTGCATACACCTGATCAAGTGAAAATACAGTGTGTCCTGCATTCTGACCCATTTCAATACATGAACAAGCAACACCGCCAGCATTAGCAGCTTTACAAGGCCCGAAAATTATTCCATTGCTCATTAAATAATCAATGGCTTCGTTTGTGCAAGGCATGTTAGCACCTTCGCAAAGGAATTTAGCACCATTCGCTACGATTTTTTTGGCATCTTCTAAGTGAATGTCGTTCTGCATTGCGCAAGGGATATATAAATCAGCCTTAACTTCCCAAGGCTTCTTTCCTGCGAAGAATTTAGCTTCAGGGTATTTTTCTGCATAAGGTGCGCAGATGTTTTTACCGCTATTTCTTAGTTCAAGAAGAGCAGCAATCTTTTCACCTGTAACACCGGCTTCGTCTAAGATATATCCGTCAGGACCTGAGAATGCAATAACCTTAGCTCCAAGCTCATCCAGCTTTGTTACAGTACCCCATGTTACATTTCCAAAACCTGAAACAACGACTTTCTTGCCAGCCATTTTTTCGTTATTTGCCTCTAACATGCAATTTGCAAAGTATACGATACCGTAACCTGTAGCTTCTGTTCTTCCGTTCAGTCCGCCATAAACAACCGCTTTTCCTGTAACTGATTCGTTATACATATTAGCGATTCTCTTATATTGACCAAATAGATAACCAATTTCTCTTGCTCCAACACCAAGGTCGCCAGCAGGGCTATCTGTTTGCGGGCCGATATGTCTATATAATTCAGTCATGTAAGCTTGACAGAATCTCATGATTTCGCCGTCAGATTTACCATTTGGATCAAAATCCGCTCCGCCTTTTCCTCCACCAATAGGAAGTCCGGTTAAAGCATTTTTGAAAATCTGCTCAAATCCTAAGAACTTAATAATACTGGGATTTACATTTGGTGCAAATCGTGTACCACCTTTATAAGGCCCAATCGCACTGTTAAATTGATACCTGTAACCTCTGTTAACCTGTACTTTACCGGCATCATCAACCCAAGTAACTCTGAAGATAATTGCTCTTTCCGGCTCAATTAATCTTTCGATAAGGCCTGCTTTGATATATTCAGGATGTTTTTCCAGAACCGGTTCGATAGAATGTAGAACCTCTTCTACGGTCTGGTGAAATTCTGATTCGCCAGGGTTTCTTTTTTTTGCAATATCGATGTATTGCTGTACGATACTTGACATCTTTTTTCTCCTTTTTCGTATTAAATTTTTTGAAAATAAAGAACTGGTCTATATTTTGTCACTTAAACATTAGCACATTGGAGTTTTTAAGTCAAGGTTATGGCACTTTATTACAGTTTAATTTTGTACTTTTATGAAAAAATTCATTATGCTAAACTTCATAGTCTATGTTAAAAAATGAAATTATAAATTTTATTGTAAATCATTTTTCAACATAGCATAATAAGGGTAATACACTTAATATAAACAAAGCCATAGCAACACTTTTCGTATGACACTTTGGAGGTATAATAACATGCCGAAGAGAATTGAGCAGGCGTATAGAGAACTTGTAAGCAATCTGACAGAAAAGGATTTTTTAAGAACAATCAGGCTGTCTAAAAGGAAGATGCTTCTTCTTATTAAAAAAGATGATTGGATAGAAAGAATCAGCCTCATCATTGAGCAAGACACGGTTAGCTGTATAGACGTATTGAAAGTTTGCGAGTCAATAATGAATTCTATCTCCGAAAAACCTGAAAATGGCTGGCTGTCATATACCTATGATTACGTTCTTAACCGTATATTCCCGGAAAATATCACCGACATAACTACATCCGCAAGTGAGAGGGGCGGACTATTTTATCTGGAGGTTCTGAGAACATTTTTGCACTATGAATCAGAACACAAGACGTTTGACCCCGGCATTCATATTGAGATGCTTTCGGAACAAGAGACAAATAATTTTGAATCAGCTGAAGAATACAGACATCTTATCCGACTTTTCCGAGAAAGTTATATCTATGAATTTATGAGAATAGGCCAGGAAATCACGAGATACAAGACCTTGTCTCATGTGAGCGGTGTCCATTATATTTCATTGCATATAGGAAGACAGCTGTTTCAAGCAGGTGTTCCTATTGACCTTGCGCTTGTTTCCGGCGCTGCGATAGGGCACGATATAGGGAAGTATGGCTGTAAGCCGGAAGAAGCCGAGCGAATCCCTTATCTGCATTATTATTACACAGATAAATATTTTAAAAAAAATGGTATGCCGACTATTGGACATATAGCCTCGAATCATTCAACATGGGATTTGGAACTTGAAAACCTGTCAGCAGAATCTCTTGTTTTAATATACTCAGATTTCAGGGTTAAAAGCATAAATGACCGACAAGGCCGAGAAATCGTTAAATATTATGATCTTAAGGATTCTTTTGATGTTATACTCAACAAGCTTGACAATGTGGATAATGCAAAACGAGACAGGTACATTAAGGTTTATAATAAACTGAAGGACTTTGAAGATTTTATGATAGACCTCGGAGTCAATACGGATTTGACCACACGGGATCTTAGGAATCGGGAAAGCAAAGATCCGGCATTATATACTTCGGATGAAGCAGTCAGAAGTCTTAAAAACCTTGCGATACGGCACAATATTGACGTCATGAACAAGTTTAACAGTGAAACTGCTTTTGGTGATGTTTTGGAGGCGGCAAGAAGTGAAAGCAACTGGAAAAATATCAGAGCTTATATGAACATCTTTGCAGAATATTTTACTTACATGACACAAAAGCAGAAGATGATGACATTGAACTTTCTATATGAACTTCTGATGCATAGAGAAGGAGATATTCGAAGGCAGAGTGCACAATTGATAGGAAACATCATAGTACATTATGATGAGGAATATCGAAAGGAGCTGCCGGAAGGTGCTATAAGAGAGCAGGATGAAATAACAAGTATCAGACTGTGGGAGAAATATCTTGAAGCTATCATTTTCCCGGATCATAAGATAACAGACCAGCATAAGAGATGGCTGGGTTATACTCTGAAGTTTGTTCTGAGAGCCACACTAAAAAGATGCAAAAAAGAGGACCGTGAAAATTATTTGAAATCATTTCTTCGGTTTTATGAAAATACCGAAGTGATTGATTCAACTGCATTTATCCTGTTGGACTCAACACTTGACTTGCCTTTGCCACTGTGCACCGATGAAGATATTCATGTACTCATGGATTTTACGACCAGAACGGCTTCCAGAGACTCGCTGGAAATTCAAATTGCCGTGCATCGTTTCATAAAGTATCTTTCCGAAAGTGATAATCACAAAAAGGAAGCTTTAGCCTTATTCAACTCATGTTTGAAATATTCCAGTCAAGATGATGTGTTGAGCATAAGATATTTAAAAAATGAAATATTCAGGGATCTTAAGCTTCCTGTGAAAGATGAAAGAAATTTAGCGTATACAATTTATCAGGATGCAAATGCCATATCAGAAATATTCCTGGAAAACTTAAAAGCTGCAACACCATGGGTAATAAAGGTTGTAAATATAGAGCTTTTACTGAATCAGATACTCTTGGGGGAAAATAAACAGCTGCTTCAAGTTGCGGCACACTTTTCAAATTTGATCAAGGTAAGTGATCGAGTAATAGTACGGCACACAGCAGGTCAAGCGCTGCTTTCCATTATTCCCAAGCTGACTCCTCCGGAGAGGAATGAAATAGCTGTGGAACTTAGTAAAGGCTTGGAAATAGGGCAATACGAGTTTTCAAAATATCTTCCTGACTATTTGGGGGTATTGGCATTGCATCTGCACCCCAATGAACTGGACGAATTGATGAACGATTTCAGAAGGCTTCTGAACAGCACGAATGAGCGTATAGGGTCAGTTACGCTTAATACGCTTGGTATTATGCTGCAGAATTATTCTCAATACAAAGACCGGTTTCATGAAAGTGAAGACGTTTATATCAAGCGTAGAGATGAAATCATAGGCTTAATCCTTAAGGGTTTATCAAATTATAACTATATGATCAGTCAGGAAGCCTTTTTAGTGATAGGTCAATTTCTCTTTGGCTCCTCAAAATTAACATTGGAAGATAAATATTCTTTTTTTAAAGAAATGTATAAAAAGATGCTTATTCTGATTACAGACCAAAAGGAAACTGCTCTGTCTTTCTTCAACGCTGCAGCTTCTCTCAATCATATTTATAGATTTTTATCCGATTACCTTTTCCTGAATAAAAAGATCTGCATCCCGATAATTGATAAAATTGCCTTTTTTCCCGGAACATTTGATCCGTTTTCACTGGGTCATAAGGGTATCGTTAAGGAAATCAGAGACCTGGGTTATGAGGTGTATTTAGCTATCGATGAGTTTTCCTGGTCGAAAAAAACACAGCCTAAGCTAATTCGCAGGAAAATAATCAGTATGTCGGAAGCGGATGAAAAGGATGTTTATCTTTTCCCTGATGACATCCCGATCAACCTTTCAAACCCGGAAGATCTGAGAAAACTGAAAGAACTGTTTCCGGGCAGGGAAATTTATATAGTCGTGGGAAGCGATGTTATTAAGAATGCTTCGAGTTATAAAGCTCCTCCGCAGGAGCATTCCATCCATGGGTTTCATCATATTATATTCAAACGAACCATGGATGCAGAAAATCAAAAAAGTAATATAGAAAGTCATAATACTTCGATTCTGACCGGAAAGCTGATCGAACTTAAGCTTCCGCCATATCTTAAAGAAATAAGCTCAACACAGATCAGAGACAACATAGATTATAACCGTGACATCTCAAACCTGATTGAACCATTAGCTGAACGCTATATCTATGATAACGGCCTTTATTTAAGAGAGCCGCAATATAAACACGTATTCAGTACACGTCAGATAAGGTTTGAAATCATTAAGAAATTTAACGGGCAGCTGATCGATGAACTGACCAAAACATTGCTGCTGCAGGAGCAAAATATTAGGGAGAACATAAAATCTTATCTTGCAAGAAATAGCGTAAATGCCATATTGATAAGAGACGGCGGCAGTAATGACATCCCGGTTGCGATTGCTACTTTCCATGAAGTTAATATGTCGGAACTGTTTGAAGAATTCGGCAGCATCAATCTTGCTTCGCATATACGGGGGATAACGTCAGGCAAGATAGTTGTTTTGGGCGGCATAGCCTATTCAAATACTGCATCAATAAATAATACAGATCAGCTCGTATTGACAGAAGCTCTTGCATATTGCCTGGAGAACGGTTTTACCTTTGCCATCTATCACCGCCATATCGGAGAAATAGATGCAAGGCTTTCTTCTTTATTAAAGAGACAGGGCTTTCAGATGCTTAAAGTGAATGGAGCCGAAGATCATATATATGCCGTTGATATGAAATACCCCGTTACTTTGCATAAGGATATAGGCACGATCGTGAAGGAACCATTCAACGGGAGAGTGAGAGTTCTGAATGCAATAGAAGAAGCGCACAGGAGAATGCAGTACTCTTTAACAAAGCTTTACCCGGGAAATCTGATTTTATCATTTGATTCAAAAGTTATGCATCATAGAATCGTAGATTTGATAACCAAAAGCAACAATGTCCCCAAAGAACCCCTTGCAGTCAGACAATTAGGAGAATATATGTGTGTTCCATTCGGAAAAATTCTGAGCGGTATGGTTGTTCCGAATACTGTCACCAAGTCACTTCATACCGATAAACGGTTTGAACCTTCAATTACACTGTTTCAGATTACTGAATTTCCCAATTACTCTCCGTTGGTCTATCAGATCAGGACAATAAAATCCTTCCAAAGGCCTGTGTTTCTTGTAGATGACCTGCTTCATAAAGGATACCGGCTTAAGAAGCTTGACCCCCTGTTCAGGCAGGAGAACTTACAGGTGAGCAAAATTATCGTTGGATTACTTTCCGGCAGGGGAAAGGATTTGATGACACTACAAGGCCGAGAGGTTGAAAGCGTTTATTTTATTCCAAATTTGCGATCATGGTTCGTAGAATCCAACATGTATCCCTTTATCGGGGGAGACAGCGTTTTGAGGGACGTGCGCCAAGGCGCAGGATTTCTTCCATCCATAAATCTTATTCTTCCTTATGTTGCGCCAAACTTTTTAATGGATACACCTAAGGCAGCATTATATGATTTTTCTATGACCTGTCTGGTAAATGCAAAGAACATTCTTAGAACCATTGAAGAAGAATATCAAATCGTATATGAAAGAAAACTGACTTTAAACAGGCAAGCTGAAGCAATTCTGTCAAACAGGTATCCGGATAAAGGAGGCGATATGAGTTATGATATCAATATGGCACCTTCCGAATATATTGCAGGCGACATTGAAATACTAAAACGTCTTGAAAACATAATAATATAAGTAATATTAAGCAATCAGGAATGAAGGGAAACATTTTCAGATGGAAAAAGAGAATAAGAAGATATATTTTCTGGATGATCTTATAGATGATAAACAAGAGAAGACCGTGACGTGCAATACGAACTCCCCATTCTCACTGAATGGAAAGAAAAAGGTCAATATAATAGGGCTGGGGGATGTAGGAGGAACTCTTTTAATCGGTTTAAAGCTTATGGGAGGAGATGTAATATCCCGCATAGGTATATTCAGCAACGGATATGCAGAACAGCGCTATGAATATGAAATGAATCAGACGGCGTATCCTTGGGATTATGATCGGCTTCCGGAGGTCGTAATCCTGGAAAAAGATGAAATTTTTAACTGTGATCTATTTATTTTTTGTGCATCAAAATCAGTACCTTCCGTAGGGTCAGATGTTAAAGATGTGAGAATGATTCAATACGAAGCGAATAGGGAGATCATAAAGGAATATGCTGTATTAGCAAGGACACTGCGGTTCGGCGGTCTTTTTGCCGTGGTATCTGATCCTGTAGATCCCTTATGTAGAGCCGCTTATTTAGAGAGTAACAGGAATGAGGCGGGTATAATCGACGGAAATGGATTAAAGCCAGTCCAGATTCAAGGCTACGGTCTTGGTGTCATGAACAGCCGAGCTGCTTATTATGCAAAAAGAGATGACAGGTTTCGGTCATTTCTTACCGAAGGCCGGGCGTTTGGACCGCATGGCAATGATTTAGTGATCGCCAACAGCATTGAGCATTACGATGATAAACTGTCAAAAGAACTTACAGATCTGACGGTTAAGGCAAATATAAGAACAAGGGAAATAGGTTATAAACCATATATAGCTCCTGCACTTTCTTCCGGTGTAATATCACTGCTGCTGACATTGAGAGGGGAATGGCATTACAGTTCGACCTATCTTGGAGGAGTGTTTTTAGGTGCCAGAAACAGAATGACAGCATCAGGTGTGGAGCTTGAATCTATTTCTCTGCCGGAGGCCTTATTCCGTAGAATTGAATACGCATATAAGGAACTGGAACGGATTGTCTGATAAATTGGGGGAGTTGAATTGGGGACCAAAAACGGGGGGTAAAACATGTTTGACATTATAGTTATAAGACCGCACTGCAGAGAACAGATCAAAACGAAACGGCTCAACAAAATATTGGAAAGTAGCCTCGAGGGATATTCCTATGAAACGGTTACTACAGCTGATGAGTTTTTTCACTTTCGGAATAAAAGAATACTCTTTGCGATTTCTTTGGGTGAATCCGGAATCAATATAGAACTTTATGGGATCCTAAAAAGGATCAGACTGAACCCGAATTGTTTTGAAGGAAGTGTCGGAGGGATCATCATTGACGGAAACAGTGAGCTTTTTACAAAATCCGTCGGGAGAGAGCTGGCCTTCAGTGCCAACCTTTCAGGATGCACTTTCCCCGGAAAGCCCTTGGTGGAGGGGACAAAATCTCTGGACAATTATAATACTGTGGCAAAAATATTGGATGTAGACACCTTCGGGGCATATATTCACTCGGGGAGAGCTTTGGTCGAACAAATAATGAATTTTAACCCGCCAAAAAAGAAAAATCCCAAGATTTTAGCTTTGCATGCCAGCCATTTTAAGAAGTCAAATACATTGGAACTCTGGAATCTTGTCAAAGGACATCTGAATAATTGTGAGCTTACTGAAATTTCCTTAAGAAACGGAACCGTAATGGATTGCATCGGGTGTCCATATACAACCTGTCTGCATTTTGGTGACTCAGCAGGCTGCATTTACGGAGGAGTCATCGTAGATCAGGTATATCCTGCATTAATCAACTGCGATGCACTAATAATGATCTGTCCGAACTATAATGATGCAATCAGCGCCAACCTTGCCGCCATGATCAATCGCCTCACCGCATTGCTTAAAATGACGAAGTTCTATGATAAATATTTATTCGGCATTATCGTTTCCGGTTACAGCGGAGGAGATATTGTGGCTCAGCAGCTGATCAGCGGGCTTAATATGAATAAGACCTTCATCCTGCCAAGCCGTTTTGCAATAATGGAAACAGCAAATAGTTCAGGAAGCATCTTGAAACTTAATGAGATTGAGATGAGAGCAAAGGGTTTTGCTGAAAATATATTCAATCATATTTATGAGAAATAGAACACGGTGCAAAATCATTTGGATGTCGTGAGTAGTGAGATGCAAACCTTATGCGAAAATTTGCGGCATATTCGAAAAAATTGCTGAAAATTTTGACCTAAGTGAAAGATTAAGATATAATATCCGCATCCGCAAAATAAGTCATTCAGCAAATTACGATCATGAATTGAAATAATCACAATAAAGGTAATTAATGGAGGTTTTTAGATGAACAGTGATAAGATTAAGAATGGCCCTTCCGGTGCGTCAGTACGAACACTTTTATACGGTATGGGCTATATTCGAGAAGAGATAGATCGCCCGCTTATCGGAATAGTAAACTCTCAAAATGAGATAGTTCCCGGTCATATGCTGCTCGACCGTATTGCAGAAGCCGCAAAAAAGGGTGTCTCTTTAGCAGGGGGAACACCGGTGGAATTTCCTTCTATCGGTATATGTGACGGCATTGCAATGGGACATGACGGAATGAAATATCCTCTTGCCAGCAGAGAGCTTGTAGCAGATTCCATCGAAGCGATGGCAAAAGGTCATGCTTTTGACGGTCTTGTGCTGGTCCCGAATTGTGATAAAATAGTTCCCGGCATGCTTATGGCTGCTGCCCGTTTAAATATACCAGCTGTAGTTGTCAGCGGAGGAGCTATGAGAGCCGGTTACTCAGAAGGAACGGTGCTTGATTTTAATAGCGTGATGGAAAAAATCGGAGCATTCAAAAACGGCACCTGTACAGAGGATGAACTGGAAGAGGTCGCCTTGAATGCCTGCCCCGGCTGCGGTTCCTGTTCCGGTCTTTTCACCGCAAACAGCATGAACTGTCTTACAGAAGTGCTGGGATTGGGACTTCCATACAACGGCACGGCTTTAGCCGATAGCGGCGAAAGAATCCGTCTTGCAAAGATGGCCGGCGTAAAAGTAATGGAAATGGTAAAGAGGAATATCAGGCCGCGGGATATTCTTACTGAGAATGCGTTCGGGAATGCAATAACGGTGGATATGGCTATGGCCGGATCGACAAATACGGTCCTTCATTTACCGGCAATTGCGCATGAGGCGGGTATCAAACTGGACCTGAGGATATTCGATAAGATCAGTGAAAAGACACCGTACATCGCAAAACTCAGCCCAAGCGGGCATCACCATATAGAGGATCTCCACAGAGCAGGGGGAGTTCCGGCATTGATGAACGAACTATCTAAAAAAGGTCTTGTTAACAAGGATTGCATGACCGTAACCGGTCTGAGAGTCGGTGATAATATTTCAAACACGACGGTAAAAGACTATAGCGTTATTATGCCGATCGACAAACCGTATAGAAATCGCGGAGGACTTGCTATACTGAGAGGCAATCTGGCAGAAGACGGAGCTGTTGTCAAGGAATCTGCAGTTGCAGAAGAAATGCTCGTGCATTCCGGACCGGCTGTCGTATTTAATTCCGAAGAGGAGGCATCTGAAGCAATCTGGGCAAAACAGATAAAGAAGGGTGATGTAATAGTCATTCGATATGAAGGACCGAAGGGCGGACCGGGAATGAGGGAAATGCTCTCACCAACTTCGTCTATTGCGGGGATGGGTCTGGATAAAGACGTTGCTCTCATCACTGACGGCAGATTTTCGGGTGCTTCAAGAGGAGCTTCAATCGGACATGTATCTCCGGAGGCAATGAGCGGCGGGCTGATTGGGCTGCTGAAAAACGGCGATATAATTAATATAGATATTCCGGGTAGAAAGCTCTCTGTTTCACTTTCTGACGAGGAGATCGCAGCAAGAAGATCAGATTATATTAAACCGGAGCCAAAGGTCAAGTCTGGATACCTTGCACGTTATGCTAAACTGGTCACATCAGCAAATACGGGAGCTGTTCTTGAGGATTGAAGTACAAAAATACTTGCAATATAGTATAAAAATAGGGTATATTAAACAGGGCAAGGGATATTCCCTGCCCTGTTTAATATACGAGACAGGGTCAGACCCCAATTAAGGTGTGTCTGCCATAAAAAAATCTAAAAGGAGTGAGAGTAATGGATTTAGGGCCGAGTCACGAGCGGATGAATATGTTATTTGAAAATGGTAAAGTCTTTGCTTTCACTGTATCTTCACGACGCCGTTAAGGCGGTCATACTTCTTTATTCAGTTTGAGCCGGGACTTGGCATTTTCCTGCAGTGGCACAGTTTATATTTAATGCAGCAAGGAGGTAAGTCCCATGGAAAACGAATTCACAATGGATGGAATCATCAAGACCATTATTGAACTACTAAAATTAAAAAAATACAGCAGAGCAAGAGATGAAATGTTAAAGAATAATACAGTTGAAATCGCGGAAATTCTGGAAGAGATTATCGAGGAACTTGGCATAGAAAAAGCAATAATTTCGTTTCGAACCCTTCCCAAAGATGTTTCTGTAGAGGTTTTTGCGTACCTTCCGATCGATGATCAAATAGATATTATTGCAGGTATTACTGACAGAGAAATCCAGTATATTATGGATGAACTGGCCTTCGACGATATGATCGACGTACTGGAAGAGCTTCCCGCCAATGTGGTTGATAAAATACTTGAAAAGACCACTAAGGACGAGCGAAGGACGATAAATACCTTCCTGAACTATCCTGAGACAAGTGCCGGAAGTCTTATGACGCCGGATTATATAAGTTTAAGGAAGAATATGACCGTTGCAGATGCACTGGCCTATATTAAAAAAGAAGGCATGGATACAGAAACGGTCTATACTTGCTATGTGAAGGATGAGGGCAGAAAATTACTGGGCATCGTATCTCTCAGGACATTAGTTGTATCGGATGATCATGTACGAATTGAGGAACTCATGCATGAGGACATGGTTTATGTAAATGTGCTTGATGATCAGGAGCAAGTGTCTGATTTATTTAAAAAATATGGCTTTCTTGCAATGCCGGTAGTAGATAATGAACAGCGGCTTGTTGGTATTATTACTGTTGACGATATATTGGACGTTATCGACGAAGAAACTACAGAAGACTTTCATAAGATGGCCGGCGTTGCCGTTTCAACCGAGGAATATCTTGACATGAGCGTGTGGAAACACGTGAAGAACAGGCTGCCGTGGCTGTTCATCCTCATGTTATCCTACGTTGTTACCGGAGGAATTATCTCCAGCTTTGAAGATGTTTTATCAAACGTTATCGTTCTGGTCACCTATTTGCCGATGCTGATGGGCACCGGCGGTAATTCGGGTTCCCAGTCAGCAACTCTAATTATCCGTGGATTGGCACTGGGAGATGTGGACACCGGAGATGCTTTGAAAGTATTGTGGAAGGAGCTCAGGGTCAGCTTCCTAATCGGACTTGTTCTCAGCGTTTTGAATTTTGCACGGATTTACTGGATGGACGGAGAAGGCGTAATGGTGGCTCTGACCGTTTGCGGGGCAATGCTGGTCATAGTCATGGCTGCGAAAACCATCGGAAGCATGCTCCCAATGGGAGCGAAAAAGGTCGGAATCGACCCTGCCTTGATGGCCAGTCCCATGATTGCATCTCTGACGGATATGGTATCCGTTGTAGCATATTTTGCGTTGGCAACGCTAATATTAGGAATTTAACAGTTCCTCGAATGGGTATTCCAAGGTGAAGACTGCCGCCTTTAAAATGCTTCGCACTTAAGGCAGTAAAAGGTTTCACGACTTCACCTTGGAATACCCATTCGAGTATAGAAAAACCCCATATTATAGCTGACGCCAAAGCAAAAATATCCATTTGATAAGGGGAAAAAAGAAAATGAAAAAAGATGGTTTAATTACGGAAGCTTTTGTCAATACTTTTATTAAGAAGCGTAAACAGGATATACATAAGGGTGATTGCGGAAAAATTTTAATCGTTGCCGGATCGGTGGGAATGGCAGGAGCCGCTGTGTTATGCGCAAGAGCCGCATTGAGAACAGGGGCAGGTCTTGTCAGAGTATCCATACCGGAGGCGCTTTTCCCCATTCTGCAGATCGGGGTGCCGGAAGCAACCTGTATACCCAGAGAGCGTTTACTTGAGGATCTGACGCAATATTCGGCCATTGCCGTCGGGCCCGGGTTGGGGGTTGAGAAACAGAGCGGTATATTAATCAGGAATATTTTAGAGATGACGGATAAGCCCGTTTTATTGGATGCGGATGGGTTAAACCTTCTTCGGGGTGATTTGGATGTTATAAAGAAAGCTAAGGCTGATATAATTATAACTCCGCATCCCGGTGAGGCTGCTAAACTTTTGGGCCGAAAAACCGCTGAAATTAACCGGGACAGGCTACAATCAGCAAGGGAGTTGGCAGCCGCTGCAGGAGCTGTAACTGTACTTAAAGGTGCCGGCAGTGTTGTGGCAACACCCGACGGGGAAACATATATTAATACGACAGGAAATCCCGGCATGGCGACAGCCGGAAGCGGAGACGTTTTAAGCGGCGTCATTGCAGCTCTTTTAGGGCAGGGTTTATCATCAGAAGCTGCGGCAATAGCAGGAGTATATCTGCATGGACTGGCAGGCGACATGGCGAAAGACTTTATGGGAGAGTATGGTTTAATTGCTTCAGACATAGCAAGCATGATGGCTCTGGCTATCAAGAGAACCTTAGATGACCTGGAATCATTGGAGAAATAAGGCATTTGACACTAATACGTATCAGCAATTATAATAGAAGACAGAATCGTTGTATATCTATTTGTTGCATGAAAAATATTGAGGTGAACAAATGTTTGATTTTACAAAAAACCGAAATGGTTTAACAATAGAAATAATAAAAGAAATGGAAACCGGTTATCAGGAAATGGGACTGCTCAATGTAAGCCTGTCGGAAGAAGGGCTTGAAAAGGATAGAAGAGATCTTGAAGGCTATGAAATCTATTTAGTGGAGAGTGAATGACTTGATAGTTAAAAAAGGCGATATTTATTTTGCAGACTTGAGTCCCGTCATTGGCTCCGAACAAGGCGGAGTTAGGCCGGTCCTTGTCGTTCAGAATGATATTGGAAATAAATACAGCCCTACGATAATCGTAGCAGCGGTAACCTCACAGATCAATAAGGCAAAGTTGCCTACTCATGTTGAAATTGGTGCGCCGGGTCATGGATTGAACAAAGATTCGGTGGTTCTGATGGAACAATTGAGAACGATCGATAAAAAGAGGTTAAAAGAAAAAATCGGAAAAGTGGAAGAAGATATTATAACAGAAGTAAATGAGGCACTGACAATCAGCTTAGGGATAATTGACTTCTGATTAAGTTTGCACTGTAAATTTTGCGGAAGACGAATTAGCAACAAAGCATAACGTGAAATTAACAAGCAAGGAGGAACAAATGAAAAGAATCGCAGCAGCTCTGGCAATCATTTTCTCAGTATTTGCTGTGACTGTGGCAGTGTCAGCTGCAGCTGACTCACCCGGTTCGGAAAATGACCCGCTTGTAACGAAAAGCTATGTAGACAGTCAGATAGCAAAGTATGGAGGAAATGGCAGCGCTCCAAACGAATATACCGTGGTAGAAGTCAAAGCCGGCCAGTCAGTGCTTGGCGGGGAGGGAACAGAAATCATTCTTCGCAGCGGTGAGGCATCCGCAATCGACAACGGCGCAAACGGCGTATCTGATCTTACAGCCGGCCAGGATTTGATCACCGGACAGAATGTCAGTTTGAATCATCTGCTGCTTGTCCCGAGGGATGACGGAAGAGGGATCTACGCTTTAACCGATATTTTTGTTATGATACGCGGGCCCTATTCTTTACAATAATTTAATTATAAAAGCGAAAAGATTTCAAATCTTTTCGCTTTATTATCGAATAGGTAAAATCGTTTCCTGTTCGATAAGCGGAAGTGGCGTCAGCCACTTTTTTTATACTGTATTTACTAAAGAAACAAAAAAGGGTATAATCGTAAATAGCTATTTACAATCAAAGGAAGGGTATAGGGGATGCAGCTATTATTCAAGGAAAACAAAATTTTACTTTTCATTATTGCCGTCGCTGTAATAGTTTCATTTATTATTATCGGGGGCAGATTTTCTGTAGAGAACAGGAATAATACATACGACATCGTATTGGACTATAACGAAATAGAAGCCATGGCAGCTCAATCAGAGCATGATATCTTATGGTGGCTCAGGGAATTCAAGAAAATGGGAATTAATAAAGTCGGGCTTTCTGAAGAAAGTATGGTAAGCCTGATAGAGAATACGGATTTTCCGGTTGATGCAGCCGTCATGGATTTAATCATGAAGGATGCGGACTGGCAGTCTGATTATCCTGAGGATTTTATTACCGAGTTAACTATTCATGGCTATGATAAATACGACTTATTGATCGACGCGGCTTCGAAGGATATATTTAATTTTATTTCTGATGGAGTGAAAGAACGCTATCAGCCGGAAAATTATTTTATAAAAGAAACCGGCGACGGGGGATATATTGTGCTGGATGGAACAGCGAAACAGACACTTTATTCTGAGAAGTACAAATATATGAGCTCAGACAAGAAGGGGTTTGTAGAAAAGGATGAGATTGTCAGCTCAAAGCTCATGTACGTCAATTACGGAATGCTTCCTTACAGGATAAAAACCATCCAAGATGCCGGAATGGACATCATACCAAGAACCGCAAGTTATACAGGTTGGAATGACACAAAATATGCTGCTGCTGTAATCAAAGGCTACGAAAAATTGGACAAGGTGCCGGAATACATGATCGTCGGCGGAGAAGGAGTAATCGGTTATGATGACGGCATCGAAACAGCAAAAGAATATATTACAGATAATAATGTGACTATCGGTCTGATCGAGAATACCACTCAGCTGCAGAATATTCTCCAATTTGGGGTAAATGATATCGTCAAGAGCACCGGTTATAATGCAATCAGAATTTTCAGTGTCTGGGATTATATACAGAACCGATATCAGTATTATGGTTATGAAGGAGCAAAAGAGATTGAAAACACTTTGTTCAGAGCGGTGGTTGAACGCAATGTCAGGCTTATTTATTTTAAACCGATAAAAGAATTCAAGGATCAGCATGTTTATGTGACTGATCTTGATGAGTATAAAACTATGTTTGCAAACCTTGAAAACAGGCTTGCAAAGCACGGTATAGAATTGGGAAACAAAGCTACCGTAATAGATCAGTATAAGGTGAACTTCTGGGCGAAGCTTGCCATGGCACTCGGCTGCGTGGCTGCTGCTGTGTTGCTGATTCGAAGTATATTGCCGATCAGCAGGAGATTAAAGGTGGCTCTGTTTGCCTTGGGAGCACTTGGAGCTGCCGGCGCATTTGCAGTGATGCCGGGATATGCGGAGCTGATCACATCCTTTGCCGCAGCTGTAATCTTCCCAAGTATTGCAACATTGTTTATAGTGAGACAGAGCAAGGAGCTTACAGATACGATAAATCGACAGGAACGGCTGCCGAAGATTGTCGGCAGCGGAATACTGATACTTATAATAGGCGTTTTGATATCTCTTATTGGGGGTCTTATGACTGCCGCACCGATTTCTTCGGTGAATTATATGCTTGAAATTGACATATTCAGAGGGGTTAAATTAGCCCAGCTGCTGCCGTTAATGTTCTTTATAATGGTATATCTGGCATATTACGGTTTCGGAGAAAGTAAAAGATACCCCGGCAATCTGGAATACAATGACCTAAGAGATATGATGAATGCAAGCATCAAAATTTGGATGGTTCTTCTTGGAATTGTTCTGCTGGGTATCGGTTACTACTATATCGAACGGACAGGACATGACTCTTCTATACAGGTTTCCGGCATGGAGATGATTTTCAGAAATCTCCTTGAAGACAACCTCATCGCCAGACCAAGAAGTAAAGAATTTCTCTTTGCGTTTCCTGCGGTCATGATGCTTGTTTATACTTCAATTCGCAGGTTTAAGCTTTGGCCGATACTATTCGGGCTTGCTTCTGTCATTGGAATGACCTCTGTAGTTAATACATTCATGCATATAAGGACACCGCTTTACCTTGGATTTGCCAGAACCGGTTATTCTCTGCTGTTTGGAATAGCAATCGGAATTATTGGCATACTCATTTTCGAGCTTGGACATATGCTTTATAAAAAGCTGGAAAGGCAGATAAGTTAGATGATGCGTATACTGATTTCGGGCTATTACGGATTTAACAATATCGGAGATGAATCCATACTCAGTGCTGTTGTGGACAATCTTCGAGAGAAATTGGAAGATATTGAAATTACCGTGTTATCCCAAAGGCCGGATAATACCGCACAGAAATACGGAGTGTATTCGGTAAACAGGAAGTCGGTCAAGGATATCATAAATGCAGTTCGAAAATGTGATCTGCTGATCAGCGGCGGAGGGAGTCTCCTGCAGGATGTAACCAGTAAAAGAAGCATTCTGTACTATTTGATAATTATGTGGATGGCTCTCTTTTTCCGGAAGAAAGTATTTATTTACAGCCAGGGTATAGGTCCGATTCTTTCAAAGATCAATAGGAGGCTGACAGCCTTAACATTGAAAAAGGCACATGGCATCGTTGTAAGGGATGAGGCTTCCAGAGAGCTTTTGATTGAAATGGGTGTTAAGGCGGATCATATTATTGTAACGGCTGATCCTGTACTAAGAATAAAAAAAGTGGATCCTGCAATCGGTAGAGAAATTCTGATGCGGGAAGGTTTTATTCCGGATTCGGACAGAATTACCGTCGGCTTTGCAATAAGGGAGAAAAAGACAAAAAGCAATTTTGTTGACGAACTGTGCATTTCCATGCGGCGGCTCATTAAGGAATATCATGCGCAGATAGTGCTTATACCGTTTCATTATTCTGAGGATATGGCTGTAATCGAAGAAATTGAAAAAAGGCTCGAAAAAGATGTCTGCTGTATAAAGCATAAATATCTGACAAATGAAATGCTCAGCATCATCGGGAATATGGATGTTCTTGTAGGTGTCCGTCTTCATTCGCTGATCCACGCAGCTATCATGGATGTGCCGATGATTGCGATATCTTATGACCCTAAGATAAATTCTTTTATGCATTCCATCGATATGAAAGCCATGTGCAGTGTCTATGATTTTAAAAACGAATTTTTTGTCGAGGAATTCGATAAGACTGTTACACAAGCATATGCCATAAAGAAAAAAGTACGCAGCCGCATTGATGTATTGATCAAAAAGCTTGATAATAATGAAGCATTGATTAGAGCACTGATGAAACAGAAAGAGAAAGGAAAATGACAGGAAATAACAGTAAAAGAACACGAATCTTAAATGTCCCCGTGGATATGGTAAATACCGGGGAGGCTATGGAAATTTTTAGGGGACTTATGAAAACACCGGATTGCAGTCTGATTGTGACACCCAATTCTGAAATAATAGTCAATGCGTCAAAAGATTTGGAATTAAAAGCAATAATAGAAGGAGCAGACCTGATCATTCCCGACGGTATCGGGCTGGTGTATGCGTCAAGGATTATGGGCGTGCCGCTTTCTGAACGAGTAACCGGAATAGATTTTCTTGAACATATATTGGGGTATCTTGAAGAGACTGGGCAATCGGTTTTTTTCCTTGGGAGCAAGCCGGGAAATGACGAAAAAAAGGGTATTGCTGAGCTGGCTGCTGAAAAGATACAGGAAACATTTAAAAATCTGAAAGTAGCCGGAACGCATCACGGATATTTTAAAGAAGCAGATGATAGAAACATTGTGAAAATAATCAATGATTCGGGCGCCGATTTTCTGTGTGTCGCTTTGGGATCTCCAAAGCAGGAGAAATTCATAGCCTGCCACCGCAATGAACTGAAAGTGAAATGCGCTGTCGGAGTAGGCGGAAGCCTTGATGTCTGGGCCGGCACACTGAAAAGGGCACCTGAATTCTATCGCAGTCACGGTCTGGAATGGCTTTACCGTTTGATCCAGGAACCCGGCAGATATAAAAGAATGGCGGCACTGCCGCTCTTTATGATTAAGGTTGTTTTAAGCAGAGCAGGAGGGAAATGAGTATGGCTATCGATTATGAAAAACTAAAAAAAATTGCATGTGATATACGGGTTGATATCATAAAGGAAACCTATCATGCAGGTTCCGGACACCCGGGAGGATCATTGTCCGCGGCGGATATTCTGACTGTATTGTATTTTAACGAAATGAATATTAACCCGGATGATCCGAAAATGGAAGGCAGAGACAAATTTATCCTTTCAAAAGGGCATGCTACACCCGTCTTATATGCAACATTAGCTCACAGAGGCTTCTTCCCTGAAGAGGAGCTGATAACATTCCGCCAATTGGGTTCAAGGCTGCAAGGTCACCCGGACATGAAGAAAGTGCCGGGTGTTGAAATGTCGACAGGATCTTTAGGGCAGGGGTTTTCAGCATCAGTCGGTATGGCTATGGCAAATAAGCTAAATCAGTCTCCGGCAAGGGTATACGCTCTGCTGGGAGACGGAGAACTGCAGGAAGGAATCATCTGGGAAGCAGCGATGGCTGCCGCGCATTATAAGCTTGATAATCTGACCGCAATAATCGACTGGAACGGATTGCAGATAGACGGAAAGAATGACGAAGTCATGACCGTCAGACCAATTGATGAGAAATTCAAAAGCTTTGGTTTTCATGTGATCAATATAGACGGTCACAATATGGAGGAAATCGTAAATGCACTGAAGGCAGCCCATGATATCAAAGGAATGCCTACAGCAATAATTGCAAAGACATCTAAGGGAAAAGGGGTATGCTTTATGGAGAATAATGCCGGCTGGCACGGAAAAGCCCCGAATGATGACGAGGCGAAGAATGCGGTGACAGAATTAGGAGGTGAATGGTAATGTCTGAAAAAATGGCAACAAGACAGGCCTACGGGGAAGTTCTCCTTGAGCTTGGTGAAAACAATAAGGATATAGTAGTATTGGATGCGGATCTTTCAAAATCAACAATGACTACACATTTTGCAGAAAAGTATCCTGGGCGGTTCTTCAATATGGGTATCTCGGAGCAAAACCTCTTCGGTGTTGCGGCAGGGCTGGCACATTCAGGAAAGATAGCATTTGCAAGTACCTTTGCGATGTTTGCAGCCGGAAGAGCCTTTGAGATCATCAGGAATTCGATAGGATATACAAAAGCAAACGTTAAAATCTGTGCAACCCATGCCGGTGTCACTGTGGGTGAAGATGGAGGAAGTCATCAGGCAATAGAAGATATTGCGCTTATGAGGGCTATCCCCGGCATGATCGTTATCAGTCCATCTGATGGAATGTCGGCAAAAAAGCTGATAAGGGAAGCGGCATTACTTGATGGACCCGTATACGTAAGGTTGGGAAGATCGGCTGTTCCGGGAATCTATGAGGAAGATAGCAATGTTAGAATAGGCAAGGGCGCTGTTGTGAGAGACGGCAGTGATTATACTGTCATTGCAACCGGTGTTATGGTGAATGAAGCGATGATGGCAGCGGAAATCCTGGTCGGAGAGGGCATCAGTCTCCGTGTTATAGATATGCACACCATCAAGCCTATAGATAAAGAAATCATAATAAAGGCAGCAACCGAGACAAAGGGGATTGTAACCGCGGAAGAACATTCTGTTATTGGCGGACTTGGTTCAGCTGTATCCGAGGTTGTCGTGCAGAATTGTCCTGTTAAAATGGCATTTGTAGGTTTGCAGGATACTTTTGGGGAATCGGGCAAGCCTGCAGAGCTTCTTACGAAATATGGACTGACAGCAAATGATATAGCAAATACGGTAATAAACCTGAAAAGATTATAAACATTTAAAAATTACGAATAATAAACTCCCTCTTTGAATAGATTTTAATAAAAATTTATGGCAGGAGGGAGTTTTGATTGTGAAAAAAACAGGTGTAATAAAAAAAATGCGCAAGCCAAGTAAAAGAACAATGATTATAATTGCTATTATCATAATTGCAATTGCCGCAGTTGTGGCAGGATTGTATTTTTTTGAAGGTGATGATAAGGTGAACTACAAGGTTTTAGGTGAGACGGAAATTCCTCAGCAGATTGCAAATCAGGTCATACCGGAATATCGAGCTTTGGAACGAGCGTTAGCATGTGTAGTCGATGATAAGATTTATGTGATCGCTTCACGAGGTGAGAAACCTACTTCAGGTTATGAAATTGCCATCGATAAGATGACTGTCTCCGAAGAAGATGGATTAAAGACTCTGATGGTATATGCGATATTTAAAGATCCTCAGCCAGGTACAGCACTTACGCAGGTGCTGACATATCCGCTGCAGGTGGCAGAAACTGAACTCACCTATCTGCCGGACAATATTGAATTAAAGGTACAGTACGAAGAATAGAATATGAGAACATATCATTTCTCCCGGGTTATCTCCTGCACCATTTGACTGGATCAGGAAATAGCCCTTTTTCATTATTTCACTCGCTCCAGGCATATCCAGTATTTGACAATATGATTTGAATATGGTAACGTGATAAATGACTAATATGGGGTCGGAGGTGAGCAAATGAATCGCATTCTATCAAGAGAGGCTGAAGAATCCGAAAAATATTCTGTACAGGAGAAGCTGAAAATAGGGATTGTTGGAATCTCTGATTATGCAGGGACGAGCTTTCTTGCCGGTTGTCTGGCAAGATATCTGGCAAATACCGGAAAACACAAACCTGCAGTCATAGAATTTGGCAAAGGTACTCTATTTGACTCCTATGGCATGGACAAGCGTTTTGCCGGACGATCTTATGTTCAATTCTATAATTCAGTGTCCCAGAATAAAAGCATACGGGGTCTGCAGAACATGGATGAAGGAATCAACTGGATGCTGAGATCCCCTGACGAGCAGAATATTAAGCTTACCTTTGAACAAAAGCTCAGGCTAATAAATCATTCCAGAGGCGATGCCATATTATGTGATTTTTCCGGAAATCAGGATTATGACAGTCAGCTTAGTCAGCTGCTGCTAAGTATGGACCAGATCATTGCTGTAATAGATCCAATGCCGTCAAAGATGCTTGCAGGACATCATTTGCTATGCAGTATAAAAGATATGGAGCAAAATATCAGAGGTGCAGGAACTGTAATTTATATAATTAATAAGTTTAATGAGGGAGTTAACCGTCGCCAGATGCTTTCTTACTTAAGAATAAGGAAGCCTGTCATCTTACCCCTTGTAAGGGCAGATCTCATCTATACAGCCGAATACAATTGTAAAATCCCGTATTCCTTGAGTGAAGCAAAGAGTATGCTTCAAAAACCCCTGTCGGAAATAGCTTCCATGCTGAACTTTTAACATTAATGAGGCAGCAGTAGAAATCTACAAATCACAGATTTGTGATTTCCTTGCATAAGTTTGCCTACAATTTGCTTTGCAAATTGGGCGAGATAGTAAATGTAATGAACTTGTAATGTAAGAAGGTATTCTATATTTTCCTGTTTTGTATTATAATAATTTGTAGATTTATGAGTGATTTTGTATAAAGATGCAAGACTCTATCGAATGATGAGAATTTACAAATAAAAGGTTTTTATAAATGATTGGTACAGAACGGAAAGGACTCCGGATATATATATGATTGCTTTTAACAATGTAACAAAGTCATATGGTACAAATATAGGCATTCAAGATGTTACTGTCAAAATCGACAAAGGAGATTTTGTGTTTTTAGTCGGCCCAAGCGGTGCGGGAAAGTCAACATTTGTGAAGCTTATATTAAAAGAAATAACCCCGGATAAGGGGAGTATCAAACTGAATGGTATGGAAATCAACCATGTCGCAAACAGACAAATCCCAAAGATCAGAAGGAACACAGGCATAGTATTTCAGGACTTCAGGCTGCTGCCTAAAAAGACCGTCTTTGAAAATGTTGCCTTTGCTATGGAAATCATACATACAAGCCAGCGAACCATACGCAGGCAGGTGCCTCAGGTCTTGAGCCTTGTGGGCATAAGTTCAAAAGCAAGTAAATACCCGAATGAGCTTTCTGCCGGAGAACAGCAAAGGGTAGCAATCGCAAGAGCGATCATCAACAATCCCAACCTATTGATCGCGGACGAGCCTACCGGAAATCTGGACCCGGATACTGCGTGGGAAATTATGAGGCTATTGGAGCAGATCAATCTTCGAGGGACAACCATTCTAATGGTTACGCATGCAAAAGATATTGTGGATAGAATGGGAAAACGGGTTATTGCCATCGATAAGGGGCGCATTGTTCGTGATGATGCCAGCGGAAGCTATGGGGCATACGAGGATGAGAGACTGCTGGGTTTTCTGAATACAGGGGGAGTATTTAACAACAATGCTAAATAGTTGGAAGTATGCCTTTAAGCAGGCATTCAAACAGGTTTTTCGCAACAGGGCTATGAGTGCGGCGTCGATGTTCTCCATCACCGCCATGCTTTTAATATTAGGAATGTTCTTTATACTTGTAGTTAATGTCAATATGGTTTCAGAAACAGCAAAAAAGCAGTTTGATACGATTCAAGTGTTTCTGCTGGACGAGACTACATATGAAGAAGCCTCGGTCATGCTTGCGAATTTGAACAGGATGGACGGCGTCAGTGAGGCAACTTATCTTTCTGACGAGGAAGCAATGAACCAATGGAAAATCAAATGGGGCGACAATGCATATCTGCTTGATAGCTTAGATGAAAATCCTTTGCCGAATTCACTTATAATTAAGGTATCAAGACTGGAAGCTGCCGATTCGGTGGTTACTCAGGTCAAAACATATAAGGGAATCGAGGACATCAAGTATTACAAGGATACAGTCGATCAATTGATGAAAATCACGGGATTCGTACAGATCGGTGCCTTGGTAGTGATCCTGTTTTTAATCATTGTATCAGTAGTCGTTGTATCAAATAC
>JAQUYC010000033.1 GCA_028692105.1 Eubacteriales bacterium | reverse complement strand
ACCAGAACAGGAAATATGGCTTTTAACAATACGAACACAAAGTATTTCTTCCCAAAGGTTACCTCAACACAGTCAACAGATTTAAATATGTTTATCCCAAAAGGAGAATATCTAATTAAAAATTTAAGATTATATTACATGGAAAACGGCCAAAGGGTATATATACAGAACAAATGCCTTGATGATACGGCACAATTAGCACCTTGGGAATTATCGCCGGGATTGACCGCTTCTGCTGAGGCATTGCAGGAAGAAGAACCCGATGATGAATACATTAAGATATACAAAAAAGGCGAAAAGGTTCTTTACAATATATTCTATGACGACTATGAAGAGGACCCGTCAAAGCAGCAGTATTGGAAATATTTGCATATCAATTGGCCGCCGGACGGAATTCATCCTGACGCAGGGAAAGTATTAGATAAACCCATCGATCGTTTTTATCTCAGCGGCAAATATACGGTTACACACTGGCAAAAGGATAATACCCTAAGATCCGGGACCGTCGGAGACGCTGACCCCTACAACAAGGAAAGCAACGCAGTCGATTTAACGTTCTATGTTGACGGAGGAGGCAGTGCGCCGTGGATCACATACATCAAAACAAATCCGGCAGCAGTCAAGGAGAACAACTCTTACACATTGGCCATAGGGGTAGATGATTCAGAAAAAGACGTTCTGATGCTGGAAACGGAGATTTATCACAACGGAAAAAATATTTTTACCCACAGGAAAGAGAATCTTCAGGCAAACCCCAGCGGTGATTATCCCGAAACGCTGATCGGCGGACTGCCGCAAGCCCAGGCCGGAGTATATCAAGTAATCTGCACCGTGAGGGATCATAGCGGAGCGGGCATCAAATCCTATAAATTCACTGTGGTATCAGAAGGAAAAATTACCGGTAACGTTTATCATACGGAGCAATGGGATGCAAACAGAAAAAAATACAATCTGAAACGGTTCTCTGAAGAGGTGAATCATCCATTTCAGTTTAACGATTATATTGCGATGACAACGCCCAGAAAACGAGGAACTAACGTGTTTTGGTCAGGAGAAAAGTTTATGCTGAGAGCTGAGACGGAAGGCAAGCCATCCGGTGTAACCGTGAAAATAAATGAACCTGACTCTGCGGGGAATCTCAGGACCACAGGCTATTATGCAGAGCTGAAAAATACCGGCAGGAAAACTGCATCAGGAGCAGAGCTTTGGGACGGCAGTCTCTGGGAAAACAGTATGATAAATAAGTGGGGGAGGAAAGCCCCTGAGATACTGATATTTAATTTTACAGCATATTATCCGGGGGAAACAGTGAAGGAGCACACGGCAGCCGTAATCGTTGACAGTGAGCATGACTATTGGCAGCTCCACAGGTTATGGTAATTTATTAATCAATTAATCCATGTTTATGGCAATTGGATCATCCATGTGTTATGGTAATTTGTCTATCCATGACTCTATCTTTACAGACAAAAATATGCTATAATACCATATTGAAATGTGCGAACTGATTGCCTCATCCGGCATATAAAAAGATTTATTATAAGGATTATCGTTTGTTGGAGGATAAAAAATGGAAGACAAAAAATTGAATGATAAAAATAACAGGGAATATAAATCGGATGATCTGATCGTATACTGGTACCCGTCAATATGCTCCCATGCCCAGAAATGCTGGAGGACGCTTCCCCAGGTGTTCGATACTAAAAAAAGACCATGGGTCACGATTGATGGCGCAGATCCGCTCGACATCATAAGAACTGTAGATATATGTCCATCCGGAGCATTAAGATATGCTTTGACGGAAAACTCCAAAGTAGATCCAAGACTTGCCAATGGACCCGGCAGCATGGAATATACGGCATCACAAGCGGAGACAGTTAATATCCGAGTGGTAAAGGATGGCCCGCTGCTGGTAAAAGGCCCTGCTCGGTTGATCGACCCGGAAGGGAATGTCCTTCGTGAAGGAGACAGCATGGTTCTATGCCGCTGCGGCAAGACAAAAAATCCACCGTTCTGTGACGGGGAACATAGAAAAAATAAATAAGATAAATATAAAATGAAGTGTCGGGCGTCCTATTTGCCCGATACTTTTATACAGATTGATTATGTTGATTATTCTATTTCTTCCGATTGATTATTCTATTTCCTCGGTAATAAAATAGCTTGATCTGCCGTCATTCTTATTCCCGCCTGCATTCATAACGGCCTCATCTTCAAGAACAGTGTAATATCTCGTATTGCCGCTCAGCTTGACATCGGGAGTAATCGTGATTATTTTCTTTGCACTGTTGATTGTTCCCTTGAAGGGAACTTCTTCACCACTTTTAATATCCTTTCGGAGACTGATAATGGAATTGATATCAGAATCTCTGATCTCACCGCCATCTGCCATTTCTACAGAAGTATTAAAAGTTACAGTTATTGTCGTATCTATATCAACATCGTCCTCTTTGCTCTTTGGCTTGAAGGTAACTGAAACCTCCTCGCCCCCTTCGGCTTCGGGCTTGTCAAATCTTAGCCCGACAGTCATTTTATCCGGTTTGGTTTCATAGGTCACATCATCCGCATTGACAGTCATATATACTATGGTGCCTTCACCGTGAAAATAGCATTCGGCAAACACTTCAGCTTCGCTTATTTCAGCTTTGCCGGACAGGGTAATATCAGAATACTTGCCCGCACCGGTCACTGTAAGGTTTTCTATTTTTCCTGACTCTAAATTAACAGCCGCTCTTGCGCCTTCGATACTTACCTTCGGAAAGGTTCCCTTCAAAATCACATCAGACATTTTTGTTACTGTAATATCAGGAAAACTATAGCCTCCTTTATTAGAAGCCTGCAAATAACATGATTCTGAAGCTTTAAGTTTGGAAATGACGGTATCCCCTTTAGTCACGACACGAACTCTGCCATCCTCTCTGTTCACGACAGCATTGGCTACACGTGTATTATTAAGCGTAACCGATTTCTCACCGCCGCCCTCAATTATGAGATCACCCAATATGATGCAGTTGTCTATCGTGACACTGCCGTCCTCAAGACTTTCATCGACTATTAAACTGTTAACATAGACTTTATTGGCAAGTTCCGTTTTATCATCATAGATCTCAGTTTTTTTGGTGATGATGTCTTCATTATCCAGAATCTCGCTAAGGATTTTAGCGGTCTGCGCCCTGGTCAGAGGGTCGGATGGATGAAGTCTTTTATCACTGTACGTACCGATATACCCCTTGCCGTTCATTTTTGCCATAGGTTCCGCTGCCCAGCTTGCGACAGACCGGTAGTCGGGAAATGCTTTAAGATTGCCATCCTTTTTCCCGGAAGGAATCAACCGGGAAAGCATTACCATAGCTTCTTGCCTGCTGATGGGGCTATTTGGCCTGAAGGTATTATCACTGTAGCCTCCGGCATAGTCGGCAGCAGTCGCAATAGAAACGGCGTCATAATACCAGGAGTCATAAGATACATCTTTAAAACCGACAGCTTCATTATGTTTGATACTATCGAGCTGAAATGTTTCATTAACCATTGCCAGGAATTCGGCCCGGGTTACAGCTTTGTTCGGCCTGAAAAGGCCATCAGGATAACCGGATATGATATTCTTGTTATATACTTTACTGATATGAAATTCTGCCCAGTGACCGTTAATGTCAGAGAAATAACCTGCATAGGAATCGACAGGCAGCATCAACGTAAATAATAAAGAAATTGCTAAAACCCCGGAGTATATTCTCTTTTTAAGACCCATATCCCACGCTCCCGTTTATTATCAATTCGGTGTTTGATCGTCATATTATGGCTATGAGGATTCACTCCATATTTCCTGATCAAGAATTTTATCATATATTTTAACCTTTCATTAAAATCTTACCATTTTACATATGCAATGACAATGTCAATTCATATTTTGTGCCTTATCGGTTTCCTCAAAACGTGCCGGACAGAATATTAAGTCGAAATTTTCCTGCGTATGCGTTATAATTAGAATATTATAATAAATCAATTGTTTTGGATTCAAGGATTCAGTTTAACTTTTGAAATCAAATATTAATTCGGGTAAATGGGGAGGCGAAGCAAATGAGAAAAAACAAGGGATTAGCAGTCATCATGATAGCCATTATGGTACTGACTTCAGGTTTTGGTATCAGTTATGCAGAAACTTCAGAAGATGTAACGGCAGGGGCAGCATCAGATTCCACGTTCTCCGATATAAGAGGGCACTGGGCGGAGGAAGTCATTAAGGAAGCCGCCGGCTTAAAAATCGTAGGGGGTTATCCGGATGGCACTTTCCTGCCGGATAATATCATAAAAAGAGAAGAGTTTTACAAACTGATCACCAATATTCTTACGATAACTCCGGACACGTCAAATACAAAGATCCAATTTTCTGATGTAGATATGGCAGAATGGTATGTTCCGACCATAAAGACAGCAGTGGCAGCTAATATTGCTTCAGGCTATACCGATGGAACATTCGGTATCGGACGGATGATAAGCAGGCAGGAAGCAGCCAAGGTTGCCGGATCTGTAATACCGATAAATGCGGCGGAAAATGAAGAGGGGGCTGAAGCCGCCCTGGACAAAGGATCAATAGCTGACTGGGCGTATGACTATGTCGATCTTATGTTTAAAAAGCAATACATGAAGGGCGATACAGAAGGAAATTTCCGCCCGACGACTGCCCTTACAAGGGCTGAAGCGGCTACGATTTTGTTGAATATAAAGAAAAACGAAAAGGTGATTGGCGCAAATACGGACGGGAGCGCTTTAGCCGGATGCATTGAATTCCATGGAGGTGGGGAAGGTGTCTTCACTGTGGGGGAAGGAACGAAATCTGAACCATATGAGATTCATACGGCAGAACAACTGAATCACATGAGGATGCATACGACCGAAGGTGCCTTTTACATATTAAAAAAGAATATTGCGGTTACAAAGGACTATGCAACAGAGTCTCCAAAGGATCATGATGAAGCCGACTGGAGTGCAGGAAATTTTCAGCCAATCGGCAATGAAGATACTCCATTTGAGGGAGAACTGAATGGGAACGGGTTTACGATCAGCGGGCTGAACATAATCGGAACGGAAGGCAGAGGCGATAATAAGAGGATCGCCGATTATTCCGGTTTATTCGGATACCTTGCAAAGAAATCAGAAGTAAGAGATCTGATAATCGATGCCTCCAACATAGAAGGGTATCAATATGTGGGAGCTGTTGCAGGATACACCGAGGGCACTGTTTCAGACTGCCAATTGGGGAAAAAAGGTGTCATTAGCGGAAGATCTTATACAGGCGGCATTGCGGGATACAGCACATCGCCGCTTGCCGACCTTACAAATAGAGGAACAGTTACTGGCGAACAAAACACAGGCGGAATTGTCGGCCACATTTCTGCTCCCGGGACGGTTCTGATTGATTGTAAAAACGAAGGCTCGGTTGAAGGACGTGAAAAGACAGGCGGAATTGCAGGCTCATTTGTATCTTCCAACGATGCTGAATCGATCGTAAAAGAATGCCATAACAACGGCACCGTGCGAGGAACTTCTTATCAGGCCGGCGGTATTGCCGGAAATGTCGGAACCGGTTACTATAAAGCGATCATAGAAGGCTGCGATAATTCGGGAGAGGTAACCGGCACAGGAAGAAATGGCGGGATTGCAGGCTGGCTGTCATCCGAAAAGGCTTCAACAGTCCGGTGTAAAAATACCGGGACCGTTGAGGGCAGCGGAGCAGGCGGGATTGTCGGAAACAATCAGGGTATCATAAGTGATTGCTATAATTCGGGAACAGTGATCGCAGATATTGAAGGCGGAGGAATCGCCGCTTATCACATGAAGGGCAAAGGAAAAATCATTAAGAGCTATAACGAAGGCAGCGTTCTTGCGAACAGTTATTCAGGCGGAATCGTCGGTGAAAATGCGTCAACTGTGGAAAGCTGCTACAGCAGCGGGAAAGTGCGGGGACCCGGAATAAGCGGAGGAATCGTCGGCAAAAACGTAGGAACGGTTAAAAATGTATACAGTGCGAGCATAGTTACCGGGGAGAAAAGCTCCGGAAGCCTCATAGGGCGAAACAGCGGATCGCTGAACGATGCCTACTGGCTCAACACTTCGAATGCACTCAGTGTCGGCCTTGAGGACAACTCCTCAAATCCGTCTGTTATCAGGGTAACGCATGAAGAACTTTCAGGGCAAAAGAAAGTGAAGACAATGGATGGTTACATCATGCTCATCGATCTTCTCAACGAGGACAAGGAGATGTGGAAATACCTATATAAGATACTGATTCCGGCTCCGGGAAGCAAATCCGTCATATCAGACGGCGGCAATGTCGTTCCGCCTCTTGAAGTTCAAAGCACAGACAATACCGGAAACACCATCGACCCATCGGATATGAATTCAAAATACCTGTACCCCGTTACAATTAACTGATGGCTGATAAAATTGTAATACGGCTGTAATGGACTTGAAAAAAAGCTTTGATATAATAGAGTAGTAATGATTTGAATGTTTATAAATAATGGGGAGGGAAAATATATGAAGAGATCAAAACGATATACCGCATTGATTCTGACGGTTATATTGATCATAGCTTCCGGCACAGGAGCAGTGTTTGCTGAAGTCGATTATAGCCAATGGAATTCAAATTCCGCTTATCCGTCCGATGTCGTAAACACTGAATATATGGCATCAGTCAAATATCTCATCGACAAGAAAATTTTAACGGGATTTGAAGACGGAACATTTAGACCGAACGATCCGATCAACAGAGCCCAGATCGCAGTTGCTATTGCAAAGGCAACAAACCGCACCTCCGACTTAGAAGCTATGGCGAATAAAGATACATTTGCTGACCTGTCGGGATACACCTGGGCAAAAGGGCATATCAATGCTTTAGTTGATGCAGGAATAATAAAGGGCAAAAGCAGCACAACCTATGCGCCCGGTGAAAATATATCATATGCACAGCTCATCACGATTCTGGTCAGAATGAATCCAAGCGCAGCATCAACAATAGAGGGCATAGGCAACTGGCCCAACAATTATATCGAATACGTAATGCTTTACAATTACCTCGGTGATGTGGAAGTTACAGACTGGAGTGCCCCTGCACCAAGAGGGGATGCAGCCAAATTGATATACCGCTTCATACCTAAAAATTAATCATGCCAGGATCTTTAGTATGATCAGACACTATATATAAGCTATTAAGTTACTGATATGTAAACAAGGATATTAGGGGGAATCTTGATGAAGAATTTGTTATTAAAAACTATTGCAATAACACTTATATTACTGCTATCGTCCACAGCGGTTTTTGCTGGAGCAGGAGTACCGGAAGACGCAAAAGGACAGATGTATGAAGAAGCAGTTTCCGCACTGATGGAAAAGGGGATCATTACCGGCGATACTGACGGAAGTTTCCATCCGGATTCGGATCTGACCAGAGCACAAGCCTGCATCATCATCGTGAAGTCAATGGGTGCACCTTCAGCAGAGGTTGTGGGCACAGCGACACAGCCGGCGGCTGAAAGCGGCTTTCCTGATATGACGGGATATGGATGGGCAGAAGGTTATATAAGTTATGCTGTCAAGCACGGCGTCACAAAAGGATACCCTGACGGGACCTTCAAACCGGGAAACAAGGTGACCATGAACGAATTTATCACTATGGCGCTCAGAGCCGCAGATTATTCTGATGAAACCCTTGGAGGAACCTGGCCGCTTAATTATACCGGCAAGGCTGCGGACTTGCAGCTTTACAAGCTTATACCGGCACCACTGCCGGAACTGGCAACAAAATGGATGGCAGCTCAATTTACTCATAGCTCACTTGAGCTTATAGAAAAGGCAAATCCTCCTGCTGAGGATCAGGCTCTTCTTCCGGAAACCCCGAAAGGAGTACCGGATACGGCAAATATGGAATTTGATAAGGGCAGATTCAATCTTGAGATGACAGCCTATAATGGCAAGGAACTTGCGGATGATGTAGTTATATATACCTATGGCCAGGAAAAAAACTATAAGAGCACTATGACCTTTACCAAAAAGGTGGCGGATTACCGGCTGGAAACAGTGAACAAGTATAAATACACCGAAACGCCTGCATTTTACAGGGTAGAAGATAATAAAATCGTGGAAATGGTTTTACCAAAGGATGTTGGATTTACGGGTCGTGCATACGGAGTGATCAACGGTACTTATGCTTCTAAAAACGCTGAAGGTGATACAGTTACCGGACTTAATACGATAGTAGCAGGTAATGAAGTAAAATGGCTCGGTGAAAAAGGCCTGACAGGAATTCCTGCGAAAACAGGTGCAAATTCTTACCTGAGCGGGATAGTGTATGAACTCTACCTTGTTGACGGTGAAATCCGTTCCATCTTTAAATCGACAGAAAGCCATCGGGGCAAGGTCTTCGATGAGCTCTCCGGAACAGCTTTTGTTGGGATCGACAGCTATAAAAACAATGTCGTCAAATTAGCAAACGGAAATCTATTTGAGATCAAGGATAATGCCACTGTCTATACCATGGATGATGCTGACAGAACAGAGTACAAGGTTGGAAGACAAGCAAACATAAAAAGCGGCAACGAAATCAGGATATATGACATGACAGATGATGATAACGAAGTATCAGGAGATATTGTTGTGGTGCTTTTGAAATAATAACAAGATCGCGTTATAGCATGAGAGACGTTTTAGACTCATTATAAAAATACGCTATACTTAAAAATATGAAATCATGAAAGGCAGCTGCGCTGACAGCTGTCTTTTGCAGTAGAAATTTACAAATCATTTACAAATCAAAGATTTGTGATTTCCTTGCATAAGTTCGCCGACAATTTGCTTTGCAAATTGGGCGAGCTAGTAAATGTGGTATTATTAATCATCAGTTTTTAGCTTACCCGTTTCGTGAAACAGATTGATGGTGAACTGAAAAGAATCAATCCGGAAATGCTTGGTGCAATTCTGCTTGGGCCCTGATTCACAGGACAGAATGTTATGAGGGAGTACGCCGATATTGAATAATATAAAAATTGGAAAATACGAAATATCAACAGATCTATTTATATTTCTGATCATCAGCGTTCTCTTAGGTATCGTAGCAGCTGTCGAAAATACTTCGCTTGCAAATCGGCTGTATGAGGAACTCGATTTTACGGTCATGCAGCGATCGATGCTTGAGACGCCCCGCGAGCTGCCGGGGCTTTTGACGGTAGTTATGATAGGTATACTTAACGGTCTCGGGGATATAAGGATTGCTGCTGTTGCAAATATTATTGGAGGGATCGGCCTTCTGCTTTTCGGGCTTGCGCCAAATCAATATTCCTTAATACTATTATTTTTGGTTATTTATAGCACCGGCCAGCATCTGTATCTCCCGATGAACAGCAGCATAACCATGAGCTTTGCAAAAGGAGAGAACTTCGGACAGAGGATGGGTCAGATCCAGGGGTTGGGGAGCCTTTCTATAATTATTGCAAGCGGGGTACTTTTTCTCCTTTATAGATTTTTCGATGTTACATATCAGACAGTATTCGTTATTGCCGCTTTCGCCATGACAATGTCAGGTGTCTTGTTTATGTTCATGAAAAGCGACGGGAATAAAATTGTCAGCAAAAAGCGATTTGTATTCCGTAAGGAGTACTACCTTTTTTACATAATGTCGATTGTAAACGGCGCAAGAAAGCAGATCACTCTTACCTTTGTTCCCTGGCTCATCATCGATGTATTCCAGCAGCCTGTCACCACGCTCACAATGCTGTTCTTCATAGTATGCGTAATCAATATATTCTTCAAACCCTGGTTTGGCAGCCTGATTGATAAAAGAGGCGAACGATATGCCATGCAGCTTGAAGCGATAATCATGTTTGCTGCCTGTATAGGCTTTATATTTGCAAAGCAGCTGTTTTCATTTTCCACAGCACTTATTATTGTAGGAATTTGCTATGTTATTGATAAACTGATGGAGTCGGCTTCTATGGCTCGTGCCACTTATGCCAAAAGACTTTCCAGGGATCCTTCCGAGGTGGCAAGGACTTTATCCATGGGATTGAGTATGGATCATGTCGTATCCATGATGATCCCGGTACTTGCTGGTTATGTATGGTATTCCAACGGAGCAGACGGATATAGGTACGTATTTATCGGAGCACTGTTTATTTCTCTTCTGAATTTCTTCATAGCTTCGAAGCTGGAGCGGAAAAATCCAACTTCCTCCTCGGATGCATCGCAATAGTTATTTTAAAATAGTGTCTTCATCAAATAATAAATTCGCTGGCAAAATGATAAAAATCATCGGCGAATTAATGATGCTATAGCATAATATGTATAATTATTCGTTTTTCAAGTAACGCTTTAATTGTTGATAAAAATTCTCTCTTGTTCCTGCCATTATTACAACAATAATAGTATTACCTTCATATATTATAGAATAAGATATATCGTAATTGGTTTTGTTATAATAAATATCATAGCCGTAAATACCGGTTAAATCACCAGACTTCAGATCTCCTACAGTGTAGTCATCTCTGATTTTAGCAAGCGCCTCATAAAACGCTGCCTTTAATCTCTTGTCTTTGATTTTTTTAATGAAATTCCGTGCAGGAGGCAGTAATCTTACTTCTGCTGCCATTACTTATCCTCCGAGCCGAAAACATCTTCCATCGTATAATACTCACTTTTGCCTTCAGCAACTCTTTCGGCTTCTTCAAGCATTTTTTCCACTGCCGGCCGTATTTTTTTCTGCATGATCTTAAACTGCTTTACTAATTCCTGCCCGCTGTAACCCTGTTCGACTAAATCTGCAAGAATCTCTGCCGCAAATTCTCCTCCGCTTTCTTTGAGAGGACGAATTACAAGCTCATTATCGCGGAGTATGCATTCAGCCTCAGAATCAAATCCAAGCTTATCAAAGAATTTCTGCGGTATTGTAAGCTGTCTTTTTGATGAAATACGAATTACTTTTCTGCTGTTCATATTCACGCCGCCTTTTTTATTGTAAAGTGTCGTCACTGTATTGATAATATCATCTCCATTCCCATTATAAGCCATAGTCTAAAGAAATATACAGAAATCTTGTTATTGGTGAAATTGGATTCCTTGTTACTTGGTATTAATAATAAATTAATCTATGCTTGATGTCAAGAAGAACCGATTTATAGCTTCGACTCCGGTGAAGAAAAATCCAACTTCCTCCTCGGATGCATCTTTGACATGATCTCTCTTTTCTTGTCTCCGGTGGTATGCAAATAGATTTGGGTTGTGGATATGGAACTGTGACCTAAAAAATCCTGAATGAATTTGATATCTACACCTTCCTCCAGCAGCAATGATGCAAAAGAATGTCTGAAAACATGAGGCGTTATATTTTTTGTAATCCCTGCAAGCTTTGTATATTTTGTGACCAGGTTTCGGACGCCCTGTGTGCTCATCTGCGCTTTGAATTTTGTGACAAAGAGAAAGGGTAAGTCTATATCTAAAGCATTACGGATATTTAAATACTCTTTAATCACACGGATAATCTCGTCATTTTCCAGATATACAATCCTCTCTTTATTACCCTTCCCATGGATGCAGAGACTGCCGGTACTTATGTCCAAATCAGAATATGTCAGATCGCAGAGCTCACTCACCCGAAGCCCGCCGGCAAAGAGCAATTCCAAAATTACTGCATCACGGATGCGTGTAAACTCCTCTCCGGGGCCTTTAGCATTCTGGCTGTAAGCTGCGTCTAAGATAAGATTTATCTCTGCAAGCGCCATTGTCTTTGGCAAACGGAAGCCTTCCTTCATATTCATACGAAACTTCTGAAAAGGGTTGTTATCTATGATTTCCTCGTATTCTAAAAAATTGTAGAAGGAACGGAGGCAGGCTATTTTTCGCTTTATGGTCTTCACTTTGTACTTGTCGGAAAGGTAATTAAGGTAAGCGTTAAGTATCTCCTTTGTTACTTGTGAACATGAGGTAACAGAAGGATCATATTCCGTGAGAAACCGCATAAAAATCCGCATATCAAAGCCATAGTGCTTAACACTTAGAGGTGACAACTTCCGATGAGTTGTGCAGTATTTTAAAAATTTTTCAGTATATAATTCTATCTCATTCATATGGATCCTCCCGATGCTCAGTATTTTAAATAACGGCGCTTTATAACACGTAAATAGACTACCATAAAAATATATTATTGTAAATATATGTTATGTTTTTGCTGTTGCGATTCACCCCTGCTTTGGTATAATCAAAGTATAAATTGATTCAACTTATAAATGAAGGTTGTGGCCGGTTGAATCCGAATTTTGTATTAGTATATAAGGAGGATTTAACATGGAAAAGGATGAACTTATTAAAGGGATGGCACAGTTATTAGACTCAAAGCTCTTACCGATGTTAAGGAAGATTGATCGGGTGGAAAACAAAATGGAACGCCTGGACAAAAAACTGGATCGAGTAGAGTTTAGGCTTGAGAGTGTGGAGACGAATGTAGTAGATATCAATACCAGGCTTGAGAGTGTTGAGACTAATGTAGTAGATATCAATACCAGGCTTGAGAGTGTTGAGACTAATGTAGTAGACATCAATGCCAGGCTTGAGAGTGTTGAGACTAATGTAGTAGACATCAATGCCAGGCTTGAGAGTGTTGAGACAACCGTAAATGATATTGACATCAGAGTAAAAAATGTAGAGATGGTTATCGAAAACGATGTTAAACGAGGACTTGAACTTATCTCTGAAGGCCATACTCCGCTTTTCGAGAAATATATGACCTTAGATGCTACAGTCAGTGATCTAAATGAAAAGGTAAGAGTCTTGTGGCCAGCCACAAAGAGTAATTTTAGCGAGCTGACCGAATTAAAGACATTAAAAAAATGATATCATAATGAAACAACAGATGCTTGCAATAAAAAAGATACCAGCGAAAAATCATATAACATATTGCTGATTACAATAGCCTTCGATAGCAATCGAGGGCTATTGACATTTTTTGTGGTAAATTGAATGGAACAGTAACAGACATGTAACATACCTGTAATGGACATCGTTATTTTTGACCGATATAATATAGCTGTACCTTAAAGAATGACCCCCTTAGGTGTCAACTAAAACCATTGAAAGCTTTTAGTATTGAGTGTATTACATTTTGGTTACATTTGAAAGTAGAGGTTGACTGGTTTAGAGGCAAAAGGTATAATTCATTGTGATAGAATATGCGGTAAATCAATGAACTGCATTTCTATAGGAAATGTCAAATTATCTTCAGAAGGGGAGGATAATTTGAGCAAAAAGACGAAGTAAAACTCCCCTTCGAAGAAAAATACCTTAAAGGAGGAATTTTTGAATGAGAAAAGTATTATCATTTGTACTGGTTCTTTCACTGGTACTTGGTAGCTTCTCAATGGCATTCGCTGCTGATACATCAGCCGGTCTTTCAGACGTAAGCGGAATTGCCAATGAAGATGCGATTCAAGTAGCTTATGATCTTAACATCGTAACAGGCAATCCAGATGGAACCTTCCAACCCGAAAAGGCTGTAAACAGAGCAGAATTTGCTGCTATGATTACAAGAGCTCTTGCTATTCCTGACAGTGCACTTGCTGGTTATACAACCACAAGCTTCAAAGACACCACAGGATATGGATGGGCTGTTCCTTACCTTGCATTCTGCCAGTCAAAGGGCATCATGCTTGGTGACGGCTATGGTAACGCAATGCCGGGAAGAACCATTTCAGTTAACGAAGCTATGACCATGGCTCTGAGAGCTATCGGCTACACAGCTAACTCCTCACTGCTTGTTGGTGCATGGCCTGCAAACTATGTATCACTTGCACAGAACAGCGATCTGTATGATGACGTTGCAGCTGTAACTACTGTTGATAAAGCAAACGCTGCTCAAATTATCTACAATCTGCTGACAGTTCAGAAAGTTGCTGTAAATTCTGACGGCACTACTGATTATCTTTGGGATGGAAAAGCAAGCCTCGGAATCGAAGCTAACCTTCTCAACACAAACCTTGGATGTGATGAAGTAGCTGATGAGATCTTAGGCGATAACTATGGCTATGACGAAGCATTGATCAACATCACTGATAAAATCGGTGCTTTTGGTACAGCTTATGTAAACAGCGACGATGAGCTGGTTGCATTCACTGTTAAATCAACTGCTTTGACAGGAAAAGTTGACGGTGCAAAATTCAAAGTTGGCGATACAAAATATGATATCGAATCAACAATTACAAAGAGCGCTATCTTTGACAATGCAGACAAACAGGCTGGATATGCTGGCATAATTACTGCTCCTGCAATCAGTGCTGCAGCTGTTAACACGGATGATGGCAAAACTGTAACAATCAATGTTGACCTCTCCGGAAAGAAGATTAAAGAAGTTTATTCTGTAGTAGCTTGGGACGCTGACCAGTTTGCACTGGCAGAATCCGATGTTCAGGAAGACATTGCTGACGGCGCACTGCTGAATGAAGATTTCGTTTTAGATGATGACGATAACATTGACCTGACATCCTTCCAGTTGGTTGGTGTGGCATCACTTGATAAGATCGCTGAAGATGATGTTGTATATGTTTACACTGACGGAAGCGATATCAGAAAAGTTGCAGTTGGAACAGAAACTGTTGAAGGTGTTGTTGAAGAAACTGACGACGTTAATATGACAGTTACAATCGATGGAAAGGATTATGACATAGCTGCTATTTCAGCTCTGACTATTCCTGGAGACGTTGATGTTGATTCCGAAGGAATCTTCTACCTGGACGTAAACGGAGAAATCTTTGATTTCGAAGGAACAACCGGATCAGCTGACACATATGGAGTAGTTAAGGCTGTTGGCAATGAAACTGGATTTGACAATGCGAAGTTTAGTCTCTACATGTCCGATGATTCCTCAAAGACTCTGTATTTTGCGGATGATGTAGCTGATATCGATTGGGTGACAAGTCCAGCTGGATTTAATACAACCTTCTCCGGCATCACAACTGGTGCTCTTATCGGATATGGACTTGACAGCGAAGGAGATATCGATACTGTTGACCTTACCGCAAACAGGTACGATAATACTTCCGGAACAACCAGTTACCAGAGTACAAAGGTAATGTCAGTAGGCGGAGCTTCCAAGAGTATTGACTCCAATGCTGTTGTTTTCACCTACGATACTACTATTAGTGCTATAAGCAAGTATGATGTTGCAGGTATTTCAGAAGTGAAGAAGGGATCCATTGTATCCTCAACTCAGCCTGCATTCATTATTCTTAATGATGACGGTAAAGTTGCTGCGATGTTTATTGAAAAATCCTTCGTAGATGCTGATGACGATGACGTATACGGTGTATTAAACACCAGAACTAATGCGAAGTCAGGTGATGACACCGTTTACAAATTAACAGGTTTCATAGATGGAACTGCATTCTCAAAGATGACAGACAAGAGGACTTCCTCATATGAAAAAGAAGGATTGTTCGGCGTCTACAAGATAACAGTCGATGCTAACGATGTTATCACGGGTGTTGCCCCATTAAGTTCTGCTCCTGCAGTTGACAACGCAAGTGGCATAATCGCAGCTGCTGCTGTGATTGACAGCCTCAACTCAGACAGAACAGTCATTACAGCAGTCGGTGGAGCAAAATACACCGTTGCAGATGATGCAGTCGTTTACCTTTACGATGAAGCTGATGATGAGTTTAGCGTATCCAAGCTTTCTGCTCTGAGAAAGGATTACACTGTAAGCCTGTATGATACAAAGGGCACAGATGCTGACGGTATTGCATCAGTAGTAATTTACTTCGAAGACTAATCATTAGATTAAAACAAATAGGCTCAATATCAATTCATGAGATTGAACCTGTAAAACAAAATAAAGTATAACTTTTCGAAGGGCAGAGAAATCTGTCCTTCGTTTTTAAACCTCTATGTAAAATAATTGAAAAAATAGAAATACATTGAAAAAAATTGCCTTGTTTTCGTTGACTATACCCATATTTTAAAATATAAGTAAGCGTCAAATAAAACGTCACCTAAAATTGTAGTTGAAAAACTTGTACAATCACAATAGGAATAAGGTTGAAAAAGTAAGTCAACTTTTTCAACCAAGAATGGAGTGATTGTATGGATACAC
>JAQUYC010000050.1 GCA_028692105.1 Eubacteriales bacterium | reverse complement strand
AATGTATTAAATTCTGTAGCTGCGAAGCGAACCAGCAAGGTATGTGCTGTGTGCTTTCTGATATAGGTATTTCATAACTCGGCACTACATAATCAACAGAAACAGTTGCTTCAGCATCGTTAACGGTGAGAGAGAAAATTGCTATTACAATTATTATTTAAACCGAAATGAGGAGTGTATATTGAACCAATCTTCTGAGAATATACATATTTTTCACCTTCACCTATTATATGAATTTCTGCCATATTACCAATCAAGCTTCCTATCATTATTTCTAAGATGTAACTGCATACTATTCCGATTATAACAATATGTCAATGCTTTATTGACATATTTATTTTATTTATTATTATAATATTTATATATATTTTTTTTATAATAATTGTTAAATATGCATAATTGTTTATGATTATTATCCTTTAAGATGAGTATGTGTCCCCAATAGGGAAAGCCCTGCAGGTGAGTCTTTTTTGGCTCTGCCTGCGGGGCTTTGGAAGGGTTTGTTCAGACCGGATATAATCCGGTAAACGCATCCAAATACAAAATACGGTTACTTTTGGATGTCATACGTAAATTTAACCGGCGGCAATGTAAGGAATTAGGTGTTACATAGTACTATCCCCTAATTATGAAGTATGCAAGTAAAATAAAAAACAAGTAAAAATGTATTTCAATCCAGCGAAGGTCAAACCGTCGCTGGATTGTTTATTAAGGTTAAATATTAGGGGCATTACAAAACAAGCCACTTTGTAGGCAAGATAGTAATTGGAACCACTTAAACATTAATTCATGTGAATCAGGCTGGGCCCTTTTTGTTTCATGGCGGCAGGCCGGACAAACTTGCATTTGAAGCACTGGCTCCAGCCACACATGAATCTGATTGTTAAAGTTCTCGACCTTGTTCACGATTACATCTTTTAATCCCAGCAAATCTGCTGTACAATTAGGATAGAGCATGAGTTTGATCTCCTTTCGAATGCGTGTTGCAACTTCATTCTACTTGAGATCTGCTTTATGCTCTATCTTTTTTGTAAAAAATAAAATGCTGTGGCATTTTATTTTCCTAAACACCACAACATTTATTATAGAGCCTTAAAAGTGAGCTGGCACCGCATGAAAACGATATCAACCCACTTCTGGGAAATCTTATTCTGTCTGAAACTATTTTATATCATGTCTTAGTTGTTCGATTGAGTAGCGCTTCCTGACTCCTTCCTTTGGCAGGGAATCTGCAAACTTGACAATTTCTTCTTCCCCCAAGCTTTCCAGGTACTCCATAAATACCGCGACCCGTTCGTATTCGGCAATAGAGAACAGCACCGCATCCGGTTGGTTATTCTTTAATACAAATATCTTGCCTAATCTTTCTGCCATTTCTCTGCAAGTTTTGTAATTTTTGATCATATCTGAATTTGACACGATCATCGTTGTTGACATATTCATTCGGGCTCTCCTTGCTTTTTATTATAAATCTATTTTACATCAGAACTTGCAATATATCAATATATTGTTCAAATTATATATATACCAATTATTCTCATTTGGTTTCATCTTTTCCAATCCTCAAAATCCTTCATTGTATATGTCAAAAGTGAACCTTCCGTGCAATGGTTAGAAAGTACAAAGACATAAAGGAACTCACAGCGGAGATTATCCGTGAGTTTCACCCACCTGTTTCTACATACGACCCAAAACAAAAAGATCGCCATAGCCGGTAATACATACCAAACTATGCTGATATTTTTTCCGGGATTAAAAATCCCTAAGACTCACCCGCAGAAAGGGAAGTCTTTCTTGCGGGTTTGTTTGAAGCTTGTCCGGTAAGGCAAAGAGGAAAGCGGTGAACAATATTAATCATTTGAAAGGCCAGTTCTATCGAAAATATAGAAAATAAGGCTGAGAAGCATTCCTACTATAGTTGCCAGGCACATACCAGTAAGTTTTACCTCTCCGATTTGAATAAAAGCACCGGATAATCCTGTTACAAATACAACAGCTGACAGTGCAAGATTACGCCCGCGGCTGAAATCAACCTTCTTATCAACCAGAAGGCGAAGGCCGGATGCGGCTATCATTCCGTATAAAAGAAAGCTTACGCCACCCATAACTGGATTTGGTATAGTCTGTATCAATACGGATGCTTTGCCGATAAAAGCAAGAGTAATCGAGAATATCGCGGCACCGCCGATCACCCATACACTGTATACTCTGGTAACTGCCATTACCCCTATATTTTCGCCGTATGTAGTCGTGGGGACCGCACCGAAGAGACCTGACAGGGTTGTTGAAATACCATCGCCCAGCAAAGATCTGTGCAAGCCAGGGTCCCTTATCAGATCCCTACCTACGATCTCACTGGTAACAACCTGATGGCCAATGTGTTCGGAAATTACAACCAAAGATGCAGGTATTATAATCAAAATTGCGGAAAGGTCAAAAACCGGTGTCTGAAAATTTGGAAGTGCGAATAGGGGTGCTTCACTTACCGGTGTAAAATCTACAAGACCGGCTATCAGTGCGGCAACGTAACCGACGCAAATAGCGATAAGGATGGATATTGCAGCCATGAAGCCTTTGAATAGTACTTGACCAAAGACAGCAAATAAAAGAGTGATTGTAAAAATAATTACATATTTTGGATTAATCTCCGTATAAGTATCACTGAGAATTAAACCTGCATTACTTGCAGCCGATCCTGCAAGCTCTAAACCGATCAAAGCTACAATCGGGCCCATTGCAGCAGGAGGCAGCACTACATCGATCCAATCAAGCCCGGCGAGCCTTATGATGCCTGCAACTGCGCAGAAGATCAAGCCTGTGACCACATACCCGCCTAATGCGTATTGGTATCCCATATTAGGATTAGCCAGTATAAGAAATGTAGGCGATAAAAAAGCAAAGCTGGAACCTAAATAAGCCGGCGCTTTGCCCTGTGTAATAAATATGAAGATCAGAGTACCTATGCCATTCATCAATAGGACAATAGCCGGATTGATGCCAAAAAGCCACGGAACGAGAACTGACGCACTGAACATGGCAAATGTGTGCTGGATGCTGAGCGGGATCCCTTTTGCCAAAGGTACTCGTTCCCGTACCTGAATGATTTTTCGTTGTTCTTTCATATGTTTCCTCCTCTTATAAAAAAGTATAAAGTATTAATTTGGGTAAATTAAAATGGGGGTCTGTCGTTTTATAATCAAAAAAACTCCCATACGGGAGTTATAAACTTCGGATTCCGGTCAAAGTGTTTCCTGATTTTTAGAACCTCTGACAGAATATCATAAGTTTTGACATTATGCAACAAATTTTTGATAATATCAAGCAATATTATAAATTGCAAGTATAAATTGCAAGTTTAATTGCCCACCATTTATTACCAGTTATGTTTGTATTATTCTTGCTTACGCCTTCCGGGAGGGAGCGGAAAATTTTTCATCCCTTCTCTTCTAGGCTGCCATCATTTCGT
>JAQUYC010000032.1 GCA_028692105.1 Eubacteriales bacterium | reverse complement strand
TTTGTGTATCCATACAATCACTCCATTCTTGGTTGAAAAAGTTGACTTACTTTTTCAACCTTATTCCTATTGTGATTGTACAAGTTTTTCAACTACAATTTTAGGTGACGTTTTATTTGACGCTTACAATACTTTCGGTTTTTTTAGAATGAGAAGCAATTCAGCATCAGTATAGACCCCTTTAATTGGTTTGTCATATTTAGGCTTGATGATATGGAACGATTGCATATATTCTTTTTTCATAAAGAAATACAGAATCGTCCGTAATGAGCCGAGATACGTCGCGACTGTCTTTCCAGCAAGCTTCTTTTTTTGCAGATACGATGTATACTTTTCAATAAGTTCTTCATTGATCGTATCGATCTTATTGTTTAATGGATAATACAGTTCGAAGACATGAATGGTATTGTCGTAATGCTTTAGAGTGTATTGGCTGTAATTTCTTGTTTCACAAAACCTCCTGAATTCATCATAACCATCCTTAATTGTTACTGTCTTACTAATTTCCAGTTTCATTTTTTTCATTAAAATAACCACCTTTCAACGCTCTTGTCTCAAATAAATAAGATCGGGAGACCGTGCGCGTAGAAAATGTGGTTTTTTTCTTTAACAATAAAAATAAAAAAACCTGGAATGTTGAAATTCCAAGTTTCATTTTGGTGCGGTCGAAGGGACTTGAACCCATACCCTCGCGGACACGGCCCTCAACCGTGCGCGTCTGCCTATTCCGCCACGACCGCATAAGAATGGACGTCATCTGTTAAAACATCCTACACCATATTACCCAATAACTTTCTAATTGTCAATAAAAAAATTGCCTATTCCTCAGCTTTAGTCGTTTCATCCGGCTGTTCAGCATGAATCTCATACTCTGAATACCATTGCTCACAACCCTGATATAAATTAAAGAATGCTGGTTTGATTTCACCTTTCATCGTTGGAGCTGAAATGGCGCCATAGGTTTTATAAAGTAGGCAGTAATACGGCAGATCATCGATCATGATGTCTTGGACCTGCATAAATGCCGCTTTTCGCTCTTCCGTGGAAATACCGGACTCCATTTTATCAAGCAAAGCATCAAGCGCAGTATTGGAATAGCTGATAATATTTCCTGAGCCTGTTTGGAGAAGAGGTCTAAGGTCATAATTTTCTTTAAATTGGTAACCGCCTATATATATGTCAAAATTTCCGGCTGCCAGATCTGTGTTATAAGCATTCCAATTCCGGCTTGTAATGTAGGTCTTTATTGGAAGTTGATCGAGGTTTTCTTTGATAATTTCCGCAGCGGCGACTCTGCTTTGATTCTCCTCATTGACTAATATATTGACAGAAATCGTTTTGTTGTAACTATCTTCAGCCAGTCCGTCGCCGTTTTTATCTATATAACCTGCTTTTGTCAATAACTCTTTAGCCTTTGTAATATCAAAATCATATTCAATACCCGGATTTTTCACATTTAAAAAATTCGGATAATAAATCGTATTATTTTGTATTCCATTCTTATAATAAGCGCTCTCTATGATTTTTTTTGTATCGATAGCATAAGCGATAGATTGCCTTACATTTTTATCACTCATTGCGGATTTGCCGAAATTAAATCCTATAAGCTCCGCTTCATTGGAGGAGAAATTGGTGACATTTACATCTTTGTTTGAATAAATGGTATCCCTGTCTATTTCCTTGGAAAATATAAGGGAAATATTGCTCACGTCCATCAAATTAACTGCATGATTCTTTTCAGGGATGATCGAAAAATGCAGTTTATTGGATGGGACATTGACTCCATGGTAGTTCTTGTATCCTTCCAATACTATATGGGAAAGTTGGTTGTAATCTGTCACACGATAAGGACCTGTACCAATAGGCATAAATTCTGACCCGGAATTTTTGGCACCCTCTATACTTTTAAATCGGTGCTTAGGTATGATGGGGAATGTAAAATTGTGCATGGAATTATTCTGTCTTTCGTTAAAAAAGACGGTAATGCTATATGGGTCTTTGCTGTCAAGCTTAATATTCTTGATATTGTTCAGATTAACGATGTAGAGACTGCTGCTTGAAAAAGAAGCACCGGCAATTGTATCCATTGTAAATTTGACATCTTCAGCTGTCAGCTCCTCTCCATCCTGCCACTTGATTCCTTCCTTCAGCTTGATAGTGACAGAGCTGCCGTCAGCTGCGTATGAATAACTGTTTGCCAGAACATTGATCAGATTGAGATTTTGATCATAACCAAATAGACCTTCATAGATAAGTTTGTTGACATAATAAGCATCCTCATCTTTCGTAATGACAGGATTAAATGTCCGGACCTTTTCAATAGGAATATAGATTTCCGGTGATTTTACAGTTTCTTTCTCCTCCTCATTTGTATTGCCCAGAAAGTTGGTTGTCTGTCCGCAGCCTACAATACTTAAAAGAATTATGATAAAAATCACACTAAGTGCAATGCTTTTCTTTGACATATTCTGTTCTCCGATAATTTAAATTGCTTCAAGCATCCGGTCGATCTGCTTGTAAAGTGCTTGTTCGTCTCCCGTATTGTCTAGTAGTACATCCGCACGCTGGTTTTTTTCTTCTCTCGTCATCTGAGTATTTATTCGCATCATAATTTCTTCCCGGTTCAAGCCGTCCCGTTTCATTATGCGCTGAATACGTGTTTCATCATCAACATCAATAACCCAGGTTTCCCCGACACTTTTATCGAGTCCGGTTTCAAATAATAAAGGTGCATCGATGAATATCACCTTTCCATTTTTTATTTGATCGGGTTCAAGCGCTGACTTCGCTGAATGATTATATTCTTCACGTATCTTGAAAATTCTGTCGTGAATAATTTCAAGGATTCTGGTATGCATCAGCTCATCAAGTATCTTCTTTTTTTCATGGTCCAGAAAAATAATTTCGCCGAGCTTTTTTCTGTTGAGACTGCCGTCCTCGTGTAAAATATCAGTTCCGAATATAGATGACAATCTGATCAGCATTTCTGAACCGGGCATAACTATTTCTCTTGCTACTTTGTCCGCATCCAATACATGAAAACCTTTTGATGTCAGGTAATCGGTAACTGTGGATTTTCCGGAACCTATACCGCCTGTCAACCCTATTATTTTCATAGCAATACCTCCGTCTGAAATAATAATAAAGCTTTATTTCAATTCATACCAATTTTTCCCCGTCGATACGTCTGAGGTGAGTTTCACACTTAATTTTACAGCATTCTCCATATTGGCTACAATTAGATCTTTAACAATATCCAGTTCCGAAATATGAGCTTGGATTATCAGTTCGTCATGTACCTGCAGTATGAGTTTTGATTTTAGATTCCTTCTATTCAGTTCACTATATACCTTTATCATGGCTATTTTTATGATATCTGCGGCGCTTCCCTGAATCGGGCTGTTCATAGCAAGTCTTTCGCCTGCCTGTCTAACCATGTAATTGCTGGCATTTATTTCGTGGATTACACGTTTTCTTTTAGAAATGGTAGTAACATAACCCTTCTCTCTACAGCTTGCCACAAGACCGTCAAGAAATTCTTTAACCTTTGTATACTTTTTAAAGTATTCTTGTATATATTTTTCAGCTTCTTTCCTGGTGATATTCAATTCAGTTGACAAGCCAAATCCACTCATACCATAAATTATTCCAAAATTAACGGCTTTTGCGTTGCTTCTCTCTCGAGCCGTAACCTGATCCTCAGGAATACCTAATACTTTTGAAGCGGTGATCTTATGGATATCAGCTCCCTGGTTGAATGCTTCGACAAGCAGCGGATCCTGAGATAAATGTGCCAGAATTCTAAGCTCGATCTGCGAGTAGTCTGCACTTACCAGTATATATTCTTCACTCTCGGGAATAAATGCCTTCCTGAGTTTTCGACCCAATTCATGACGAATTGGTATGTTCTGCAGGTTTGGTTCAGTGCAGCTGATACGACCGGTCGACGCTACCGTCTGCTGAAAGTGGGCATGGATTTTATTATCCAGATGAATTAGCGGCAAAAGACCTTCTATGTATGTACTTTTCAATTTAGAATACATGCGATATTCCAAAATCAGGCCTACAATTTCGTAATCATCTTTAATTTTTTCCAAAACCTCTGCACCTGTTGCATAACCTCTTTTTGTTTTCTTGGCATAAGGAATTCCAAGCTTTTCGAATAAAATCACTCCAAGCTGCTGCGGTGAATTTATATTAAATTCCTCTCCTGCAAGGCTGTGGATTTTTACAGTCAATTCTTTAATTTTTTCGCTGATTGTATTTCCCGCGTCCATCAATTCTTTTCGGTCTACAGCAAAACCGATATTTTCCATGGAGGCTAACGCTTCTATCAAAGGCAGTTCAATCTCATTAAAAACGGTGTAAAGCTCTTCTTCTATTAATTTTTCATTTAACACATGTATTAATTTCTCGACTGAAAGGCACCATTTTGTCCCATAATCTATAAAAATCTGTTCAGATTTAGGCAAAAATCCTAATTGACCGTTCTCTTTAAGAAAATCTGCTTCTTCTTCTATTTGCTCATGGAAGTATTCAAGCATCAGAGATTTAAGGCTGTAATTGCTTCTTGAAGTGTCAATCAGGTATTGAGCAATCATCGTATCGAATTCTGTTTTAAAAAGGGCATCTTTTGTTGGAGCATCAAAATTATTGTTACATAGCAATGCGTAATAATCTTCTTTCAGATTATGGCCTGAGATTTTAATGCCTTCTTGAAGCAGCTGCAACAAGGATCGCAATAAATCTATACTCTCGGGCTTAATAAAATAGCAGGAATCGGTTGACAGGATACTTATTCCGTAAATAACCGGTTTATCTATATGATTATGGTCGTTAAATACCTTAATAATAATATTTGGGTTATTTTGCAGTTCCTCTTTTAGTTGTTTTATCCCTTTTTCATCAGTTATCTGAATCTGTTTTACTGTGCTGCGGCTTACGGCTTTTTCTTTCTTTCCGATCGGCATCTTTTTAAGAAAGCTATTAAATTCAAGTTTGATATACTGGTCGATCAATGCGTTGTAATCCGGATCCTCTGCCTTGAATTCTTCAAAATCTATTTCAATTGGAACCTCGGTATTGATGGTTGCTAACCGTCTGCTCATTAATGCAAGCTGAGCATTATCCTCTATTTTACTCTTTATAGATTTACTTTCAACCTTATCGACATTTGCAATAAGGCTTGCAACACTGCCGAATTCATGTATCAGCTTAAGTGCGGTCTTCTCGCCCACCCCGGGTATTCCCGGTATGTTGTCAGATGGATCTCCCATCAGTCCTTTAAAGTCTATAAACTGCTCCGGTAAAAATCCATACTTCTCCATAATTGCAGCTTCATCGTAAAGTTCAAATTCAGAAATCCCTTTCTTTGTGATCAGTACTTTAGTATGTTCTGTTGCGAGCTGCAGCTCGTCCTTATCTCCGGTAATAATCATCGTTTCAAGGCCTTCTGCCTCAGCTCGTTTTGCAACGGTTCCTATGATATCATCGGCTTCGTAGCCGTCCATTTCCAGTATCTTTATTTTCATTGCGTCCAGAACTTCCTTCAGCAGAGGGATTTGCATCGCAAGCTCAGGAGGCATTTTCTTCCGTCCGGCTTTATAATCCGCATATTCGATATGTCTGAATGTCGGTGCTTTCCTGTCAAATGTAACGGCAATATAATCAGGCTGATAATCAGTTCGAATTCTATTCAATATATTAAGAAAACCGTACACTCCTTGCGTGTACAGCCCTGTCTTGGTCATCATCGGCCGCTGCATGGCATAATAAGCACGATTAATCAGACTATTACCGTCAATAATTATTATTTTCATATGCTATAACCCCATAAATTCATTGTCGCAGAGAATTTCGATTTCACCATCCTTACCAATGATTAAAATCTCTTCGTTAAAAGTATAGCCATCTTTTCCGCGGAATATAAATACCCTGAATTCCCATTCTCCGGCTTGAACAAATCCGGATTCCAGAACCTGATATTCGAAATCCGCAAGTTCTTCCTCAATCAGTCGGGTATAATATTGAACAGCGGCAACATTCCTTTCAACTCCTGATGATGTCAAAGAGCGGCTGCAGTCGACTAAAGAGGATTCCATCATTAACTGTTTTGACGAATCCGTCAAAGACGCTTCTTCAGGCTCCCGGACGTCACTCATTTTATAGACGCTCATCTCAGGTTCTTCGGGTGCAGAAGGAGGCACGATGATATCAGCGCTCCTGTTTGAGCTTACATCCGATTCATCAAGAGCCTCAGAATACAGGATTGCATCATTACCCGAAACATCTTCCGGTTCATTTGTGTCTACATCAGATGTATCTGCATCAAATAAATCCGCTTGATATTGTTTTGTTTCAGACTGTTCGTAGAATGCCTGTTCAGTGCCCGAAAGATTATTCGGCAAATCACCTATAACATCTTGATACAACCCGAATGATATGATGCCTACAGCAAATACCGCAGCAACTGAAGTTAGCAGCCTCAGCTTTCTGGTCTTATCCGACGATCCCGACTTAGCTCCGGATCGCGAAAAATCTGCCTTTTCTTCTTTTAGAGCCTTCTTCATTCTGTATTCAAAGGACGCTGGAACCGCAACAAAATCAACCTGATTCAGATGCTCCACCATTTCCTTAATATTATCATATTCTTTTTTGCATGAATTACAAGTTAAAAGGTGTTCTTCAACCGCCTTTTTGTGTGTTTCATCAAGCATTTGATCAATATAAAGCGAGAGCAATCCACTTATTTCATTACATTTCATTACGCTCCCCCTCCCTGCAGATTTTTATTGTAATATTTAAATGAGTTATAATAACAATGTTTTTATGTGTTTTAGGTTTTTATGTATTTTAGACGGTTTATAATCTATTTTTGTTCCAGTATGATTTCCCTTAGCCGCAGTCTGGATCTGTTTATTCTGGATTTTACCGTGCCGATTGAACATTCAAGGATCTCACTGATCTCTTCATATGAGAATCCATGTATGTCCCTTAGGATGATAATTTCTTTTTGATCTATATTCAGTTTTTCAAGACATGATAAGATATGTTCTGTTTTTTCTTTATTATTATAAACCTCTTCAGGCGCACTCGACAAATCCGGGATCTCAATAATCATCTCTTTTTCGTCATCGTTCCAGTATATACTGTCCGTGGTATTCCGGCTGCTTTTTTTTCTAAGTATATCATTACAGGTATTTACAACTATGCGATATACCCATGTATCAAATCGGCTGTCCTCCTTAAATGAATGCAGATGCCTGTATATCTTAATAAAGCTTTCCTGCAAGGCATCCATTGCATCTTCTTCATTTCTTAAATAACGCAATGCAACGTTGAAAGCTCTTCCCTGACAGCTCAAAATCAGGGACTCAAAGCTACTCTCGTCCCCTTTTTTTGCTTTTCTGATCAGTTGCTTTTCTCTTACGTCCGCCGTCATCTCAAAAACCTTTTCAAGCATTATGTTATTTGCTATAATTGTTTCAAATTAATCCTATTAATTATAACATAGGGTGTACTGGGCAAGCCACAGTTTTTAATACGGCAGCTGACAACCGCAAGGAGACAATAATGCAACTATATGACTATCACACACATTCTTCTTTTTCTGATGACGGTCACACGCCAATGAATGAAATGATCGAAGCAGCATGTAATATGGGAATAAAAGAAATAGCAGTAACTGATCATTGCGACCCGGATTACCCTGATCCGGACTACCCCTTTATGCTGGATTTTCCGGCATATCATAAAACTTTAAACGAAGTAAAGGATACTTACCATAGTAAAATCAAGGTTTTAAAAGGTATTGAGATTGGAATTCAGCATGGAAAAACTCTTGATAAATGCATTGAATGTGCTAAGTTCTGTGACTATGATTTTATAATAGGCTCTTTTCACTGTGCGGAAGGTAAGGATTTAAACAGCCGTGAGTTTTTCAAAAATCGTTCACCAGAGGATTCTTATGTCGCTTTTTATACTTACATGCTAAATTGTCTGAAATTATATAAAGAATATGACGTACTTGGACATTTTAATGTCATCGACCGATACACATCTAAAATCGTGCCGTTCTCTTACTTTATGGATTTAGTTGACGATATATTAAAAATTATAATATATGATGGCAAAGGAATTGAGTTCAACACTTCAAGCTTTCGATTGAACCTTGGTGTTACAACTCCTTCTAATGAGATACTCAAGCGCTATAGGGAGCTTGGCGGTGAAATTGTTACTATCGGTTCCGACGCCCACAGAACCGTTGATATCGGCGACCGGTTTGAACTGGCTGTAGAAATGATAAAATCCGCCGGTCTTAAATATCTTGCAACCTTTGAACAACGGAAACAGATTTTTCTCCCTCTTGATTCATTGTAATTCAAATTATCAATCAAATCGTAAATTCAAATCGTAAATTCAAATCATTCATTCAAAATCCCTTGCTGCTTTTAATCCGTAAGCCGGCTCTGCTTTTCTGACAGCGCGGTTTATCGCTCTTGACATCACTTCCGCTGCCAGGGCGCCGGCCGCATCCGGCAGGGCATCTACTTCTCCTGTCGCCATAACAAATATTGTGTCCCCATCTGCCATTGTATGCACCGGCCTGATCGCTCGTGCAAATCCGTTGTGTGCGATCGAAGCCAGCTTGTTCGCCTGTGGCTTCGTCAGCTTTGCATTAGTAACGATACAGCCGATCGAAGTGTTTCCGCTGAATACATTTTTATCCTCAGAATACAGAGCATACATAGTTTCTTCTGTATTGGAAAGCATTGTGTTATCTTCATTAAGAAGTCCCGCGATTCTTTTACCGGAATCTACGTCAATCACATCTCCCAATGCATTCACTGCAACAACAGCTGCTACCTGCAGTTCTCCGATTTGAACCGCATAAATGCCCAATCCGCTCTTCATCATGTGTTTAACGCCTAAGAACTTTCCTATAGCGGCTCCTGTTCCGGCTCCTACATTACCCTCTGCAGCAGCTTGCCCTGTCTCGGCATTTTTGCAGGCTTCATATCCCATTTTCTTATCAGGCCTGCACTTTGGATCGCCGACGACAAGGTCAAAGAGAGATGCTCCGCAAACGATAGGAATAACACCAACTCCGACATCAAAACCAACACCTTTTTCTTCTAAATAAGCCATTGCCCCGGCGGCCGCATCAAGTCCGTATGCGCTGCCGCCGCTAATCATAACAGCATGTATCTTTTCAACCATGTTGACGGATTTTAATAGTTCCGTTTCTCTTGATGCGGGAGCTCCGCCGCGGACATCAACCCCAGCCCGGGCTCCTTTTTCACAAATAATCACAGTACAGCCTGTTGCACCTTTCTTGTTCCCGGCATGCCCGACTTTGATTCCCTGTATATCTGAAATACTGATTTCTTTCATAATAACTCTCCCATTTGTCACTATATGGCGCTCATGCCTTGGAATGCCTGAATCAAAGCTATTACTACCCCAATGACTGCCTCGCCTCCTAAGAGCCCGGAAGCGATAATCAAACCTGTACCTTTTCCATCCCATTCCGGAGCGGCTTTCTCTACGATAAACTTCAAAGTACCGCCCAGAAAAGCGGTTGCAGAAAGATAGAATGGAAGATAAACGCCAAGTCCGAGCGTCATAACAGGGAAGTTCACGATATATAGAATGCAGCCTAATGCCAGACCGATCAGGAAGGAAGTCATATGAGGAATGCCTCCGACCATAGCTGCTACCATTGCAGCTTGCGGAGCCACAAACATTTCAGGGTTTCCAAATGAAGCCGGTCCGTAAGCGGTAAGAATTATATAAAACACAGCTACAGTTACAAAGGACCCGATCAAGCCTCCGATGCACTCGGCAAGCCACTGGGCTTTAGGGTCTGATTTAAGGATATACCCTGCCTTAAAATCATTCATGACGTCTCCCGTGAGGCCGCAAGCAATGGCAACAACTGCAGCAACCAAAAATGCTTCAGTCTGCCCCATGCTGGTAACTGCTTTTGCTGCAAGCAATACTATGATTCCAAAGACCTCCATGGGATTTATGCCGGTCTGACCGACTATCTGGGCGGACATAGAAGTAGCGAGCCATACGCCGAGAATCGTAATAATACTGGCAATAATACCCATATCACATACGATGGTAAAAATAAATGCAATAATTACCATTGCTATGGGAGCCCATCTCAAATTTATAAAACCATGTGACATCGCATCTCTGCTGAACATTGGCCCAAAAATCTCTTTTGCTTTTGGTATAATCCCCTTTATTATGATGCCGACTCCGGTACCTACCATAAGACCTATACCAAGAGATGACTTGATTGCAGATGCTGTAACTGCATCCCATAGACCTGCATTGGTTCCTCCAAGTACGATGCCGAAATCACCTATAATAGCACCTAAAAACCAGACTCCGATAAAAAGAGGTCCGATAATATAACCAACGGCGATCAACATCGGTGACAGCCAGATTCCGGCATATATCCCTTTTGCAGCAAGACCGGAACTCATAAATGTTCCGGGTATCAGATTTTTCAAGTTAATCAGTGGCATCCCGTCTCTGAGAAAAGTAAAAACTGCAGCTATACCCAATGATGAGAATAAGGTTCCGGCTTTCTTGCCACCTTCATCTCCTACTAAAAGTGTTTCGGCTGCAGCCTGTCCCATCGGATAAGGCAATTCCTTTATAACAACAAAGTATTTTCTTATGAGTGCAGTAAAGATCAGACCTAATATAACGCCACCCCAAACTGTCATAAATAATGCGGTTACGCTCAGATCAGCTTCTGGATTTAGCATGTATATTCCCGGAATGGTAAATGCAAGTCCTCCTGCTGTCATGGCACCTGCAGACATAGCTGTATGCGTTACATTTATTTCATTGATATTCGTATTCCCAAAAAGTTTCAGACAGAACATGGATACAAGTGCTACAAAGATAATCGGCCACGGCAATGCACCCATCTTTAATGCCACATACATAGAGCTCATAGTCAGTACGGCTGCTCCGGCTGCTCCGATTGCCATTCCTCGAACTGTAAACTGTTCTTTGAACGAAGCGGCATATTTCACACCCTTCGAGTTGTCAGACATAGATTTTCCTCCCAGCTATAATTGCTATTCGGCTTCATGTTGTTTTCCAAGAAAGCACATAGATATCAAAGTATATATTTTAGCAGTTTCGATTAATTGTGGTATTTCAATGTATTCATCAGTATGATGAGGGATATGAGTATTTCCGGCTCCTATTACGATGGTGGGTATTTTTTTGATAGCTTGAAGAAACGTACCATCTGTTGCTCCGGGGACTCCCTGCCAAACCGGTTCTTTTCCCGTGACTTCTTCAACAGCCTTGTACACCACCTTGCTTATCAAAGCATCCTTCGGTGTCGATGTCCACGGCCTTTCTTCGATTATATTTAAAGTCGCGCTGAAGTCCGGGTCCTCGGTGCCGATTCGTTTAAAAATATCAAGTATCATTTGACAAAGTTCATTATGGTTCTGCCTGGGTATCGTTCTTATATCCAGTGCCATGTATGCTTCACCCGGAACTACGTTGAATTGAGCCTCCCCTTTTATCGGAGATGCGATGACTGTCGGTGTAATGCTTGGCCATTTCAAATACTCATGACACCCTACACGATCCTTCTCAGATTGTTCCAGTTTTTCAAGCTCGCAGAGGATTTTTCCCAGTCTCCAGTTCGGGTTGATTCCGGTCAAAGGCATAGAACCATGGCTTTGTTTCCCCTGTATCCGAATTTCAGCACGTATCGCTCCCTTTTGGAAAATGCAGATATGGTTGTCCTCTGGCTCGCATATTACGGCAGCGTCCACATGATCGGCCCAGCCGCGCCGGATGAAATCTTTTATTCCCGTCATCATGCCTTCTTCATCGCAGGGTATACATAACATTATATTTCCCCGGAAATCTTCCCTTGAATCTTTTACTGCTTTTGCGGCAAAGATGGCAGCGGCCAGATTTCCTTTTGTGTCACATGCTCCCCTTCCGTATATTCTCTTATCGATGATTGAAGCTGCGAAGGGGGGGTATTTCCATTTAGAGATATCACCGGCGGTAACCACATCGGTATGACCTTCAAATAAAATAGTTTTACCCGGTTCTTTACCTCTGAGAAATGCTATGACATTAGGTCTTCCAGGAGCTACGGTTTCTATGTAAACTTCAAAGCCCTCTTGTTTCAAATATCCGGCTATAAATATTGCTGTCGCCTCTTCATTGGCACCTTCAATGTTCGGATCATAAACACTTTTTATACGCACCAGTTCCTGAGTAAACTGTATCATTTCGTCAGTCTTCAAATAATCGATCACGTGTTCGTAACTTCTCACTGCAATACTCCTTATCTTCAAACCTATTTAGACGATGATTTTTGAATAAACTTTATCAGATTTGTCAATGTCATATTTACAGGTGTATCTATACCTGAAGATTTACCTTCCCGTACGATTGCTCCGTTAATCATATCAATTTCCGTTTGTTTATGATTCAAAATGTCCTGAAGCATAGATGACTTATTTGCAGCCGTAGCACGGCAGACTTCTTTTGTATGGCTTACAGGGTCGGGGAAGTCCAGTCTGACTCCCTTTGCAGCGGCTACCGCCTCAGCCTCACTAACTGCGGCTTCAAGAAGCATTTCAATTTCAGGATAGTCCAGCAGTTCACCGTTATGAAGTCCGGTAATACCGGTCAATGCATTGATTCCTACATTAACAAGAAGTTTATCCCATACAATGCCTATAACGTTCTTAGAGATCTCTGTATCCAGCCCAGCCTTGTTAAAAATGCTTGAAATCTCACTGATACGGTTCGATATCGTTCCGTCCAGCTCGCCGATGACGGTCTTACCACTTCCCGCATGACGTATTCTGCCGGGTCCCAGCATTGTTGCTCCGTGAGCTGTAGTCCCGGAGATAACGTTTTGCGCTCCTATTTCACTGCAGATCTGTTCGATGTTTCCAAGGCCGTTCTGAAGTGTCAAGGCAACAGTATCAGGACCGAAAACCGCTTTGCTGCCTTTTACAGCCATCCCGGTAAATGTTGATTTTACAAATATGATAGCAAGATCACAGATCCCTGTTTCATAAGCTTCGGTAGTGCTCTTTAATTTGCTGAAGGAAATGATATCCCCGTTTTCTTCCATGAAAAGACCATTCTCATTGACAGCATCAACATGCTCCTTCCAGATATCAATAAGAATGACTTCATTTTCGGGGAGCTCAGACAGCTTAGCACCATACAGACATCCCATGGCACCTGCGCCTATTACTCCTATTTTCATTTGAATGTGTGTTTTTCTTCCGGGAAAGCACCTGATTTAACTTCTTCCTTGTAAGTTTCCAGAGCTGTTACGATTTCCGGACTAAGGTTTATATATTGCTTTACAAATTTCGGTGTAAATCTTTCAAATAAGCCCATCATATCATGAAATACCAGAACCTGACCATCCGTATACCTGCCGCCTCCTATCCCGATAGTCGGAATACTCAGCTTTTCCGTAATCAGTTTGCCCAATGATTCGGGAATGCACTCAAGCACAATAGAATATGCACCTGCCGCTTCCAATGCCAGTGCGTCTTTTAGCACATCACCTGCAGCATCTCCTTTTCCTTGAATTTTAAAGCCTCCAAGTTTAGATACGGTCTGCGGTGTCAGCCCGATATGCCCCATGACCGGAACTCCCGCATCAACAATAGCCTTTACTGTTTCGGCTACTTCTCTTCCGCCCTCAAGTTTAATCGAATCGCATCTGCCTTCTTTCAGCATTCGTGATGCATTGGTGATGGCTTGTTCCTTGGATACATTGTATGAGCCGAATGGCATATCTCCGACAATATGTGTGTTAGGCGCTCCCAGAACAACGGGCTTGATGTGATGTATCATTTGATCCATCGTACATGCAACCGTTGAATTATCTCCAAGAACTGCCATCATCAGAGAATCCCCTACAAGAATCATATCAAGACATGCTTTTTCAACCAGGTATGCAGTCGGGTAATCATAGGCTGTCACCATCGTGATTTTTTCACCCTTCTCCTTCATTTCCTGTGTCTTCTGCGTCGTGATTTTAGCCATTTGAATTTCCTCCATTTCAAATCGTTCACATTTTTTCTTGTTGTATCATGTTTATTTTTTACCTGTACATCCTTGCTGCAGTTTCATTGCTTTAATAACATTACTGAGCAGGATCATCGAGGTTATTGGGCCTACGCCTCCGGGAACCGGTGAAATAGCAGAAACATATTCAGCTGTTTCTTCAAAATCGACATCTCCGCAAAGATTGCCGTTTTCCTCATCAATTCCTGCATCCACCACAATTGATTCTTTACTGAAATACTCCTTTCCGAAAAACTTGCACCTTCCTATTCCTGTCACTACAATATCTGCCTTCCTTGTGATTTCGAAAAGATTTTTTGTCTTTGAATGACAAATTGTTACAGTAGCATTTTCAGCTAAAAAAAGCATGGCGAGCGGTTTCCCTAAAACCATACTTCTATTTACGATTACTACTTTTTTGCCGGGCAGATCAATTTCATAATGTTTTAATAAAGCGATTACGGCTTCCGCAGTACACGGAGGCATCACGCTCTTATTTCCCGCAAAGACTTTTTCCATATTTAAGGGATTCATGCAATCGATATCTTTTTCGAGACTTATAGCACGGTTTACCGTATCATGATCAAGCTGCTCCGGCAGAGGTCTTAGTACCAAAATTCCATGTATTTCCTTGTTTTCATTAATCTTATTAAGTGTTTTCAAGAAGTCAACCGTAGAAACATTATTGTTAACTACTATAACTTCTGCTTTAATTCCGGTTTTTGCACAGTTTTTTAGTATTCCTGTTTCATATGCAATATCATCAGCTCTTTCACCGATTCTTATAATAGCTAATTTAGGTATGCAAAGATCAGAATCCCAATGATTTTTTACTGAATTGACAATGCCATTTTTGATTCTTTCTGAAACTGCATTCCCTTTTAACAACATAATTGTTCCTCCACATACTGATAAATCTTATCTGCCAATACTATACCTTCTGATTCCAATGCTGTTATTTTGTCCAACAATTCCTGTTTTAGCGTTTCATTATTCATGAGTTTAATATTTATCAGGACGTTAAGCTTTGCTCCCTGCAATGCTGATTTGCAGAATATAGCTCCCACCCCTGCGTCGCTTATGACAAGCCTGTTTCCTTTTTTTGCATACTCCTCTAATATATATATCCCCTCCAGGCAGCATTCTGCAATTTCCATAGGTACCATTGCCGCCTTGACCAGTGCTTTCTGGAGAATTGTTTCTTTATCTGACCGCTGTTCCGGTGTGTCAGTTGGCATGCCATATGCCTTGGACAAAGGTTCGAACGCTGCAGCATCTTTCTGTACGAGTTCATTCAACCTATCGATCATTAGCTGAGACTTACTTAAAAGTTCACGTATATCCGGTTCTGAATCAATATATCTTTTTTTGCCTACAGTAAGATTGCCGACCATGCTGCCCAGCGCGATCCCAATTGAGGCCACAAGAGCAGAGGCACCGCCGCCTCCCGGTACAGGAGCCTTGGAAGCAAGGGCGTCTATAAATTGATAACAGCTTTTATTCAACATAGTTCTCTCCTAAAATAAAAGAATACCGATTCCAATATAGTTGATTTTATTCCATAAAGTGCTTAAAATCAAGCTTTGTATTAAAACTGCTATGAAAATCAACAAATCAATATGACTATGACAAAAATACCACATAGGACAGAACGTAAAATGAAAAATCCCGAACATGTCGTCAGGATATAATTCACACCCTATCAAAGATAGGGGGGTACTCTATTCCTGCTTCTGTCTTCCTCTCTAAGGGAGGCTTGACATAGGCCGGGAAACGCGAGTTCCCAATGTCAAAACGTAGGTTGAATTATAATTCCTTAACGAACATTTCAGGATTATCTTTTATTATATGTTTTATTTTCAGTTTGTGACTATATTATATACCAATTCTATTAATTTTACAAAACCAATTATTGCCTACTCTTCTTCGAGGTCAAGACTGCAGTTGTGATATACCTTCTGCACGTCGTCGTTCTCCTCAAGGATTTCAATCATTTTTTTCAGATTCTTGATATCATTATCGTCCGTCGGAGCGGTTTCCATAGAAGGTACATATTCTATATCTGCTTCTCTTTAGTGAAAAAATGTTATGTTTATCGTAACTCAGATTGAACATTTTCAACACTTCATCGTAAGTTTATCACAGTTTACTGCTTAATTCAAGTGCAAAGGTTTTGCTGATCTCTGCTCTTATAAACTCATATTTGATATAAAATATAGCCATAGTAAATCGATTAATTTATCACCTATTTTGTCTAATCCTTTTTCAGCAATTTTAGAGGATAATTTATTAAAGATTTCTTTAAGTCTCCTTTTCTCTATATTCTCATTTTTTGCTACTTCATGGATTTCATTGAAGTATTCTTCAATGTCCCTCCTTTTATCCTCTTCAGGAATTAAGACCTTCAATTCTTCAATGTAATTAATATTTAAGTTATGAATTGTACCGAAATTTACTACTCCTCCACTAATATTAAATATAGTTTTCGGTTGATACGGTCTTTCGGGTTCTATAAAATCATTTTGATATAGCTTTATTCCCTTATCTGATATTCTATATGTAATATTTGTATGCGCTGGTATGTTAAATCTTTTATCTTTGCTCTTAAAGGCTGCTATGCGCTCCCTTTCCTCTTTTATCAATTGCTTGTCCACTAAAAGATTAATATGTGCTAACACTTCATGAGGTATTAAGGATAAAAATAGAGATTTTCTTATTTTTGATTCGCTTTGAGTTTTATCATATCGCATTGTGTAAAGTATTTCTAAAATATTCTTATCTGCGTATTTCGGCGACATCCGGACACTGATTTCGGAAACATCCGGACAGCATATCGGAATTATCCGGACAGCGTATCGGAAACATCCGGACACCTTGCCTGGCTAACCAATTAACTGGTATCCTTAA
>JAQUYC010000031.1 GCA_028692105.1 Eubacteriales bacterium | reverse complement strand
CTAAGTTCAAATGCTCTGAAGGGTATCCTTCTTTAGACGTGGGCGGCTTTTACCTCATTGTATAAATATTCATTAACCGGGGCTGAGATCCCATACTTTTGTCCCAATGCAATCACTGTTCCTGAAAAAAGCTCGACCTCAGTCGTTTTTCCTGCTTCCATATCCTGCTGCATAGACGGTTTTCCCTCCGGATTAAGTGCGTCCAGAACTCCCAACCAGTATGACAGATCTTCTTCCGTTAAAGGAATACCTGCTTTTTCAGATATCGGAATCACTTCACGCATAGCCGCAATCATTATATCTCTTGCCTCTCCCTCCTGCTGCAGTCCGCCGTAACCGCAAAGATAGACCGCGGCAGTCTGATTCACACCGACATTCAACATGAACTTGCCCCATAACCGCTTCATCATATCAGTTTCAACTTCATGAGGGAACTCAGTCTTTTGAAAGAAAGATTCTACCATCCTTACCTGTTCAGAAACGGTCCCTTCTTCTCTGTCACCGAAGCAAAGCATACCCATATGTTCGAATGTCAGCCGGTTTCCCTCTTTGATCCCGTCCATTCCCTGAGCAACACAATACAGTACCTTATCCATTCCATAAGCTTCTTCGAGCATCCCTTCGCTGGTTATTCCATTCAAGGCCGAAAGGATGATCGTATGGTCGCCCACCTGATTCTTTACCGCATCAATTGCCTCCACCAGGTTCTGAAATTTGACAGTGAATATTATAAGGTCTGCCGGCCATGTATATTCCTCAGGAGTGACATACTGAAAGTCACAGCGTTCACCATTGCAGAAAATCCCGTCTTTTTCATAGCGGGCAATCCGCTCCCTGTCTGCAATGAACCTTAAATCCTCCCTCGGTATCTTTTTTGAAAGATGATTTCCGAAGATAATGCCTAAATTGCCCAGACCCATGATGGCGACTGTCCTGATCTCTCTCATATTTCTTTGACCTTTCTTTTCTTTGACCTTTTTTCCTTAGACCCTTTTTTCTTGTTCTATGTTATCGTAATACGATGAAATATGCAAACCGCTTGAGGATTTATTATTAAATAATTATTTCAAATCGGTCGTTTTATTGACTACGGTTTTATTTATGCGTAAAATACATAAAGAACCGTTGAATTTAAATAGAGAAAGGATTGAGATTAATGAAAAGGTTTTTATGCACAAGCCTGACTATACTCCTGATTTTGGGCGGGATCACGGTAGCTTTTGCGACAGATACAACGAATCCGAGTGCTGCGAATGCGGACAAGACAACTGCAACTGTTTCAGCTGCGGACAAAACAACTACAGCTGCTGAGGCTGTGGATAAAGCTGCTGCAGCTGCCGCTGCTACTGATGCTTCAATCAAATCAGCAGCGACACCCACGGCGATAGACGCAGCAGCAACACACTCGGCAATAGACACAGCCATGACACCGGCAGCGATAGAAACAACAGTAACCGCCGTCACAATCATTCCCGACATGACCTTTACCGGAACCCCGGTGAAGCTCTCTTTGGATGATGCTTATAAAAAAGTGCTTGCAGACAGCCCAGGGGCAGAGATGGCTGAACTCAACAAGCAAAGTGCTGATGGTGTGGCCAGAGGATACGGAGAGTCGGTACAGCGTATTAATAAAGATCAAGCCGACGAAAAGGAAAACAATACCATAGACTGGTTTCTCGATTCTACAAACAAAGTAATGATGGAAGCAAATAAAAAGTATGCGGCTGCACAGAGTCCAAGAAACTACGATGCTGAAATCAATGATTTGAAACGTGATACCCTCAATAATTATTATCAATTAAAAGAGTTGGAAAACCAGGTTAAAATAGCAAAGGATAACCTTTCTCTGAAAGAAAAACTTTTAAAAAATACCCAGTTAAAATATAAACTTGGTACAGTGGCAAAAGCAGATGTTCTTGAAGCAGAGATTTCAGTAAACAAGGCGAAAGATCAAATGATAGCTGCTCAAAACGGCCTGGATACCATGAAAATGGGTTTTAATCAATTTATGGGGTACAAACTTATGCAAAGTGTTACATTAACGGACAGCATTAAAGAAATTCCCTTATCTGCTAAATCACTGACTGCATCTATTAAAGATGCTCTGGCAAAACGAAACGAAATACACGAAGCTGCATACAACCTGGAAATGTCACAGATGCAATTAGATAATGTTAAGGCATACCCAAGAAGCTCATCCACTTATATTAAGGCAAAAATGTCAATGCTGATGGCTGATACAAACAGCAAAAATGCTCCTCTCACTGTAGAAAGCGATGTGAGAACAAAATATATGAAGATGAACGAGAAATATTCGGCAGTACAGACCGGTAAAAAGACGGTTGAAAACGCAAAAGAAACGGAAAGGCTGGCACAGCTCCAGTATGATGCCGGTATGGCAACTCTGTCCGATGTCGAGAGCGCTCAGCTGGGATACTATACCGCTCAGCTCGATTACTCCAAAGCTCTGCTTGAATATAATTTAGCAGTCAATGATTATGAGTTGGCGAGTACAGTAGGGACAACACCTGCGACAATTAAATAAAACAGATTTTACAAAATCAGAGATTTTGAATCCTCCAATTGAAACCCATAAAAAAATTATGGGTTTCTTTTCCTTTTTGCGAGCCGAAGCCCCGAAAGGGACTTCAGGTGCGTAATAGCATATTATATTTTCTATCATATAATAATACCATTGTAAGTAGAGTTTTATGAAAGGTATAGGAATATGGTTAAAAAAAATCAAGCATGTCTTAACCTTGCACAAATGCAAATAATCATTAATTCCAGAGTGTACTGGAGAGAAAAGACGGTTTGGTTAAGGCTGCTAATGAGCTCAAACTATTCAGGTCTAGGGATTTCAGAACCTATTTTCAGTCATTTATTAGATATTTCAAATAAGCTGACAAATATTATGTGCCCTATTTTCGGAAGGGAAATAGCGGAACAATATAACGAGTTATTAACACAAAACAATATATGGGTTCGCGAGCTTATTGAGGCACAATTAAGGAATGACACCGTAGAAATCAACCAAATCGTCAACAGTTTATATGAGAATAATGAAAGACGAGCAGCTTTTTTGTCATCCATAAACCCCTTTTGGTATGAGGTTCAATGGAGAAATTTAATGGATACTTATCTTAATTTTACTATAGAAGAAGCAAACGCCCTTGCTTCCGGTGATTTTAACAGAAGTGTATTTTTATTTGATCGTCTTATGGCTCAATCCGATTTAATGGGGGACTATTTTGCTTACGGACTATATAGCTATATAATACTATCACCTCAACGCCCTGTTCCTAATCTGATTGGATTCAGAATCGACCCTACAGATCAATGCGCCACATATTCATTGATGAACTTTTTATATAACATTCGAATGTTCTGGTTTGATTTGGCAGTATGGACGAGGATATATGCAATTGCCAGAACTGTCAGCCCGGAATATGCGGAAAGTGCATACGCCAAGCTTAGACAAATACCTATACAATATGGAAATCTATTAAAAACTGTTTTTGATGATGAATTGGCGGATGAATTATTAGTATTGATTTATGAACAAATTGAATTGATAATGAGACTGGTAACCGCTCAAATTGACGGGAACGTTGATGAGGCTAACAGGATAGTACAAAGGTTGTATCAGAACGCTGATGATAGAGTAGCCTTATTTGCCAGAATAAATCCTCATATAGATCAAGACCGGTGGAGAAATATTCATCACAGCTATTTACAAAGCACGATTGAGGAAGTAACTTCATTTCTGACCGGTGATTATGATAGGAACCTCACTATTTTCCAGCGGCTTCTTGAAGAATCCGAACATATAAGCAATGAATTCTCTGTAAGCCTGTTGACCTACTTATCAAGTAATCAGCGCATAATGTAAGCTCATGCCATTGATGTCAGGGACCGAGAGAGGATTGGCTGTAGAGGCCAGATGACATAGACCGAGAGATGATTGGCCGTGGCTTGACTGACAGCCAATCATCTTTCGGTCTATGGCTGCATAGTTTATAGATTCTTGATAAAGTTGTAAGGTTGTTAACTTAATAAACTCATTTTTCCTTGTTTAAAATAAGCAAAACAGTAAATGATTATTGTTATAAAGCCATTTAATTTATTACAATTAGTTATATAATATTGTAATAAATTTACATATAAGGTATGATTATGACATCTATTATGGTCTTTAAGAAGAATGTCGGTTCGGCATGTGGTATCAATTGATACCGAAAATGTTTGACAGCATTTTTAGGGGTGTTATAATGATAGCAAGCAATGGTCATGAGAAAAAACGGATTGAAACAAAAACCGAAGTTAGTCATTATATTAGTATATTAAAATATGCTATCCATAGCGGATATGCAAAGATAACCCTTCAGCGAAACAGATTTGTTGATACAGAAAAAGATGAGAGATTTACGAATCATTTTACAATTGATAATTTATTCCCCGATGAGGATAGCGTCGATGCTTTAAAACGAGAGCTACATAAAATTGAAATTGAAAATTATATCGAAACTGTTGAAGACACTCGTTATCCGACAAGATCCGAGATGCGTGTATTTGGAAAAAAATATGGTAATGATGATGTGTATATAAAAATTAGGGCCGAATTGATGAAAAGCAGCGTGGAAGGTGTTAACGATGTAGTCTATATAATGTCATTTCATTATGCAGAATGGCCATTTACTAATCATGATTTTCCTTACTTATAGGAAGAAATAGGTGAATATAATGAATATTATTAAAAGAGAATTAAAATTTTGTGTTAGTTGTATGGAAGAACATGAAGTTTTAGTGGTTGAATTAGAAGAAAAAAGAAACTTAAAAAATGAGAAAATATCATTTAAGGCATATTATGAATACTGTCCGAATACTGATGAATATTTTGAAAGCGAGGACATGATTCGGGCAAACTCATTAGCTCTAAAAGATGCATATAGGTCTAAAGTCGGGCTATTAACGTCTATTGAAATTAAATCTATAAGGGAAAAGTATAGTATTAGCCAAAAAGAATTCTCTGAGGTGTTAGGTTGGGGTAAAGCAACTATAACCCGATATGAAAACCATCAAATACAGGATCGTGCTCATGATGATATTCTTAGAAAGATTGATTCCGATCCCGATTGGTTTTTAGAAATGATAAAACGCGCCAAGGATAACATTGAATCAAAACATTATGACTCTTACTATAAGAATGCTACAAAGGAGCTTCGAAAGAAAGCAAACCTATATACCTACAACTTCAATGAGTTGGAATATACTATTGCTAATCAGAGTATTTCAGTAGGACTAAAATTTGACGAGATATGTTCAGGCAAAATTAACAATGTTGATAATACCTGTAAGATTAATTATATAGCTATAGAAAATAGAATTGACGAATCTAATGCAGAAGTAGCATGAAAGGCGGTTAATATATTGAAACAAAGTAATCTTCAAATGAAGGGTAAGCCTCGATTGAATAGTGTGTTATACGAGACAAATAAAGGTTTTAATTTTGAGGGTTCATTGCCTTTAGAAATAAAAAACACCGTTAACATAATCAAGGGTGAGGAAGAACAGGCACTTGAAGCAATAATAGTATTAAAGATTGATATATTTGATAAAGAAGAATTTGCCGATGCACCATTTAAAATGAATGTTGAAATTGAAGGATGCTTTACATGGGAAAAAGAACTTTCAGAGAAGGACGAATTACTGAATAGACTGTTAAAGCAAAACGCCCCGGCAATTCTCTACAGCTATATAAGACCGCTAATAACCTTAATTACTGTTGAAGCAAGTATGCCGCCTTTAGTATTGCCATTAATGAATTTTCAAGATTAAGATTAACACTATCTTTTACTTCTAATTAATTCATGAGATTTTCTCCTTGATTGGTACATTTCGATATTAGGGTTACCTTAACCGGGAAATGTTTCTATGGCTGCAGAAGCGCGAGCAGCGACTCCTGAGAAAGGGCTCCTATACCTGTCATATCATCTTTTACGATAGCATCGGCCAGATCCTTTTTGCTTTCCTGAAGTTTTAGGATCTTCTCTTCAATGCTTCCTTTTTCTATGAGCTTATATACCTGAACGCTATTTTTCTGGCCTATTCTGTGAGTTCTGTCTGTAGCTTGGTTTTGTGCTGCAATATTCCACCATGGATCATAGTGTATCACTACGTCTGCACCTGTCATATTGAGGCCTGTGCCACCGGCTTTCAATGAAATAAGAAAAACCTGTATATTGTTTACATTGAACCTGTCCACCATCTCCAACCGCTTCTCCTTAGATGTGGCGCCGGTAAGCATATAATATGTGATTCCTTCCTCTTTTAATCTTCGTTCTATTATATCGAGCATAGATGTGAATTGAGAAAAAAGCAGTACCTTATGACCTCCGGATGCTGCCTCAAGCAAGAGTTCAATGCAAGTCTCCAGCTTTGCACTTCCTTCTCTGTAATCCTCATAAAAAAGAGACGGATGGCAGCAAAGCTGTCTCAACCTGGTCAAAAGTGCAAGGATAGCAATTTTACTGCTCTCAAAGCCTTTCTCTTGTATATTCTTATCTATTTCAGATCTGGTTCTTGCCAAATTGGCAAGGTACAATTTTTTCTGTTCCCCCTCCATCTTTGAATAGACTACGCTTTCCACCTTTTCCGGCAGTTCCTTCAATACATTGGCCTTTAACCGGCGCAGCATAAACGGAGCCACCTGTCTGCTCAGTTTCTGTGTCTTTTCCTTGTCGCCATTTTTTACAATATCAGTTTCATATATATCCTTGAATTTTTTATAATTGTAAAGATAAGATGGCATCAGAAAATCGAATATGCTCCAGAGTTCGCTCAGTCTGTTTTCTACAGGAGTACCGGTGAGCGCAAACCTCTGCACGCTTTTTATTGCCTTTACCGCCTTGGCATTCTGTGTTCCTTGGTTTTTAATATACTGAGCCTCGTCAATGATTTGATAGCGAAATTCTTTACTTCGGTAACGTTCGATATCCCTTTTCAGCAAATCATAGGAGGTTATGATCACGTCGTAATCATCCATTTGTTTTAACAGTGTTTTTCTTTCTGCCAGTGATCCCATAACGCAGAGCACGTTTAGTTCAGGCGCAAATTTTTGAATTTCATTTTGCCAATTCAGTACAAGTGATGCCGGACAAACTACCAGTGTTGCACAATTCTGCCCTTCTTCCTTTTTAGAAAGCAATAAGGAAATCACCTCAAGAGTCTTGCCCAGACCCATGTCATCCGCCAGAATACCGCCAAAGCCATAGCTGTCCATGGTTGCAAGCCATCGGAAGCCGTCCTTTTGATATCCTCTCATAATATGATTAAGACTTTCAGGAACTGCAAAGTCACTATCATCAATAGCCTTCATGTTTCTAATCAGACTTTTAAAATGTGCGTTTCTTTCAAATGTCACATTATCGGAATTCTTCAAAATATTATCAAGATACATCGCTCTATATTTTGGCACTGTGATCTGGCCTTTTGAAATATCCTTCTGTGAAAGCCCTAACCCATCAATCATATCGGCCAGTTCCGAAAACCCGGCATCATTTAGCTTTAAAAAGCTGCCGTCCTTCATTCTGTAATATTTTCTCTTCTGCTTATACTGATTTAATGCATCCATTGCCTCATCAAGCGGCAATTCTTTAGTATCAAGATCGATATTCAGAAGATCACTTTCAAGTCTGACCCCGACAGAGATCTGGGGCGGCCTTTTCACACCCATATTTTTAAACTTGTCAGATGCGAATATCTGGCCAAGTTTAGCTATTTCTTCGAATCCTTCCGTTACAAATTGATAAATCAAATCATCATCACCCTGAATAAACAGGAATTTACGAATTTGATCATAGTGCTTAAAATATTTGCACATCGCCACAGTGATTCTTCGTTCTTTTTTTTCGTCTCTTGCGATATTCTTTGGCGCTATTATGCTATCATCATCCGGGTCAATTTCAACTTCACCGTACTGATATTTTGTTACTGCTGTAATTGCATCATATTGCGGGCTGTCAAGATAAATATTTGCCTGCATTTCATCAGGTGCATAATTCCTGAGTCTATCAAGATCGCCCCTGATGTCAATCACATCTTTAAGCTCCTCCAGAACATTGGTATAGAAGGATATCATATCCGCATTTGAAATCAAAAGCGGCTGCCTGGATTCGAGCTTCGCTGTCACCAAATCTTTGATTTTTTTAGATACTTCCCGGCTGCATTGGCATAAGGTATCAGTAAGTCCATTTTCCTTTCCAAACTCTGAATTATCTCGGCAAAGCAAATATATATTTTTAGCCCCTAAAATGTATTCACAATCCGGCAAATGCAGTACAAATCCCTTTTTATTATCAAGCTCTTTGATTTCCAGAAAAAATTCGGGACTTCTATCTGATATTTTTGTCGCAGTATGTTTAGTTGCAGGGGACCCATATGTGCCGAATGTATTGATATCTGCTATACTTCCTGTAAGTATTTCAAACAGTTCATCAAATCCCGAAGGAGTTAACTTTAAATTCCTTTTGTCTCTCTCCGGTCCGTAAGTACTGCTGTAATATTCGTTGTAGCGATAGGAGTAAATGTCATTGCTTCTGAAATATTGGTTTTTTTCGTCCTGCTTACGCATTATGAATTTTATTAATGGCTGAGATGTCTGTTCAAATGCATCGATATGATGGACCAGATCCAGTTCTTTGCCATAAGCAACTCTGCTTCTTGTTTTTATATCATTACAGAAGCTTTCTATATTTCTTACAACATACTGCCTGGTTCTGCCTACAGTAATATTAAGGAATACAGTTCCATTATATATTTCAAGTTTAGGTACTGCCTTGACATTTTCGTCTGCTACGGATCTCGCAACATCATCAACTACATAACGATCGATGATTGACCTGATACGTGAATCAGTGGATACAACAGCGGTATTCCTGGCGGACTTTTTATAGTCATATTGAGCAATAGTTCGGTTGATTATACCGCCATTCTTTGTGGCAGCGTCACCATAAGACGAACCACCATAAGACGTATTTCCATAAGATGGTTCCACGTTCATCATTGTATATGAATGAGAATCTGTATTATAGTATCGATAATTCAGCAATGCTACGATATGCTTACATATATATCTCTGTGTCTCATAAGCAGGGCATGTGCAGTTGCATACGCCGATTTCACCTGTATTTTCTATATCTGCTGTCGTAGTGTACCAGGAACCGTTCTCTCCCTTTACGTGCGCTTCAAGTTTTTCTCCGCTCGCAAGCTTCCATAGTTTCACGTCCGTAACTCTATGTTTTCTGAAATATTGCTGCCCCCTGGCAAAGTTCGCCGAATTACCTGATTCAGCTCTTATATTGATCTGCGACAGCTTTGTAGATAAGTGCATTAATTGCAGCCTCCAATATTAAAAATCTAATAGCAGTAGAAATCTATAAGTTATAATCTATATAATTATGATTTTATTCTTTCTTCCACTCTCTGTAAATATATATTTAAATTCCGGCAGATGCGGGAAGTGCCGTTTATAAGGTTTCGCGAGAAGAAGGTGAAACAATAATACGAGCGATTTAGTATTTGGCTTCTCAGAGAGCGAAAGATGATTGGCCGTCTGATTGGCTGCCGGTAAAACTACAGCAGAACAGAAAACGGCGAACAACTAAGTTCGCCGTTCTTCGTATGGGGCTTATGGGCAGTCTGGTCCAATTGGCCACATGATCCACAGCCAATCAATCCAATCACGGCCACGGCCAATCATCTTTCGGTCCGTGGCAGTGACTCCCTAACTGCTTCCATCTTTGTCTGGGCTTCCATAGCAAAATAGAGGAATGTCTCAGCCAGCATGGAATAATCCGAATCCGAAGCTGCAAGGTAAGCTATATTTTCAAGCACCAGGATGTAATACTCATTACTTTCTGCAAAGGCGGCCAGTTTATCATACACTTCCTTTTCTTCTTCCGTAAAGTCAGACTGATCTACATTTTTTATTTCCAAAGCAATCGATCCGGCTTTCAGGTAATTTTCGCTTGCAGTAGAAGCAATAACCTGTTTTTCCTCTGTTGTCGCATCCTTTATATTTGTAATCTTAGCTGTAGCTTCATAGTATAACGCTTCTTCTCTATCATAAAGATCCTTAAACAGCACTGCTGTTTTGTCTATCTCAATTTCCGGCTCTTCCACAATTGGTTCATCTTCCTCCGGCTCATCCTCACCGTCTCCGATGCAGATCTTCTTCGCTTCTCCGTCCCAATCGATAGGCTCACCCATAAGGTTTGAAAGCGTCCTGAGCGGTAGATAAATGGATCCATTGTAATTTATCGGGTATATGGTTCCGCCGTTTACGTCTTTACAGGATATGATCACAAAATCATACATAACTAAGACATCCGGCTTTGAATAACCGGCAACAAGTCCCGGTTCTGTTCCCCAATTAGTATTTTTATCATCTTTAGCTGAAACTGCTGCATTTACGGGAATAAGTGCTGTGTCTTTGATCGGATGCGAAATGGTTTTTCCAATATAGACTGTCTTGCTTCCGCTGTCCCATTCGACTGGTTCTTTCATCAAAGCAGACATGGCCCGTATCGGAAGATATGTAGATCCATTATATATTATCGGATAAACGATCTGATTCTTTGCATCTTTAAAAACCTGTCTGACACCGTTCATCTCGACAGAAATATCAGGCTTCAGATAGAACATTACTTTTTTTGGTGCCGGAGTGGCAGATTCGGAATTGGCTGCATAAGCAGCTGTGATACTTGTAGTGAAAAGCAGTGAGAATGCTGTAATAAATATAGCCAATCGCTTCATTTGATTTCCCCCTTTTGTTTATCTCTAGAACGATTATAGACGATTAAAATGGATTTAATTCCCAATACATTACTATAGTAGACCACAATTTGGGTAAGGTCAATCAATTTGTAAAACTGTTTTTTGAAAATTCCAAGAGTCTCTGCACATATCCTCAAGGTTCCTTGTTGCTTTCCAGCCCAGTTCACGTTCAGCCTTTGATGGATCCGCGAAACACATATCTACATCCCCTTCACGCCTTGGCGCAATTACATATGGTATTTCGATCCCATTAATCTTACTAAAGGTTTTTATTATTTCAAGGACACTGTATCCCCGCCCTGTCCCCAGATTATACACAGTAAAAATTCCGCTGAAGTTCTTTAATTTCTTTAAGGCTGCTACATGCCCGTCAGCCAGATCTGTTACATGGATATAGTCACGAACCCCGGTGCCGTCTTTGGTGTCGTAATCATCTCCGAATACATTAAGTTTTTCCAATTTACCGGCGGCTACCTGCACGATATAAGGCATTAAATTATTCGGTATTCCATTCGGGTCATCCCCCAAAAGACCGCTTTCATGTGCTCCGATAGGATTGAAATATCTTAATGAAATGATATTCCACTCCGGATCGGATTGGTACAAGTCACTCAGGATCTCTTCAATCATCAGCTTTGTTCTGCCGTAAGGGTTTGTAACGGCAAGGGGTGATTCTTCTGTTAAAGCCTGAAATGGAGCTTTCCCCAATGCTCCGGTATATACCGTTGCCGAAGAGCTGAATATCAATTTTTTGACATTGCGCTCACGCATACATTTCAGCAGATTCAAGGTCCCCAGTATATTATTTTCATAATACATCAAGGGTTTCCTTACCGACTCACCCACTGCCTTATACCCGGCAAGATGGATCACGGCTTCTATTGTTTCTTTTTCAAATACAGATTGTACGCTTTCAATATCGCGAAGATCATAACGATAGAAGGTAAAGTCCTTTCCGGTGATCTCTTTGATATATTTAACGGCACTCCCCTTACTGTTGCAAAGGTTGTCCAAAACAACAATATCGAATCCGGCTTTTAGGAGGCTCACGCAGGTATGGCTGCCTATGTAGCCTGCGCCGCCTGTAACCAATATGGACATATCGCTATCTCCTTAAGGATAATTATTCAGTGAAAGTTCATCACTTGATGATGAAAATCTACAAATCAAAGAAAAGGATATTTTTGCTTGTGTTACTTGTGTTAATAGTATATCATTCTGACATTCTAAATTCCAGCGTCTTAGTTGATTTTCGAGTATTTTCGATATATAATTTAGTAATTGCTTTATAGTCTTTTACTATCAATTCGTTCGATAAATTGGGCGAGTGTGAGCTATTACTATTAGATGATAGAAATAAAGGTACATGCATTATGATTCGAGAGAACCAGAAAATATTTAATACAGCTCAGATTTTCCTCGACATCCTCATTTTTGTGTTTTCAATGTCGGATGCATTCTATCTCCGTTTTTTCAATTATAATGGCCCGCACATTCAAATTGATTTTTATCTTAAAATATCGATCATTGCAATTCCTGTTTATCTTTTAATTTTCAATTATTTTCAACTGTATGAATCCTATCGTTCAAAGCGGCTGATGTTGGAGATAAGCAGAATTATTAAAGCTAATGCACTGGGGATCATCTTGATTGTCATCATATCTTTCCTTTTCAAAGAGGTGAATATATCCAGGCTTGTGATCCTGATCTTTGGAGTCATTAATACTTCCTTGATGATCCTGAGCCGCATTATTCTCAGAAAAGCTCTGCGGTACTTCAGATCAAAGGGTTACAATATCAAAAGAATGCTCATAATCGGTTACAACGATCTGTCGGTCAACTTTGTAGAAAGGATCGTTTCCAACAGAAATTTAGGTTATTATGTAGCCGGCTTCTTAAGTGATAAATTTAAGGATTATGATTCTGCAGGCTACAAAAACCCGATCCCTTACAGAGGCAGGATAGAGGACATGGAAAAGGTTTTGGCGGAAGAGGCTATTGACGAAGTCGTTGTTGCTTTGGAATATGATCAATATGATTATCTGACCGATATTATAGAAGCCTGTGAAAAATCCGGAACAAAGGTCAGCATTATACCGTTTTATACAAAATATCTTCCGGCAAGGCCCCATATCGATGAGGTTGAAGGGCTTCCGGTCATCAACATCAGGCATATCCCATTGGACAACCTGTTAAACAACTGGATGAAAAGGTTGTTTGACTTCTTTGCTTCCTTTTTCATTATCATCCTTTTGTCCCCTCTTCTTGTATTCACTGCCATTTGCGTGAAAGCCACATCACCGGGACCGATTCTTTATAAGCAGGAAAGAGTAGGACTTAACAAGAAAAACTTTATGATGTACAAATTCCGGTCTATGAGAGTTGCAACTGATGATTCGGATAAAACTGCTTGGACAACAAAAGATGACCCCAGAAAAACAAAATTTGGCGTCTTCATACGCAAGTACAGCATCGACGAGCTGCCGCAGCTTTTCAATGTATGGAATGGAACGATGAGCTTGGTCGGTCCCAGACCCGAAATTCCGTATCACGTCTATAATTTTAAAGAAGAGATCCCACTGTATATGGTCAAGCATCAGGTTCGTCCGGGGATCACCGGCTGGGCTCAGGTAAACGGTTTCCGAGGGGATACTTCAATCAAGGGCCGGATCGAGCACGATATATTCTATATAGAAAACTGGAGCTTCCTGTTTGATATTAAAATATTGGTCATGACTGTTTTTAAAGGCCTTGTAAGCAAGAGCGAATGAATAAAGGAACTCGTAAACATGAGCAGAAAAATCCTATTTACCGCTTCAACAAAATCACATATTGAGAATTTCCATCTTCCCTATCTGAAAGCTTTTGAAGATATCGGCTGGGAAGTGAAGGCCGTCGCTCTGCCTGTCAGCAAGAGCTTTTTCAGCTTTCAAAATATATGTGCAATTTTATCAACTCGAAGACTATTACTTTCGGAAGGCTTTGACGTTGTCAGCTCCCAATCGACTTTGGCGGGAATCGTTACCCGATTGGCAGTCATGTTGGCTGGTAAATCCAAGCTGTCTAAGAGGATCAAAAATCCCGGTAAGCAGGTTAAAATTTTCCATACAGCTCATGGGTACCTTTTTCATGATGATAACAGTTTAAAGAAATGGGCTTATATCCTGCCTGAAATGCTTTGCGGCAAGGTCACGGATGTGCTGATGGTCATGAATCATGAGGATCTGGATATTGCGAAGAAATATAAGCTTGGGGGTAAAAGCCATAGGATTTATTATATCGATGGTATGGGGATTGATCTATCTAAATTCGAAGCGGTGAAGACCGCACCTCAATCGGTTATTGACGAATGGAAGAAATCCTTTGGATTAAAAGAAAATGACTTTGCATTTGTCTATGCCGCGGAGTTCTCCAAAAGAAAAAATCATGAGCTTCTGCTTAAGGGTTTCGCAAAAGCTTTAGATGTTATAAGAGGTCTTGAGGAAATGGATGGGGCTGCAGAAAAAATAGAGACAACTGATAAAGCCGAGACCTTAGAAAAGGCGGAGGCTGCTGAGAAGAAAGAGCCGGCAAATTTGTCGTCAGAAAACCTTAAACTTGTTCTTGCCGGAGAGGGTGCTTTGCTGGAGGACACAAAATCACTGGCTGCTGAGTTAGGCATCAAAGACCAAGTCTTATTTGCCGGCTATGTCAGGAATATCCCGGAGCTATACAGCTGCTGCCAGGCCGCTGTTACCACCAGCCGCATTGAAGGGCTACCATTTAATGTGATGGAAGCCATGGCCTGCGGGCTACCGGTCGTGGCAAGCGATATCAAGGGGCATAGGGAATTAATTGATAATGGGGAGAACGGGCTGTTGTTTGAGAGCGGGGATCTGGAGGGATTGGTGGAGCAGATGGTTAAAATCTGTATTGATTCTGACTTCAGGAAAAGATGTGAGGTAATATCCGCTGAAAAAATCAAGCAGTTTTCATTGGAGAATGTTTTTGCTGATATTATGGGGGTTTATAAAGCTGTCAGTTGAAGGATAAATTAACCCTTCATGGTAGTATTATACACTGCTGGCTGTCACAACATCGAAACCTGTTCTGTAGAATTGAAAGTTTTACTTATAAGTTTTTTATATATTTCTTTAGTTTCTAAGGGACATAAAGAAATGAGTTGCTCTAATTTTAATTTATTCTCGATTAAAATAAACTTATCTTGTGGAATAAAATAGACCAAAACCTTTTTATTGTTGAATACTAAATTTAAAACATTGTTTAAGGTTCCTTTGCTTTTGCCGTTCCATATCATAAAACCATAATCTGCGCTTTTGGACATTGCTACATCTTTTTGCGTATAAAAATCAAAACCTCTTACCTTATTAGCCACCACAACATTTTCTATTGGCCAATTTCCTATATTGTTCCTTGCTAACCCTTTACTTGCATATACGACTACATTTTTATAATTTAATTTTAAATAAAAATTTTGTATTAACTTGTCAACACCATTAGCATCACCCACAAGGACAGTAAAGTTATTATTATAAATGTTGAACAGTCTATCTTCAACAGATTTATTTAGTTTTGATACCGCCCTTGGGCCAGCTATAAAAACCCTCACTAGTATCACCTCGTTTTTGTTATTACAAGCGCATATATTTTCTTGAGAAACGGATCTTTTCTTAATGCCTTTACACATTCCGTTAAGGTACTTCCTGTGCTATATAAATCATCTACAAGTAAAATTTTATGAGATCTAGTTGCTTTTTTTGTGGCTATAATAGTTCCTTCTATCGCCTTGTTATTTTTATCCATATTTTTCGATTCTAAACTTGATACCTTTTCTAATACATCTTCATCAAAACCAATACCATAATGATCCGCTATAGAATGTGCAATTTCAATTGCAGGTTGATACATTCTAGTTTTAGAAGATGGAACAGGTATAATTATATCAACCTCTTTTAGTTTATCCCATTTGTCTAAAAAAGGAGTAATTATTTCTATAATCTCATCTAAATTATCATATTTGTTTCTATATTTATAGTAATATAATAGTTCACCTAATTCACTTCTATTTGTATCATATGTATCATGCCCATATATGTCGACGCCTGTATGAACACTTGAAATGACATGTTTATCTAATGCCCAACCTTCATCCCAATTTCCTATTAACTTTATCGGGTCTATATACATCTCTATACTCTCGCTTTGTTTACATTTATATATAATTATTTTAGCATACAAAGTAGATAGTTACAAGCTTTTTGGGAACACTTGTTCCTTGGCTGCAATAAGACCGAAAGATGATTGGCCTTCCTGCTAACCTATTTGAACCAGAGGGGTTCAGCCTCGGAGACAATCGCGGTAGCCACAGCCATAGCCAATCATCTCTCGGTCTCTGGCTTTTCACGCTCTGATTCCAGGAACTCTCTCATGTTTTCCTGTATCCTGCTGATATATGCTGCATTTTTGATCGAATTGCTTTCGTGCCATCGATAGCAGAACAAAGTTTGATCTAAATACTTGAGTTTGTACTTTTTAGCCAACATTATATTCATATACCAATCCTCCAGAAAATCTCTCCTATATCCACCCACTTCAATCAATGCTGATTTTCGGAACATTTTGCCGTTTGGGATATAATTTCCTTTCAGCAAGGTTGATAGTTCACCAAACTGCTCCGAATTGAAATCCACATCCGGTCTATGCACTTGGAGAAACTCACCAAACGTTTTATACACCGCTCCTGTTATGTCTGATATATTATTCCTTACTTCGTCCCAATACACTATGTTATTATTACTATCGATAATCTCATTGTCTCCTACAGCCAAAGCATATCCCGGATTTCGTTTCATAAACCGATACAGGGTCCCTATGGCTTCAGGCTTTGCCATGTCATCGGAAGCAATTTGATAAAGATATTCGCCTTTTGCCAAAGCAATCAGTTCATTTAATGTGTCCCAGATCCCTTTATGTTCCCTGTTAATATAGGATACCTTTTTAAATCTCTTTTCGTGGCGGGCAATAAAATCGACTATTTTTTCATGAGTATTATCTGAAGATCCATCATTGACGATAACCAGTTCAAGCTTTGGGTAAGTTTGCTCTACGACTGATTGTAAACATGATTCAATATATTTTTCATGATTGTAAGCCGGAATTATCACAGAAACCAATTTTTTAAAAAGCATTGATAGCCTCCGTAATCATTATCATTTCGTTGCTTGTAAGTGCAATATGTGCCGGGATGCTTAAAATCTCTCTATGAATCTGCTCTGTTATAGGGAAAGACAAAGTGTTTAGCTCTTTATAGGCCGATTGCTTATGGGGCGGAATCGGATAGTGGATTGCTGTTTGAATTCCATTCGATTGTAAATAAGACTGTAGTTGAGCGCGTTCTTCAGCTCTGATTGCAAAAATATGAAAAACATGGCTTTTATCCGATAGTACAGGCAAAATAATTTTACTGTTTTTTATATTTCCGATATAGAAATTTGCAATGGAGCGTCTTTTTTCATTCTCTTCGTCCAAATGTCTTAATTTTATCCTTAATATTGCCGCCTGTATTTCATCCAACCTTGAATTGAATCCTATATGATGATTCTTGCCTTTTTCAATAGACCCATAATTCCGCAAGCATCTGATTTTTTCCGCTAAGGAATCATCATTTGTTGTAACTGCTCCCCCATCGCCCAGACAGCCAAGATTCTTTGTAGGGTAGAAAGAGAAAGCGGCCGCATCTCCCAGCGCACCCGCTTTGCGCCCTTTCATCATAGCTCCATGGGACTGGGAACCGTCTTCTATCACCTTTAAACCGTGCTTGTAGGCAATTTCACAGATTGCCTCCATATCACACAATTGTCCATAAAGATGTACGGGCAGGATCGCCTTTGTGTTCTCTGTGATTTTTTCTTCTATCCTCAGTGGATCAATATTATAGTTCAGAAAAACCGGTTCAACCAAAACCGGTTTGCATCCACTCTGGGATATTGCCATAATAG
>JAQUYC010000007.1 GCA_028692105.1 Eubacteriales bacterium | reverse complement strand
CGATGTAAATTTGATATAGGTTTGTTCTATATCAATATCCCGGGATTACTTCCCAAACTCCTCCTTTAAAAATATTATAGCATAATAAATCGAAGTTGCAAGAAAATTCTGAAATAAATATTTATTTAGTTAATCACTAAAGGTCAGGAGATTCGCGGTCCAAATAATTCTAATAAGAATTTAAAGAAGTCCGGATACTATTTTATTGATGTTAAAAATTTTCTGTTAATCAATACCAACAACCTGATCACCGAAGAAATCATAAGTAGAGCCACAGCAATGGCGCCAGCCATGAGTATCGTTTCTGTGCCGATAACTGCTGTTCTTTCCAGGTCCCCCTCCAGAATAGCAAGCATTGTGTAATACATATTTGCACCCGGTACAATTGGCAGTATACCGGGGATAATAAAAATAGTAGCGGCATCTTTAAATGCACGCGAGAACAGATCGCTTAGCAATGCAACAGTACAGGAAGCTGCAAAACAGCCTAAAATACTTCCGCTGCCGGAAGAAACAGAAAAGATATAGGTCAACCAACCGCAGGCTCCCACAATGGAAGCCGGAAGAATATGTCTTTTAGGGACATGAAAAATAATACAAAATCCGACGGTCGAACAGAAAGCAAACACAAACGGCCAAAACATCAGAAAGTACCTCCCAACAGTTTCCATAACTCGATGGCAAAACCGACTCCGGAAGCTAAAGATACAGCTATAACCAACGCTTCAAGTCCTTTTGAAGCACCCGAGAGCATATCACCTGCAAGAGTGTCCCTAACCCCATTAGTGAGCGCGACTCCCGGGAGGAAAATCATGATGGAGCCGATGATAACTGAACTAAAATGTGAACCAAAGCCGACAGAAATAAAAGCAAGTGCTAATAACGCCGCAACAGCGCAGCTGCAGAAACCCCGTATGAACAGATTCATTTCAAGTCTATCTAATAAAAGAGAGAACATATAACTGCATGCCCCTACAATAAAAGCACAAAAAAAGTCTTTGATGTTCCCCTGAAAAATCAGAGCAAAGAAAGAAGAGACAAACGCCGCACCCAATATTCTTATAAAAAGCGGAAAGGGCTTGCTGGCTTCTATCTCTTTTAAAATAGCAAGTCCTGATTCCACAGACATATCAGTACTGGTAAATTCTCTTGAAAAATGATTAATACGTGAAATTTTTTCGAGGTCAATGCCGCTGCTATTGATTCGTTTGATCAATGTGTACATATCACTGTCTTCCGAACCTTCATCAAGAGATAAAAATATACCTGTCGGAGTCGCAAATACTTCAGCATAGGGGATCTTACATGCTTTACATATTCTTGTAACGGTATCTTCAACTCTATAACTCTCAGCACCGCTTTTCATCATGAGCTCGCCGGCTTTAAGCGCCAGGATAAGCACTTTTTTTTGCCTTTGGTTAATCATAGTTTATCCTTTCCGCAGATAATTGTAATTTCTTCGATGCAAATATTATAGCATTATTATACAATCGGAAACAAGTTATCCTTAAGGTCAATAGTGAGATGTTAAGAACAGAATGATCCAGGGTATAATATGCGATATTAGCCCACCCAATCTGCGTAAAGGATGGAGAAAAACATGACAGATGAGAGACAAACAACTTATCGGATCGGACCGATCCGGCCGCCCAGCGAAGCGAACAGCCTGCTCCTTCAGATAACTGAGGGCTGCACCTGGAACCGATGCAAATTTTGCAGCCTTTATAGGCATGAAAGCTTTAAGGCTTTTTCTGTTGAAAGTATAAAAAAAGATATCGACGTTATGGCAGAGTATGCGAGAATAGCACAGGACAATCTGATGCAGGACAGTCCCCGGAACAAGAGAGATGCACTGAAGATACTAAATAACATGACACGCACAGAGCAAGAATGTTATTATTTCATATATCGTTGGCTTGCCCATGGCGGAGAAAATGTATTTCTACAGGACGGGAACTCTCTTGCGGTTAAAACCGAAAGGATTTTGGAGGTATTAAAATATTTAAGAGAGAAACTTCCCAGTATAAAAAGGATTACTACCTATGGGCGTGCAGAGACCCTATCAAAAATCAGCGTGGAACAGTATCGGCAATTGAAAGAAGCCGGTCTTGACCGAATCCATTCGGGCTTTGAAAGCGGATCCGACCGTGTTTTAGAACTGATCAACAAAGGGGTTACTTCAGAGCAGGAAATTACAGCCGGAAGAAATATTAAAGCTGCAGGCATAGAACTTTCAATTTATTTTATGCCCGGAATAGGAGGCAAGAGCTATTCCCGCGAGAACGCACTTGAAACCGCTAAAGTAGTCAATGCTGTCAATCCTGATTTTCTTAGAATTAGATCAGCAGTTATTCATAAGGACTCGGGATTATGGGAAGATCTGATGAATAGCAGTTTTCAATTGTGCAGCGAAAATGATAAGCTAATGGAGATCAGGCTTCTCATAGAAAATATTAATAACTGTAAAACATTTATGGTCAGCGATCATATTATTAATCTGCTTCAAAAGGTTCAAGGAAGATTGGATCTTGACCGTGAAAAAATGTTGTCAATGACCGATGAATATTTTAATATGCCGGAACATAGACAAAAAATGTTTCAATATGCAAGACGTTCCGGCATGGCTACCGAACCAAAAGACCTTGAACTTCTCTCTCAAGACTGGATCAATAGAATAACTGAGATGATCCAATCGATTACGGATGAAGCACAATGGGATAAAATAATGAACGATATGATGATCAATTATATATAGAGGCTGATTTTTCGCTCTATATTATATTAAATTCTATAGCAAAAATATTAAAATACCGCATTGTTTAATAGACATACCGGTATTTTTATTGATATAATAATCCCTGTTGATAAGATACTATATTTTCATTTATATAATAGGAGGAACGCTTCGATGGAAAGATTAGTCGGCACAGTGGTGAGAGGGCTGAGAGCTCCCATCATAAGAGAGGGCGATGACTTAGAAAAAATAACGGTGGATACAGTCTTAAATGCTTTTAAGGCAGGGGAGTTTCAAATTGAAGATAGGGATATCCTTGCAATTACAGAGGCAGTTGTAGCAAGAGCACAGGGAAATTATGCTACTGTCGATCAGGTTGCCAAAGATGTAAAAGCTAAATTAGGAGGAGATACTATAGGCGTTGTATTTCCGATACTAAGCAGAAATAGATTTGCTGTATGTTTAAAGGGAATTGCAAGAGGTGCGAATAAAATTTTCCTTATGCTCAGTTATCCCAGCGATGAAGTGGGCAACCAGATTGTAGACATAGATTTAGTTGATGAAAAAGGTTTTGATTGTTATAAGGACGTTTTGACCGAGGAAGAATTTGAAAGACACTTCGGAAAACCAAAACACACTTTTACGGGAGTTGACTATGTGGATTATTACAAGCAGCTGATCCAAGATGAAGGTGCGGAGGTCGAAGTCATCTTTTCTAATAATCCCAGAACCATAATCGACTATACAAAGAATGTTCTTGTCTGTGATATTCATACAAGAGCAAGGACTAAAAGAATCTTAAAAGCAGCAGGAGCAGAGATTGTTTTTGGCCTGGATGAAATATTAAACGAAAGTGTTGACGGAAGCGGCTACAATACAAAGTATGGAATCTTAGGATCTAACAAATCGACGGAACATACAATAAAACTTTTCCCAAATGACTGTACGGCATTCGTTATAGGAATCCAGAAACAGATTAAAAAAGAAACAGGGAAAGATATAGAGGTTATGGTTTACGGTGATGGGGCTTTTAAAGACCCAATCGGAAAGATTTGGGAGCTGGCTGACCCGGTTGTGTCCCCCGGTTATACACCCGGACTGGAAGGCACGCCAAATGAGCTGAAATTGAAATATCTTGCTGACAATGACTTCGCCCACCTTAGCGGGGATGAATTAAAAGAAGCAATCAGTGAATCTATAAAAAAGAAAGATGATAATCTTGGTGATTCAATGGTCGCCCAAGGGACAACCCCCAGAAGACTTACTGATTTGATCGGATCTCTTTGTGATTTAACATCCGGCAGCGGAGATAAGGGAACACCCATCATATATATCAAAGGATATTTCGATAATTACACGAAATAAAGACTGTTTATGGTTTGACCTGCGGGCTTTACTGCCTTGCAAGAACGTTGGAAATTCAACATATAGGGCCTCGACGCCGTTCAAATAGCCAAAAAGAGTATACTTTTTGGCTATTTGTGGTATAATATTTAAGTCTATAAAATAGACGAAGGAAAGAGAGGGAAAAAAGATATGGCAAAGAAGCTTATATCTGTGTGGCTTTCATTGACCGTCTTAATTTTCTCATCAATTTCTATATATGCTGAAGAAAACGTACAAGGAGATTTTTTTACCAAGAATATTGTTATCAATGGGGAGACCATCGATAATAATGAACTGCAGTATCCATTTATTCTTTATAAGGATACAACCTATGTCCCATTGACACCTGAAATGAGTGAAATCATGGGGATTAAAGCAGAAATGGATTTTGAAAGCCGCACATTAAAACTATTGAAAATGGAACCGACACTGATCAATATAACCGAACAGTGGAAGAAAAACGAAAGAAAGGATATTCAGGCGCAAGTCTTAAATGAAGTACATGTTTTGGCTTACGAATTGGATCAAAGCGACATTATCGAGCCGGAACCGAATGAGCCCGCCGATGTCGAGACAGACATCGATCATGAAGATCAGGCTATGCAAAAGACTCTGAATGAAGATATGATTCAGATACCCCAGCTGTCTGTCAGGGAAGTCGACTTAAATGAGATGCCGATACTGACTGTGGACAGTACATTATATCTCCCGATCAGGGCGCTGATTGGCGAAAACGGCCTGGGATGTGATGTGTATTTTGACTCTTATACAGGAGTTTATATTAGCACAAAGACAGATATCCCGGCAGAATCATATTGGATGGAAGCAGAGTCAAAATATAACCAGGGGCTGGTAAGCTATATACAGAAATACAATGGCAAATATACAGTAAATAAGGCTCAGGAACTTGTATTCATGTTTAAGAACGCTGCTGACACGTATAATATAGACGAGAAAATACTCATAGCTATAGCACATAAGGAAAGCACGTTTAATTCTAATGCCAGAGGAAGAGGCGGTTCGCTCGGACTCATGCAGGTAATGCCTTCAACAGGAGCACGATATGGATTAGGCGAACAACAGCTTTTAGATGCAGAGACAAGTATAAATTTTGGTGCTATGTATCTAAGCGAAAGGATTGCAGCTTATGACGGAAATTTGACAAAAGGTTTTTCCGCATACAATCAAGGCTCGGTTGCTGTAAACCGGGGAACGTACTCATCAAGGTATGCAAACAGGGTAATCGGAACTATTAACAGTATCGATTCCTATCTTACCTCAAATGGGTATGGACTTGGAAATTAAATAATTGACATAAAATAGCATATAATATAGAAATGAAACAAAAACCGGAATGGCTGATTTGGATTAAAATCCGAGTCAGCCATTTTTTTTAAATAACATTGAATTGCGGTATGATGTTAGGAACGTTCAAAAAATCGGCAAAAAAGAGGAGCTAAGAGAGGCGCTACCCTTAGCGGGCAGCGCCTCTCTCCTGTTTTTCCATATCGTTTTGGTTTATGGTTCAATATGAGAATTTTTCTGCTGATGCGTTATATTCCGGCTAATAGACCGGCACAAGGACCACTTCCGGTACACGGAACTATAGCGTGACCTTGAGCAAATTCCTGTTTAACAGTAAGGTTGACATTAGCATATGGCTTAATTGCTGATACCAGCAGGTTTTCGTGCTTCCATAGTTTATCAATTGCTCTGTATGGTATTACCAAAATGCAATCATTTCCATCTGTGACAACAGTTGGGGTACCAATAAGAATCACTTTACAGGAACCATCGATTAAAGCTAATTCATTTCGGAAGTCATTAAGCCCTGTTTGGTTATTAGCATAAAACGTACCGCTTGGGAACCTGGCAAATTCATAATAGAAACATTCAAATATATCCCTCGGTGTTACTACAACTAAAGTGTTTCCATATCGCAATGTTACCTCAAATTCGATTTCATTAATAATACGATCACACCCGGTGGCTGGACTCAGGCGTTCTTCAGCACAACGGACTCTCCAGCTTTGCACGGTTGGAGGTCCATCAGGTAAAAAACCACCTCTGCAGCCGGCACTACCGTCGGTATTGCAGGGGATGCAATGCCTTATTGTTCTATTATCAACACAAATGTCGCGAACGTCTTCTACACAAATATCGTGGCACTCACAAGCAGCATTCGTCAATTGGTAGCCAAAGGCAGATCTTCTGTCGGCATTTGTAAAAATGGCACAGCACTCACTACAATTCGGGTCTAATCCTGTAGCACATGTTGGGGTTTGCAATACACTGACTTTTTTATCATTTAAAAACAGTTCTTCTGTCATTTTAATAGACACATCTCTTTCTTTATTATATTTTTTTATATTTTCTTTTGCCATGGGAGTAACATTCTTACATTTATTATTAGATAGGCCATCCTTTAGATTGACAGCTATGATAGGATTCTCTCTATTTATAGAATGAATCTTAAGATAAAGAAAATCTTGCTCTTTCATAAAAAGTCACCCCCGCAACATCATTATATAGCACATTCGCAGGGGTGGTTACGTTTATTGCTATAAAAACATATAATACACTGCAAACGCGTAGGAAGAAGAAAATTTTCTACGAATGCGTAATAAAAAAATGAAGGAGGCCGATCGAATGGATGCTGATAAGCTAAATGAAGAAAGATCTGAAGAAGTATCGAATAAACAAAATGAAAACATTGATACTTCCGAAATTAATATTATAGAGGTTATGAAGAGTATTGAAAATGATTTGCAGGATCCCAAATATCAAACGTTTTCGAAAACAAAATATTGGCATAATAATAATGAATATATAGAAGAATACGAGAATGTGCTCAAAGAAATTCAAGAAAAGATTCAAATAATAGAAAACAAATTAGGAATTATTGAGGACATATTAAGAAAATAAAATTTTATGCTTAGAGTTCTAAAATATTCGTATTTTTTATTGATAATAGTAATATCAGATGATAATATAGGAATATCAATTGGCTAAAAAGACAAAAAACACGAACTTCAGATTATATAGACAGCTTTAAAGTTCGTATTCCTATCTTAGGTTTCATTGCCATTAGCGTTAAAAGGAGGACTCCATGATACGCCGAATCTATGTTGAAAAGAAAAAAGGGTTTGATGTCGAAGCACAGAACCTATTTTCAGATTTAAAAGAGAATCTGCATCCTGCCGGATTAACTGCCGTGCGGGTGATAAACCGTTATGATATTGAAGGGATCGACAGCAAAACATATGATGCCGCCAGGTACTCGATTTTTGCAGAACCTGCAATTGATACCGCCTATGACGAACAGATCCCCATCGATGAGGATTCTCAATATTTTGCAGTTGAATATTTACCGGGTCAATATGATCAAAGGGCAGATTCGGCTGAGCAATGTATCAAACTTATGAGTGCAGGCTCAGAAGTAACGGTGCGTTTTGCAAGACTGATCGTGCTTATAGGAAATATTTCAGCTGAAGAATTTGAAGCAGTAAAAAAGTACAGCATAAATCCTGTCGATTCACATGAGGCCGTTTTAGAAAAACCTAAAAAGCTCGAATTGCAGGCTGCTGCTCCGGAGAATGTAAAGACAGTGGATTATTTTACTGAAATGACGGATCAGCAGCTAAAATCTTACAGGGAGAATCAGGGCTTTGCCATGAGCCAGGAAGACCTGATATTTGTCAGAGAATATTTTTCGCATACTGAAAAACGAGATCCTACCGTCACAGAGCTGAAAGTCATCGATACCTATTGGTCAGATCATTGCAGACATACTACATTTTTGACAAAAATAAATTCCGTTTTCTTTGAAGAAGGGCCTTATTCCAAATTGATACAGGAAGCGTTCCTAAACTACCTGAATGTAAGGGAAGACGTTTACGGTAATTCTGAAAGAGACATGAGCCTGATGGATATGGCGGTTATTGGGGCTAAGTATCTCAAGAAAAAAGGACTTGTTAATGATCTTGATGAGTCTGACGAAATAAATGCCTGCAGCATTAAAGTACAAGCTGTAGTAAACGGCAAAGAAGAAGACTGGCTCGTCATGTTTAAAAATGAAACGCATAATCACCCCACTGAGATAGAACCATTCGGCGGAGCTGCAACATGCCTCGGCGGTGCGATCAGGGATCCTCTCTCCGGACGTGTTTATGTTTATCATGCTATGCGTGTAACAGGAAGCGGAGACCCCAGAAAGAGTCTTGACGAAACACTTCCGGGGAAACTTCCTCAAAGAATCATAACAAAAGGTGCAGCAAAGGGATATAGCTCTTACGGAAACCAGATAGGTTTATCTACCGGCCAGGTGTCGGAAATATATGATGAAGGTTATGTTGCGAAGCGTATGGAAATAGGAGCGGTCATAGGCGCAGCGCCGGCTTCACATGTCAGGAGGGAAAAACCGGAGCAAGGCGATATAATATTACTTATCGGCGGCAGAACCGGAAGAGACGGATGCGGAGGCGCAACAGGTTCATCAAAGGGGCACACGGAAGAATCAATAATAAGCAGCGGTGCAGAAGTACAGAAGGGCAATCCTCCCGTAGAACGTAATATCCAACGGCTCTTTAGACGGGAAGAAGCGGCCAGGCTTATCAAGCGCTGCAATGATTTCGGAGCCGGAGGAGTATCAGTAGCCATCGGAGAGCTTGCAGACGGAATCGACGTAAATCTGGATCTCGTTCCAAAGAAATATGAAGGATTGGATGGAACTGAACTTGCTATTTCTGAATCTCAGGAAAGAATGGCCGCAGTTATAGCGGAAAAGGATGTCAATGAGTTTATCCGTTATGCACAGGAAGAAAATTTAGAAGCAGTCGCAGTTGCCAAGGTAACGGATACGGACAGATTCCGTATGTACTGGAGAGGAACCTGTATTCTTGATTTAAGCAGAAAATTTTTGAATACCAATGGTGTAAAGCAGGAAATTGATGTCTATGTTTTAGAGCGTGAGTTTAAGCCTGAGCTAATAGAGGATCCGAACGAGAAGCTTGTCGGAAGCAAAACAGATCTGACAGGTATATTAAAGGATTTAAACTGCTGCAGTCAAAAGGGACTGATCGAGATGTTCGACAGCACCATAGGCACCGCGACCGTTCTGATGCCGCTGGGAGGCAAATACCAGCTTTCCCCTGCAGCCGGAATGGCGGCAAAGCTTCCCGTCAAAGACGGATTTACCAATACCGCAACATTGATGACCTACGGATTCGACCCGAAGCTATCAATACTGAGCCCGTTTCATAGCGCTTACTATGCAGTTATCGATTCGATAACTAAAATCGCTGCTATGGGTGGGGATTATTCCAAAGTGCGGCTAACATTTCAGGAATACTTTGAAAAACTGGGACAAGACCCCGTCAAATGGAACAAGCCTTTTACAGCACTGCTTGGGGCACTAAGAGCACAGATCGAATTGGGAATTCCGTCTATCGGTGGGAAGGACAGCATGTCCGGTTCCTTTATGGATCTTCATGTTCCGCCGACTTTAGTTTCGTTTGCAGTGGGCGTCACAGATGCAAATTATGTGATATCAACAGAGCTTAAAAAGGAGAACAGCAAGCTTGTTTATATTACGGCTGACCGGGACGAACAAGGAATGCTGAATATGGAGCAATACCGTGCGAACCTGAAAAGGGTTTATAAATTGGCATTGGAAAGTAAAGTTTTATCCTCAAATACCATAGGGAAAGGCGGCATATTTGTTTCGGCGGTTAAAATGGCAGTAGGAAACATGATGGGAGTCGATCTGTTTAATATCACTGACAAAGAATTGAGGAGCCCTGATTATGGTGCACTGCTGCTTGAAATAGCGGAAAATGAGAATATAGAAGAGCTGATGGCCGGTACTTGTTACAAAGTAATCGGCAAGACTGCCGCACACAGGAAGCTGACCGTTCAAACGCTCAAAGATGAGAATCAGTCCGCAGGTACGGAATTTTCAATAAAATTGGACGAAATACGAAAAATCTGGACAGAACCGCTTGAAGGAATATTTCCTTCCAAAAGAAAGGCCGGCGCAAGCGAAACAATTGAGAAGCCCGAACGGATATCATATACAACAAGATCCATTCACAAGCCTGCCGTAAAAATTGCAAAACCCCGAATTTTAATACCCGTATTTCCGGGTACGAACTGCGAAGTGGATTCAAAGCGAGCTTTTGAAAAAGCCGGCGGAACAGCAGACATTCAGATCTTAAGAAATCTGACCCCGTCAGATTTAAATGGATCCATCAGTGAAATGGAAAAGAAAATAAGAAACAGCCAGATTATTATGATCCCCGGAGGCTTCAGCGGCGGAGATGAGCCTGATGGTTCCGCCAAATTCATTACTGCAGTTTTCCGTAATCCCGTCATCAGAGATGCAGTGGAAGATCTGCTTGAACGAAGGGATGGCCTCATGCTTGGTATCTGCAATGGCTTCCAGGCACTGATAAAGTTAGGCCTTGTACCGTATGGGACCATAACCGAACCAAACGCAGGCAATCCTACACTGACATATAACCGCATAGGCAGACATGCATCCTGCTTGGTAAGAACAAGGATTGCATCTGTAAAATCACCGTGGCTTGCAAATGTGGAGGTAGGGGATATTCATACTATTCCTGTTTCTCACGGGGAAGGCCGGTTTATCGCAGAAGAGGATGTCATCCTTAAACTCCTTGAAAGCGGCCAGATCGCGACCCAGTATGTCGATCCGGACGGTATTCCTACCATGGACGGTGAATACAATCCGAATGAATCTATGCTTGCAATTGAGGGAATCACTTCCGTTGACGGCAGGATATTTGGAAAAATGGGACATTCTGAAAGAATAGGCGAGAACCTTTACAGGAACGTCCCGGGAAATTACGATCAGAAGATATTTGAAGCGGGCGTCGCTTACTTTACCAAATAAATGGATACCCACGCAAAGCATTTAATTAACGAATTGGGCTGCACAGGAAATTTTTCGAAATGAGATAAGCATTTAGGAAAATTAACAAGCAAGGGGAGGGTTTTAGATATGAAAGTTGCTAAAGTTGCCATAATAATGGGCAGCAAATCGGATTATCCGGTTGTAGAAAGAGCTGAAGCGGTACTCAGGGAATTCGGAGTGCAGTATGAAACGAGGATTATTTCAGCCCACAGGACGCCAAGAATCGCCGAAGAGTTTGCTTCAAAGGCCGAAGAGAACGGAATTGAAGTGATAATTGCAGCAGCCGGAAAAGCTGCACATCTGGGAGGGGTGCTGGCTGCATATACCGCTATGCCGGTAATAGGGCTGCCGATAAAATCCTCCACGCTTGACGGATTAGATTCACTGCTTTCCATCGTACAGATGCCGAAAGGTGTTCCGGTGGCCACTGTAGCCATAGATGGTGCGGAGAATGCGGGGCTGTTGGCTGTTCAGATTATTTCGGTGAAATATCCGGAGCTTCGGGAGAAAATGAAGAAATACAAGATAAAAATGGAAGAGGATATTATAAGTCAGGATATGGAATTGAAGGGTTAAAATATTTAACGGTATTTAAGAAGGATATATTATGAAGAAGATGGAAATGATTTATGAGGGCAAAGCGAAAAAGGTTTTTCAGACTGATGATCCAAAGCTGTACATTGTAGACTATAAGGATGATGCAACTGCATTCAACGGAGGAAAAAAAGGTACAATTGCAGATAAAGGTGTTGTAAATAATACTATGTCGGCTATTATATTTGAAATTCTTGAAAAGAAGGGGATCCCAACCCATATGGTGAAGCTGATTTCCGATAGGGAAACCCTGGTTAAGGCGGTTAAGATCCTTCCTTTGGAAGTCATCATCAGAAATGTCGCCGCTGGTTCCTTTTCCAAGCGATATGGAGTTGAGGAAGGGAGTTCTTTGGCAAAGACGATACTCGAATTTTCATACAAGAACGACGCCTTAGGGGATCCCTTAATCAATGACGACCATATACTGGCGTTGGAACTGGCAACAGAAGAACAGCTTGCAGCTGTAAAGAAATATGCTTATGCAGTAAACGATGCATTAAAAGAGTTTTTCCTGGACAAAGGATTAAAATTGATCGACTTCAAAATCGAGTTCGGCCTCTGTGACGGAGAGGTAATATTGGCGGATGAGATCTCACCGGACACATGCAGGTTATGGGACGTTAAAACGAATGAAAAGATGGACAAAGACAGATTCAGGAGAGACCTGGGCAGAGTAGAAGAAACCTATCAGGAAGTACTTGCACGAATCAAGAGATAATTAAAAAGATAAGAGTAATAGAAAGGCTCAGGTATCACAATGGATAAAAAATTAACCTACAAGGATGCTGGTGTAGATACTAAGGAGGGCGAAAAGGCAGTTAAATTGATGAAGACTCATGTTCAAAAGACCTTCAGTGACAATGTTCTGACAGGATTGGGGAGCTTCGGAAGTCTTTTTAAACTGGATCTGGAGGGGATCAAAGAGCCCGTTCTTGTAGCAGGAACCGATGGAGTAGGCACAAAGCTGAAAATCGCATTTATGGTAGATAAACATGATACCATCGGCCAGGACTGTGTTGCCATGTGTGTCAATGATGTTCTCTGCCAAGGCGCTAAACCGTTATTCTTTCTTGACTATATCGCTACCGGTAAAGTCAAAGCTGAGAAGGTGGCGGATATCGTTAAAGGAGTTGCTGACGGCTGCGTCATAGGAGAATGTGCTTTAGTAGGAGGAGAAACCGCAGAAATGCCGGATTTTTATGCAGACGGTGAATATGACATGGCGGGTTTTGCAGTTGGCATTGTGGATCGTTCCAAGATGATCGATGGATCTAAAATAAAAAAGGATGACGTTCTGATAGGAATTGCATCAAGCGGAATACACAGCAACGGATATTCTCTGGTTAGAAAACTGTTTTTTGACATAATGAAGCTGCAGGTCAATGATTACGTGGCTGAGCTTGGCAAGACTGTAGGGAATGCGCTGATCACCCCTACCAAGATCTATACAAAAGCATGTAATGCTGTCCTTGCAAAAGAGCCTGTGAATGGGATCATACATATCACAGGGGGAGGCTTTTTCGAAAATATCCCCAGAATTATTCCGGAAGGCTTAGGGGTAAAGATTGATATGGGAAGCTGGCGTATCCTTCCTATCTTTGAGTATATACAAAGATCCGGAAATATTGATAGAAATGAAATGTTTGCAACCTTCAACATGGGAATCGGAATGATAATGGTCGTTGATAAAGATAAGGCGGAAACAGTTATGGATCTGTTGAAGGAAGCAGGTGAGGAAGCGAATATTATAGGAAAGATCGTAACCGGTGAGGGAGTCTGTTTATGTTAAGAATCTCAGTACTGGTATCCGGCGGGGGCACAAATCTGCAAGCAGTCATAGATGGGATAGAAAGCGGTTTTATTAAAAATGCCAGGATCGGTCTTGTAATTTCCAGTAATCCAAACGCTTATTCCCTAAAAAGGGCAAAAAAACACAACATAAAAACGGTGATTATCGGCAAGACAAATTACCCGGAGCAAGAAGTAAGAACAAAGGCGATCATCGCTGCACTTCATGATGCAAAGACAGACCTGGTGATATTGGCGGGATACATGAGCATACTTGATCAAAGTTTGGTTGAAGCTTATCGCGGACGGATCATAAATATACATCCTTCTCTTATTCCACAATTCTGCGGACCGGGTTTTTACGGAAAACGTGTCCATGAATCCGTGCTTGCTTCAGGCGCTTCAGAAACAGGTGCTACCGTTCATTATGTAGATGAAGGAGTAGATACGGGACCAATAATCCTTCAGGAAAAGGTACCTGTATTGGAAGGAGATACAGCAGACATTCTGGCAGATAGAGTTTTAGAAACTGAGCATAAAATATTGGCTGAAGCAGTAAATATCGTAATTGCTTCTATCCAACAAGAATAAGGAGACGATGATGGGCGGTGTATTCGGAGTAGTATCAAACAACGATTGTGTTACAGATTTATTTTTCGGGACAGATTATCATTCCCACCTTGGGACAAAGAGAGGCGGAATGTGTGTCTATGGGGAAAACGGCTTTAATAGAGCCATACATGATATTGAAACTGCCCCGTTTCGGACAAAATTTGAAAAAGAAGTTGACCAGATGACCGGAACGATGGGTATTGGCAGCATAAGTGACGGAGAACCTCAGCCGCTGACAGTTTTCAGCAGGATGGGCGATTTTTCCATTGGCACTGTAGGCAGAATCAACAATAAGGAGCAGTTGGTAAATGAGCTGCTTCAAAGCGGATGCAATCAATTTATGTCCATGAGCAGCGGCGGTATCAACAATACAGAACTTGTTGCTGCACTGATTTCAACAGAAAATGATTTTATAAAGGGAATCAGATACGCACAGGAAAAGATAGACGGGTCCATAACACTCCTTCTTATGACTCGGGAAGGAGTCTACGCTGCAAGAGATAAGTATGGAAGGACTCCGCTGATTATAGGGAAAAAGAAGGGGAGCTATTGTGCCGCATCAGAATCCTTTGCATTTATCAACTTGGGGTATAAGACAGCAAGGGAACTGGGGCCGTCAGAGATCGTATTCATGACGCCATCCGGTTTCGGAACCGTATCAGAACCGGAAGAAAAAATGAGGATATGCACATTCCTCTGGACATATTTTGGCTATCCGACTTCCACTTATGAAGGGCTTAATGTAGAGGAAGCGAGATATAGAAGCGGTGCAAGTATTGCTGAAAAGGACACTGATATAAAAGTTGATTATGTTGCCGGTGTCCCTGACAGCGGTACCGGACATGCGTTAGGGTATGCCAATAAATCAGGTATCCCATTTGCAAGGCCATTAATCAAATACACACCGACCTGGCCAAGAAGTTTCATGCCTCAGAATCAGAAAGCAAGGGAACTTATTGCCCGCATGAAGCTCATACCGGTTCATGACCTCATTAAAGGAAAGAAATTCGTTATAATCGATGATTCCATTGTAAGGGGGACGCAACTTACGGGTACCGTTAAATACCTTTACGAGAATGGAGCAAAGGAGATTCATGTCAGATCTGCCTGCCCGCCGATCATGTTTGGCTGCAAATATCTGAATTTCTCAAGATCAGTAAATGACATGGATCTGATCACAAGGAGAACAATAGATAAGCTTGAAGGAGGAAAGGTTACGAGGGAGGTCTTAGACGAATATGTTGACAGCAAAAGTGAGCGGCATGCCAACATGGTGGAAGACATCAGGAAACAACTAAACTTTAAAAGCTTGAAATATCATGAGCTTGAGGACACATTAAAATCTGTGAGCCTTGAGCGGTGTAAGCTATGTACCTATTGTTGGGACGGAAAGGAATAATAATATGAGAGCATTGATTAGTGTGTCAGATAAGACAGGAATATTGGAATTCGCCAAGGAATTGGAAAAGCTTGGGGCTCATATCATTTCCACGGGCGGCACAGCAGCGAAGCTTGCGGAAAACGGAGTCGATGTCATGGGGATTTCTGATGTAACGGGTTTCCCTGAATGCTTAGACGGCAGAGTCAAGACACTGCATCCGGCTGTCCATGGAGGAATTCTTGCTATGCGTGATAATCCTGGCCATATGAAACAATTAGCGGATCTTAACATAGAAACGATAGATATCGTTGCAATAAATCTTTATCCTTTTAAAGAAACCATATTAAAGTCGTCCGTAACACTTGAGGAGGCTATCGAAAATATAGATATCGGCGGTCCGACCATGCTGCGCTCAGCCGCAAAAAATCATAAGGATGTCGTCGTGATATGTGACCCGGTTGACTACGGCCCGGTTATCAATGAGCTGAAAGAAAACGGTACAGTTTCATATGCAACGAAGTACAGACTTGCATTGAAGGTATTCCAACATACAGCCGCTTATGATGCTATGATTTCAGATTACTTAAGAAAAGAGATAGAAGGAGAACTTCCGGACAATCTCACACTTACATTTGAAAGGATACAGGAGCTTAGATACGGAGAAAACCCGCATCAGAAGGCCTATTATTATAAAGAAATACAGCCGTATCCGGGTTCTCTTGTCAATGCTGTCCAACTGCACGGAAAAGAACTTTCTTTCAATAATATAAATGATACAAACGGAGCATTGCAAACGCTCAAGGAATTCGAAGAACCGACGGTCGTAGCTGTAAAGCATGCCAATCCCTGCGGAGTGGGTACGGGAAAAGATATCTATGAAGCTTATATTAAAGCATATGAGGCAGATCCCGTTTCGATATTCGGTGGAATCGTAGCGGCTAATCGCACGGTTGATGAAAAGACAGCAGTCGAAATCAATAAGATCTTTGTCGAGATAGTCATTGCTCCGGATTACACAGAAGAAGCAATCGCAGCTTTAACGCAAAAGAAGAATATCCGCCTTCTGAAACTTGCTGATATTCTTGCGAAAGCACCGAATGATGCTTTTGATATGAAAAAGGTCAGCGGCGGCATCCTGATTCAGGAAATGGATAATGATCTTTTCAATGATAAAGATGTCAAGGTCGTTACTGACCGGGCTCCATCTGAAAAAGAAATGGAGGATATGAGATTTGCCATGAAGGTGGTCAAGCACATAAAGTCCAACGGTATAGTTATAGCAAAGGATGGAAAGACCATCGGTGTCGGACCGGGTCAAGTCAATCGTATCTGGGCTGTTGAGAATTCAATAAAGCAGGCGACAGACAGTACCGAGGGAGCAGCTTTGGCATCTGACGCCTTTTTCCCGTTTGATGACTGTGTTACGGAGGCTGCAAAGGCAGGTATTACCGCCATTATTCAGCCGGGTGGCTCGATTCGGGATGAGGACTCCATTAAGAAGGCTAATGAATTGGGAATTGCCATGGTGTTTACAGGCGTGAGACATTTTAAGCACTAATAAAGGTTTGCCTTTGGTTACCGAAAGCGCTCGCTGATTTTATATTATTAACAATTTGGCTCGCTATTTTTAATCCAAAAAACAAACCGAATCCATAACCGTGTTTTTTGGCAACGTCATACGGACTAATAACGTTGTTAAAAATATTGCTCGTTTTCATTGAATAATATGGGAAATCAGTTCGGACGCCTTCTTATAACAAAAGGCAGACCTCCAAAGACCTATTAAATGCCTGTAAACAAAGGCAATTTGGAAAGGGTAAATAATGAAGATTTTGATTGTTGGCGGGGGCGGCCGCGAGCATGCCATTGCATGGAAGCTTGCTAAGAGCCCAAAGGTCGGAGAAATATACTGTGCTCCCGGAAATGCCGGGATCGCTGAGATTGCACAATGTGTTGATATTAAAGCTGAGGACATTGACGGGATCTGCAGATTCGCAAAAGATAAGGGAATCGACCTTGCTGTGATCGGTCCGGAAGTTGCTCTTTCCATGGGAATCGTTGATGAATTGACAGAAATCGGGGTTAAGGCATTTGGACCGAATAAAAAATGTGCACAGCTTGAAAGCAGCAAGTCCTTTACGAAGGCGTTTCTGGCAAGGCACAGCATTCCTACGGCCGGATACAGAGAGTTTACAGATATCGAACAACTGAAAGCATGCGTCGGTATTTTCGGATACCCAATGGTGATTAAAGCAGACGGATTGGCTGCCGGAAAGGGCGTCGTCATAGCAGAAGATGAAGCTGCAGCTATAGCTGCAATAGATCAGATTATGGGTGAAAGGATTTTTGGCACAGCAGGCGATAAAATTGTTGTGGAGGAATTCCTTTCGGGTATTGAAGCATCTGTCCTTTGCTTTGTTGACGGAAATACCATAGTGCCCATGGAGTCAGCACAAGATTATAAAAGGATATTTGACGGGGATAAAGGACCAAATACAGGCGGTATGGGAACATATTCCCCGAGTCTTATATTTAATGAAAGGTTAGAGAGGCAAATCAGGGAACAAATCCTTGAGCCGACGATCAAAGGTTTCCAAAAAGATGGGCTTAACTTCAAGGGGATTCTCTTTATCGGTCTGATGATTACAAAAGAAGGCCCGAAGGTAATTGAATTCAACAATCGCTTCGGTGATCCTGAGACACAATCAGTTCTCCCAAGATTGAAAACCGACCTGCTTGATATTATGAATGCAGTCATTGAAGAAAAGCTTGCCGAACAGATTATAGAATGGAGCGATACGAAAGCAGTCTGTGTTATTCTTGCTTCAGGAGGCTATCCCGGAAGCTATGAAAAAGGAAAGATCATTTCAGGACTGAATGATTTAGATGAAGATGTTATAGTATTTCACAGTGGCACAAAATTAATAAAAGGACATGAGGTTCCGGGTCCTTCGGAGAGTGATGAGAGCTCGTTTATTGCGACTGACGGAGGACGTGTGCTCGGTATTACGGCATTAGGTAAGACTCATGAAGAGGCAAGGAAAAAAGCATATAAAAATGCTGCCGGGATTTACTTTGAAGGGGTGCAATATCGCAAGGATATAGGATTATTGAATATAAAAACAGCAAAGTAGCATTTTAGCCAGCGTTTTAGAACATTGATAAAAATAAGTTAAACAAAAGAGGCCATCCGTCTTTAAGGATGGCTTTTGTTTTACAGATAAGAAAATATTCTACAGTCGAAAATTTTCTCCGTATGCGTTATAACAAGGCGTCGCGAACTTCTCTCGCCTCGTTGAAACGCACAGAGGTAAGAAAATATTCTACAGTCGAAAATTTTCTCCGTATGCGTTATAATCATGGTAGTTGAAAATAGGAGGGAACTTTATATGGTATCAAAAAAGATGGAGAACTTTATTGCGAATGGATCCGCAATAAGGGCAATGTTTGAAGAAGGCAAACAGATGGCGGCAATTTACGGAGCTGAAAATGTTTGTGATTTCAGTCTTGGAAACCCCAATTTACCGCCGCCTGAGACGATAAAAAAAGCTATCATAGAGATATTAGACGAAGAAGATCCGGTAGAATTGCATGGATATATGAATAACTCCGGATATGAGGATGTCAGAGAAAAAATTGCAAAATCATTAAACGACAGATTTGGTACAAATTTCTCACACAAAAATATTGTGATGACGGTAGGAGCCGCAGCAGGATTAAATGTAATCTTCAAGACATTATTGGATTCCGGAGATGAAATCATGGCGTTTGCACCATTCTTTGGTGAGTATAAAAATTATGCAATAAACTGTGACGCAAGTTTTGCAGTTGTTCCCGCAAGCATTCCTACATTCCAGCCTGATTTTATATCATTTGAAAAGATGTTGAATCCAAAGACGAAGGTTGTTATAGTAAATACTCCGAACAACCCCACAGGAGTAGTATATACAGAAGAAACTATTATAAAACTGGCAGAGATATTGAATAAAAAACAAAAAGAATTTAACACGGAAATCTATTTGATTTCTGATGAACCATACAGAGAATTGGTATATGATGATATAGATGTTCCTTACATTACCAAATACTATAGCAACACTATAGTTGTCTATTCGTATAGCAAGTCGCTATCTCTGGCGGGTGAAAGAATAGGATATCTGGTAATACCGGATGCAGTTACCGACTTTGATATGGTTTCTGCGGGCGCCAATATGGCAACCAGGATTTCAGGCTTTGTAAATGCTCCTTCTCTGATGCAAAAAACAGCAGCAAAATGTCTAAATTCCAAAGTGGATATCGATTTCTACGATAAGAACAGACAAGCATTGTATGATGGACTGACGAAAATGGGGTATGAGTGCACTAATCCGGATGGCGCCTTTTATTTATGGGTGAAAACGCCTATAGAAGATGACAAAAAATTTGTAGAAATGGCAAAGAAATATCAAATTCTGTTGGTAGCGGGGACCTTCTTCGGATGCCCCGGATATACAAGGATAGCATATTGCATATCTCCAAAAACAATAGAGACGGCGCTTCCAAAGTTCGAAGCATTGATGAAAGAGATCAAGGGTTAGTTAGATATAGTTAGGCTTATAAAGTATACAGACATTGCCGAAGTTCTTGACATGAGGAAATAGGAATACTATTTCCTCATCTAATAGAACAATGTAGAATATCAAAAATTTGTTACTCAAGCTCAAATGCGCCCGTATAAAGCTGATAATACTCTCCTTTTTCTGCTATGAGCTTTTTGTGATCGCCGCGTTCAATGATTCTGCCATGTTCGAGTACAATAATAGCATTAGCATTCTGTATGGTGGATAAGCGGTGAGCTATGATAAATACGGTTCTGCCTTGCATTAATGAATCCATTCCCTTTTGGACAATAGCTTCGGTTCTCGTATCAATACTGGATGTCGCTTCATCTAATATCATGACCGGAGGGTCTGCAACAGCAGCACGAGCTATTGAGATAAGCTGTCTTTGTCCTTGTGACAAGCTGCCGCCATCTCCCTGAAGCAGCGTGTTATATCCATCCGGCAATCTCAGGATGAAGTCATCAGCATTTGCAAGCTTCGCTGCTCTGTATACATCATCATCTGAAGCATTTAGCTTCCCGTAACGTATATTTTCCATAACTGTTCCCGTAAAGAGATTGACATCCTGCAAGACAACTCCAAGCGAGCGGCGCAAATCGGATTTCTTGATCTTATTTATATTGATGCCGTCGTAGCGGATCTTACCGTCAGCAATATCGTAAAAGCGATTGATCAGATTTGTGATAGTGGTCTTACCGGCTCCTGTTGCACCGACAAAAGCCAACTTTTGTGACGGCTTTGCATATAATGTGATGCTGTTCAGAACGGTTTTCTTTTCATCATATCCAAAGTCTACATCATAAAAACGGATCTCCCCTTTAAGCTCGTTGTAGGTTATCGTCCCGTCCTCGTGAGGATGCTTCCAAGCCCATAGTTCTGTGATGTTTTCCGTTTCAGTCAACTCTCCATCCTCATACTTTGCGTTGACAAGCGTCACATAACCATTATCTGTTTCGCTTTTTTCGTCCATCAGTTTAAAAATCCGTTCCGCGCCGGCAAGTGCCATGACAACCATATTGATTTGATTAGATACTTGGCCGATTGGCTGTGATATGCTTTTAGACAGATTTAAAAATGCAGCTATCATTCCAAGTGTCAAAGTACCGGCTCCTGCAAGGCTGTAATTTGGAAATCCTGAAATAGCTAATGCTCCGCCGACAATTGCTATTAAAACATACTGCAGGTTTCCGAGGTTACCCATGATCGGCATCAAAATGTTTACAAATTTGTTTGCTGATGTCGAATGTTCACAAAGCTCATCGTTCAAGCGATCAAAATCTTTTTCCGACTGCCTTTCGTGACAGAACACTTTGACGACTTTTTGACCGCTTATCATTTCCTCAATATATCCATTCAGCTTGCCCAGCGATTCCTGTTGCTTTACAAAATATTTGCCGCTTTTTCCGGTTATGAATTTTATTACTTTAAACTGGAAGAGGATAAATACAACAACAAAAAGCGTCAGCCAAACACTTGTATACAGCATAGCAAAGAATACGGCAACAATCGTGATGACTGACGAAAACATATGTGGGATGCTCTGAGAGATCATCTGCCTGAGTGTGTCGGTATCATTTGTATAATGGCTCATAATATCGCCGTGAGTATGGGTGTCAAAATATTTAATCGGAAGTGTCTGCATATGTACAAACATTTCATCGCGAATTTTCTTTAAGACTCCTTGTGCAATCACGACCATAATGCGGTTATATAACAAAGAAGCTAATATCCCCAATGCATATATGCAGCCCATTATAACGACTGCCCTGAAAAGCCCGGAAAAGTCAGGATTTGTATCTAAAAGAAGCGGCACTATATAATCGTCGATCACTATCTTCAAAAACATGGAACCCATGACACCCGCTGCGGCGCTTAATAAAATTGACACCAATACAAATGAGAACTTCAATTTATATTTTGCAATATAACTCATAAGTCTCACGATTGTGCTTTTACTTACCCTTTTTGATTTATTCAATTTAGACATATTTGCATCTTTACCCATTTTTACGTCTTTACCCATTTTTACGTCTTTACTTATTTCCCCGCCTGTCAGCTGACTAAAGATTTTGTCTGTGATTCATATATCTCGCGATAAATTTCATTTGTTTTTAGTAATTCACTGTGTTTCCCCACTGCGTTGATCATACCGCCTTCAAGAACGATTATTTTATCGGCGTCTTCAACAGAAGAAACACGTTGGGAAATAATAATTTTAGTCGTATCGGGCAATTCCTCACGAAGAGCACGCCGAATCATCGCATCTGTCTTGGTATCGACAGCGCTCGTCGAATCATCAAGTATCATTATCTTAGGTTTTTTCAGCAATGCTCTTGCTATGCAAAGGCGCTGCTTTTGACCTCCCGAGACATTTGTACCGCCCTGTTCTATATGGGTATCATATTTATCGGGAAAGTCTTGAATGAAGCCATCCGCCTGTGCCACCCTGCACACTCTCTCAAGCTCTTCGTCGCTCGCATTTTCGCTGCCCCATCGGAGATTTTCCTTGATAGTACCCGAAAACAGCTCGTTCTTTTGAAGCACCATAGCAACCTCAGTACGAAGTGTTTCGATGTCATAATTTTTCACGTCAATGCCGCCGACAAACACATTCCCCTCGGTCACATCGTAAAGACGGGGGATCAACTGAACAAGGCTTGTCTTTGATGAGCCTGTTCCACCAAGGATACCAACAGTTTCACCTGACCGGATGTCAAGATTTACATTTTTCAGACATAGCCGGTTTATGTCGTTTGCATAGCTGAAATTTACATTTTCAAATCTGATAGAGCCGTCATTTACTGTGAATCCGGGATTATCATTGTTTTTGAGGTCACTTTCTTCCGCAAGTATCTCAACGATTCTTTCCGCAGATGCGCGAGATATCGTAATTATTACAAACACGATTGAAAGCATCATTAAACTCATCAAGATCTGCATGGTATAGGTGATAAGACTCACCAACTGTCCGGTCGTCAAATCACCGCCGACTATAAGCCTTGCTCCGAACCAGGAAATGAGCAGCATACATCCATACATGCAGAACTGCATCAAAGGCATACTAAATGCCAGGTTCTTTTCCGCCCTTGAAAAATCCTCAAAGATGCTGCCGGATATTTTTTCAAATTTTTCTTTCTCATAATCCTCGCGGACAAAGGATTTTACTACTCGAATGCCTCTCAGGTTTTCCTGCACGACCATATTAAGCTTATCATATGTCTTAAACACACGCTCAAATATCGGATGTGTCCTGCTCATAATAAAATATAGCCCAACGCCCAGTATCGGAATACAGCCGACAAATATCCAGGAAAGCTTATCACTGATGCTAAAAGACATGATCATGCAAAATACAAGCATAACAGGAGAACGTACCGCCATGCGCAGTATCATCTGGTAGGAATACTGTACGTTCGTGACATCTGTTGTAAGACGTGTAATTATACTTGCGGTTGAAAACTTATCAATATTTGAAAATGAAAAATTTTGAACATTATAGTACATGTCATGTCTCAGATTTCGAGCAAACCCGGCAGACGCCTCTGCCGCGTACTTACCTGACAGGGCTCCGAAAGTAAGGGAAATCATTGCAATTATAACAAGTGCAATGCCCATCTTCCAGATATATGACATGTTTCCCGCATCAATACCATAGTCGATAAGGTTTGCCATCAAAAGAGGTATAATAACCTCCATAATCACTTCAAGGACTACAGTGATAATCGTAAGAAGGGATGCTCTCTTGTATTGCTTCACACTTTTAAATAATTGTTTTATCATTAAATCTGTTCCTTCATTAAAAAATGCAGATGATATTTCTCCCTGAAAAGATTTGCCAAACGGATATGCGGGTATTTAGTTTCCGTTCATCAAGCAATATTTATTATAACGCATTCACAAAATAATTTCGACTGCAGATATAGAGAGTATCACACAAAATGTCTAAAAGATAGTTATTAAAATACTTCTTAATATAAAGAAGATACGATATACTTAAATGAAAAAATGGTAAATGGAGGCTGACATGCCAACCACTTATGCGCATTATACTTTCGGAATGAAGGTATATGACTTATTAAATAAAGATGCTAAATCTGTGATTGACAAGCATAAATCATTATTCTTAGTGGGCCTTCATGGCCCGGATATCCTGTTTTATTATAAACCTCTCAAGAGCAATGATGTGGCTAATCTTGGCCGTGCTATTCATCGTCAAACCGCGCTTGTGTTTTACAAAAAAGCAAAAGAGCAGCTTGCAATCTGCCCGGATAAAAGTGCCGGGATTTCATATCTTTTAGGCTTTTTCTGTCATTTTATGCTGGATAGCGAATGCCATCCTTTAGTTCGATATAAAACAAAAACAGAAGGGCTCACCCATAATAAAATAGAGAAAGAATTCGACAGGCTAATGATGAAGCGTGAGGGTCTTGATCCAAACTCATATAAACCTACCCAGCACCTGATTTTGAACGCTGGTGATGAAAAGATAATAGCATGCTTTTATCCGGAAATGACGACGCAGCAAATTGGAAAGTCCGTTAAGGATATGAAAAAATACCTGGATTTCTTAGTTTCGCCGGGGAAGGCAAAACACTCGGCAATTCGATACGCGCTAAAAATCTTTGCTCCGGATAAGGGCTTTGGCGGGTTGCTGATGAACAGAGAACCATTGATCGAATATGTAAAGAGCAGTGAGGATTTAGCAGATCTGCTGCTTTTGGCAGTCAAGCCTACTGCCCGGTATGCCGGTATTCTATTCCAAGGCCTTTATGGCGGTATTAACACAGAGCGGGATGAAGAAGAGCTTAAACAGCGGATGAACAGAGATTTTGGATAAGGGTTAAGATAAAACAATACCCCGGATCACCGGGGTATAAGAATGTGGAACGGTTATTCGACTGTTATCTGTTTTAATGTAAAAACAGTATCGAAAAAATAAAGGAAATATTCAGAAAAATTAGGAATTTTGATTTTATATATGATAAAATTAAGAAAATAAATAAAGCATATGCCTTAACGGTATGCCGTTTGGCAGTTGAAGGGAGCGGTAGATATGAATGAGACACACTTGAACAGAGATCGTCAGACGGTCAAGCTTGGTCTGATTAAAGTGATACAGGAGCTGTTTCCGGATGATATGCTGAAGACAGCTTACTCTATCCAGGAGGGAGTTTTCTGCAGACTAAAAAATTCAATACTCTCTACACGTGAGGTTGGCCAGATTGGCAAGCGGCTGAACGAATTGGTCGCATCTAATAGTCCGATGAATTACATGGGCAAAAAGGGAGGCTATTTTCAATATAGGGTGGATAACAGAATAGTTAATGTACTTTATGAAGCACATAATTTTTCGTCTATGGTGGCGCCATTTAAGATCATACCATTCTCGACGGGTTTTATTGTTGACTTTGGAGATGCGGAAAGAGGAGAGAAGACCCCCTTGATCCCGCCGGAAAAATTAGCGTCAACCTATGATAAAAACCAGAACTGGCTCCGCAATATTGATATGGAGCTCATATCCGATGTAAATAAGTATATTATGTCAGGGAGGAGCTTTGAGCTGCTTTGTATTGCTGAAGCGCTGCATGAAAAGGAGATTTCCGACATAGCGGACATGATACTTCAACAGAGACGAGCGCTGAGGGTACTATTAATTTCCGGTCCTTCATCTGCGGGAAAGACGACCTTCTCCAAGCGGCTGGCGACGCAGCTTCGGGTAAATGGTCTGAGACCGGTAGTATTGTCACTGAATGATTATTTCGTGAATCGCGACAAGACACCTTTAGATTATCAAGGCAATTATGATTTTGAAGATGTAGAAGCCCTTGATCTCAAGCTGCTGCATGATCATATCCTGCGCCTTATCAAGGGAGAGGAAATACACGCGCCAATCTTTGATTTTGTTACAGGTAATCGTTCAGAAAAGACAAAAAAAGTATATGTTGGACCTGATGAAATACTTCTTATGGAGGGTATTCACGCTGTAAATCCCAGTATACTGCCGGATATCAACCGGAATGTGTTTTTTCGGATTATTGTAAATGCACTCTTTGGGCTCAATATTGATTTGATAAACAGAGTGCCTGAAACAGAAGTCAGACTTCTTCGAAGGATCGTAAGAGACGACCGGTTCCGGGGAATACCTGCTGAAAGGACTATCAAACAGTGGGACAGCGTTCGACGCGGTGAATACGACAACCTCTTTAAATACCAGGAGGATTGCGATGTGATGTTCAATTCATCACTTCTATATGAGATGAATGCGCTGCGCCTGCCGGCTGAAGCTTCACTTATGCAGATCGGCGAGGACAGTCCATATTATTTGACAAGAGAGCGTTTATTGAACTTACTTACTTTTTTTGAACCTATGAATGATGCTCTGATTCCATTCAACTCTATACTAAGGGAATTTACAGGCGGCAGCCATTATGAAAGACAACTCTGAATCAGCGGGAGGGGCTAGGCTAAAAAATGGAATATACTAATAAAAAATGCGATAATTGTGAAATCTATGAAAAAGAAAAGATGGACATCTTATTCAAGGTTATGGATAACGAGAATGATGTGACTTTGACAGACGGCGAAGGAATTGTGATAAGGGTCAGCGATTCTTATGAGAAACACTACGGTGTTACAAGGGAAGAAATAATTGGCAAGTCGATTTTCAGTTTAGAGAATATGGGAGTCTTCAAGCCCTCCGTAACGGCGGTTGTATTAGAAAAGAAGCGTAAAGCAACTATTCTGCAGAAGAATAAGATGGGTGACAGCATTCTGACTACCGGTGTGCCGATCTTTGATGATTCCGGCAATATCCAATATGTGATCAGCTTTAATTCGATCGATATAGCCGATATGACGTCATTAAATGAAAAATATATAAAGCTTATCGAATTGATGAGCGAATACAATGCAGAGATAAACCAGCTGCAAATGAAAGAGATCAATGAAAAAGAGCTTGTAACTAACAGCATGCATATGACAAGTGTAAATGAACTGATTTCACAAATAGCTGATACAAATGCCAATGTACTGCTCACCGGAGAAACAGGCGTTGGAAAGAGTATGATCGCAAGAATCATACACCAGAAAAGCGGTCGAGTCGACGGACCATTTATAGAAATTAACTGTGGAACCATTCCTGAGAATCTGATTGAATCCGAACTGTTTGGTTATGAAAAAGGTTCCTTTACAGGAGCAAGCGCCAAGGGAAAGATGGGAAAAATAGAGCTTGCCAACGGCGGCACACTATTCCTGGATGAAATCGGAGAGCTGCCGCTTAATATGCAGGTAAAGCTGCTGCAGGTTATACAAGAAAAAGTCATAATAAGGATTGGCGGACTTGAAAAAATCGATGTTGATTTCAGGTTGATCACAGCAACGAATCTTGATTTGAAAAAGAATATAAGGGCAAATCTTTTCAGAGAGGATCTGTATTACAGGCTGAATGTAATTCCGATCCAGATACAGCCTCTAAGAGAAAGACCCGAAGACATCGTTCCTTTGGTGCAGAGCTTTTTAGATCAGTATAACAAGAAATACAAGAAGCAGGTATCCCTTGCGTCGGAAGTATACGATGCACTTGTAAAACAGAAATGGCCGGGGAATATTCGGCAGATAGAAAATTTCGTTGAACGTCTGGTAATCATAGCAAAACAGAAAGAAATCAACTTAGAGGATTTACCGGACGATATCGTTTTAGAGGGTCAAAGAAATAAGCCGAAAATGGATGGCTCTCTTGATAAAATGCTGGAGGAATATGAAAAAACCATTATTGTTAACACCTTTAAAACATATAAGACCAGCATTGCTGTAGGGGAGGCATTAGGAATCAGCCAAGCCACCGCGGCAAGAAGACTCCGAAAATATATCCCGAATTATAAATCCTATCGTTACGAATAAGCCAATAAGCTGTAAACTTAAAGCATAGTCAATACTGACATTTAATTAGTCAAAGATGATTGGAACTTTAAAAAACCAGCGAATAAGAAGATGTTTATGTTTAATTATTAGTCAAAGTTGATTAGCCGCACACCCGAATTCAATACGAACTGTTTATAAAAAAAAGACAATTAGCAAAGTGACGGATCTGAAATGCGTATTTTTCAATACATTTCAGGTCCGTTTTTTAATGTACAAGCCAAATCATCATAATTGGCACACAAATTGCTATTTTAATTAAGCGCGGATTCCAAGCGGATTCCAAAATAAAGTAAAAACAGTAGAAATGTCAATGAAATTCTACAATCTATAAGTCAGAAGTATTAAGGAGGATGAAAAGATGTCACTAAGAACAAGCTTGCCTAAGATAGTAACAGAAGCTATCCCGGGCCCAAAATCTGCAGAACTGCTGAAAGTAAGAAAGGACAATGTCACCGATGCGGTCGGAATGCTGGCTCCGGTATTTGTCGATAAGGCGGAAGGCGCTATGGTGCAGGATGTCGACGGCAATATTTTTATTGACTTAGTTGCCGGTATCGGCGTACTTAACATCGGCCATTCTCATCCCGAAGTGGTGGAAGCGGTCAAGGCTCAGTGCGATAAATATTTTGCACCGAACATCAACGTTTTTAACTATGAACAGTACCCAAGACTTGCCGAAAAGCTTAACGAGATCATTCCTATCGAAGGAGAAAAGAAGACGATTCTGGTCAACACCGGAGCAGAAGCCGATGAAAATGCCGTAAAGCTTGCAAGAAGATTTACAGGCAGAAGCGAGATCATATGCTTTGCAGGTGCATTTCACGGAAGATCATATATGACTATGGCAATGACCAGCAAATGCCGACCGTATAAAACCGGCTTCGGACCGCTCCCTTCAGGAGTTAACAGATTCCCGTTCCCATACTGCTACAGATGTCCTTACGGATTAGAACAGGAGAGCTGCGGAATGCATTGCGCCAAGATGTTCGAAGACAGCTACTTCCTGGAATATGTTGCACCGGATCAGGTCGCAGCGATCGTCATCGAACCGATCCTCGGCGAAGGCGGATTTGTAGTACCCCCGGATGCTTTCCTGAAGGAAATGAGACGTCTTTGCGATAAGTACGGCATTCTTCTTATTGCAGACGAAATCCAGTCGGGATATGCAAGAACAGGAAAGATGTTTGCCTGTGAGTACTGGAGTGTCAGGCCGGACATCGTAGTAAGCGCGAAATCCGTAGCAGGAGGAATTCCAGTTGCCTGCGTAACGGCAAGAAAAGACATCATGGAATCCGTGAAACCCGGTGAACTGGGTGGTACATACTGCGGAAACGCCCTTGCAACTGCTTCCGCGCTTAAGATACTTGAAATCATGGAGAGAGACAACTACTGTGAGAAGGCAAACAATATAGGCAATATCTCCATCAAGAAATTTTACGAATTAAAAGAAAAATACGACATTATCGGCGATGTTAGAGGCAGGGGAGCTATGCTGGCAATCGAGTTTGTAAAGGACAGAGCCACAAAAGAGCCTTCCAAGGAAGAGACAAAGGCGATCATAAACGAATGCATGAAGAACGGGCTTGTTGTGTTGGGAGCGGGAGTAAGGGACAACTGCATCCGTTTCCTGGCGCCGCTTGTAATTACCGCCGAACAGCTGAACGCCGGATTGGAAATACTTGATAAGGCGATCGACACGGTTGTGAATGCTAAAAAATAGTTTTTTAATACTACTTCTTAAAATATTGTATTACAACTCTTGCATAAGATCACACGTGTTAACGTGTGCTCTTATGCAATATCAGAGGATAATTCGTTAAATATCAAATAAAGATAGGAGAGAATGAAATGAAAAAAGTATTAGTAGTTGGATATGGAGTTATAGGACAGAGATTGGCAGACGGCGTCAACAAACAGGGCGATATGGAATTGATCGGCGTCGTGGATGCGGCTGCGACGCTGAGCGTCATGGCACTCAGGGAAAAGGGAATGCCCTACAAGTTGTTTGCACCAAACGAGGAGTTCAAAAAGAATTTAGAAGCAAAGGGATTTACCGTTTCAGGAACAATGGAAGATATACTTCCCGAAGCAGACATCGTATTGGATGCGACCGGCGCAGGAGTCGGAGCAAAGAATAAGGAAATATATAAAAAATACAATAAGAAAGCAATATTCCAAGGCGGAGAAAGCAACAGCATTGCGGACGTTTTCTTTCATGGATATGCAAATTATGAAAAGGGAGTCGGTAAGGACTATTTGAAGCTTACCTCCTGTAACACAACTGGCCTGATCCGTGCAGTTGACTGTCTGGATAGAGCTTGCGGAGTCGAAAAAGTTGCAATCACCATCGTCAGAAGGGTTGCAGACCCGGGAGATTATCACCGCGGACTTACCAACGCACTTCAGGTAGATAAGGCTCCAACCCATCAAGCCACAGACCTGATGACAATTATGCCTCACATCGATGCCACCGGAATACTGGTACACACACCGGTCACACATGGCCACTTTATCACGGTTGTCGCAACTCCGAAAAAGGATATTTCCGTAGAAGAGACAAAAAACATACTTGCCGCCCATGACAGGATAAGAATAGTTAGATTGGAAGACGGTTTCCTGGGGAATGCATCCATTTTCAAATATGCAAGAGATTTGGGCAGAGAACGGGGAGATTTGTTTGAGATCTGCGTTTGGGAAGACACCATTGTGAAATCAGGAAAAGACATCATGTTTGGAATTCATATACCGCAGGAGTCTGTTACTATTCCGGAAACTATCGATGGAATAAGGGCTGCTTTGAACATGCAGGAAAACGGAGCAGAAGCGGTAGGGCTTACAAATAAATACCTGGGGCTGCCGTCATGGAAATAGATAACAGAGCCTGCATAAGGCACATGGATGAGCTCGACTGCAAAGGAAAAACCGTTCTCCTTCGCGTCGACATCAATTCGCCTCTAAATAAGGATACAAAGAAGATCGCAAACGAAAACCGCATAATAAAAAGCATCCCTACAATCAAATCCTTGCTGGACAAAGGAGCGAAACTGGCAATCATTGCTCATCAGGGGGATACATTAGATTATGAAAACCTGATCTCCATGGAAGAGCATGCCGAAAAGTTGAGTCTTTATCTCGGACAGAAGGTAGGGTATGTGGATGATGTCGCAGGACTGGCGGCACAGCAAGCTGTAAAGGATCTGAACCCGGGCGAAGCGGTTTTGCTCGGAAATGTCAGATACCTGACAGAAGAGGTGTCTACCTTTGAAAATGCAGTAAAACTCAAACCTGAAGAAATGCTGCAGACCTATATTGTGCGGAACCTTGCCCCATTGATGGATTATTACGTCAATGACGCTTTTGCCGCAGCTCATAGAAATTCGCCTTCAATGGTGGCCTTTCAGGAGGTTCTGCCATATGCGGGAGGTCTGTTGCTCATGGAAGAAGTCACGTCGCTTTCGCGGGTTCTCGAAAGCCCTGCAAAGCCTTGTGTGTTTGTGCTGGGAGGCGCAAAAATATCCGATGCCTTCGGTATGATGGAAAAAGTCCTTGAATCAGGAACTGCAGATAAAATTCTGACATGCGGAATAACAGGGGAAATAATGCTCATGGCGCAGGGAATTTCTCTTGGAAAACGAAAAGAAGATTTCATAAAGTCAAGAGGTTTGGATGTATTCATTAAGGATGCGAAGAAATATATTGAATTGTACAGAGACAAACTCTGCTGGCCAAAGGATCTGGCATATGAAAAAGATGGGGCAAGAAAGGAATTGAACGTTGACGATCTTCCGAGTGAGGAAATGTTCATGGATATAGGAGAAAAGACCATTGCCGAATACGAAGCTATCATAGCAAGTGCTAAAACAATTTTTGTAAACGGACCTGCCGGTGCTTATGAAAATCCTTTGTTTGAAAAGGCAACAAGCGCAATCTGGGAAGCAATTGCTGAATCAAGTGCGTATTCTGTCATCGGCGGCGGTGATACGGTAGCTGCTGCTCAGAAGTTTATTGACACGAAAAATATCAGTTATGTCAGTACTGCGGGCGGAGCCATGGTACAGTTCATGTCGGGAAAGAAGCTGCCTCTAATAACTGCGATGGAAAGGAAATGACAGGATGAATATTCAGGAAAAGTCATTGAAACTCCATGAACAATGGAGGGGAAAGATCGAGGTCACCAGCAAGGTACCGGTAAGCAGCAAGGAGGATCTGTCCTTGGCATATACTCCAGGTGTCGCTGAACCGTGTCGGGAAATACACAAAGACATCAACAAAGTTTATGACTATACCGCCAAAGGAAACATGATCGCAGTTGTAACGGATGGAACAGCTGTGCTGGGTTTGGGCGATATAGGTCCGGAAGCCGGGCTGCCCGTTATGGAGGGAAAGGCTGTACTTTTCAAGTCCTTCGCAAACGTTGACGCTTTTCCGATCTGCGTAGCATCGAAAGAAGTGGAAGACATCGTTCAGACGGTAAAGATGATCGCACCGGGTTTTGGTGGAATCAATTTAGAGGACATTTCTTCTCCCCGCTGTGTGGAAATCGAGAATCGTTTAAAGAAAGAACTTGATATTCCGGTTTTTCACGATGACCAGCATGGGACGGCGGTTGTTGTTACATCAGGTTTGATCAACGCGCTGAAGATCGTCGGGAAGAAGTGGGGCGAAGTTACCGTTGCGATTAGCGGAGCGGGTGCTGCGGGGTATGCGGTGTCCAGGATGCTCCTGAACATGGGCGTAAAGGATATCTATGCCTGCACAAGAAAAGGGATATTGGTGAAGACGGAACAATATGAAAATCCGGTCCATCAGATGCTTGCCGATATTACAAATAAAGCAAATCGTACCGGAAATCTCACCGATGCTATGAAAGGGGCAGATATCTTAATAGGTGTTTCATCCAAAGGATTGGTTTCTGAAGAAATGGTTAAATCTATGGCAAAGGACCCTATCGTATTTGCAATGGCCAACCCGGAACCGGAAATCATGCCAGAGCAGGCCAAAAAGGCAGGAGCAAGGGTTATTGGAACGGGACGTTCCGATTTCCCGAACCAGATCAACAATGTTCTCGCATTCCCCGGTATCTTCCGCGGGGCCTTGGACGCCAGAGCCAGCGATATCAATGAAGAAATGAAGATAGCGGCGGCGAAGGCAATTGCAGGACTGATCTCAGATTCTGAGCTGAAGGAAGATTATGTTATAGTACCCGCATTTGATAAAAGAGTCGGGAAAGCAGTTGCGGAAGCGGTGTACCGCGCAGCTGTCGATTCCGGTGTGAACAGGGTCGGTAAATGATATGAAGCACATTGAATTAAAATACGGGAAAGGAACCGTAAACTTTGACATTCCGGAAACAAATTATCTTGGAGAGGTTATGCCTAATGAGATAACCTTAGGTATCACAGGTGAGGCTGAGGTCGTCCGTGCCATAGAAAATCCCATCGGTACGGAAAGATTATGCAATATCGTCCGTCCGGAAGACAAGGTGGCAATCATTACAAGCGATATCACAAGGCCACTTCCGTCATACAGGATCCTGCCCGCAGTGATTGACGAACTTGAAAAAGGAGGAGTGAATAAATCTCAGATAACGATTATATTCGGCCTTGGAAGTCATAGGCCTCATACTGAGGAAGAAAAAAGGGCTTTAGTGGGCGATGCGATCTATGACAGTGAAATCACACTCATGGACAGCGATCCTGAACGATGCACAGAGCTTGGAGTATGTGATCACGGGACACCGGTGGATATTTTCGAACCTGTTATAAAAGCAGATCGGAGAATTTGCATCGGGAATGTGGAATTCCATTATTTCGCAGGGTATTCGGGGGGATCGAAAGCTCTTATGCCCGGTGTCTCAAGCAGAAGGGCAATACAAGCTAACCATTCCAATATGATAAAGCCGGGTGCCCAGGCGGGAAAGCTATCGGGCAACCCTGTTAGAGAGGATATTGATCAGGTTACTGAATTTATTGATATCGACTTTATTGTGAACGTCGTTCTTGATAAAAATAAAGAAATTGTGAAGGCTTTTGCAGGTCATTATAATTTAGCCCATCGAGCAGGCTGTCAGGCAATCGATGATATGTATAAAATAAAAATAGATGAGAGAGCGGACATCGTGGTGCTATCGCCCGGCGGCTTTCCGAAAGACATCAACATCTATCAGGCGCAGAAAGGGCTTGACAATGCACAGCATGCGGTGAGGCCCGGAGGTATTATAATCTGGTGTGCGTCTGCTAAAGAAGGCTTCGGCGAAGAACATTTTAAGAAGTGGATGCTGACTATGGAGCCGGAAGACATGATAGAAGAGATCAAGAAAAACTTTATCCTTGGTGCTCATAAGGCAGCCGCTATAGCGATGGTGATGCAGAAAGCAGACATTTATATGGTTTCTGATCTGGAGGATAACCTAATTGAAAAAATACATTTTACACCATTTCATACAGTTCGGGAAGCACTTAATGCCGCATTTAAAAAACTAAGTGACAATGCCAAGATTATCGTAATGCCGCAGGCAGGTTCCACTCTACCCTATTTAGATGATTAAAAGTAGCCTCCATACATAGGAATATGCGAATTTAAACTTTATGATGGTGCCCTCCCATCTTGTCAGATTTTCGAATATCTCCTTCGAGATACTAATAAAACAGCAATAGACGTAAAGCCTATTGCTGCTTTGTTATTTCAAGATGATGATGAATATTTTTCTTTGTATTGTCTTGACCGTGCTGCCGGGCTATTAGTAGAATGAGGATAGGAAAATGGTAATAAACGAAACTCAGGAATAAAACGTGCCTATTAAAGGTAGCATATCATTGTATCTTAGTTTTACTTAAGTATAAGGAGGGATTTTCCCTTGATAAAAGAAATATATTTAGCGGGCGGGTGTTTTTGGGGAACAGAAAAATATCTGGAAAGCATTTTAGGCGTTCTATCAACTGAGGTTGGATATGCAAATGGCAAAACGTCAAATCCAACTTACGAAGATGTGTGTCATAGAAAAACAGGACATGCAGAAACGGTTAAGGTTTTATATGATGATGAGAAAATCGGATTGCCGTTCCTGCTAAAGCTTTTTTATGACGTTATTGACCCGCTGTCAATTAACCGCCAAGGGAATGACATCGGCTCTCAGTACAGGACCGGGATTTATTTTACGGATGTAGAAGATGAAAAGATAATTTTGGAGTCGATTAATAAACTTCAGAAAAGGTATAAGGAAAGAATTGCAATCGAAATAAAGCCGCTGAGAAATTATCATAAAGCAGAAGAATATCATCAGAAATATCTGGATAAAAACCCAAAGGGATATTGCCATATAGGAGCAGCAAAATTCGATCAAGCAAAGGAGGCTCTGGATCCGACTCGCAGGTTTCGGAAAAAGTCCGCCGAAGAACTGAAAGAAACTCTAAGTGAACTTGAATTCGCAGTTACACAGAGAAATGAGACAGAACCGCCTTTTCGAAATTCATACTACAGCCTATTTGACGAAGGAATTTATGTCGATGTAACCACAGGCGAACCACTCTTTGTATCGACTGACAAATTTGAATCCGGCTGTGGATGGCCAAGTTTTTCACGGCCGATTGATGACAAACTTATTCTTGAATTTAAAGACCAGAGTCACGGTATGCTGCGTACCGAGGTTCGAAGTGCTGCAGGGAATGCACATTTGGGACATGTTTTCACAGACGGGCCGAAAGAACAAGGCGGTCTTCGTTATTGTATAAATAGCGCTTCTTTGAAATTTATTCCTAAGGAATGTATGGAGCAGGAGGGATATGGTGATTATCTGGTATTGCTGATACGAGAGGATATAGGGAGGTAAACATGGTTTTTATATGCTACAGCAGATGCACGACCTGCAAGAAAGCACGTGTATGGCTTGACGAAAATAAAATCCAATATGAGTTCAGAGAAATCAAGAGTGATAATCCTAACGTGGAGGAACTGAGATACTGGCACGCAAAGAGCGGTCTTCCATTAAAACGCTTCTTCAATACCAGCGGGAATATATATAAAGAGCTTGACCTGAAAAACAGATTGATAGGTATGAGTGAAGAGGAGCAGCTTAAGCTTTTAGCAAGCGATGGAATGCTTGTAAAAAGGCCTATTCTTATTGGGGATGACCTGATACTTGTAGGCTTCAAAGAAGAAGAATGGGAAAGAGCCCTTCGCTGAAGGCTAAGCGACTTACAGGGTCCTATTGGAGAAGATTAAGGTTGATTTTATAAAAGCCTTGCTATAAGCGAGGCTTTATTATTTTCGTTATATTACTAATTACAAAGGCCTCTCAAGTTCATGACCGGCTTTTGTTGATTTTCCAAAACATAAAAAGGAATTATAATATATCGAATCGTCAATGCCAAAATAGTCTACCCGAAATTACTGATATGAAAAATGCCGGGGAATGAAGACCTCGGTATTTTGAGTTATGCTTCCTGTAACAAATAATTAGAGTGCAACCTAAACGTCGTTACTCCGTCGTCGGTGTCATTGTTTAGAAAATTAGCTTGACCGGGGATAGGGGAATGATTAGAATTGCAGTAGCAAGTAAGATTGCAAATCCAGGCACAGATCTTGATTTGCACCTAATTTCCTAAATGTTGCAGCATATATGATGAAATTGAAATTTTATACGGCTTGGTATATTATGCAAAGCCTATTGAGGTAAAATAGTATGAAAAAATGGTCGAAACGATTTAGGAATCAAGAAAGAACTTATACACAACTTGCATCTGATAACCGCGAGGCCATTGAAGATTATAACGAAACAATGGTATCCGCGTTGGCACTAATAGGAGGACTGTTGATGATGCTACCGCTGTTGGCAGCACCTTTCAACCCTAAGACAGCCGCTGCCCCTGCCTATGTGCTGACAGCCATACTCTTTTTCACCCAGTTCTTTATTTTTAGGCTTTCTTTTATGAAAAAATACGCTCTTGGCGGTTTGTATATCTGTTTTTCCATCTTATTTTTATTTGCTATTTATCTCAGCGTAATTCACGCACCCAATATGCGGGCGACAATTCTACTGGGAGCCTTTTGCATTATGCCGCTTGGTTTCATCGACCGTCCTGCCCATATGAACGTATTTGTAGCTTTTTGGTTTACGTTACATACCATTTTAGCGTATTACCTAAAGCCACAATATGTACTTGAGGATACAATCAATAGTCTGTGTTTTGCTATTCTTGGGTGTTTTATTGGTAATAAAATGGTACAGGTTCATTTGGAAAATTATGAGGCGCACCGCTTGTTGACTATTGAAAAAGAAACTGATGTGCTGACAGGTTTATTTAACCGCCGCAAGCTTTTTGAAACACTGGCGGCCCTGAAAACAACAAGTGTAGAAAAGCCATCCGGAATCCTGATGATTGATATCGATTACTTCAAAGAATTTAACGATAACTACGGTCACGCTATCGGTGACAAATGTCTGAGTCGTTTGGGCGAAGCGTTTACAAAATTCAAGCAGAATTTTCGGCTGCACTTCTATCGTTATGGCGGTGAGGAATTCGTAGCAATGGCATATGGATATAACGAGAAAGAACTGTTGTCTATAGCAGAAAGTCTGCGTATAGTTGTGCAAAACACTGATATAGACGGGTATCACACCACCGCAAGCATAGGAGTTGCTTACTGTGGCGAAGAACAAGTTAGAAATTACGAAAATATAATCGATCGAGCGGATAAGGCCGCTTATGCTGCGAAGCGCGTAGGACGGAACAAAGTGTGTATGGAGCAAAACGAAGCGCAGATATAACGGAATCATCTCTACCTGAATACAAAAAAATAATGACGCCATGAAGACGTCATTATTTTTTGGCACTCCCGAGATGATTCGAACATCCGACGCACGGTTTAGGAAACCGTTTATTTGATTTCTGTGGCTTTATGCAGCTTAATGACATTGTTGGTATTTCAATGTATTGTACGTTTCGGTTGAGGTGTTTTGATGCTATAAAAGGCGCGGTTAAGTGGTGTTTGGTGACAAAGTGGTGACAATGTGGTGACAGCACAGAATTATGTTTACATTGAAAATAGATGGTATCAAGTAAGGCAGTTTCAAATTGGTGACAAAAGAGGCTCTATTTTTCGTTTTAACAGGGTTTTAAGGGAAAGAGGTTCTCAGCACCACATAAAGGGGGAACCTTTGCGACAAATAAAAAAACAGGGATGCGCTCCCTGTTTAATTAACAACCTGTCCACCGTCTTTTTCTTTCTTCCCGTTGAACTTCTCTTCAAGCTTCTGAGAAGCCTTTTCGTCCGGCTTCTTCAAGAAGTGGGAATATACCTTCCCGGTGGTCGTGGGCTTTGCGTGTCCCAGCCTTCCGCCGACTGTCTGAATGTCGACGCCCTCCCCGATCAGGATCGCGGCATTGGTATGCCTCAGACCGTGGAAGTTCACGTCCGGAAGGTTATTTCTCCTCCTGAAGCTTAAAAACCATTGAGTCGGGGTGTTTGGATTCATGATTTCTCCATTGACTTTTGTAAAGATAAATCCGGAATCAACCCATAATTCGCCCATAGCAAGGCGCTGCTCCTTCTGCCAGATCTGATACTCTTTCAGGATCCGCATGGCGGCTGGTGAAGCAGATACGGTCCGCTTACTGGATTCGTTCTTTGGATCCTTAATAAAGATGCCTTTTCCCGGGAGAGTTTGTGATGCCTGGTGTATGCTGATCAGATTCTCATTAAAGTTCACATCCTCCCACCGGAGCCCGCCCAGCTCACCAAGGCGGCAGCCTATATAAGCCGCTATATAGATCCAGGCCTGATGCTTAATGTGTTCCTGCTGAAGAATTTCAAACAGCCGGAGGATTTCATCCTCTTCAAAATAGCGCATATCCTTTTCTGTGACTTTTGGGGCCGTCACCCTCCGGGCTGGATTCTCGTATATTACCTGCCACTCAACAGCTTTCTGCAGAATAGCGCTTAGTGTCCTGTGATGGTGCTGGATGGTCCGTTCGCTGAGGACGCCGCCGGCCTGCTTCACGACTTCAAAGTAATCTTTAAGTGATATATCAAGTCGTTCACAGACTTGGGAGGCTTTCTCTTTGTTTGTGTTTTCGCCATTTATTAACTTCCGTGATGTTTTAACGTTGGTGGCAGTAAGTTCCGCCAGCATTGTGCCGTTGATATTGTTATCCTTCAGGTACTGTGTGAACTTCTTGTTTGCACGGTAAAGATTATCTTCCCTTACTCCCTGTTCCGCCAGATTATTGTAAAACTCCAGTATATGAAGCGGCTGTATTTTGCCAATCTTCAAATGGCCCATTGCCTTGGTGATCCTGGCAATATGACGCTCATACTCGAAAAGGGTTTTAGGCTGCAGCTCCTTTTGGGCGTACTTGGTCCGCCACAAATCCACGAACTCAGCAAGGGTAATTTTGTTCCCGTCCAGATAGACGCCCTTCTTAACTCTCTCCTCGAACTCAATGGCCGTTTTTTGGATGTGCCGTTCCCATTGCTTGTCCGTCATGCCCGGCTCGCGCTCGATGGTCATATTGGGCCGGATCCTCTCTCCGGCCGAGTCGAAACCATTGGATACTTGTATTGTGGCAGAGTTACCCCTGATTCTTATGTTGGCCATATTTACACCTTCTTTTCTTTTTGTGATTTAAGCCATCCAATAAACTCTTCTTCGGTTTTTATGCCATTTTTAACGTCTGATTTCCATTGCTTCGATTCGATCTTAAACAACTCGTATTGTTCCGTATATGCAGGAATGTCACTATATCTGGAAGCCATTTTCTGTTTTGTCTGTGATATTTTTCTCCAAAGACTTGCGGATTCATTTTGTTTTAATTTATCATACCATAACCGTTCGGTTCCATACTCTTTACAACTTCGGTTCGAGTCCTGTGGGCTCGGTCTGTCACAATAAAGTGTATCTGATCGGCCCAATGGTACAAACCATTTACCGCAATTCGCACATTTTTTTATATCGTAGTCTCTCCCAAATAATAAATACAAAGATGCAATGCAAATCTCCTCCGTGCTTTTAGGCCGAAAAGCGTAATAATCTTCATACGGGACCAACCCTTCAATAAAATCCGCTATTTGGTTTTTTGCTTTAATCTTGTTTGTATATCTTTTATGCGTCAGAGTTGTTGTCTGGAATTTATCCGGTTCTCTTGAGTTATTAATATAATTGGACATAAAGGAATGGAGCATCTCTGTGCTTTTCTTTAATTTGTTTTCTTGGACCACCTCAACAAAGGATTGTATATAAAAAAGGTCAGAGAAGTATTTAGGTGAAAGGATATTCTCTTTTATTTTTAGGAGTTCTTCTTCACGTCTGAATTGTTTAATTGTATTCTCATCAAACCTAGAAGATAGTATTATGTTGCCTGCGCCTTCATTGCTTTCGCTATTCGTTATTGAAGTGCGCTTTGTTGCTTCGTTTATTATATTAAAGATCCGATCAACATTTAAATTTGACATCATTAAAATGCCATGCTTTTTTAAAAGATCAAGTATTTCGGCTCTCATACAGTTTGATTCCATAAACGAGTCGTACGAATCAAATTCTTGAAGATTAGAGGCGTAGAGATCAATTATGTCACAAGACAATGCCTCAAAATTCAAGGATAATAGGTCACAAAAAGCAGAAAGTACTGGGCCGGTTTGCTTTTCTTTACGCTTTTCATTAAATACTTCAAAAGTATAATCAATGGATTCTGTGCCATCTGAAAAACGATAAATTACTAAATTTAAATTATTATCAGTACGCCTTTGAGGATCCTGAGGATTGAAAAAAACTTTATCATCCATTTCTCTGCTCCTTGCAATTTCAGTTCAAAATTCGTATGGAGATAATCCGTTTTTTACATACGAACCGCAGCCGTCAAATATCGTCTGTAGATGCGAATCAAACTTGCATACGAAATTATTTCGGCGTATAATATTATACATAGCAACAACGAAACATGTTGATGTTAGTATATCAAAGCAAAAGCAATAACACAACAATATTTTTAGGAAAGGAGATGATGCAATTGACATCAAATAAGGAAATCAGGGAAAAGATGCAAAGAAGCCGAATCAAATACTGGGAAGTGGCTCTGGCTCTCGGCATTACGGACGGCACGTTTTCCAGAAAACTCCGGAAAGAGTTCTCGGAAGAAGACAAAAAGAGGGTTTTGCAGATCATTGATCAGATAAGCCGCGAAAGCAATGTGTAGAGGAGGCAATGCATATATGGGTAAACGTGTTTTAATCAAAGAAGCCTCTGAAACTGTAGGACTCTCCGAGTGGGAACTCAGGCAGGGCATCCGCAGCGGGCGCTACCCTGCGATGAAAGTTGGAACCGGTAAAGGCAAATACATTATAGATATTGATCTGCTAGAGGCGAGGATCCGGGAACTGATGCAGGCAAATGTGGTAGATTCCGAGAAAGATAATCAAAATACCTATGGCCGGATAAGGCGCATTCAATAGGAGTTATCATGACAAAAGATATAGATGAAATACTGCAAAGATTCAATAAAGTCAAAAGGCTGAAAGAGAATTCCTTTCAATGCGAATGCCCTTGTCACGCTGACAAGAAGGCAAGTCTTTCCGTTTCAAAAAAGGGAGATAGGATCTTAATGCACTGCCATGCCGGCTGCGATGTACGGGATATCCTTCAGAAGGTCGGTTTGTCCTGGAGTGACCTCGGAGCGGAGAAAAAGGAATCGACCTGGCGTGCATATATAGAAAAGCGATACGACAATAAAATCGGAGCGGAATACCACTATTCAGATGAAAATGGCCGCTATCTATATTCGAAGGTTCGTTTCATCAACAAGGATATGATCTATGGGATACTGGATCAGAACCATGAACACATGAAAATCGGAAAAGGCGACCTGGATCCGGTTCTTTATAATCTGCCGGCGCTAGTTAAAGCAGTAAGAGATGGCTTCCCGGTTTATGTCGTTGAAGGCGAAAAGGACGTTGAGACTTTAAGATCCTTAGGGCTCACTGCCACGACATCCGGAAGCAGCAGCAGTTGGGATAAAAGATTCGCAAAATATTTCACTGGAGCAAAAGTAATAATCCTTCCAGACCATGATGAACCGGGCATGGAATATAAAGATAAGATCTCAAGAGATCTTCGGCATTTTGCGCATTATTTAAAGGTTGTTGTAACATCGGAAAAAGAAAAAGGCGATGTCACGGACTATATAAGAGACGAAAAGCATAGCAAGGATGATCTCCTGGAATTAATCGATTCGACATCGGGTGAATATGCCCCATGGATATTTCTTGATGAAAGAGGCGGAAAAATCACCATAAAGATAAACGAGGACAAGCTTGCCGAGAGCATCCTGAAGACCTTGGATTGCATTATCCTCAAAGAACAGGGAACAAAGGGCGAACTGGTTTATGTCTGCGAAAACGGAGTATATACCAGGCGCAGCAGAAACGACATTAAGGCTATCATAAGACGCTACATTCCTGTGGGGTTTGGTAAAGATGATATGTTTAACAAGGTTGCAAATCTGATGATGTACTCCGGTGTAAATGTGCATCGTTTTGAAGATATCAATAATGATGAGAGGTACATCAACGTCAGGAACGGACTGTATGACATTCATGCCAAGAAACTTATTGCGCATAGTAATAGCGTTTTGAGCACAATCCAATTGAATTGCTCATATCCAAGTGAATATAAGGCCCCGACAAGATGGGTTAAATATATTAATGAATTATGTACTGACGAAGATGGAGTGGTCGACGAAAAGCTCGTGGACATCCTCCAGGAGTGGACCGGCCTGATATTATCAAATATCAAGGTTTACCGTTTCAAGAAGTGCATGGTTCTTCATTCGCTGCTCGGTAATACAGGGAAAAGTCAGTATCTATCTATGCTCGTTAACTTGGTCGGAATCCAAAATACAATAAATGTTTCAATGTCGAAAATGTCATCCAGGTGGTCCATGGGCGACATCTACGGGAAAAGGCTCATTGCTGTTGGTGATCAGAATGCCGAAGACATAGATGACAGCTCAGTCTTTAAGCAGTTGACCGGAGGAGATGCGCTCTACACAGAGATAAAAAACGAGATGGGGTTTAATTGCATCTTCAACGGAGGAATTACAATCAACTGCAACGATCTGCCGGTATTTAAAGATGATAAGGGTGGCCACATATTCGAGAGGCTGATCCTCGTTCACTGTCGGAAAGTGATCCCAGAAGAGAAAAGGGATGGGATGCTGCTGGACAAGCTCCTCGAAGAAAGGGATCAGATATTTAGATGGGCCATGATCGGTCTTCATCGGCTGCTGGATAATGGATATAAGTTTACCGCAAGTGACTCCTCGGCTGCATTAATGAAAGACTACCGAAGCCGAATAGATACATTCTACCGGTTTATTGAAGACAATTGCGAATTCACTGGGGCCCGTGGTGATCACATCAAGAAGACGCTGTTGGAGGATGAATATCTTAAATACTGTCAGGTAAATAGTCTGCAGGCACTTGAAAAGAAGAACATCAAAAACAGAGCTGAAAAGTTGGGAATAACCCTAGGCACCATAGATGGATACCCGAATTATAAAGGCATTGCGTGGAAAGATTTCAGGCTAATTTATGATCCGGAACGGTAGTCGGGAAAAGTGATAAAACAAGTGACTGAAAAGTGATAGAATCAGTGACATTAAAAAAATCATACAACAAGCATTTGCAACGGATTGACCGATAGAAGTGATAAAAGTGATAGTAATTTTTAAAAAAATATTCGCTACTAAAAAATAATTAATAATTATAAAAAAAGATTTAAAAACACTCACTTTTCACTTTTTAGGCTTCAGGCATTAAAAACTTAAGGGCTGTAACGATTTCAAAAAGTCACTTTAAATGTCACTTTTTAATAAAATCATGAAAGGAGGAAGATATCAAATGTTTATTAGAACACAGGATCTTAATGCTGTGATCAACTGTAACTCTTTTGAGATCGTAAAAAGCATCTTGGGTGGATATTACATCAATAATATCTATACGAAGACAGGAAAAACGCGATTTCTCGGTAGGTATGCAACAAAGGACCGCTGCCAGGAGATCACCAGCGAGATCGAGCGAAGGATCCTGAGAAATGCAAAGGGTGTATATGAAATGCCGTGGGAATAGGTTGTCAGTATTTTGACAACTACCATCTACGAAAAATTTATGCAACACCAACCCAACAAAATCAAACAGATCCGGGAAACGCATATAATCCAGTAAAGCCGACCAGGACTTGATTTAAGGCTTTTTTAACCCGGGAATTCGGATAAAGGTGTAGGGGCTCTAGTAAACTCATTTGCACAAATTTGTGCAAACGGATCCAGGTGAATATCGCGAAAAGATTTTCGCAATATAATCATCTGTCGAAATTTCGACAGACGGATCAGAATGATATCACCGAACGGTTCGGCAATAAAGATATCCGCGATTTGCGAGGATTCTGCCGGTAGCGAGTCAAGGTCTTCACAATTTGTGAAAACCAGTATTCCGGAATTCGGAATAGCGATATCTCCGAAATTTTCGGAAATAAATCCATATCATCCGAAATTCGGACAACCTCTCATCTGGTCTGATATGGGACCACCTTCGGTACTTTCGGTCTCATATAGGGCAGAAAGATCGCATTTGAAATAAGGGCTTCCCGCAAAATCTAGCTCCTCAAATTAGTGAAAGCCCCGCACAGATACATTGCCGAAATTTCGGCAAAAAAGAAAGGATACACAAATGGAAAATAATATAATAAAATTCCACCCCCAAAATGAAAAAGAACAAAGCCCATTAAGTAAAGGCGGCTGGTCAGACTCCTATAAAGAAAGTACAGCAGAGCTGAGCAATTTCATTAAAGGTCTGCCGCTGGATCAGGAAACCAATGACCAACTGATTGCGCTGATGGTTAAAAATGTAGAACTGTCTTTTCGCGATGGCTTTAATTGTGGTTATGAGTTCAGGGACAGTGAACAGGCAATTATGAATGCCTTAACACGCGGCAACAAGAGAGGATATGACCAGTGACTGTAAAGATAAAGGTTTCCTATGAGAGCGACCAGGAAAAGGATCGAATCCTCAGGGCGCTGCAGCCGGTACTGGGTAAGACCAGGATGAAAGGCCCTAAGACTTCCGGAAATGGCCAGTATAAAGTGATTTATATTCAAGCAATAAATTCGGAGATTTCGGAGGTCCTAAAAAGTGTGAAAATTCCATAATGAGTGGAGTATACTGACATTTCTGACACCCTAAAAAGAGCGCGGACTTCTTGGTAAGCAGGGCATTCCGACATTTCCGACACCCAAAAAGACTAGAGTTTTCTGACACTATAAAAAAGGGAATCCCCTGAGGCTATATCATTTAGAGTTTTTAGAGTCCATAAAAAGGGGTGACAATAACCCTAAGAAATACCTAAGATGGATTTTCATAATTAAGAACATCCAACGGGGCTTTGTGAGCCATACGCAAGCGCAAAAATCTGCAGAAGATATCGTCAGTTAAGGGTGAGATAAGGGTGAGGTAGAGTCAAGGTAATGTCAAGGTTGCCGGCGGCAGATTACGCTAAGATTATGCTAAGATTGGGATAAGGTTAAATGACAATGTTCCGGCGGGTGGACATCAAGATTACATCAAGGTCACGGCAAGATTATAGCAAGGTAGTTCCTGCTGCGGGTAGATTACGGGAAGGCTGAGAGGAGTTTTCCCACAGTACGCGAGGAATGGTTTGCTCCATGATAACGCCCTACTTACAACAAGGTAACAACTAGGTCGGCGCAAAGAACACACAGGGAGACTCCCAAGATTACCCCAAGGTAGGAATAACCAAATATACTGTACATCCGGATCAATTTGGATTAAAATATAATCAATAAAAGGATAGTACCCCATCGGGAAACCGCTGGAAGCTGTTAATTAATGGCGTGGGAATAACCGTATCGAATCGGTTGTTTCTGCGCCTTTTTATGTGGAAGGAGCTGCCGAACGCCCTGGAATAGTGAGGTGAACAAGCTATGGCAGATTTAAAAAACCTAACAGAATATAAGCCGACTCCCAAGGAGGAAAGCTTACTGGAAGTCTTGACAAATCCAGAACACCGAATGAAAACGGTAACGGACATCTGCAAGATTGCAAAATGCGATCGGTCAACATATTACGATGCGTTTGTGAAACCCGGTTTTATTGAGATATATAAGTCGCGGTCAAAGGATCTTGTCGGTCAGGCCATTGCACCAGTCCTCAACACCTTTATTCGTGAGGCGCTGCGCGGAAGTTTCCAGCACGGCAAAGTAATCCTGGAGATGGCTGACATTTACACCGAGAGATCTAAAGTCGACCACGCCATTAAAATACGACTTGAAGACGTCCTTTAATAAATACGGTTGCCAGATACGGCACAAGGATATAACGCCGGAGGAAAGACGGAACCGGATCCGGGAGCTTCTTGACAGAAAATAACCATTGTATCCCTAAACATAAATTGTGGGAATAGTTAAAATAAAATGGCTATATTTCAACCGTTTCACCTGTTTTATACGGAAAGACAGAAACCGAAGATATCGCGGTAAAAGGGCAAACCACCATATGTTGTGGATTCAACTGCAATTCGGCTTAAGTCTGACCGTAATAATTTCGCCGCGGAATGTGGTGGGGTTATCTTTCGAAAAGGGAGGCACGTTAAATGAAAATCGTTATTGTCGCACCTAAGTGCATTAATATATACCGCCAGAGGATGATAGTGAACCTTGATTCCCTGATGGGGGACAAACACGAAATAGAGGTCATTCAACCCCAGAAGAATCTATACGCCAAGCTGCAAGCTATGAGCCCCCGGATTCTTTTTCTGATCTGCGGCGGCCGGGAACACGGAGAGATACAGGAGCTCTTTAAAGGTAAAGACGTTGTCATAGTCTCGGATACATACAAGGACGTCGGCGTTTTCATTAACGATGATCCGGAACAGGTTCTGCCGTTGCTGGCCGGTGCCATCGACCAGGGCAAGGATTTTTCCGAAGTACCAGGGATTACATACCGGCACAAGACCAGGCCGGCCAAGAAGTGGGATGTTAATACCGTAAAGCCTACAACGGCGAACAGCTCCTTTATTACCTTTTCGACACACGGCTGTAAAGGGCAATGTTCGTTCTGTGCTATCGGGAGGCGCCAAGGATCCCTGCGATACCGGAATATCCCGGATATCATATGTGAGGTTAAGCAATTCCAGGAAATCAGCGGTTATGTGAACTTTTTTCGTTTCGGAGATCCTTCCTTTGACAGCAATTTTAAGGCGCGAATGAAGGAGATTCTAAAAGCGATCATAAGGGAGCTGCCCGGGCATACATACGAAGCGAATTTCCGACCAGACTTTCATAAGATGGCTGATGCTGAACTCATGGAGCTTCTCTTCAAGTCCGGCTGCACATCTGCGTTTATCGGTGTGGAATCCGCTAATACTGCGGATCTGGACCTCTTCAATAAAAAGACCACGGTGGAAGATGCCGAGAGGACGATCGAGCTATTCAGGAGCATAGACGCCTGTGTCCGTATCGGGTTTATAAACATTGCTCCGACAACGACGCTTCAAGGCTTGGGAGCGAACTTATTATTTCTCCAGCGTCACCGCTTAGCAACATTTGATACTTTAACTCGGAAGCTTGACTTGTTCCCGGGCCTTCCAATAAATCAAAGACTCTTGAAAGATGGTTTGCTGTGGGGAAGCCAAGGTTATGACTTCCGAGATCCCATAATAAAGGCTCTACTCACCGTACTAAACGACATCAAAGGACGGCTCAATAAAAAAGCCGTGGAACTATATTCAGATATCAACCTCAAGGAAGTAAAGCGGTTCAAACGATCTGCTACACTAAACGAGGATACGGGGGCCTTGGAGATCATAGCGAAATATGAGCCGGTTATAAATGATCTTGCGAACCGGGTATCAGATCATATGTGCAAATGGTTTCTTACCCTGCTTGAGATGATAAACGAGCGCAAGCCGACTCCTGATATCATGGCCGCGTCAGACAGTTTTATAAACGATGAACTCATGGCGGCGACTATAAAAGCCTTCAGGGGACTCGAAAAAGAGCTGAGCAAAGAATTAACCGAGTATTACGGTGATGAAACATGGGTATTGGTCCAGACGTGCGAGAAGGAGTAATTGCGGGTAGAATTCCCCAATAAAACATAAAAGTGGTATGCCAGTACCACCTTTAAAATTAATCGTCAAAATTGCCTATAAAATAGAGGAATCAGAAGAACCTCCTATTATCGGATATATTATCACGATACGGGAGGGAATGCAATGACCAACGAGGAACTTGTAAAGCTGATTCAGGACGGACAGGAAGAGTACATACCCCAGCTGTGGGACCAGGTGTATAAATATATCTGCCTCAAGGCAAAACGACGTCTGATCGGAGAAGCGGACAACATCAAACAGTTGGAGGACGACCTTATTAATGAGGCGTATTTTGATTTTCTGATAGCTGTGAATGGCTATAAATCGGATGGTGGGGCGAGGTTTCTGACTTACTTGACGTATAGCCTTAAAAATAGCTTCAATCGAGCCCTGGGGATTCGTTCTAATAAGGATAAGCACAATATTATGCACAATGTCGTCAGCTTGGATGCTCCGCTGGAAAACGCCGAAGACATTACGCTTCATGACCTAGTGGCGGATCAGCTTTCCGAGGATGATCATCGTTTTGTTGAAAATAAAGACTTCTGGGATGATGTTCATGAACTCCTTGAGAACGCCATACTCACAGTAACGGAAGGCCAAGGCCAGGACATTCTTTTAACCATGCTGCATAAGAATTGCATTCCAGGGGAAGCAATCAGATTTTTAAGGATCCCAGAGGAACAACAGGAGCCCGCACGGGTGTCTTATTATACTAATCTGAACCGCGTAAGGAAATACGTTACCAGCAAGGCAAAGCAGGAATGTCGGAGGATCGGGATTGATGATTATATCGGGTATAGGGGAGTTGGCGTATCAGCGTGGAAGCGGCACGGGTTTACTTCTATTGTGGAGCTGGAGGCAGTGAGCCGGGTAGACCGTGGATTGTGGGACAGGGTATTTTCGCAGCACCAACAGCGGCGTAGGTACCGGAAATTTTGACAATCCCTGCAGGATGGATAGTCGATCAGGAGATATGGTATCAGAAGATAGTCGGAATATCAGGGTAATGTCCTCCGGTCAGACCAATGCGTTTTCTGTTGCTTTCTGGTATTATTTAGAGTACGATGGAAATAAGAGAATTGGAAAGGTTGCGATGCATAGACGGAAACCTTCCGGCATTAAGTGGAACATTTCAGGCAAGGGTATTTTTATACATATGAGGATGCAGGTTTACTAGAAGGGTGGGCTGAAAAGGAATTGCATAACATACATTCATTTTGAATATTTATACAGATGGCCTTCCTCTTTGTGAATGACAATACAATTGACAACAAAATAATACAAATTGAGACATCTTCAAATTAATATTTTTTGCATAAAATGGTTGACATTTTAAAATGACGGTGATAAGATCGGAGTACAATACAGTATCAAATTTGTCTTTGATGCGTATAATAATTAGGAACGTACTCCGGTGTCCTTCGGGCCCGGGGTCTTTTTTTTGGAGGGATTATGTCAGACAAAGTCTTTAGAACTTATGACGAACAATTGGACATACTGGCCGGGAGAGGGATAACCCTTACTCCTCCTACCGAGCGCAAGAAGGCTAAATTTATTATTCAGAGAGAAGGATACTATAAGCTTATAAACGGATATAAGGAGCCTTTTCTTTTCCAGAAGGATCCTGACGAGCAATATCTTCCTGGGACTACTGTGGGAGAAATTCACGCCCTATATTGTTTCGACCGTGAATTAAGAGAGATTTTTTTAAGGCATATCCTCCATGTGGAAACGAATATAAAAAGCCTGATATCTTATTGCATTTCAGAAAATTACGGGCATGAAAACTTTTTAAAATACAACAATTTCAATACTGCAATGAAAGATGCCGACAAACAAATATCTGCCGTGTTGGCGGATATTCAGCGTCAAGTGTCATCAAATACTTCAGACCCCTGCATTAAACACTATCTGAATAATTACGGATATCTCCCCATGTGGGTTTTAAACAACATTTTAACAATGGGCGCAATAAGTAAATTCTACAGCATTATGAAGACAAAGGACAGGCAGTCAATTTCAAAGATATTTAAAATTTTAGATAATGACTTGGAGAGCTTTCTTTATTATCTTTCAATCGTGAGAAATTTCAGCGCCCATGGGAACCGGCTTTATTGCATAAGAACAACAAAACCACTCGCCAATACTAACGTACATAAAAACCTCTCAATAGGAATCCATCAGAATGAATATGTGAACGGGAAAAGGGATCTGTTTGCAGCAGTGATAGCTCTGAGATATTTAATTTCCGTCAACGAATTTAGTCACTTGATAGGTGAGTTGACCGAAGCAACAGGCTGGCTTTCAAGAAGGCTTAATGTTATTGGAATTGATGAAATCTTATCCTCTATGGGATTTCCGGCCAATTGGAAAGATATATCACAAAGAGGAATAAAATAGAAATAATTGCCTTGAACCACCACCGCGGTGGTTCTTTGTTTTTGCCCTAAATCAAAATAAAGCCTTTTTCGGCGGGTAGTTTAGATTTTTAGTTGGTTTACAAAGGGAACGAATTCCCTCCGTGAACCATTATTTTACTTTATAACAATTGTATTCATGAACTAATTACAATAAAAATAATGGTGATCACTGCGGTTTTAAGAATGGCCTTCATGGTATTACCTGCTTTATTAAATTATAAGGATAATATACATAAAAACAACAGAGAAGTACACTGGTCAGAGAACCCGTAAACGGAAAATCCAGAAGTAATCACGATGTCGAACCGTTTTTGTTGAATTTTGCTATTTTTTGGAGTACGATGAGAGAAAAAGGAGGGTTCGGATATGGATATTTTATTCGATAAGGCGCCTGAAACAAGGTCAACTAGCCCTGATGGGATTCCTCCAAAAGGAGGAAAATGAACATGGCTGAAGAACCTAAAATAATTAATGAGACTTTTACATTAGATGCTGATGAAATTCCACCGTCAGCTGCGATACCAGAAGCTGGAGAAAATGATTAAGGAGATCAAGAATGATTAATAAAATAGTTAATCCTACAGATCAAGTAAGTCCAGATTCACAAGCGCCTACTGCAACGAGCGGGGGAGGTGGAAGTAAGTGAGCACATATAGCATATCACAACCCATCGAAAAGCAAACATCTCCGGATTCAGTTCCGCCAACTGGTGGTGATGACGATGAGTGATAAACCTCCGATTGTGGGACCGCCTCCAATTGTTGGGCCACCCATAGATCCCGATGAACCACCTCCAGACCAATGATGAAACAGGGTGATATATATGAGAAAAGGACTATTTATGATAAAAACTGGATCCGAGGATCCCGATGAAATACCTCCGACGGTCATAACAAATCTGGGCGGTGATGATAACGTATGACAACTACCAGCGCAACTATTACGACTAGCGCAGCCATTATGGGATTATTTTCATTCAAAGCCCTCCTGCTTGATTACTCCCCAGCAATTTCTGCTTTCGCTGGAGTAGGTGCAATGCTGGCTGCCTTCTTTGCTTGGAGAACTATGCGTGCACAAAAAATATTAAGCAAAAAGCAAGCTGAAATAACCACCTTTAACAGTGTTTCTAATTTAATTTTTACTCAGAAACAGCATTTCTTTTCAACATTAAATGACCTATATGGGCAAGATCGTCCGTGGATGAAAAGAAAGAATGCTAAGCGTTATGCTGGGCGAAAATTAGAATGGAATTATATTCATAAGAGTGAAATCCGTAATTATATAAATGCTTATGAATACGCCTGTGGTCTATATCAGGCTGGTGCATTAGATAAACGTTTATTCAAGGATGTTTTTAAGGATGATATCATATCAATTTACGAAAAAGACTTTGGCGCAGGAGTAAAGATCAGCGTTAAAGACTCATCAAAAGAAACATATTCTCACCTTAGAAAAACGTATAGTGAGTTCAAGTATTCGAATTAAGAAATCAAATTATACTGTAAAGATTGAAGGTGGAGAAATGGCCATTATAACGTGCAGAGAATGTAATAAAGATTATTCCGATAAAGCTGCAGCTTGTCCACATTGCGGTTGCCCAACAGAATACAACTTAAATAATGATTCACAGCATAATGATTCTCTAAAGAAAAAAATCAAAAAACGCTTAATTGTTGTGGCCATCATTATAATTGGTTTAGCCGGATTGAATATTGGTGTTATAAATTATCAGCAAAAACAAGAAGCGGAAAGATTAACCGCGGAACACGTTTATAAAGCGGTTGCTTACGATATTTGTGTAGATTACCTATTTCAACAGACGATTAGCGAAGATACATTAATGCAAGTTTATGATGAATTGGAAAACCCCACGAGATTTGCGGTTTATGCCTTCCAGGGTTTATTGGAATCGAATAAACATGAGCTTTTAAGAGCCGAAAATGAATTGAGAGTAAATATTATCAATGAATTAAATTCAGCATTAAGCACCTCTGAGGAAAAAGAATCTATTTCAATGATCGAGACATACCAAAAATCGTTAAAAAAACAGTATGAATCAAACAAAACAAGTCTGCTGGAGTATGAGGAAATTTTCTGGAGATTTGGCAACGCTATCGATGAGAAAAATTATACCGATATGGGGAAATATGAAAATCAACTGCAATTAACAAACGGAAAGATGTTATATGGCGAAAATGACCTGGAAAACTACATAGCCAGGCAAAAGCTACTTGGTTATATAGATAAACATAATGCCGGAATTGACGAAAATGCTATTTCTAATATAACTTTTAGCGTAAAAGATGATATCGCTAAAAAGATCAAGATTAATGACACACCAGAGCTGAATGTCAAGAAGGCTCAGCTAATTGGCTCACTCAAGGAGTATCATATTAATATCAATCAAGAACTAACGGCGGCGGAATAAATATTTAACAAATCCGGAGCATTACAAAAAATCAGAAGGTCACCCGGGAGAGATCCTGTGATGGTTTTTTTATTTGCCCAAAATCGTCGATTTAAGACCGGCTTCTTTTATTGGGGCCAATTCCTCGACCTTGTCCGGTTGCCGAGGCCTCCGCTAGCGCCTGCTTGTCTGGCGAGGAAAATTGGGTTGAGTAGTCCGGGGATCAATGATATGGTGATAGCGGCCACTTCCGGAGCCGATCTGTGTTTTATAAGGAAAAAAAGCCCCAGCTGCATGCCGGGGCCCATCATTATTTCAGTAGTGCTTCCGCAATCAGTCTGTCAAACCTTCTTATGTCGACGCCTTTCTTCAGGCTAACCTTTATATGGCCAGCTCTTGTCCAAAGCTCAACCTCGGCGTTCAGATCCAGCGTGCCGGCATTTTCTGTTGACCACATATTGATTGACTCATAGGGCAGGGAATAGATCTCCACCTTTTTACCCGTAAGGCCCTGCGCATCTCTTACGATCAGCCTCCGGTTTGTAAATATCGCACTGTCTCTTAAGGTCTTATATGCAGCAATAGCTTTTTCTCCTTCAACCAACAAATCATTCATGTCGTTGGGGATGGAACACTCTGAAATCAATGTCCAGGACAAGGCGCTCGAAGTTTCTGCCATGATAATACCTCCATTCAAACTATTAAAAGGCTGTAATTGATAGCCTGATTATATTCCTATATTTTGGTAATTGCAATCCCTGAAGCCTATGTGAAAAAGGACCATGGCCTGATGGCTATGGTCCCACTTCTTTTTACGACGCTTTCAATTCCAAAGTCAAACGGACCGCCTTTCTATCTCCCTCCGGAGTATCAACGACAACCATCCCAGGTTGGGTGTTGATCAGGACATTCTCTGGCAGCTGCCGCTGAGTGAAGATGACCGCTCTTAGGGCCACATGCGCAGCCTTTTCTCCAATCGCGTCCAGTATTACGGATCCATCTGACCGCAGGTGTTCAAAGGTACTTGTTTTGAGATCGGACAAATTCGTATTCGCTCCGACTTTCAGAATCTGTGTGTTTTTTATCATGGCAAAAGCCTCCTTCATATTTATTCAAAATAACCGATACATGGATATACTCGAAATGAGGATGCAATGTCAAGGGAAAATAGTCGCCTCCAGTGGCCTTCTGACCGCTCCGACTGCCCCAAAGTCGCAGTCCTCACGGTCGCTAAACGATTATAAGGGCTGGAACAGTGGAAAAGTAGAATTGGGCAAAATAGGACCATATTCAAGGGTTTTGGACGCATATTCCCGATTTTAAAGCGTTTTGAGAGTATGCACAATATGCCATAAAATCGAATAGGGCCCTAAATTCCAATGATTGAGAGATTATGGCGCACCGCAAACATAAATCGAATATGACGTTTGGAGGCCATTTCTAGGTACATAGTACCTAGAAGGAAGGCGTTTGGCAGATCGTCTTTATGCACCCATTCCATTTTATACAGTGTTTATGCATTGACTCAAAATATGACATTATTTTTTAGATTTCGATAAAAATGTACTTTACAAGTACAAGTAACGAGCATATAATAAAAACATAAAAGAAGGGAGTGAGAGAGATGTCGCCAAAACCAAAAGCACATACCGAGCGGATCAGCACGTTCCTGTCAGCTGAACAACATGAGAAACTTAAGGCAGAAGCAGAAAAGAAAGGGCTTACAGTTTCCGGATTGATTCGTCTCATTATTCTCGAATATCTTGGCCAATAAAAAGTGAGCCATTCATTAACCTGGCAGTTGCGAAATGGCTCACAATCCAATCAACCCGCAAGGGGAAGTCTGTACCCCTATTATACAAATTACAGGCAGAAAGTACAATAGGAGGATTTCAGTTATGAGAAAAACGAAAAACGGAATTATCGAAACTATCTTTCATGAGTGCGCCGAAACTGAAGAATATCAAGAAGAATACCGCTTAATCGTCGGCGAAAAAGAATCGTTCAGGCGTGAATTCTTACAGAAGATCACACGTGATTTAACTAGAGATGAGCTTCTAGAGATTGAAGCAGAATTAAACAATGTGGTCGCGCTTTCGGAGAGGGGTGGCTTTGTCCTTGGTTTCAAGTATTCCTTTAAGCTGGCAGCTGAAATATATTCAAAGTAAGGAGGACAAAGTAATGAAAAAAGAATTACACGAACGCATCAAAGCCGACGTACATGAAAGCATAAAAACCATCCAGGAGAACCTGGTAAAGATCCACGCCATAAGGGACGATCTGACGACCGGGGACGTGTACGAAGCAATTAAGGAATTCGGCCTGTCCAACGAAATGGCCCGCGTTATTTTCAATTTGGGGAGGTAATCACATGGAAAATATTAAAGAGATCGAAAGAATCGTCAACCAGCAGCAGTACGATATGACTGTTACGGAAACCCTTAAGAAACTGTGCGATAGCGGCATAGAAGAAGAAAATAGTTTGCTCTATGCATTGGCGAAAATATATGCTTTTGGCGTCATGAACGGAAAGCGCTCGGAGCGGCAGCGAAGAAAAGAAAGGAAGTTGATCTGAAATGACGGTAGGCGATGTTATTAATAAATCAGGAATGATTCCCGAAGAAATCCCGCACGAGGTCCGGGAGTTCCTGGAGTTGTTTCTCCAGATCATAAGCAAGGGGTAATATATAGCTGATCAACAGGGGACCGCCACAAGGCGGTTTTTCTGTTCTCTGGGGTGAAACCGCTGAAATCGTTACTGAGAAGCCCGAATCTGTTCCGGATGTTATCAAGCCGGTAGAAGTGGAACAGGCGCCGGCATTCGATTATTCTCAGTTGGACGAACAGACTTCTTCCTTCCTACAGGAAAAGGCGAAGACTATCAGTCAAATTAAGATCCGGACCGTCCACGATATCGGCCTTGAATTATCACTCGCTCACAAGACGCTGGCGAACCATAAGAGCGGAACATTCGGGGTATGGTGTGAAAGTGTTGGGATAAGCCTCAGAACGGCAGAAAATTACATACAGGCTTTTGATTATATCACGAAAAATTTTCGCAATATCGAAGACGCCGTCGGCATCCAGCCTTCCCTCCTCTTCGCCGCATCAAAACCTTCCGCACCTCCGGAGCTGGCCCAGGCCGTCATGGATGGCGATATTACAGGCTAAAGGGCTGGTGTATTGTCCCGCCCCCACCGTTTCTTTTCTCATACGTGATGTTTGCCCCGGTTTGTCCGGTCATCCAGTAGTAGAAGGGTAGCTTCGGAATCTTTGAAAATCCGTTTATAGCCTTATTACCGGCGAAACCTACTCCGAAGGGGCATGTCCCGTTGTAAATGATTTTGCGGAGGCTGTCGGGATGGCATCCGAGGATATCCGCTGCATCCTCGATCCGGATGTAAGGACTATCGTCTGCCTCCATAGCTTCATCCAGCTTTCGTTGGAGATCTTCAATAATTTTCGGTACGGTCATTACGTTACAACCCCTTTCTATTCCTCTCATTTTTGCCTTTATCGTACTCCAGGCAACTCAAAAAATCAACAGAACAGAACAATGCCGATAGGACTTTCATTCGGTAATTTTTTTGAATTGGTGACAAACTGGTGACAAAACACCTGAGAACCGTGCAAAATTAATATTCTGCATAAATATAAAAACCCTGCAACAATTGAGATTGCAGGGCTTTACTTGGCACTCCCGAGATGATTCGAACATCCGACGCACGGTTTAGGAAACCGACGCTCTATCCCCTGAGCTACGGGAGCACAGTACAGTAGTAATTTTAGCATACTGGGGCGTTTCTTTCAATAAATTCTTTTTCCATTGTGTTGTTATCCCTTGTTCAGGAAACTACTTCTCAATTCAACCTTATTTCTTGTCCTTTTCCCTTTCCACTATCGATGAATTTTCTTGTGCAAGAAAACCGCGGTTTCGAAGAAGTGGCAACTATATAAACTACTATATAAAATCTCTTACAGCCCATAGGATTAAATTATTATCATACAGATAGCTTCCCAGGACTGAATTGTTCAATTCATTAATCAATGTAGTATTACCGGACAAGCTGGTAATGGGCACCATTAAAGCGAGCAATATGTAAACGAGGATAATACCTTTCAAAGCGCCTGCCAACAATCCGAACAGCCCGTCGATACCTCCCAGTATACCGCCGTTTTTTTCCTTAGAGAAAAGCGATGTAATCATAAGTAATACTAATTTGATTGCCAACACAACCAATAAAAAGGCAAGCAGATTAAAAATCAAATTTGAAAGACTTTCGGAAAGGGTAAGTGCAAGTGCATTTGCGGCTGAGTCGATTGCCTTTTGCAGCAATTCTCTGATTATTTCCGGGATAGCAGCGATAGCGTTATCCGATGCTGAAATTAGGTTCGCTGTAATTCTATCAGCTATCTTATCGTAAACATAATCATAATAGCCCGTCTTCTCCTTCAGAAAATCCAATACATGCGGATACCAGACAAACCCCAAAACAACTGCAATAATCCAACCTGCCGTATGAATGAACGTATGAACAAAGCCATTCCTAAAACCGAAAATGACAGTAAAGGCAAGGATGGCCACAATAACAACATCAACCCACATTCTTACACTCCCGTCTTAACATTTATAGATTCCTCCCGCCTTATTCTCTTCGCATATTACAAATTTGAATTGCATATATCTATATTACCAATTTGTGTGGATGATTACAAGAATGCAGAGGGCAATTTGTTTACCATGCAGCCGCTGCATAATAGAATCGGAACCATGAGAGGGAATAGGTTCATGATACAATAAGGAGGAGATGAAAGCTGATGAACTACGTTAAATATAACCGCTCTTTTGTGATGATGGAAGAACAGAACACCCAGTTTGCGGCAAAGGAATCGGCAGAAATAAAAGCTTACCTGAAGGTGGAAACGGGTAACAACAAAGGCGCTTTCCGGTGTTCGGTCCAGAATCTTAAGTATTTTGAAAAAGGGGATTACATATACAAACTGATACTTTTCGGTAAAAAAGGAGAAAGGACCATACATGCTGTTATCGGCAATTTATTGATTAATAAATACGGAAACGGAGAATCCTATTTCCGGTTCTTGCCGCTGAACATGGACGGAAAAGGGAATCCTTATAACAATTTCACAACGGCTATTATCGCGGCCGCATCAACTATAGATGAAAAGGAGCCGCTCCATCCTGTGCTAAAGGGGGTTACTCTCAATGAGGAGGAGCCCTTTCAGCCCGAACCCTTTCGACTAGATGAGGATATTGAAGAGGACATTGAGGAAGCAGATGCATCCGATCTGATTGAAGCCGCTTCTCCGCAAGAGAAGAAAATAGAAAAGAAAACATATAATAATTTTTACAATGAATATGTTTTAAATGCGTGCATCCATACCTGCCAGATTGCCGAGTTTTATGAGGATGTTACTCCCTTTGACAAGGATAAGACAGGAGCAAGGTGGAAAAAGATGGTGAATATAACAAACTTGCCGATAGTATCACCGGGAGCGCATTATTTTGCAACTCAATATCGCCACTATATTTTCGGCGCAAAAGCAGATGATAGTGGAATCGCAGCCAGATTTTTCTTCGGAATCCCGGGCAGATTTTTAGATGAGGAACAACCGGATGGAGGAAAATCGGGGTTTACATATTGGCAGCCCCTTCGTGGAACAAGTTTGGCCGGTGAGGAGAATCGCAAAAGAGATCAATCTGCCAGAAACGCATATGGCTACTGGATTGTGGCTATAGACAGCAAAACAGGAGACCTTGAAGAGGTTTAACCAAGGATCGCCGTTTCCCTTCTTCTTACCTAATAGTAAATAACAATAATTCTCATATTCCAATTATTGATCCGCTCGTACGTGGGCGGATCTTTTTTAATTGAAAAAAATGACGAAGTATGATACCATTGTAAAGCATATGAAACCAAGGGAAAGGAGCATGACGCGGATATGAATCCTGAAGACTTCATGCAGGAGGCACTGAAGGAAGCTGAACAAGCCCTTTCCATTGATGAGGTCCCCATTGGTGCCGTGATTGAGAAAGACGGCATTATAATCGGACGGGGACATAATAAAACGGAGACGACTAAAGACCCTACAGCCCATGCGGAAATTTTAGCGATTCGGGAAGCTGCCCATGAACTGGGTGGATGGAGACTGCTAAGATGTCGGATGTATGTAACGGCCGAGCCTTGTCCTATGTGCGCAGGTGCGATGGTATTGGCCAGAATAGAAAAGGTTTTTATCGGCACTTCTGACCCGAAGACAGGAGCTTGCGGCTCACTGATGAATATTTTGCAGGATGAAAGGCTAAATCATTCAGTACAGATAGAAACCGGAATCATGCAGAAACAATGTGAGATATTAATGAAGTCATTTTTTCAGAAGCTTAGAAAAAAGAAATCGGAGGAAAATTCAATATGAAAAAAGCGGGCATTATATTCAGCCTTTCTATTTTAATGTGCTTGATGTCTTTCTCAGTATGTTTTGCGTCGGGATTGCAATTGTTGCACAGCTATCCTGAGAACGACAGTAGCGATTCCATGCTTGAGAATGTAGTTGTAAAGCTTTACTTTAATGAAGATGTGTCTGCAAAGGAAGTACAGCAAGATAATAAAGGGGCCTTTAAATTTACCAACGAAAAGGGCAAAGAATTGCCTCTGAGAATCTTATATCCCAAGAACTCGGATGAAATCTGGGTACTGGTAAACAAGCCCCTGGAATCAAACAGCGAATATAAGCTGGTTATATCCGGGGACCTTAAGATGGCTAACGGAGACACTTTGGGTCAGGACCAAATCGTCAAGTTTAAAACAAGAAATACCGGCACAGATACAACTGTCAATATGGCTCTTATGGGGTTAATGGTTGTTGGTATGATTGCATATACCTCCATAGCTACAAAACGGGCAATGAAAAAAGAAGAGAAAAAGAAAGCTGATGAAATAAAGGTAAATCCATATAAAGTTGCGAAAAAAACCGGAAAGTCTGTGGAAGCTGTTGTGGCACAGACGGAAAAAGATAAGGAAAAAGCAAGAGAAAGGAAAAACGGAAGAGGAGCAGTAAACGAAGACGACGCATCGGCTCAAGAAACAGAGATGAAGAAAGATACTAAGAAGGTAGCAGGAGCGAGACCTATTTCTGTAACCGGCAGCACTTACATTACAGGCAGGAAAGCGAAAGCCGAGAGGGAAAAGGAATTAGCGGCAGCCAAAGCGGTAGCAGGCACTACCAGACCTAAGGGAACAACCGGCAAGAGCAAAAATCAGAAAACAAATAAGAAGAGATGAAAGATATCACGGTGAAGGCATATGCAAAGATCAACCTTGCTATTGATGTTTTAGGAAAGAGGCCTGACGGATATCATGAAATCCTCACGGTTATGCAGCAGGTAGATCTGTTTGATCTTGTTAGAGTTTCTCTGACCGAGGATAATCAGGATATAAAGATTAATCTTAAGAGCAATCTGCCGTTTCTTCCTTCGGACAGCAGGAATATTGCATATAAAGCAGCGGAATTAATGATAGCCCGGTATGGCAACGATATTATAGGGAAAAGCATAATCAATATAGATATAAAAAAGAAAATCCCTGTAGCGGCAGGACTTGCCGGCGGCAGCGCAGACTGTGCCGCAGTTCTCCATGCTTTGAACCGGCTTTGGGATCTCAATCTAAATCTTGATACATTGATGAGGCTTGGTGCAAGGCTTGGCGCAGATGTTCCTTTCTGTCTTGCAGGGCAGGCAGCACTCAATGAAGACCTGCTGCTCAGACGGGAGCCTTTAGCAGGTACCTGTGCCTTAGCCTCGGGCATAGGGGAAAAGCTTGAGCTTGTGCCTCCGCTAAAAGCATCGGTTTTACTGTCAAAACCGCCTGTAAGTGTATCTACTGCACAGGTTTATGCAGGCCTAAACCTTTCGGAGGTAAAAGAACGTCCGAATATACAGGAATTAACGAATGGATTACGGGAAAATAATTATTATAAAATAACAAAGAACATGATCAATGTACTTGAAAATTACAGCCTTAAACAATACCCGATCATCATGCAGACAAAGGAGAGAATGACGCGGGAGGGCAAGGCTGCAAAAGTATTAATGAGCGGCAGCGGCCCGACAGTATTCGGCTTATTTACAAGCAAAAGTAGAGGAAAAACTGCTTTTTCGAAAATAAAACAAATGAATCATGAAACATTCTTGACTCGCCTTCTTTAGGGTGGGTCCTTTTTTTGTCATAACAAGCTTTACTGCAGAATACACTATAGCAACGAATAGTAGAATAAACAGTATATAGAGGGGGATAATTACGATGACATATGAAAAGTACCCATTTGAATTTGAAAACATCCCGGACTTTGCTTTGCAGCCCGCAAAAGAAGCAGATGATGAATATAACTTCAAATATACTCCCAGAGGTGCTGCAAATCGTTTCGATCCGGAGGCCTATGAAAGAATACTTCATGAGAGCGTAAGGCAGGCGGCCGAGGCAGAAAACGCGGATTCAGAAAATATCTCAGTTGAAGCTATTTCAAAGGAGACTGACCAAGCGGCAGAAGAAGAAATTCTGACGGCAGATATTTCTGATCAGGTAGTAGAAATCGTACCGGAGAAGCTTTCAGAAGCGGAAGAAGAAATCATACCGCTAAATCTTTTAGAACCGGAGGAAGAAATTGCACAGACAGACCTTTCCGATCAAGCAGAAGAAATCGTACCGGAGAAGCTTTCGGAACCGGAAGAAGAAAATATACCGGCTGCTGTCCCTTTACCAGCTAAACGGTCTGCATTGCAATCGGCTTTTGTACCTAAAAACACACCTCCCAAGATCGTTCCGGCAATCGGGAATATAGTAAACAGCAAATTGAAGTTAGTCGATATGAAAATGAAAGAGCCGATACGTATTTACATTGAAGAAGATATCCTGGTGCCAGATGTAAAGCCTGATCTTGCACGGATTCTTTCTATGGACGGAAAAGTCAAACTTGCCGAAAGAGAGATTCATACCGGACAATCGGAAACTGATACTGTCAGGATCTCGGGAGATCTGATTTTGCAGACTCTTTATGCTCCTGAACACGCATCGAATGAAGACCCTATCATATCGATTGAATCAAAAATTCCGTTCAAAAATGAAACCGAAATGAATTCCGGTCCTTATTCGGAGTTAGCGATTGCGGCACATATCGAATCCATTGATTTTTCAGTTGTAAATGAAAGGAAGTTTAAGGCAAAAGCGACGGCTGTATTGGAAATCAAAGAATATCGTAAAGTTGATATCGAGGTTTTCGAAGGTGTCAGAGATGAAGAAATACAGATACTGAAAGAAAAGATAAACCTTACAGATGTTGCAATGCGAAAAACGGATACTATAGAAGTAAAAGAAAATTTCTTATTAAAAGAAAACATGCCTGAAATTATGAAGATACTTAAATACGATATAAATATTGTAGAAAATCATAAGCAGATAACCAAGGAAAAGGCAGTAATAAATGCTTCAGTTTATTGTAATATCATGTACCTTGGAGCAGAAAGAAATTCAGATGCAGTAAAAACGTCAGATTCTGAAGCCGCTGTTGAAGGAAAAAAAGCTGTACCGGTTTTCTATCAAGGTAAAACAGAATTCACCCAATTTATCAGATTGGACACAGACAATGATGCAAAGGATACATATTCGTCTGCAGGTAAAGTCAGCTTCAATATTTCATCCTTAAATCTTAATGTAAAGGAGGATGGAAACGGAAACATGAACCTTTTTGAAGTGGATATGAACGTGGATACAGGATTGGAATTATATAAAACCGTTGAAAAGGAAATCGTAGCCGACATATACCATCACATAAAGGACATTCAGTATGATACGGATGAAATAGGAGTAATGACACAAAGTGGAAGCGGTGCCGCGGAATTGTCTGCCAGAGAGATTGTCAATATTCCTGAAAGATATGGCGACGTCGATAAAGTCGTTTATCTATCCGGAAATATCAATCAGAAAAGATCATTTATTGACCAGGCGAAAAATATTGTTGAGGGGATCATAGATGTTAATTTGATTTGTACATCTGCAGATGTGAATAAGACAGTATTCAATGTCAGGCAGGAGATTCCTTTCCGAAGCGCTATGGAAATTCCGGGAATTACTCCGGAAATGACTGCTGTAAATGATATTGTACTGAAGGAACTGTGGTTTGATAAAATCAATAATAAACAGATTGAAGTAAATGCAGGGATTCTGGTCAATAGCTCAGTATCAAGTCAGAAGAAATATCAGCTAATTAAACATATCAGTTTCTTGGAAGGCTCACAGGATTTTCAACAAATTTCGGGGATCATTCTCTACATATCAAGAACAGGAGATACAATATGGAAAATCGCTAAAAAATATAGAACCACAATTGATGAGGTTCTTCACCTTAATGATTTAGAATCCGGAAAGGAGATTAAACCGGGTACAAAACTGTTGATTGTTGCAACACATCATTAATCCCAACTGTTATAAATGTGTAAATGTATAAAATCCCCTCCCTTTGGAAAAGATGATTACAGGAAATCTTTTTCAGGGGAGGGATTTTTCATTGGGATTACGAAAAAAAGAGCTCAAGTTTCTGATATTCATACTAATCTGCATTATCCTTTTCAGCACATGGAATGTGTACAGCAATCCTGAGCTTAGCAATGATGATTTTATAAGATTCCATGTCATCGCGAACAGTGATTCGGATAAAGATCAGCAGTTAAAGCTTAAGGTCAGAGACGGCATTCTTGCAAAGATAAACAGTGAGCTAATACAGGAGACCATGGCGCAGGAGCTGACTGAACTGCAAGCATCGGGTGGCTTAGCAAAGCAAGAGCAAGAGGCTGATGAGAAAGATAGCGGCATCAGGGTAAGCCTTGATCTGGATAAGTCCAGAGAATATATTCAGGAAAATATAATAGAAATTGAAGATACAGCGGAAAGAATCATAAAAGAAAACGGTTATGATTACGAAGCAAAAGCGGAATTAGGTGTGAAATGGATTCCGAAAAAAACATATGGAGACGTAATATTCCCAGCAGGGAATTATGAGGCGCTGAATGTTACGATCGGTGAAGGGAAAGGGCAAAACTGGTGGTGTGTATTATTCCCGCCGCTTTGTTTGATCGGTGCTGAAGAAACCGTAGAACAGGATGAAATCGTGGAGGACATCTATAAAGATATCCTCCTGGATAAAAAATACGACCCTTTAACCGAAAAACGAGATAAACCCGCCACACTTAAGCTTAAGTTTAAAACATTAGAGCTGATAGGCGAATAGAATAAAACAAAGCAGAAGGCCCGCAATCCGGCGGGTCTTTCTGGTTTTTGCACAAATAGCAGCCGAAGTTGCGTTAGCCACTTTTTTGTCCAAAACTTTTTTGTCCAAATAAGAAATATCATTTTTGGCCGAAAAGGGTAGAAAAATCAGATTAGATGTGGTCAATTTTCGTTTGCAGAAAGGTATTCAGCCGTTCAATATTATGGTAAAATGATACAATAAATTATGATTTATAATCCTGTAAAAGCAGTAAATAAAGCTAATCGTATTGATAGATTAAACGATGAAAATAACAGAATATTAAAAGGGAGGGTGATTGCATGCGTCATGTTGAAGAGATGATGAAGCGCTGGCTGGACCAGAAAGACTTAGATGGGGTTTTGAGAGAGGAACTGCTGGGCATCAGGGATAAGGATGAGATATATGAGCGTTTCTATAAAGACTTGGAATTTGGTACCGGCGGCTTAAGGGGGATATTGGGTGCCGGGACAAACAGGATGAACATATACACCGTCAGAAAAGCGACACAGGGTTTAGCGGATTACCTGAATGTGCATTATGGGCCGGGAATGAATCAGACTTCCAAGGCTTCACCTTCAGTAGCAATCGCATTCGACAGCAGGATAAATTCGGATTTGTTTGCGCTGGAAGCAGCCGGAGTACTTGCAGCAAATGGGATAAAATCGTATCTGTATTTCGAACTTATGCCTACGCCTGCACTTTCATTTGCCGTGAGACATTATCGCTGCAGCGCCGGCATTATGGTTACTGCAAGCCACAACCCTTCTAAATATAACGGTTATAAAGTTTATAACGAAGAGGGCTGTCAGATGACATTGGACGCTGCGGCGGAAGTCCTCTCACTGATCGAAAAAACAGACATTTTTGATGGAGTGAAAACTATTGCGGATGAATTAAATATAGAGGCAGGCTTTCATGAAGCTGTTCTTGCGCTAAAAGAAAAAGCAAATAACATGATTGAGCTGATTCCGCCGGAGGTGACGGAAGCTTATCTAAAAGCGGTACAAAATGAAAGTACCGGCATTGACTGTTCAAATCTGTCAGTAATCTATACACCACTTAACGGAACGGGGAATATGCCTGTAAGAAAAATCATGGAACGCATAGGCGTCAAACAGATCAGCATCGTAAAGGAGCAGGAGCTGCCTGATGGAAACTTCCCGACATGTCCTTATCCGAACCCTGAAAAAATGGAAGCTTTGACATTAGGTCTGGCTCTCTGCGAACAGCTCACGAATGAAGGCGGTGCACCGGACCTGCTGCTTGCAACGGATCCTGATTGTGACAGGGTAGGGATTGCAATAAGGCATGCAGATGAAACCGGAAATACTGAATACCTTTTAATTTCAGGAAATGAGGTTGGTGTGCTGCTGCTGGACTTTATATGTGACGTAAAACCCATGCCGAAGGACCCCCTTGCCATAAAAACCATCGTATCGAGCAAGATGGCGGATAAGGTGGCAAAAAATTACGGTGTGACCATGATCGATGTGCTCACAGGCTTTAAATTTATCGGAGAGCAGATCGGAGTATTGGAAGCAAAAGGAGAAGAGGATAGATACGTATTTGGATTTGAGGAAAGCTATGGATATCTGTCCGGCGCTTATGTAAGAGACAAGGATGCGGTGAATGCTTCCATGCTTATTTGCGAAATGACAGCCTGCTATAAAAGAGCCGGAAAAACATTAGTCGATCGTTTGCGAGAGTTATACGAAAAATATGGGTATTATAAAAATGATCTGATGGAATTCACATTCGAAGGTGCTGTCGGGATGGAAAAGATGAACAGTATCCTTAGCGGGCTGCGAGCGGAGGCGCCGACTCGCATAATAGACCGCAATGTTGTTGAAATCGCAGATTACATGCAGTCACAGAGAAAAATTTTTGGTGATGCCGGGAGTGGTGATTACACAGCCGTTACAGAATCCATTCCACTTCCCAAATCGGATGTACTTGAATATGTTCTTGAGGACGGGAGCAGCATCATTGTACGCCCGTCAGGAACTGAGCCGAAGCTGAAGATATATCTTTCAGCAAAGGGTGAAAGCAGACAGGAGTCGGAGGAGATCATCGGGAGATTAAAGATTGAACTTAAGGAATCAATAAAATCATAGACGCCTGGCGGGTATGCCCCCTTTCGGACGGATTCTTACGATAACGCCCATGTGCAGCGCTAAGTTTAATGATTTCGATCAAATTCGGCTATTGAACGATGATCACGATAAATACAAGGAGAAAAGATGAATAAAGCTTTAATTGCAATTGACAAAAGTCACTCTTTCAGGGTGTATCTTGCAATCACTACTGCGATGGTGGAGGATGCAAGGAAGATCCACAATACCAGCCCGCTGGCCACAGCGGCACTGGGAAGGGTTCTTACAGGTACGGGTCTTATGGGTCTGCAGCTTAAAAACAATCAGGATAAACTTACCGTACAGTTTAAAGGTGACGGACCGGCAGGAGAAATTTTAGTGACAGCCGGAGGGAACGGAAGGGTAAAGGGATATATTTCAAATCCGGATGTCGACCTGCCGCTTTCAGATAGAGGAAAGCTTGATGTAGGCGGAGCCGTTGGCAAGGGGACGCTGACTGTTATAAAGGATTTGGGTTTAAAAGAGCCATATATAGGTAAAATTGACTTAGTAAGCGGAGAAATAGGTGAGGATCTGACTGCATATTTCTTCCTTTCTGAACAGCAGTCCTCATCCGTAGCTTTGGGTGTAAGAATAAATACTGATTATACGACACTGGCAGCGGGAGGAATGATTATACAAATGCTGCCGGATGCGAACCCGGATTCTGTGGACGCGCTGGAAAAGCTGCTGAATGAAATGAATCCGATCAGCAGTCTTATTGAAGAGACTGTAAAGCAATCTGCAGGCAAAACAGAGGAAGCTATAATTGACAGCTTGCTTGCACGCATTTTTAATACGCTTCCCGATGAGTTTGCAGTGGAACGGCTGGAATACAGGGAGATATGTTGGGATTGCGATTGCTCAGTCGAACGACTGGAGCAGGTTGTAATCAGCATCGGTTCAAAAGATCTTACAGAAATAATAGAAGAGGATGAAAAGGCAGAATTGATCTGTCAGTTCTGCGGAACAAAGTATCATTTTGACAAGGAACATTTAGAGACACTATTGAAGGAAAGTATGCAGAAGGAGGGAAAAAATAATGTTGAAGGATTTTAAGGAATTTGCTCTAAAAGGAAATGTCGTTGATTTGGCAGTCGCTGTAGTGATTGGCGGAGCCTTCGGAAAAATAGTTACTTCTTTTGTAAATGATATAATCATGCCGATCGTCGCTGTACTGACCTCGGGAATTAGTTTTACAGATTTGGCATATGTTAATGGTAACGTTACTATAACCTACGGTAATTTTATTCAAAGCATCGTTGACTTCTTAATTATAGCATTCTTTATATTTCTTGCGATAAGACTGATTTCCAAAGCCCGTAAGAAGGAAGAAGCAGAGGAAGTTCCTGCAGCGCCTCACGCACCTACGGAAACAGAACTGCTCACTGAAATCAGAGATCTTTTGAAAGCTAAGAGGGAAAATGCATGATCAGATTGGGAATCATTTTCGGCGGACGGTCCGGAGAACACGAAATATCACTGATGTCGGCTGCTTCAGTGATAAATGCGATCGACAGGGAGAAGTTTTCTCTAAAATTGATTGGGATCACAAAAGAAGGCAACTGGCTGCTGTATGACGGGCCTGTAAAAAATATAGAAGACGGAAGCTGGCAGAAAATTGCGGAAGCAGCGCTAACGGAAAATCCGGGAAAGTATGCGCTGACAGTTCTCGGCTCTGGTGGGAGATCGCTTAAGGATCTTATCGATTTTGCTCTGCCGATTTTACATGGGCCGAACGGAGAAGACGGAACGATTCAGGGGCTGTTTGAAATGGCGGATATTCCTTATGGGGGTTGCGGTGTATTGGGCTCGGCAGCAGCTATGGATAAGTCATTGGCGAAGGATGTATTTGCCAGGGCAAATCTGCCAATTTGCAGACATATGAACATTTTCAGGGAAGAGGCATTGAGTGATCTTGACAGTACTATCGACAGGTTGGAAAAGTTTTTGCCTTATCCGATTTTTGTAAAGCCTGCCAACATGGGCTCAAGCGTTGGAATCAACAAAGCAAAAAATGCCGAAGGGCTAAGGGAAGCAATCAAGGAAGCAGCCAGATATGACCGCAGGATAGTTTTGGAGGAGGGGCTTGATTGCAGAGAAATTGAAACAGGCATCCTCGGAAATTATGATCCTAAAGCAGCTGCAGTTGGAGAAATCTTGCCATCCGGTGAGTTCTACAGTTATACTGCGAAATACTTTGACGGCGGACAATCAAAAATGTGCATTCCGGCCGACATTTCGGCCGATATTGCCGAAGAAGTCAAATCGATTGCAATCGAGGCATATAAGCTGCTGGATTGCTCAGGCTTTGCACGAGTTGATTTTTTTCTTGAGAAATCAACCAATAAGCTATACCTAAACGAGATCAATACCATACCGGGGTTTACGAAATACAGCATGTTTCCGCTTCTTTGGGCGGAGGCCGGTGTTTCATATCCCGAGCTGATCGAACAGATCATTAAGTTAGGCTTTGAGAGATACGAAGCAAGGCGGGGATAATGCATAATAAAACCTTCTGTGGTTATATTAATTTCAGGAGGTGACAGGAAATGGATTATAAAAATGTTCAGAGTGCAACTCGAAAAGGCATGAAGGATATCCCGCAAGAACAAGATATAGACTTTGAAAAAGAAGACTCAGAAGAGCTAAAAAAGCTGGGAAGACAGGCGGAGGATTAACTTCGCCTTAGTTTGCAAACGAATCTCATCGGCGGCAAATGCCCGGATGAGATTTTTTAATGAAGTTTTTTTTACATTATGATATACTAACCTATACAATAAAAAACCTGAAAATCCAGACAGGAGGTGAAGCATGAAAGACATTATGTTAAAAATTGTTGGGAAACAGTTGACTGCCGAAAATGAAGAGGAACGGTTAGAGTTTGTAACTGAGGGCAAATATTATGTAAATGGCGACTCGGTTTATTTGATGTATGATGAAAGTGAATTTTCCGGTATGGAGGGCTGTACAACCAGCCTGGAGATTACAGGTGACAATATAAAAATGAAGCGTTATGGAGATAGTATCGGACTCGACACCGAAATAGAATTTGAAAAAGGCAAGCGTTACAGGGGTTATTACGATACACCTTTCGGTTCAGTTGCGATGGAAGTTCTTACGAACGATATTGTGAATAAAATAGAAAAGGCGGAGGGAAGAGGTTCGCTGAATATTGATTACCACATCAGCCTCAGAGGCCTTTCCGAAGGCAGAAGTGTTCTTGACATAGAAATAATTTAGTGCCCATTATGCTTGGGTGCTGACAAGGGGGGATTTCTTTGGATCCAAATAAGACAAGAAAGATTGCTAAAGTAATAGCGATAATTGTTGCAGCTGCAATGATTATTACTTCTTTTTCTTTTGTAATGATGGTTCCCGGCATTTTCGGCATGAAAGGCAGCGTTGTCTATGCAGGGAGCAATGATGAATATCTCGATAGAGAGATCGAAAATCTGAAGCAATACATGGAATACATCCGTGACAATTACAAGGATGATATTTCTTATGAACAGTTGATAAATGGGGCTTTTGAGGGGGTGGTCAACTCCCTTGAAGATCCATACAGCGTGTATTACGGCTCTTCAGGTGATGGAGAAGACTTTATAGACAGCGTATCCGGTGAGTTTTCCGGGGTGGGGCTGAGTTTAGAAAATTACAACGGTTTATGCCGTGTTGTGGCGCCGATTCCCGGCACACCGGCAGAAAAATCAGGGATAAAGGCCGGTGACATAGTTACAAATGTCGACAACATTGACATTTCCTCAAAAACATTGGATGAAGCTGCTGCACTGATGAGAGGTGAAGCGGGCACTAAGATCACTATTACCATCGATAGAAATGGACAGGCTCATACTTTTCATCTGACCCGGGAAAAGATCAAGACTGTTTCAGTGATATACAAAATGCTGGAAGGTAAAATAGGTTACATTCAGATCACAAGCTTTGACAACGATTCCAATTTGGAATTTCGTCTGGCGAAAAAGGAGCTTATAAACCAAGGTGCCGATTCGTTGATAATTGATGTAAGAAATAATCCCGGCGGGCTTGTCAATACGGCTTTGGAGATCGCAAATCAGCTGATGCCGAAAGGTCCGATCACTCACTTTGAGCAGAAAGGGAAGATTGTTGAATCATATTACGCCGATGGCTTATCAACGCTGAAGCTGCCGGCTGTTCTTCTTGTCAATAAAGGAAGCGCCAGTTCTTCGGAAATACTTGCAGGTGCATTACAGGATAGTAAAACGGCGACTTTAGTTGGAACCGTTACTTTTGGGAAAGGTATTGCTCAGCAGATTACAGAGACGGAAAACGGCGCAAGCACTAAGCTTTCAATGTATTACTTCCTGACACCGAACAAAAACAGGATCGATAAAGTCGGAATATCTCCAAATTATATAATTTCAGAAAGCGTAAATATAAATGCAGATGAATTGGCAGCCGAATATGCAGGCTTTGCTCCAATGAGCGAAAAGACAAAGCCTATGGCCGGAGAAGCAGGGTTAAATGTTTTCGGAGCTCAGCAGCGCCTGTCAATGCTTGGCTATACAGTAAATATATCGGGAACGATGGATGAAGAGACCATTGCTGCGATAAAGAAGTTCCAGAAGGAAAAAGGACTTTACCCATATGGAATTCTGGACTATACCACCAAAGATACGATAGATAAGGCCACAGTTGATTATATCACCGGCGCAGAAAACAAGGTTGACCTGCAGCTAAATAAGGCAATTGAACTTCTCAAATGATATAAAAATAATACAAGGGTGCTTCAAAAGTCATCTTATGATGAATTATGAACCACCCTTTTTAAAATTGTCATCGTCTTCGCTTTGTTTAATCTTCAAGGAACCTACCGTAATAGTACTAACCGCAGCATATTTTGCCAGAGATTTTGCACCCTTTACAATTTTCCTGCCGTCTCTCTGTTTAATTCCGCTTACTATTTCACCGCTGTTGTCGATAACGGTTTTTGTACTGGTAATAATATTACCGACTATTGCGCCCCCTGAATCTTTTATGTCTCCCATTCCTTCGTCAACCTTTTTTTGATTCTTCTTGATTTTACCGGAAATCAGATCAGTTGTACCGCTCGCCAGACTTCCGTACAGTTCGCCTGTCAGAATGGATGAATCAATGATGCTTTCCCCGAGCTCATCGACAAACTTTTTCTTTGTAACTTTGCCAATGACTGAGACCGTCCCTCCGATGACGCCGCCCAATACTGCTCCGGTAATAATGCCGGCTTTTTTTATGGTCTTCATAAATATCCCCCTGAAAAACAGATTTATCTGTATCGATATTAATTTGATTATTTTATTATTATACAATAATTTGAGTGTTTTATCCATTAACATTCTGCCCGACACTTCAGTGCCGGGCAGAATCGCAGTTGAATCAATCGAATCATCGTATATTAAAAGCTCTCTTGCTCAGTTAAAATACAGATTAGTAGTAACATATTCCGGATCACATGTCACATCCAGCCCTAAGGACCTCAGTGTCTGTTCGTCGCGGTCACTTAAGATAGCCGTACAGTGTGCCTTGCAGCCATTCAGCAGAAGCAGCTTTTCTACAGCTACCTGAGCAGATGGATTCGTGGTCGCAGAAATTGTCAAAGCACTTAATATTTCTTCAAGATTGAGGCTTGATCTTTCATTATTCAGAATATCAGTCTTAAGATGCTGAATCGTTTCCAATACTGCCGGAGAAAGTAGAAAAATATCGTCAGCCAATCCGCTGAGCTGCTTGATGGCATTTAGGACTGCCGCTGCGGCAGCCACCATTCTTCTGGAGCTGCGGCCGGTTACAAACGAGCCGTCCGGCATCTCAATAGCCATGACAACCACATTTTCAAATTTTTTATTTAGGCTTCTTTTATATTCCGCATAATCCCATGCCGGTTTTACAACCGCACGATCTTCAATTCTCAGTTTTAGGTCGTCCATCAGCAGCTTTGAACGCAGCAGGGAATCCCCGCTGATCTTTCCTTTTTTATAATCACACTGTGCTATGAGGTATCTGCGGATGACCTCCTGCTCTGAAGCTGCTCTTACTATATCATCATCGATAATGGAAAAACCCGCACGGTTTACGCCCATATCTGTAGGTGATTTATAATCCGCTTCTTCACCGGTGATCTTTTCAATAATCCTCTTGATAACCGGGAAGACCTCCAAGTCTCTATTGTAGTTTACCGCCATCTGACCATACGCCTCCAGATGGAAGGAATCGATCATAGTCACATCCTTTAAATCAGTAGTGGCAGCTTCATAAGCAATGTTAACCGGATGCTTCAGCGGCAGGTTCCAAATCGGAAAAGTTTCAAACTTAGCATAACGGACCTTGATTCCTTTTCTGTAATCGTGATAAAGCTGGCTCAGACAAGTTGCAAGCTTTCCGCTGCCTCCGCCCGGTCCTGTTACAACGACAAGCGGTTTGCTCACCTCAATATGAGGATTTGCTCCGTAACCCTCATCGCTTACAATGGTATCGACATCAGTCGGATACCCCTTCGTGCAAAGATGCTTGTATGTTTTGATTCCGCGGCGGTTTAATTTATTGATAAACATATTGACCGACGGCTGGTCTTCATATCTTGTAATAACGACGCTGTTCATAGAAAGGTCATATTTTCTGAATGTATCAATCAATCTCAGGACTTCAAGGTCATAAGTGATTCCAAAATCCTGACGGGTCTTGTTGGTAGTTATATCGCCGGCAAATATGCAGATGATGATTTCCACCTGATCCTTTAATTTTTGCAGCAGTCTAATTTTAGCGTTTTCATCAAAACCGGGAAGGACTCTCATGGCATGCTTGTCATGTACCAGCTTGCCTCCGAATTCGAGATAAAGTCTTTCGCTTTCCTTCTCATTTATACGTTCAATGATATATTTGGACTGCTCTTCGATATACTTTTCAGAATCAAAACCTATTTTCATTATTCAGCTACCTCTTTTTCATATTGATTAAAAACTTACAGCGAAGGCATATAAAACAACACTGTTACGAGCTTACCGGCTCGTTCAAATTTACACATATAGATTTCCATAGAAACAAAATCAGTTCAAAACAATATTGTGAATTATACCAGAAAACGGTACATTTCACAACAGATAAAAAAGGTTTTGCACTAAAATGCGTTATATTAAAAAAGCATTATTAACTTGACAAACAGGAACATAATGCATAAAATGTAAAATAATAACATAGAAATGAGTAATTAAGATTAGTGATGAAAAGGAGTAATGAAAAAATGAAAAGGACAACGGCATGTCTGCTATCAATCTTGCTTATCATGTCAGCTGCGTACACCGTTTACGGAATGGAATATTCCGATATAATGGCATCAAATTGGGCTTATGAAGCAGTAAATACCATGTCTGACAAGGGCATTATAAAAGGGTACCCTGACGGCAGCTTCAGACCAGAAAATACAGTAACCTACGGCGAATTCATAAAGATGTCATTAATCGCTGATACAGGAAAGGATGTTGGTAATTCAGCAGATGGATACTGGGCAGATAGTTATTACGAAGCAGCTGTCAGGAATAAATATTTTACAAAATATGATATTCCAAAAGCCAACCTGAGTAAAGAGATCGACAGAGCGCACATGGCATTGATAATGAGCGCAATCTTAGGCGATGTGGATATTAAAAACTACGATAAAATTCAAGAGGGGATAACAGATATATCATATAAAACACAATACGAATACGACATCACAAAGGCCTATGCTGCCGGCATCTTAACGGGTTATACCGACAACACATTCAAGCCAGAAAGAACGCTTTCAAGAGCAGAATCAGCAACGGTCATTCATAGGCTTGTCGATGAAAGCAAGAGAGTGCTGCCGGATGCAGGCGGGGTGAAAAGTGAACCAAAGCCACTCGATGAAGTAATTACAAATCTTGATTCTTTTTACACTCAAAGCGGTAATGTAGAGAAGTTTCTTTCAGCAGCAGAGACTTATGAATTTGATACCGACGGTGCTAAATATCAAATGACGCTGGGCGAAAACAGGGGAACGAAATGGATACATTTCCCGGCTTCGGTAGAAAAGGATTTGGGGAGAAAATATTTTGTCAAGGAAAACAAGGTTGTTGAATTATTAGATCCTGTCCTGCTTACTGAGGGTGCGGTCAATTCCTTATACAAGACAGATATTAAAACAATAGATTATATCGCCTCTTTAACCACTTTAAATCATCACATTTTGCTTATCAGCAATCCGTTTAAAAAATAAACCGTAACGAAAAGTCTCTAAAAGGGGGCAAAAATATTGAAAAAAATCATATCAGTTATTTTAATACTATGTGTGATCTTTACAGGGACAATGCCCCTTATCAATCAATCTTATGCGTTGACGACATATAAGGAAGTAACTAAATACCACCTGGATTTAGGTGTCATCCATATATGGGGCAATGGGAGTGATCAATATAATGCCGTCTATCAAGACGGGCTAACCTATAACACTTCAAAACCATTCACGACAAGCCTAACCTTTGCGGAAGAGATTAAAAAAGTAGATAAGGCTTATGTTCTTGATCCGTCAACTTTCCAATGGAACAATCCATCAACGTATTCATTTAATGATACGGCATATTTGACCGACGCAGAATCTTTTAACGATTATTATTCAGATTTTGTATCAAACAATATTTCAAACATAAAACCTACATTAAGCGGAACACATACGATAAATTTATCGTATCAAGCCTTATTAAAAAGTGAATATGATTATAGCCTCGCCAATAAGTTAAATGGTGGCGGTTACGATGCAATTATCGCCTTATTGGGCGGGGAAGATAAGGTAAAACAGGACCTTGCAGCGAAACTTGCAGAAGGCCGTGACAAAGGTGTTGCCACGGGCGTTTTTGGTTTTATGTTTTTTGTACCGATAGTAATCCAATATACTGCGATTGAACAAGTAACGCTTAATTTAGGCGAATTTACCGCGGATCTTGACGTTCCAGCATCCGCAAAGCCGGGAGATTCGTTTAATGTGGTAGACAAATCTGCATTCTATGATACCTCTGAATTTGCATGTACACAACTCTCATACAGTATTGACTCCGGGTCTTCAAACCCGGTAACGGGATGGATGGGAACAGCATTAGGTGAAAGCATACCTCAATCCTTCGCAGATGAGTGCAGCGTAACATATACGATTGAAGCATGGAATATTTATGGTGACAGTAAAACGGCTTCCAAAACTATTAACATCTCAAATGCTCATGAAATTCAGATCAACCCTGATCTTGTTTTACCCCAATATACTTATGAGGGGCATAAGGAAATCGCAAAAGATGAATCTACTTTTCTTGTTGATGGAGTAAATTATTCCGCGTCAAGAGCATATGCGGAAGGTTTGGCAAGAAATACATTTAAAGCAAATAGCGGGACCATCAGCATACAGAATATAAACAGTACAAAATCAGAATGCACATTTTCGCAAACAGGAACTTACGATATAACTCTTGATATCCGGGCAGATGGCGGAGCAAGAGCTTCTGACACAGAATCTATTGAGGTAAGGAAAACCCCATATATAATAGATAACCTTTCCGGATTCCAGAAACAGAATAGAAAGCAAACGCTCAACATTACAGTGGCCACCTATCCGGGCAAGCCGCTTACAGATTACACTATAAATTTAAAAGATAAAGTCACCGGGGAAATCATCACATTGACTCCGGATAATCCTCAAGAGAATAATGCGACGATAAAGACAAGAGCTGTTACGATGACACAGG
>JAQUYC010000030.1 GCA_028692105.1 Eubacteriales bacterium | reverse complement strand
TTAAATTTATACTTGTCATGGCATCCTCCTCATCTAGGAAAATTTCCCAGACTTAATTCTACCAGATGCCTTGTCAGACTAAATTCCACAATCTTGTCCACTGTGGAACTTACTTTGGGAATTAACCTATTTTTACATTATAATTCAGGATAAACGAATTTAATTAAGAAAGTTATCATCAGAACAGACGTTCTTAAATATATTGAAATGAATTTGGGTATATGATATACTGTTAGAGTTCTGAACGAGCCATTATATGGTCAGCAGAATCAATAAAAACAAGCACGGGGCGGAAATAAAATGAATCGTTTTCAATTAATTTCACAGTATGAAATGATGGGAGATCAACCCCAGGCTGTCGAGCAGCTCACAGAGGGGATCCTGCAAGGTAAAAAGCATCAGACGCTTTTGGGTGTCACAGGTTCGGGAAAGACTTTTACCATGGCCAATGTGATAGAGCAGATACAGAAGCCCACCCTTGTCATTTCTCATAATAAAACGCTGGCTGCACAGCTTTGTGGAGAGTTCAAGGAATTTTTCCCAAATAACGCAGTTGAATATTTTGTCAGCTATTATGATTATTATCAACCTGAGGCATATGTGCCTTCAACGGATACCTATATAGAAAAGGATTCGGACATCAACGAAGAAATTGAAAAACTGCGCCACTCGGCAACGGCAGCACTCTCAGAAAGAAGAGATGTCATTATTGTCGCCAGCGTTTCCTGCATCTATGGCCTTGGAAGCCCGATGGACTATGAAAATCAGGTGCTTTCCCTGCGGCCGGGCATGGAGAAGAGCAGATACGATATTTTAAGAAAGCTTGTAGACATTCAATATACAAGAAATGATCTGGGATTCAATCGGGGCAGTTTTCGAGTACGGGGAGACACGGTGGATATTTTTCCGGCTGGTAGTGATCACGCGATCAGAGTGGAGCTTTTCGGGGACGAGATCGAAGTTATTAAAGAGATCAACCCTGTTACAGGAGAAATCAACGGGATCCGAAATCACGTGTCAATATTTCCGGCTTCACATTATGTAACTTCCAAGGAAAACATGGACCGAGCTATTCTGACAATAGAGGCGGAGCTTGCGGAACGTATAAAATGGTTTAAGGACAGGGGCAAGCTCATAGAAGCACAACGCATTGAACAGCGTACCAATTACGATATTGAGCTCCTGAGAGAGGTTGGAAGCTGCAAAGGTATCGAGAATTACTCACGGCATATCAACGGTTTGCCGCCCGGATTCCGACCATATACACTGATCGATTATTTTCCGAAAGACTTCTTGATCATGATCGATGAGTCCCATGCAATGATTCCTCAGCTTAGAGGCATGTTCGCAGGAGACAGATCGCGTAAATCTTCCCTGGTAGAATACGGCTTCCGCCTTCCATCAGCCCTGGATAACAGGCCGCTCGCATTTGAGGAATTCGAAAAACTTGTCAGTCAGGTCGTTTATGTCAGCGCTACTCCGAATGACTATGAAAAAGAGCACAGCAATAATATAGTAGCCCAGCAGGTGATTCGTCCTACAGGTTTGTTGGATCCCTTGATAGAGGTGCGAAAAACAGAAGGCCAGATCGACGACTTGATCGGAGAGATCAATAAGATCACCGATTGCGGCGAAAAGGTGCTCATAACGACTCTTACCAAAAAAATGTCAGAGAGCCTTACCGATTATCTGAAAAATGTCGGGATCCGTGTCAGATATCTTCATTCCGAGATCGAGACACTGGAAAGAATGGAAATCCTTCGTGATCTCAGACTGGGAGCTTTCGATGTGCTTGTAGGGATAAATTTGCTACGGGAAGGTCTTGATATTCCGGAGGTTTCACTCGTGGCTATCCTCGATGCGGACAAGCAGGGATTCCTGCGTACGGCGACATCTCTTATACAGACTGTCGGAAGAGCGGCACGAAACGTGAACGGAAAGGTCATCATGTATGCGGACGGTATCAGCGAAGCAATGAAAAAGGCAATTTCCGAAACGGATCGAAGGAGGAAAATACAACAGGAATACAATGAGAAAAACGGTATTACTCCGAAGACCATAGAAAAAGCGGTGCGTTCAGTAATCGAAGCCACAAAGGTAGCAGAGGAAAGCGATGAATACTATATGGGAAGAAGCCCTCTTGAACTGACAAAGAAGGAACTGGCAGACTATATAAAGAAAATGGAAAAAGATATGAAGGATGCTGCGTCCAATCTGCAGTTTGAAAGAGCGGCTGAATTGCGAGACAGGATATTTGAATTCAAGCTGAGGCTATGAGGAGCTGCATGGAATTGTCTTAGAAACCGTCACCTTTGGGATGCCTCTTGCATCAAGGCAGGAATTTGTTTTACGGTTTCTCCCGGAAATCCCATGCCAGCACAGCGCTAATCGTAGTCTTTCAGATAAACATATGGAGGTCTTAATGACAAAAAACATAATAATAAAAGGTGCGAATGAACACAATTTGAAAAATATAGATGTTGAAATACCTAGGGATAAAATGGTGGTTCTGACAGGCTTAAGCGGTTCGGGAAAGTCTTCTCTGGCTTTTGATACCATCTATGCGGAAGGGCAAAGAAGATACATGGAGAGTCTTTCCTCATATGCGAGGCAGTTCCTCGGACAGATGGAAAAGCCCGATGTTGAGTATATTGATGGGCTTTCTCCCGCGATATCCATCGATCAGAAAACTACAAGCAAAAATCCCCGATCTACTGTCGGAACGGTGACGGAGATCCATGACTACCTGAGATTGATGTATGCAAGAATAGGAATCCCCCATTGCCCGATCTGCGGGAGGGAAATCGCCAGCCAGTCCGTGGATCAGATCGTGGACAGCCTCATGTCCCAGCCGGAAGGGACCAAGGCAACAATACTTGCACCGGTTGTAAGAGAACGGAAAGGAGAGCATGAAAAGATCCTGGAGCGGATTAAGAAAGAAGGTTTTACCAGGGCTCGTGTGGACGGTGAGATACTGCTGCTGAATGAGGATCATATCAAGCTTGAGAAGAAATTCAAGCATACAATAGAAATCGTAGTGGATAGAATTATCATAAAGTCCGGCAGTGAAGGGCGCCTGGCGGAATCGGTTGAGCTTGCGCTCAACCAGGGTGAAGGTCTGGTGACTGTGCTTCTGCAGAAAGACAGTGATCCAAAAGGAAAAGATATGCTGTTCAGCACGAAGTTGGCATGCCCTGATCATGGAATAAGCATCGTAGAGATGGAACCCAGGATGTTTTCTTTCAATAGCCCCTTCGGTGCCTGCCCTTCCTGCAGCGGTCTCGGTTTTATACAGAGGATAGATCCGGATCTGATTATTACGGAAAAAAGTTTAAGTATCGATGACGGTGCGTTGGGTGAAGTGTTTTCATCCATGGAATACGGAACGTTCTATCGGCAAATGGTCGAGGCACTGGCGAAGGAACATGGAGTTGACCTTTCGGTGCCATACAAAGATCTGACGGAAAAATTTAAGGAGGAGCTGTTATACGGAACAAAGGGCAGAAAGCTGCAATACTATTACAAGAGCAGGAACAACGGATCTGAATCTTATCGAAATCATGCCTTTGAAGGTGTCGTAGTTAATCTTGAAAGAAGATACCAGGAAACGAATTCCGACTATATCAAGGAGAAGATGGAGCAGTATATGAGTCTGAATCCATGCAATGTGTGCTGCGGAAAAAGGTTGAAGCCCGAAATCCTTGCAGTAACCGTTTTCGGGAAGAATATAGCAGAGCTGTCTGAAATGCCTATCAGAGAGGCTTTAAATTTTGTTAATAATTTAAAGTTAAGCCACAAGGATGAAATAATAGCCCGTCAGATTCTAAAAGAAATCAAATCAAGACTGACATTTCTTATAGATGTGGGCCTGGAATACCTGACTCTGTCAAGATCCTCTGGCACATTATCAGGTGGAGAGTCTCAGCGGATAAGGCTTGCGACGCAGATTGGCTCAAGTCTGATAGGTGTGCTGTATATCCTTGACGAACCGAGTATAGGCCTGCATCAGAAGGATAATGAGAAGCTTCTTAAAACCCTGCGGAGCCTTACCGATCTGGGAAACACGCTGATAATTGTCGAGCATGATGCAGAGACAATGTATGCTGCAGACCACATCATAGATATCGGCCCGGGGGCAGGAATCCACGGTGGCGAAATAATAGCCCAGGGTGATATAAATGTGATCAAGGCATGTGAGAAGTCTGTAACCGGTCAATATCTCACCGGCAAAAAAATGATAGAAATACCTAAAGCAAGAAGAGAAGATAACGGGAAATTTATCAGGATACTCGGAGCTGCGGAGAATAATCTGCGTAATATTGACGTCAGTTTTCCTCTGGGGAAATTCATTTGCGTTACAGGTGTTTCGGGCTCTGGCAAAAGCAGTCTGGTTAATGAGATTCTGCACAAGAGCCTTGCAGCGAAGCTCCACCGTGCCAAGGCAAAGCCGGGCAGACACAAAGGAATTGAAGGGATTGAAAACATAGATAAGGTGATCGATATTGATCAGTCTCCTATCGGGAGGACTCCGAGATCCAATCCGGCAACCTACACCGGAGTATTTACACCGATTAGGGACCTTTTTTCGCAGCTTCCGGAGGCAAAGCTGAGAGGCTATGCTAAAGGGAGATTCAGCTTCAATGTTAAGGGAGGACGCTGTGAAGCATGCTGCGGAGACGGAATCATAAAAATTGAAATGCATTTTCTCCCTGACGTATATGTCCCGTGTGAAGTTTGCAAGGGAAGACGCTATAACCGGGAGACGCTGGAAGTAAAATATAAGGGCAAAAGCATATTTGATGTACTTGATATGAATGTTTCTGAGGCATTGGAGTTTTTCAAGAATATCCCGGTAATCCAGAGACAGTTACAAACGCTTGAAGAGGTGGGCCTTGGCTATATCAAGCTGGGACAGCCATCAACTCAGCTTTCGGGAGGGGAAGCACAACGTGTCAAGTTAGCATCCGAACTTTCAAGGAAAAGTACAGGCAAGACCATGTATATTCTTGACGAACCCACAACAGGGCTTCATTTCGCAGATATAGACAAACTGATCCAGGTTCTCAACAGGCTTGTGGATGCCGGAAACACTGTGGTTGTGATTGAACACAACCTTGACGTGATAAAAACAGCGGATCATATTATCGATCTCGGACCTGACGGCGGAAACAGAGGAGGAATGATAGTCGGAGAAGGTACCCCGGAAGAATTGGCGAAGCTTGAAAATTCATACACTGGAAGTTTTTTAAAAAAGGTTTTATGATATTTGAATCTATGATACAATATACCATTAACCGTAATTGAAGAAAAGGACGAGTGGAGGATATTACAAATGGTGGAACGGACTAACATGACCTTGCTTACAGATTTTTATGAACTGACCATGGCAAACGGTTATTACGAAAACGGTATGTCTGACTACATTGCATATTTTGATATGTTTTTTAGGAAGATACCCGATGATGGCGGATTTGCAATTATGGCAGGCTTGGAGCAAGCGATCGGTTATCTGGATAATTTGGTTTTTGATGAAAGAGACATAAATTATTTAAGAGAGAAGAGGATGTTCAGCGAAGGTTTTTTGGATTACCTTAGGGATTTTAAATTTGAATGCGATGTATGGGCAATTCCGGAAGGGACCCCGGTTTTCCCTGGAGAACCGCTGGTTACAGTACGGGGACCTGTGATACAAGCTCAATTTATAGAAACTATCATGCTTCTGGCAATCAATCATCAAAGCCTTATTGCGACAAAAGCAAACCGTATCGTGCGAGCGGCAAAAGGGCGCAGCGTAATGGAGTTTGGAACCAGACGAGCCCATGGAGGTTCAGGCGCTGTCCACGGGGCCCGAGCAGCCTATATCGGAGGCTGTATTGGGACAGCCTGTGCTATTGCTGAGCGCGACTACAAGATTCCCGCACTTGGAACCATGGCTCACAGCTGGGTCCAGATGTTTCCGAGCGAGTACGAGGCTTTTAAAAAGTATGCGGAAATTTACCCTGAAAACTGTGTACTCCTTGTTGACACATATAATGTAATAAAGTCCGGTTTACCAAATGCGATCAAGGTATTTAATGAAATGAAGCCCGCAAAGATGGGCATTCGTATCGACAGCGGCGATGTGACATATCTGACAAAAAGAGCAAGAGCAATACTGGATGCAGCCGGGCTGCAGGAATGTACCATCGTGGTCTCAAACTCATTGGATGAATATATAATAAGAGATGTTATAGGACAGGGGGCATGTATTGACTCCTTCGGTGTCGGAGAAAGGCTGATTACGTCTAAATCTGAACCTGTTTTCGGAGGAGTGTACAAGCTTGCCGCTCTGGAAAAGGACGGAATGCTCATTCCGAAGATGAAAATAAGTGAGAATGTCGAAAAAATAACCGGCCCGGGCTTTAAAACCGTATACAGGCTCTATGACAAAGATACAGACAAGGCCATTGCGGATGTTATAACTTTAGACCACGAAAAGATACCGGACGGTGATGAATACGAAATATTTGACCCGCATATCATCTGGAAAAGAAAAAAGATCTTAAATTTCTATGCGAAAAATATTAGAGTACGGATTTTTGATAAAGGAAAACTGGTATATAAGCTGCCTGATATTGAGGACATAAAAGATTATTGCAGAGAGCAGATAGATACTCTATGGGATGAGATGCTGAGGTTTGAAAATCCTCATAAATACTATGTAGATTTATCAAAGGAACTCTGGGAACTGAAAACAAAGCTCATTGAAGAATACAAAGGATAATCGGACGAAAATAAATCCGGATACTAAAAAGGCAGGTGTTAACGAATGAAATACGAATTTGAAATTTTAAAGACAATGAATCCAAAGCAAAAACCGGATCCCGACAAGTTGGAATTCGGAACGATTTTTACTGATCATATGTTTATCATGCATTACTCAGAGGAAAAGGGTTGGCATGACGGGAAAATCGTGCCCTATGCGCCGATCTCCCTGCAACCTGCAGCAGCAGTGCTGCATTATGCACAAGAAATGTTTGAGGGACTCAAAGCATACAAAACAAAAGACGGCAGGGTACTCTTATTCCGCCCGGATATGAATGCTAAGAGAACTACCGTAACAAACGACAGGATCTGCATACCGACAATAGATGAGGATCTTTTTGTAGAAGCTGTCAAGGCGGTGGTAAAGACAGATTCGGATTGGATACCTGAAAAGCAAGGAACTTCATTGTATATCAGACCATTTATTATTGCATCTGAAGCTTTTCTGGGTGTACGCCCGGCGAAGGAATATCTCTTTATGATCATTCTTTCTCCTGTTGGACCGTATTACAAGGAAGGTCTTGCCCCTACTAAGATCTTTGTGGAGGATGAGTTTGTCAGAGCCACAGTTGGAGGGACAGGCTACAGCAAAATCGGAGCAAATTATGTGGCCAGCCTGAAATCTCAGGAAAAGGCTCATGAGCTGGGATATTCACAGGTTTTATGGCTGGACGGAGTTGAAAGACGATATGTGGAGGAGATTGGAACTTCCAATGCATTTTTTGTAATTGAAGACGAAGTTATCACCGCACCTTTGGCGGGGACAATTTTGCCGGGAATCACCAGAGATTCGGTGATCAGCTTATTGAAGAATTGGGGAATCAAGGTCAAAGAACGAAGAATTACCATAGATGAAATCTACAAATCATATGAAGAAGGCAAACTGAAAGAAGTATTTGCCTCAGGAACAGCGGCAGTTATATCTCCGGTAGGTGAGTTATGCTGGAAGAACAAAAAGATGGAAATCAACAGCAATCAGATAGGGCACTTATCTCAAAAGCTTTATAACGAATTATCCGGAATCCAGCTTGGAAATATAGAAGACAAATTCGGATGGACTGTTGAAGTTTAGCTTTGTCTGATAAAAGGAGAAAAAATGATTACAGGAGCAGATGCGATTGTAAGAAGCTTGGAAAACGAGGGGGTAGAAATTATATTCGGATATCCCGGCGCAACGGTGTGCCCCTTATACGATAAGCTTTCAAAATCAAAAATAAAGCATATCTTGGTTCGGCATGAGCAGCATGCAGGTCATGCGGCCAGCGGCTATGCCCGAATTAAACAAAGACCGGGTGTGTGTATGACAACCTCAGGACCCGGAGCGACAAACCTTATTACTGCACTGGGTACAGCCTATATGGACAGCATACCCCTGGTGGCTATCACAGGCCAGGTATCAAGCGATCTTCTTGGCAGAGATGTTTTCCAGGAAGCGGATATAACAGGAGCAGCGGAGCCCTTTACAAAGTACAGCTATCTGGTAAAATGCGCAGATGATCTTCCAAGGATCATCAAGGAGGCATTCCATATCGCTTCGACAGGACGTCCAGGACCCGTCTTGATAGATATTCCGGTGAATGTGCAGAACCAAAAGTTAGAGTATACCACGCCCGGAGAGGTGAATCTCCGAGGGTACAAACCGACTATTAAAGGTCATGCAGGGCAGATCAAACGGATTTGCAAGGCGATCAATAATTCAGAAAAACCATTGATTTGCGCAGGCGGAGGTATCTTTGCAGCAAATGCACAAAAAGAATTAAAGCAGTTTGCTGAAATGATAAATATCCCTATTGTATCGACTATGATGGGGATAGGTGCGGTGCCAACGGACCATCCTCTTTATGCGGGAATGTTGGGGATGCATGGAAAGAATATTGCGAACCAAGCAATTTCCGAATCGGATTTACTGATTCTCATCGGTGCCAGGGTATCCGACAGAGCGGTGTTATTACCTGCAAATGTGGGGAATAATACCAAAATCATTCACATAGATATAGATCCTGCCGAAATCGGGAAGAACTTGAGTACATTTATTCCTGTTGTCGGCGATGCAAACCAGATACTTACCCAGGTCATGAGTGCACAGACTGAAAGGAAATCAGATGATTGGCCAGGTTTATTAAGGTCAAAAAAAAGTAAGATAAAAATTGATTATAACCCCAGGAAATTTGGAATTAACCCTAAAGGTTTTGTTAACCTTCTTTCGGGGATGCTGCCAAATGATCATATATACTGTGCAGACGTGGGACAAAATCAGATTTGGTCTGCTGCAAATTGTCAGATCAGACAGGGGAGATTCCTGACATCGGGGGGCATGGGCACAATGGGGTATTCCATACCGGCTGCCATCGGAGCGAAATTAGCTGATCCGGATAAGACGGTAGTTGCTGTATGCGGGGATGGTGCCTTTCAGATGAATATGATGGAACTGGGTACGATATGTCAACATAATGTCGATATCAAAATAGTGGTAATGAAGAACAATAAGCTCGGCCTGGTTAAGGAGATACAGAGGAATTCCTATAAAGATAATGAGATTGCTGTAGATCTCACCGGGAGCCCGGATATTACTGCCATAGCCAAAGCTTATGGCATTCCCGCACGAAGCATAGACAGCATGGATGTGGCAGAGGAGGCCATTGCCGAAATGATCAGGCATAAAGGCACATATTTGCTCGTATGCACTGTTGATGAGAATGAATCGTCGATGTAAATTGGAGGATGGAAGTTATGAAACATGTGTTATCCGCACTGGTTAACAATACACCCGGAGTAACGAGCAGAGTATCAGGGCTGTTCCGAAGGCGAGGATATAATATTGATTCCTTTATTGGAAGTTCTACAGAGGACGAGAGGTTTTCAAGGCTGACGATTGTGGTCCAGGGTGACGATATTGTTATAGCGCAGGTGCTCAGCCAGCTGGAGAAGCTTGAGGATATCATATCTATTGAAGATATCAGGCCTGAAAGCATGATAAGCAAAGTACTTCTTTTTATCAAGGTGAAAGCAGAAGTTGCTGATCGCTTGAGTATCATCGTCGTGGCAAATGCATGCAACGCAAGAGTAATCGAAATGAGTAAGGACTATTTGATTCTCGAAGCACTGGATACAGAAGACAGGATCAGTGATATGATAGAAGTATTCAAGCCGTACGGGATTATAGAGCTGGTAAAAACAGGCGTAGTAGCCATGAAGAGGTAATTCTGAAATGAAACATACAATCTCGGTATTAGTAGAAAACAAAGCAGGCGTCTTGTCCCGAATTTCAGGACTGTTTGCAAGAAGAGGCTTTAATATAGACAGCCTTGCAGTTGGCACCACGGAGGACAAAAATATATCAAGGATCACTCTGTTGGTGGAAGGCGACGATTATATAGCCGAACAGGTTACCAAGCAGCTGAACAAACAGATTGACGTCATCAAGGTGAGGAAGTTGAACCAAGATGAAATCACCAGACGTGAGCTTGTTCTGGTCAAGGTTAAGATGTCGTCAGCACAACGAGGCGAAATTATTGATATCGTAAAAATCATGCAGGGGCAAATCGTAGATATATCCCATACGACCCTTACAGTTGAACTGTGCGACAGGCCGGATAAGATCGATATTCTCATCGAACTGCTCTCCCATTACAATATAATAGAAGTAGCAAGAACCGGAATCATTGCACTGCAAAAGGGAGCAGAGTCAGTATAAAATACGGGAAGTGTGTGAAAACACTTCCCGTCTAATAATATGCCCGGTATTAGCTCGCCCAATTTGTAAAACAAATTGTCGGCGAACTTATGCAAGGAAATCACAAATCCTTAATTTGTAGATTTCTACTGCTAAAATTTATTATCTCCGGTTGCTATCTCCGATTGCTTGCGCCCAGCACGTTCTTGATTTTATGCTGAACCATTTTCTGGATCGCATCTCTTCCTGGTCCGAGATATTTTCTGGGGTCAAATTCCGATGGCTGCTCAGCAAAAATCCTTCTGATCTCGGCGGTCATTGCAAGTCTAAGGTCCGTATCGATATTAACCTTGCAAACACCATATTTTGCGGCTGTCCTGATCATTTCTTCCGGAACACCTTGCGCACCGGGGATGTTACCGCCATACATATTGCAAAGCTCAACGAATTCAGGCAATACGGTCGATGCTCCGTGAAGCACCAACGGAGTGTCAGGGATCAATTTACTGATTGTCTGAAGCCTTTCAAAATCAAGATACGGATCACCCTTGAATTTGTAAGCTCCATGGCTTGTACCGATAGATATAGCCAATGAATCAACTCCTGTTCTTTCAACAAATTCGGCTGCTTCATCCGGGTCCGTAAAAGTGGCAGAACGGGCATCAACCTTTATATTGTCCTCTATTCCGGCAAGCTTTCCAAGCTCCGCTTCTACTACAACGCCTTTTGCATGGGCATACTCGACAACCTGCCTTGTCAATGCGATATTTTCTTCAAATGGGTACTTGGATCCGTCGATCATAACGGATGTAAAACCGTCGTCAACACATTTCCTGCAGATGTCAAAATCCTCACCGTGATCAAGATGTAATACTATATCCAAACCGGAGTCTTTAATTGCAGCTTCAACAAGTTTAACCAGATAAACCGGTTTTGCATATTTCCTTGCTCCTGCTGATACCTGCAGAATAAGCGGTGCATTTTCAATTTTTGCAGCATCAACAATACCCTGGATGATTTCCATGTTGTTTACATTGAAAGCACCAACCGCATAATCACTTTTCAATGCTTTTGCAAACATTTCCCTTGACGTAACTAATGCCATAATAAATCCCTCCTGCTTATAATTAGCTAATGATTATGTTATAACAAGGCAAAGACTCCCGCCTCATTTAAACGCACAGAGGTAAGGGAATTCTCTACGCATGCGTTATAATCATTGTGCTTATTATACCCCAAACAGGAGAGAATGCATATCCATTTTTGTTTCGGGATGACCAGTATCACTATTTATCCGCATTATTATCGCTATTTTCGGTAAGCAAGGATAGAATCGGTTCCATGTTGCTCATAATCCCTTTCATATCACCAAGTCTTTGTACTCCTGAGAGAGTCTTTGAAAGAGAGTCGATTTGCCTGGTGGATTTGCTGTTGTACAATAGCCCGCGCACAGCATCAAGTGATTTCTGAATACGTTCGATGGAATTGCTTCCATTCATAGGAACACTTTTTAACTGATTAAGGTGGTTTATCTTTTCCAATGTGTTTGTCTTGTTATGTAGTTTGTCAAGGAGCAATTCCATTTGAAAATCGTTAAAATACGTGAGATCTTTAGTCTGAGGTATGCCCGATTTACCTACAGTACGCGGCGATAAAGGCAGAGAAAGCTTCTCATGTGAGCCTTGAGACATCAATAAAACAATAATCGGAATCAAAGCAGGATTCATTATGTACCTCCATTCAAGACAAGCGCTTGCAAAAATTCCATTTAAGAATCAGTCGTTTGCAGGCTCGCTCAAGTTAGTAATCAAATCGATATGAAAAGAAATAACAAATTTATAGTTTGTAGATTTATACTGCATAATATGAAAATAACTTGCTGTTTGTGCATATATTGTAATGATGCGGATCCCTATATCGTTGAAACGCGCAATAGGTAAGAAAATTTTCTATTTTCCTACGGAAGTGCAAAACGATACGAGTGGGGAATATCGCCCGTATGTCGAAGAGTAGAACAGGAGGGTTTTATGACTATAAATGACAAACGATTGATGGATATGGCGGAACAGCTTGGTTTTGGGAAAAATTCATCAAAGGCTGAAGGAGTTGCTGATCTGGCTGACAAATACAAAGGGAAAAGTGATCAGGAACTGATCGATGAAATAATGAAAGTTAAAAGAACCATCAAAAAGGATAAGGCTCAATATGAGAAACAGATGAAAACAATCAAGGCTTTAAGCGCAATGATGAACGGAGAACAAAAAGTTAGATTAGAAAAACTAATCCGGCTATTGGAATCTGATGACTGATTAAATCATTTAGTTAAAATGGATACCACCTCGGCAGGTGTTGCATCGGAAGGAATAATGAAGGTTCCGGCCTTGAGTTTTCCTTCCGCGCCTGCTGTGGCTACAGCGTTATAAAACTCCTGTCTGGATTCAAACAATCCGATCCCGACAAGGATATCGGCTATTTTTTCTCCTGTAGCTCCATATTCTATGTAAACGGAATAATTCGTAGGTTCAGGGCTTTCGGTCCCTTCATTCCCGGAAGTGCCACCGCTGTCTCCCGGATTTTGCTGATTCACTCCTGCTTCCGTGGTTTCCTGCTGATCTACTGTTGTAATTCCATCATCAGGATCGGTAATAGTTGGATTTTCCGCATAATTGGTAGGGATATTTTCTTCTGCACCCTGAAGCTCCTCATGAGTACCGGATGGATATGCCAGAATGGTATCGATATGACTGATTATTACAAAAGCGGCAATGACCACTATTACTAAGGCTACCAGAACATCATTAAGATCATAAAAAATGTCTTTTATTTTTTTCATCGCAAATTCCCCCTGCAGGCAATGTATATCTCTATTATCGATTTGTCGATTTTTATCGTCTTTTCTATTAATTTATCACAATTACTATGCAAAGACAAACTGAAACAGCGCTGAAATTATTAAGTTTTGTTTACATAGTATATTTCAGATATTTTATGATGTATAATCGACTTAACATTCCGGACGGTGTGGAAGCTGATAAAAATATATATTACAGATGGTGGCAGATGATAAATATAACCATTACCGAAAATGAAGAAAACCAAAGGCTGGACAGGTTCTTAAAAAAATATTTTAAGAATGCCCCTTTGAGCTACATCTATAAGCTGATCCGTAAGGATGTCAAGGTAAACGGAAAACGTGCGGCAATTGAAACTCTCCTTGCAGTTGGTGACGAGCTTATCATCTACATTGCTGAAGATGAGGCGAAGTCATTTCAGGAAAAAAAAAGCAGTATTCATGCGAAAAAACAATTCCGTATTGCCTATGAAGATGAAAATGTTATAATCGTAGAAAAACCTTTCGGTCTATTGGTTCATGGCGATAAAACAGAAAAGAAGAATACTCTTGCAAACCAGGTGATCGGCTATTTAATCGAAAAAGGAGATTACTCTCCCGGAAACGAAAAAACATTTGTGCCTTCTCCGGTGAATCGATTGGATCGCAATACCACCGGCCTTGTCATTTTCGGGAAAAACAATAAAGCCTTGCAAAGCTTGAATCAGATGATTCGCGAGAGGGGATATATAAGAAAGTATTATCTAACCATAGTTCATGGGGAATTACGAAAAAGCCTTCAATTAAAGGATAGAATGGAAAAGGATGAAAGAGCCAATAAGACTTTAGTGACATCCTTGGAATCAGATGAAGGCAAGATTATGGAAACCTTAGCAAAACCATTGAAAGCGGAAAGAGGATACACTCTTATAGAAGTCGAACTGATTACGGGACGTACACATCAAATTCGTGCTCATCTTGCAAAAGCAGGCTATCCCGTGATTGGTGATGTAAAATATGGAGTAAAGGGGAAGAATAAGAAAATAGAAAAGGAATTTCATTTAACCACGCAGCTGCTGCATGCCTATAAACTTTGCTTTGATGGAGGAGTCAAACCGCTAAATTATATGAAGGGAATGGAAGTAAAGGCAGATTTGCCTGCAAATTTTGAGGCGATTGCAAACAACCTGTTTGGGCGGCTGAACGATAAATAGTAAGAATCAGAGGACATAAGAGAGTAATTTAATGAATAAAAAATACATAAATGAGTTAAAAGAATGGTGCAAGGATATAATAATTGCAATTATTATAGCAGTGATTATCTTGCAGTTTATCAAACCGACATTTGTAAGAGAGACATCGATGCTCCCAACATTACAGGAATTCAATTTCTTATTTTTAAGCAAGCAGGCATATAACTTCGGGGAACCTGAGCGAGGAGATATTATAGTATTTCATACTGATTTGAAAACATCAGACGGTGATGAAAAGATGCTTATAAAAAGAGTCATAGGACTGCCCGGAGAGACTATACATATCAAAGACGGTCAGGTTATGATCAATGGTGAAGTGTTGGATGAACCTTATACAAAGGAGCCTTTCACTTCAGGATATGTGGAGGATAAGGTGATAGCGGACAACAGTCTGTTTGTCATGGGGGACAATCGCCAGAACAGTATCGACAGCCGTGATCCGATTATTGGACTTGTGGAAATGGACGATGTTTATGGTAAAGCCGTGTTCCGTTTATATCCATTTAATGAAATTGGATTACTGAATTGACGTATGATTCAAAAGGTTGGCAAAAGTATAGGGAAATAAGGGGATTAAAGAAATAATATGAGGAAAACGATATTTGAATTTGCGAAAACGATCATCATCGCATTTATTATAGCGCTTGTAATAACGACGTTTATCAAACCGACGTTAGTAAAGGGATACTCAATGTACCCTACAATCGAGCCTTATAATTACCTGATCGTAAACAGGATACCATACATTACCGGGGAGCCTTCTCATGGCGATATAGTTGTATTTAAGGCGCACATATACAGCGACACCGGAGAGGAAAAAGATCTTATAAAAAGGATCATCGGGCTGGAAGGTGATGTTATAGAGATTAAAGACAGCATTGTATATCGGAACGGGGAAGCATTGGAAGAGGATTATATCTACGGTGGGGTCACACCGGGAGATATGGCTCCGCTAATTGTAGATGAAGGATATATTTTTGTGATGGGCGACAATAGACCGAATAGTCTCGACAGCAGAGATCCCAGTATCGGAGAAGTTGCAGTTGCGGATATTTTGGGCAGGGTGGATCTCAGACTGTTTCCATTTGATCAGATTGGCCTGATAAACAGTGATAAAAACAAAGAATAGACGCTAAAAACATGGGTTGAGATATACAGGGTGTAAAATGAAACAGAAAAAGATACTGGCGAACAATAAAAAGGCCAGGCATGATTATTTCATAGAGGAAGTATACGAGGCCGGAATGGCGCTGACAGGAACAGAAATTAAGTCAATGCGTCAAGGACGGCTGAATATAAAGGAAAGCTTTGCCAAGATAGAAGGTAATGAGGTCGTTCTATACGGAATGCACATCAGTCCTTATGAGCAGGGTAATCGCTTTAACGTGGATCCGCTGCGGCCAAGAAAACTTCTGCTTCATAAACAGGAAATCCGTAAGCTTATCGGATACACCACTCAAAAGGGTCTGACTCTTGTCCCCCTTAACGTATATCTCAATGAAAAGGGTTTAGCCAAAATTGAAATAGCAGTAGCTCGCGGAAAGAAACTCTATGATAAGCGGGATGACATTGCAAAAAAGGATTCTGAAAGAAGAATGCAGCAGGAAACCAAAAGTCGAAATTTTCGGTAACGAAAATAGTCGTTGTTTTGAAATGATCACTCTTTAAGTCGCCGTCTTTGAGTCGGAAAACAAACGTGGTCCATAAAACGATGTTTTCCGAGACAGTTGTACAGATAATCAAAGACCAGGCTAATAATTGAACTCATACAGAATAATAAGTGTGTAAAATATTGCTGCTGTTTAAAAACAATGCAGTGTGGTATTATATATATGTGACATAAATCTGAAAATGTCAGCAACAGCGCATTACGAAAATCATAATATATATTAAAGATGCGCAGGAAATTTTGCGAAATGCGACTACGCGATAGACGAGGGCGAAGGACGCGTACCCTGATGTACGCAAGCGAGCCCGAGGATGGAAGCAACGCAGCATTACACAAAATTAACAAGCATGGGGGTGTAAAGGTTTCGACGGGGGTGTAGAAGCCGGATAAGCGAGCCGTAGTTGCCTAGTCTACGTTAAAAGAGGCACGTTTAAAATAAACGCTAAAAATAATAACAATTACGCTTTAGCTGCATAGTCAGCAACCGCTAAGCGGTGCGTCGTCAGCCCTCATTCACCTGTAGGTGAGGAACCTGGCGTCGATTATACAGGAAAACTCCGTGTAAGCTCCTGGTAGCACGGGGGACCAACAGGATAGTCAAAGACAGAGCCTGCTAACGGGCGCTGTAAGAGGCGAAACAAATAAAACATTAGCTGCGCTCGGAGAAAGTCTTGTGGAAATGCTTTCGGACGCGAGTTCGACTCTCGCCACCTTCACCATTTTGTGTGTGGAAAAAAGATGTCCTGCGTGAGAAACGCAGGACTTCCGCCGTTTTTGGGGCTTTTTTGCCCACTGAAAAGCTGTTTTTTAGAACATCAATTTTGAGGATGTCATATAGGGAATTTCGATAACTGAGAGGAGTCGAACTCTCATTTTACCTATTTTTAGCCCAATTGCAGAAAGCGGCATCTGATTTCATAGAAACAAAGATAAAGATAAAAAATTCCTTATAGAAAGAGCGTACTTTTTGAGATGGTAGAAAAGCCGAATGAAAAGCAGCTGATCGATTTGAAGGGTAGTTGCACAATATAATAGATAATATATCAGACCATATTACAGCATAATGCTGCGATACGGTCTTTTTTATTGAAACAACTTGCTTTAAAGGAGGTTTTAAGTTGAACAGTAACCGATATTTTCAGGAGATTAGCCGCAGACTCATGCAGTTTAATATCTCCGCAGAAGGAATCAAGGAAAATGGTGCCTTCTATTTTTCCTTCGACGGTGCACCGCTTTGTCATGTGGCGCCAGATGGCGCGAACTATCATTATTCAGAGCATCTGGACACCGAAGAGAAAAAAGGACTTTGCAGCCTGGTGGCGGAAATTTCTGAGGAGACAAAAATATATGTACAGGCAGTGGAAAATGCCTCACCACTAAAAGCCGCCCATCTGCGAGACGGATATAAGCTGATATGCGAACATGAGAATATCGTCTTGGCAGGAACAGATCTGGGAGAAAACGGTTATCAGTTTGTAACCTGGCGATATACCTATGACAGGAAAGGTGTTACCCTTGGCCACTACTATCATAATGATTATTCAGGAGCTAAAGAGGATTTCGCAGTTCGCTCCGGACTCATAAATGAGCACAAGCTGTTTGACAAGGAAGAATTGAAGGAAGTCTATCGTGCTTTAGATCAGGGCCAGAAATATATTCCCTATCTTACATTTGACCAAGAACAAAAGATACTTGAGCTAAAAAAGAAAATTGAACATGTCTCACCAAAAGCGGTTGAAGCATATAAAACAGAGCAAGAGACACAAATGGAGAAGCCCATCTTCCACATTCAAATTGTGGCTGGCGATCTGGAAGAAGATCTTCTGAGGGTTCAAAAGGACGCTGAGGGCGCTGTTCTTATGCATGAACTGAAGTTGCCTGCGACTGCTTCCGAGCTACAAGAAGCCTATGATTTTCAAACCAAAAACGAAACCTTTTATCAAACCGTGAAGTGTATCCGCTATCCAGATATGGTCGGCGATATGTCCGTGATTGATTTGGATTGCTTGAATGAAGCGGCAAAGATAATTGACCAAATGGATGAATTGCAAATTTCAGAATTGCAGTTATCAATGAGAAGTAATCCTCCGGAAGATGAAGTACAACTAAAAGAGCTCTGCGATAATATCCATGGGCCGTTACGGTTCATACAAAACCATCTGAACATGTAAATTTGTATAATGGCAGTTTTGAATATGAAGCTGTTATTTTTACTTTGTAGCCTTAACAGGGCATAAGGAGGAAATCATATGAAACGCATAGAAACTGCCCGATGGATACCCTCGCCCAATCAGCCAAGCAAACTGGAGTACGACGGCCAGCGCACAGCACAGGAGGTTTTTGAAGAACTCTCCTACCGTCTTGCAAATACAGGATATCTTCCGGATGAATATTTTTTATTGGACAGCGAGTGGCTGGATGGAAAGGAATTCCCCCAGAATGCCGATATCTTCTGCACCACCGATTATGGTGGCAGCGAGGGCATCTACAGAGGGGCCAACCACAACTTCCAATGTAACAGTTGGCTATCCTGCCGTACATGTCTTTGGGTTGCGCTACATGAATGCGGGAGAGCCATTTGATTTTACAAAGATAGGCGCAGCGAAACCAAGT
>JAQUYC010000029.1 GCA_028692105.1 Eubacteriales bacterium | reverse complement strand
TCCGTATCTCTGATGCAATGTCTTTGTTATTGCTGCTGTCAATGTGGTCTTCCCGTGGTCTACGTGACCTATTGTCCCAATGTTTACATGGGGCTTATTTCTCTCAAATTTAGCTTTTGCCATTTTCGTGATCCTCCATAAATAGTATTATATTTCTCATTTATTAACTTTTTCAAGTAAGCTATCCGGCAGCTTTTCAAAATGAGCAAACTGCATTGCGTATACTCCCCGACCTTGAGTTTTGGATCTGAGGTCCGTAGCATATCCAAACATTTCGGAAAGAGGTACAAAGCCCCTCACCGCTACTGCTCCGGCATGCATATCTGTTCCTTCGATTTTTCCTCTCCTTGAACTTATGTCACCGATTACATCCCCCATATACTCTTCCGGAATCGTAACCTCAATTTTGAATATCGGTTCAAGTAATACAGGTTTTGCTTTCCTTGCTGCTTCTCTGAATGCCATGGATGCCGCAATTTTGAAAGCCATTTCTGAAGAGTCTACTTCGTGGTAGGAGCCGTCATACAGTTCTACTCCTATATCAACTACTTGATAGCCGGCCAAAGGACCATTCTGCATTGCCTCACGGATTCCGTCATCAATTTTGCTGATATATTCTTTCGGAATTGCGCCGCCGACAATTGAATTTTTAAATTCATATCCCGCTCCTGCTTCTCTTGGGGATACTCTGATTTTAACGTGACCGTACTGACCATGTCCTCCGGATTGTTTTGCATACTTATAATCTACATCTGCATTGCCGGAAATCGTTTCCTTATATGATACCTGCGGTTTTCCTACGTTGGCTTCAACTTTGAACTCACGGAGAAGGCGATCCACAATAATCTCAAGGTGAAGTTCTCCCATTCCGGCTATGATAATCTGCCCGGTTTCATCATTAGTATAGGTCTTGAATGTTGGATCCTCTTCAGCAAGCTTTGCTAAAGCTATACCCATCTTTTCCTGGCCAGCCTTCGTCTTTGGTTCGATTGCTATTTCAATAACCGGATCCGGGAATTCCATTGATTCCAAGATGATTTTGTGTTTCTCATCACATAAGGTATCTCCGGTCGTTGTATCTTTCAGTCCAACTGCAGCTGCAATATCTCCCGAATACACCTCTTCGACTTCTTCTCTTCTGTTAGCATGCATTTGAAGGATTCTACCGATTCTTTCCTTTTTTTCTTTCGTTGAGTTGTATACATAGGAGCCGGACTTCAATTGGCCTGAGTATACTCTAAAGAATGCAAGCTTCCCGACAAACGGGTCTGCCATGATCTTAAACGCCAAAGCAGAAAACGGAGCATTGTCATCTGCAGGTCGTTCATCTTCCGTTTCTCTTCCCGGAATGATTCCCTTGATTGCAGGAATATCCAATGGAGAAGGCATGTAATCAACCACTGCATCTAAAAGCATCTGCACACCTTTGTTTTTATAAGATGATCCGCAGATTACAGGTATCATTTCCCCTGCAATAGTCATTTTCCTGATTGCACTTTTGATTTCATCCTTCGTAGGGTCTTCTCCATCCAAATACTTGATAAGGAGTTCCTCATCCGATTCTGCTACAGACTCAATAAGTTCATGTCTTTTCTCAGTCGCTATTTCCTTCAAATTTTCAGGAATATCATTGTATTCAATTTCTTTTCCCAAGTCGTCCTTATAGATTTCCGCCTTCATTTCGACCAGATCCACGATCCCGATAAAGCTGTCCTCCGAACCGATAGGGATCTGAATAGGTACAGCGTTTGCCTTGAGCCTGTCCTTTACCATGTTGATTACACGGAAGAAATCGGCGCCCGTGATATCCATCTTGTTAATAAATATCATTCTGGGGACACCATACTTTTCAGCTTGTCTCCAAACAGTTTCAGATTGTGGCTCTACTCCGCCTTTTGCACAAAGCACGGTAACAGCTCCATCCAACACCCTAAGTGATCTTTCCACTTCAACGGTAAAGTCAACATGGCCGGGTGTATCAATTATATTAATTCTGGCATCTTTCCATTGTGCAGTTGTTGCAGCCGAGGTTATAGTAATACCTCTTTCCTGCTCTTGTTCCATCCAGTCCATCGTGGCTGATCCTTCATGGGTTTCGCCAAGCTTATGAGTTTTCCCTGTGTAGAACAGTATTCTTTCCGTTGTTGTAGTCTTACCGGCATCTATATGTGCCATAATACCAATATTTCTTGTTTTTTCAAGTGGAAATTGTCTAGGCATACTAGAAACCTCCTTTCTGCTTTTTATTATCTATTGATTTTCTAAATAACATAAATAAATTTACCACCTGTAATGTGCGAAAGCTCTATTTGCCTCTGCCATTTTATGAGTGTCTTCCTTCTTTTTAACTGATGCGCCCATTCCATTTGCTGCATCCATCAGTTCCTTTGCAAGTCTTTCGTACATTGTTTTTTCGCCTCTGGCCTTTGTGTATTTTGTAAGCCATCTGATTGCCAGCGTCTGACGCCTCTCTGTCCTTACTTCCATAGGCACCTGGTAGTTTGCACCACCAACACGTCTCGCTTTTACTTCAAGGACCGGCATAATATTGTTCATCGCCTTTTCGAACACCTCTAAGGGTTCTTGTCCTGTATTCTTTTTTATCATGTCAAATGCATCGTATACTATTGACTGGGCAACTCCCTTTTTTCCGTCCATCATTATGCTGTTGATCAGCTTTGCTACAACAACACTTCCATAAATCGGATCAGGAAGCATTTCTCTTTTTGGTATGTTACCTTTTCTTGGCACTTCTCTTCCCTCCTTGCTTGTTAATTTCACGCTATGCTTTGTTGCTGGCTCGTTCGTGCTCGCTTTCGTATGCCTTTATACGTGCGCTTCACTCTTACTCACCGCGCCACGCCTATCGCGAAATTATCTGCGCAATACTCAATTGCTAATTTCACGCTATGCTTTGTTGCTGGCTCGTTCGTGCTCGCTTTCGTATGCCTTTATACGTGCGCTTCACTCTTACTCACCGCGCCACGCCTATCGCGAATTATCTGCGCAATACTTGATTGTTAATTTTGCGCTCTTGCTCGGTACTCGACGCCCCATGGACGCCGCGGTGCACATGATAATATTATATATATCAAGGGCACTTATTAACCCATTTTGTCGTCTGACAATTGTGGTTATTCTTTTATTTCCCGATTATTTATTATTTCTTTGCTGCTCCGGCTTTAGGTTTCTTTGCTCCGTATTTTGAACGAGCTTGGTTTCTTTTAGCTACACCTGCTGTATCAAGAGTTCCCCTGACAATGTGGTATCTTACGCCTGGGAGGTCCTTTACTCTTCCGCCTCTGATCAGAACAACGCTATGTTCCTGAAGATTATGACCAATCCCCGGGATATATGCTGTTACTTCGATACCATTTGATAGTCTTACTCTTGCTACTTTTCTCAGCGCAGAGTTTGGTTTCTTAGGAGTCACAGTTTTCACAGAAGTACATACGCCTCTTTTTTGGGGTGCTTCGGTTTCTGTAGGCATTCTTCTGATTGAGTTTAAGCCTTTTAACAGAGCCGGTGAATTTGACTTCTTGACTGCACTTGTTCTTCCTTGGCGAACCAACTGATTAATTGTAGGCATTCTTTTCTCCTTTCTGCGCAACCTGCGCAAAATTATTGTGCAAGGCACATTAAACTATATTTTAAACCCAATAGGTTCAAAACCAACGCTTAGTATAACACATGGGATTTCCGGATGTCAATTCGTTTCTGCCGTAGCCCTTATACTTTTTCCCCATGCTATTTTTAATTCAAACTATTTAAATCTTAACCAACCTCTATGATTTCCGGTGTTTCATCCGTTTCCGACATATTTCTCGATTCTTCGAATCCGAATTGCCCAATTGATTGGTTTTCAAAATCATCAAAATCATCGTCATCCGTAAGTGGTCTGAAGGAATCCATCAATTCAGTATTTATACCATAGTCAACACTGATATTCTTATACCGCTTCATACCAGTTCCGGCAGGAATCAGCTTTCCAATGATTACATTTTCTTTCAGTCCAAGAAGCCGATCGACTTTTCCTTTGATTGCCGCGTCCGTCAACACACGAGTAGTTTCCTGGAATGATGCAGCTGATAAAAACGAATTTGTCGCTAAAGATGCTTTTGTGATCCCAAGGAGAATCCTCTTTCCTTCGGCCATATCTTTGCCTGCCTCTTCCGCGGCTTCATTGGCTTCATCTAATTCAAACTTACTGTATAGGCCTCCAGGAAGCAGCTTTGTATCTCCGGCATCTTCGATTTTGTACTTTGAAAGCATCTGGCTTACAATAACTTCGATATGCTTGTCGTTAATATCAACACCCTGTTGCTTATATACCCTCTGCACTTCCTTTAGAAGATACTGGTATACACCTTCAACGCCGTTTAATCTTAAAATGTCATGTGGATTCAAAGGTCCTTTCGTAATTTGATCTCCTGCAAGGACATAGTCGCCTTCCTTCACATTCAATCTTGCACCATAAGGTATTATATACGATTTTTCTTCTTCTCCTCTTACTTTAACTTCTGTTTTATTATCTTTCCTCGCTTCGATGGAAACAACAGTTCCGTCCGCTTCGCAAATTTCTGCAATTCCTTTAGGTTTTCTGGCTTCGAATAATTCTTCTACTCTCGGAAGACCGTGCGTAATATCACTCCCCGCAACACCTCCTGTATGGAAGGTACGCATTGTAAGCTGAGTACCCGGTTCTCCGATTGACTGTGCTGCTGTGATACCAACTGCTTCACCTATATTTACAGGTTCTCCTGTTGCAAGATTTCTCCCGTAACATTTTGCACAAATACCGTGAAGGCTGTGACAGGTCATGACCGACCTGATGGCGACAGATTCAATGCCACAGGTTTCAATATCATCTGCAGCCTCTTCACTAATTTCCTCACCCTGTTCCACTATTATCTTTTCGGTTTTAGGATTCACAACGTCTGTCAAGGCAATTCGCCCGGTGATTCGATTCTTCAGCGGTTCAATAATTTCTTTCCCGTCGACAAATGCACGTACTTCAATCCCCTCATCAGTTCCACAGTCAATCTCTCTCACTATTACGTTATGGCTTACGTCTACAAGCCTCCTTGTAAGATATCCTGAGTCTGCAGTTCGCAGCGCAGTATCAGCAAGGCCCTTTCTGGCACCGTTCGTAGAAATGAAATATTCCAAAACAGACAAACCTTCACGGAAATTAGATTTAATCGGTATTTCAATGGTTTGGCCGGAAGCATTTGCCATCAATCCACGCATGCCGCCGATTTGTTTGATCTGGCTCTTGCTTCCTCTTGCTCCTGAGTGAGCCATGATAAACAAGTTATTTAAGGTTCCTAATGACTTCATGAGTGCGTCTGCCACTTCGTCTGTTGCATCATTCCATGTGTCTATGACTCTTTCATACCGTTCTGTGTCGGACATGAGTCCGCGTCTGTATGCGGTTTCATATTTTTCAACTTTCTTTTCAGCTTCGGCAAGAATCGTTTTTTTAGCTTCCGGTATTTCCATATCAGATACGCTTATAGTAATAGCTCCAATTGTAGAGTAATGGAAGCCCACATCTTTTATATAGTCCAGCATATTAGCAGTTTCTGTATTGCCGTGTCTGCGGTAACATCTGTCAATGATCTTACCTAATTTTTTCTTATCACAAAGAAAATCTACCTCCAGAGCATACTTGTCGACCTCTCTGTCTACATAGCCAAGGTCCTGTGGTATCTTTTCATTAAAAATAAATCTTCCCACCGTGGACTCAATCAGTTTTCCACGGGTATCGCCTTCGATAAACCTTCTGACTTTAACTTTTGCATGAAGACCAATGACTCCATTTCTGTAAGCCATTAGCATTTCATCATAATCTGTAAATATTTTACCGTCGCCCTTTTCTGCTTTCGTATTTCTCTCTTCCACGCCCGGGTGAGTCAGATAATAACTCCCTAAAATCATGTCCTGCGTTGGGGTCGTGATCGGAGATCCGTCCTTAGGCGCAAGAATATTATTAACGGAAAGCATAAGAAATCTTGCCTCGGATTGAGCTTCAACGGAAAGAGGAACGTGTACCGCCATCTGGTCTCCGTCGAAATCCGCGTTATATGCTGTACATACCAAGGGATGAAGCTTTATTGCCTTGCCTTCTACCAAAACAGGTTCAAATGCCTGTATCCCCAGTCTGTGAAGTGTTGGGGCGCGGTTAAGCAGTACGGGATGTTCCTTGATGACTTCATCAAGTACGTCCCACACCTCAGGCTTTACCTTTTCTACCATCCTCTTTGCGCTTTTAATGTTGTGAGAATGCCCTCTCTGTACCAGTTTTTTCATTATGAAAGGTTTGAACAGTTCCAAAGCCATTTTCTTGGGAAGCCCGCACTGATAGAATTTCAGTTCCGGTCCAACTACGATAACGGAACGTCCGGAATAGTCTACACGTTTTCCCAAAAGGTTCTGTCTGAATCTTCCCTGTTTTCCCTTCAGCATATCCGAAAGAGATTTCAGCGGTCTGCTTCCGGGGCCGGTTACCGGTCTTCCTCTTCTGCCATTGTCAATAAGTGCATCTACTGCCTCTTGAAGCATCCTTTTTTCGTTTCTTACGATAATGTCGGGTGCTCCGAGATCCAGAAGCCTCTTTAATCTATTGTTTCTGTTGATTACTCTTCTATAGAGGTCATTCAGATCGGATGTTGCAAAACGGCCGCCGTCCAACTGTACCATTGGCCTTAAATCCGGTGGGATCACCGGAATAACCTCAAGGATCATCCATTCCGGTTTGTTCCCGGACAGCCTGAGCGCTTCAATTACCTCAAGCCTTCTAACGATTCTTATCTTCTTTTGCCCGGAACTTTCTCTGAGTTTCGTCCTTAAGTCCTCAGCCAATTCATCCAGGTTGATATGAGTCAGCAGTTCACGTATTGCTTCCGCTCCCATCGCTGCCTTGAATCCGCTTCCAAATGTATCTTTTGCTTCACGGTATTGCTGTTCTGTAAGTATTTCTTTATAGCCAAAACCGGAATTACCCGGATTTGTAACGATATATGCAGCAAAATAAAGCACTTTTTCCAGATTTCTCGGCGAGATATCCAGAACCAATCCCATTCTGCTTGGGATACCTTTAAAATACCAGATGTGAGATACGGGAGCTGCCAGTTCAATATGACCCATTCTTTCTCTTCTAACCTTAGCTTTCGTAACCTCAACACCGCATCTGTCACATATTATTCCTTTATATCGAATTCTTTTATATTTTCCGCAGTGACATTCCCAGTCCTTGGTTGGACCGAAAATCTTTTCACAGAACAGACCTTCCTTTTCAGGCTTAAGTGTCCTGTAATTTATCGTTTCGGGTTTTTTCACCTCTCCTTTTGACCAGCTTATTATCTTTTCAGTTGATGCCAAGCTGATTTGCAGGGCTTCAAAATTATTTAATTCGTACAAGGCTTCCTCCCCTTTCTTATAACGAGACATTGAGCACTTAGTCTCATTCTATTTCCTCATTGAAATCTTCGTCTATCAAATCCATGTCAATGTCTTCATCGTCAATCTCTTCATCCACAAGTTCTTCTGTGAAACCTCCTTCATCTTCAAAAAGTTCCTCTTCATCTGCTATCGATTCAACATCTATAATACTTTCCAATCCTGAAATGCCATCTATATCATTTGATTCCTTGATCTCAATTTCCTGATTTTCATCAGTCAGTACTTTTACATCGAGGCCAAGGCTCTGCATTTCTTTTATCAGAACTTTGAAGGATTCCGGAATTCCGGGCTCAGGAATATTCTCTCCCTTAACGATTGCTTCATACGTTTTGACACGTCCCACGACATCATCAGATTTAACGGTAAGAATCTCCTGGAGAGTATAAGCTGCTCCATAGGCTTCCAATGCCCATACTTCCATTTCTCCGAATCGCTGCCCGCCAAATTGAGCTTTTCCGCCCAGCGGCTGCTGGGTTACCAGGGAATAAGGCCCTGTGCTTCTTGCATGAATCTTATCATCAACCAGATGATGCAGTTTCAGCATGTACATATATCCAACAGTAACCGGATTGTCAAAGAGTTCCCCGGTTCTTCCGTCTCTTAATTCCAGTTTTCCGCTCTTTGGATAACCGCATTCATCTAACAGGTCAATAATATCCAATTCGCTTGCTCCATCGAATACCGGAGTTGCGATATACCAACCTTTATATTTTGCTGCGAGCCCCAAGTGGGTTTCAAGAACCTGCCCGACGTTCATACGGGAAGGCACGCCTAAAGGATTCAGCATGACCTGAAGAGGCCTGCCATCTTCCATAAACGGCATGTCTTCTTCCGGAAGAATCCTGGATATAACACCTTTATTTCCGTGGCGTCCGGCCATCTTATCTCCAACGCTGATCTTTCTCTTGGTTGCAATATAGCATCTTACCAGTTTGTTGACGCCGGGAGGAAGCTCATCTCCGTTTTCCCTTGAGAAAACCTTCACATCCACTACGATTCCGGCTTCGCCATGAGGAACACGCAAGGAGGTATCTCTTACTTCTCTTGCCTTTTCTCCAAAGATGGCACGCAGCAAACGTTCCTCTGCAGTCAGCTCAGTCTCACCTTTCGGGGTAACCTTGCCAACCAGGATGTCAGAAGAGCCTACTTCCGCACCAATACGGATGATGCCTTCTTCATCAAGATCCTTCAGTGCATCTTCACCGACGTTGGGAATATCTCTTGTGATTTCCTCGGGTCCGAGTTTCGTGTCTCTGGCTTCTGATTCGTATTCTTCAATATGGAGGGATGTCAATGAATCTTCCATAATGAGTCTTTCATTTAATATAATTGCATCTTCGTAGTTATAGCCCTCCCAAGTCATAAAACCGATAAGCAGGTTTTTGCCCAGAGCTATTTCTCCCATATTCGTGGAAGGTCCGTCTGCAATTACTTCTCCCTGTTCTATATATTCATTTTTGCTGACGATAGGTCGCTGATTTATACAAGTCCCTTGATTGGAGCGCTTGAATTTAAGCATCTTGTACTCATCTGCGCCCTGCCCGTCGGATCTTCTGATTTTAATCTTTGTTGCGTCCACGTATTCAACAGTGCCGGCATTTTTTGCGAGCAGAACTACTCCGGAGTCCTTGGCTGCTGTATATTCCATTCCCGTTCCTACGATCGGAGCATCAGTGATCAAAAGCGGAACTGCCTGACGCTGCATATTGGATCCCATCAGGGCCCTGTTTGCATCGTCATTTTCCAGGAATGGTATCATTGCGGTTGCTACTGATACGACCTGCTTTGGAGAGACGTCCATGTAATCTATCAATTCCCTTGGTACCAGGTCAATGTCACCGCCCGCTCCACGGGAAGCAACTCTAAGATTGATGAATTTTCCTTCTGAGTCAAGGGGTTCATTAGCCTGTGCGATGATGAGCATCTCTTCTTCATCCGCTGTCAGATAATCAATAGTCTCCGTGACTATTCCCCGGGCTTTATCGACACGTCGATACGGAGTTTCAATAAAACCGTATTCGTTAATCTTTCCATAAGTTGTCAGGGACCCAATCAGCCCGATATTCGGACCTTCCGGTGTTTCAATCGGACACATTCTGCCGTAATGCGAATGGTGAACATCTCGAACTTCAAAGCCTGCTCTTTCTCTGGACAGGCCTCCGGGTCCAAGTGCAGAAAGCCTTCTCTTATGAGTTAATTCCGCAAGTGGGTTTGTATGATCCATAAACTGTGAAAGCTGTGAACTGCCAAAGAATTCTTTGATTGCAGCTGTTACCGGTCGTATATTCATCAATGCCTGCGGTGTAGTAACTTCGATGTCCTGTATAGTCATTCGTTCTTTTACAACCCTCTCCATACGTGCAAGCCCGATTCGGAACTGGTTTTGCAAAAGTTCACCTACTGTCCTGAGTCTTCTGTTCCCCAAATGATCTATGTCGTCGACATTTCCGATGCCATGATTCAGATTCAGTATATAGCTTACTGAAGCAATAATATCATCAATTATTATATGTTTTGGAGACAGGTTTGCCTTGTTTTGCATTAACGCTTCTTTGATAGCTGCATCTTCGCTGTTATTATCCAGTATTTCCTTTAGTACCGGATAATAAACTTTTTTCGCAATTTTTAATCCTTCCAGGCTGAAATCAACATAGTCAGCAAGATTAACAAAGTTATTTCCGATTATTTTTACTACATGTCCTTCTTCATTTTTGCTATAGGCAAGGATATACTTCACACCTGAATTTTCGATCTGAAAACCAACTTCTCTGGAAATTTTAGCGTCCTTTTCAACTAAAATTTCTCCTGTATTCGGATCAATTATATTTTCTGCCGCGACACATCCAACGATTCTATTGGATAAACCCAATTTTTTATTATATTTATATCTTCCTACTTTTGCTAAGTCATAACGCTTTGGATCAAAAAACAGCGAATCAAGGAGAGCCTTTGCACTATCTACTGTCGGCGGTTCCCCTGGTCTTAATTTCTTATATATTTCTTTTAATCCTTCTTCGTAATTTTTAGTAGGATCCTTATCTATCGTTTTTCTTAATCGCTTATCCTCACCAAAGATATCTATGATTTCTTCGTCTGTCGCAAATCCCAATGCTCTGAGCAATGTTGTTACAGGCTGTTTTCTGGTACGGTCTACACGAACTGAGATGATCTCATTGGAATCCGTTTCATACTCCAGCCAGGCTCCTCTGTTTGGAATGATTGTAGTTGAGAACAGTTTGTTATTTGATTTATCAATAGCAGCATTATAATATGGACCGGGTGATCGGACCAGTTGAGTTACTACAACTCTTTCGGCTCCATTATATATAAAGGTCCCCTTTTCCGTCATTAACGGGAAGTCTCCCATGAATACTTCCTGTTCTTTTACTTCTCCGGTTTCTTTATTAACGAGCCGCACTTTAACCTTCAAAGGGGCTGCATATGTTACGTCACGTTCCTTGCATTCCTCTTGATCATATTTGGGAGAATCGTTCAAGGAATAATCTATGAATTCTAAGACTAAATTCCCGGCATAGTCTTTTATCGGGGAGATATCTTCGAAGACCTCTTTGAGCCCTTCTTCAACAAACCAGTTATATGATTCAGTTTGAATTTCGATTAGATTTGGCATTGCCGCTACTTCATTTATCTTCGAGTAGCTCATTCGTGTTTTTTTCCCTATTTTAACGGGTTGTGGCATATTCATCACTCCTTGCATTGAAAACAAAATACTTCGCGTGGCAATGTACTATAATATCATAAGTGGTTCAAGTCGTCAAGAAATTTATTTCAGAAAAAGAAAAAGGCGATTATTTTTAAGAATCGCCCTTTTTCTAAAATGTTATACATGCCAGTATCTGTAGGCAAGGGGTTATTTCAATTCTACCGTTGCTCCGACATCTGTAAGCTTTGTTTTAATTTCTTCGGCTTCTGCCTTGGCTATCCCTTCTTTTACGTTAGAAGGAGCTCCGTCTACCAAATCCTTTGCTTCCTTTAATCCAAGTCCTGTGATCTCTCTTACTACCTTGATGACTTTAATCTTTTCAGCGCCTGCACCTGCAAGGACTACTGTGAATTCAGTCTGTTCTTCTACTTCTGCTGCTGCCGCTGCACCTCCGGCTACTGCAACCGGTGCTGCAGCTGATACGCCGAATTCTTCTTCGCAAGCTTTAACAAGCTCATTTAATTCTAATATCGTCATCGCTTTTATAGCTTCAATAATTTGCTCTTTATTCATTTTACTTTTCTCCTTTATATAATATATTTCATATTGTTATACTTACTATTGTCTTTCGACTCGTTTCATATATGGATTCAGCTCGGTTTAAGCTTCTGCCTTTGCGTCTGAAACAGCCTGAAGAGTACGCACAAATTTGGATACTGGTGACTGAATGCTTCCCATGAACTTCGCAATCAATTCATCCCTTGATGGAAGTGCGGCGATTGCTTTAACACCGTCTGCATCATAATAGGTACCTTCTATTACACCCGCTTTAAAATCCATCTTCTTATATTCCTTGATGATTCCGCTTATTACTCTGGCTGGTGCGATAGCATCATCATAGCCGAAAGCAAAGGCGCTTGGTCCGGAAAGGACTTCTTTCAACGGTTCATACTTTGTCCCTTCGATTGCTCTGTTTACAAGAGTATTCTTGTATACGGTATAGTCTACATTTGCTTCCCGTAATTTTTTTCTCATCGCATCTGCCTGCGCTACAGTGATTCCGATGTAGTTAATCACTACTGCAGATTGTGCCTTTTCAAGTTTCTCTTTGATTTCATCGATTACTGCCTGTTTTTCTTTTAGATGTTCTACTGACATTTATTTCTCCTCTCCCACCTTACATAACATGCAAAGGTGATTTTGATTGATGCATACGCCGCGCTGTGGACATGCTCCAAATGAAGACCTGAAATGGGAAGCTTCCTGGAGAATACCGGCGACAGGCGTAAAATCCTGAATTAAAAAACCTTTTCCATCCGCAGACAGAAAAGGCTCAATAAATCTCATCAATTTATAAGATACCTCGGCAGGAAATTAAGCATTGCGTACCTAACCACATTTGCTTTGCAAATGTCCGGTAGGTGACTTACAGAATTTTTCGGTTTGCACCTGCTGTCTACGGCCAATATTCTATTTTAGCAATTTTTACGTCTAATTACTTATCTTAATCGGGTTAACCTTGATTCCGGGACCCATTGTTGATACTACTGTTACACTCTTAAGATACTGTCCCTTTGCTGCTGCCGGCTTTGCCTTAACAACCGCTTCTAACAAAGCATTGAAGTTATCAGCTAATTTTTCCGGTCCAAAAGAAACCTTTCCAATCGGTGTGTGGATGATGTTTGTCTTATCAAGGCGATACTCAACCTTACCAGCTTTAATCTCTTGAAGTGCTTTTTCTACATCCATCGTTACAGTCCCTGATTTTGGGTTAGGCATCAAGCCCTTTGGTCCAAGGATTTTACCTAATTTGCCGACTACACTCATCATGTCCGGTGTTGCTACAACAACATCAAAGTCAAACCAACTTTCTGTCTTAATCTTATCGGCCATCTCTTCTGCACCTACATAATCCGCGCCAGCGGCTTCTGCTTCAGCAGCTTTTGGCCCCTTTGCAAACACTAATACCTTTTTTGTTTTCCCAGTACCGTGCGGCAGTACGATCGCACCTCTGACCTGCTGGTCCGCATGTCTGCCGTCTACACCAAGCTTAATATGGACTTCAACGGTTTCATCAAATTTTGCTTTTGCAGTTTGAACTGCTAATCCCAAAGCATCATTCACATCATACAATGTGTTTCTGTCAACTAATTTCGCTGACTCTTTGTAGGTTTTACCTCTTTTAGGCATTTGTTTTACCTCCTTGTGGTATTAACGGCACCGCCTCCCACTTTACGCTTCCTTAATAATAATTCCCATGCTTCTTGCTGTGCCCTTTATCATTTCTGTAGCACTGTCAAGATCTGCAGCATTTAAATCAGACATTTTTAACTTTGCGATTTCTCTGGCTTGTTCAATACTCACTGTTGCAACCTTCTTCTTGTTCGGTTCTCCGGATGCGGACTGCAGGTTTGCTGCCTTTTTGAGCAATACTGCCGCAGGCGGTGTTTTCGTAACAAATGTGAATGATCTGTCAGCATATACTGTAATTACTACTGGAATTATCATACCGGGCTGGTCGGCTGTCTTTGCATTGAACTGTTTGCAGAAATCCATAATATTTACACCCTTTTGTCCAAGTGCCGGTCCAACCGGTGGCGCAGGTGTTGCATTTCCTGCCGGAATCTGCAGTTTAATAAGTCCATCTACTTTTTTTGCCATATCTATAAGTCTCCTTTCTACTGCTCTAAGCAGTTTTTTGATTATTTACAGCTGCCTTTCTGCAAAGCAAGTGCAGACGGCATCCTATATTTTGTCAACCTGCCCGAATTCCAATTCGACAGGTGTATCTCTTCCGAACATGGATATTCTGACCTTAAGGGTTTGTTTATCCATATTGACTTCCTCGACAACTCCCATAAAGCTTTCAAATGGTCCGTTGATAACCTTGACACTGTCACCGGGTTCGATATCCAACTGAATATATATCTTCTCGATTCCCATTCTCCTTACTTCATCATTTGTAAGAGGAATCGGCTCTGATCCATGACCCACAAAACCCGTGACACCTTGTGTGTTTCTTACGAGATACCACGATTCATTGGTTACAATCATTTTGACCAGAACATAGCCGGGGAACATCTTTCTGGTTTTAACCTTTCGCTGACCATTTTTAATCTCAACATGATCTTCGGTAGGCACTACAATACTGAGAACCAAATCCTGCATGCCTCTGTTCTCGACTATTTTTTCTATATTCACTTTTACCTTGTTTTCGTGACCCGAATAGGTATGAACTACATACCATTTGGCTTTTTTTGATGAGTTATCACTTTCCTGTTCGAAAATCTCGTCTTGGGAAGTTTCTACTTCTTCTGATACCATTTCGGTATGAGTTTCATCCTCCGGAATCAGAGTTTCTGCTTCATCAACCGAAATATCGTCTGAATCATCTTCTTCCTCGATATGCTCATCTGAGTCATCCGGCTCATACTCTAACTCATCAAGGTCTTCAAGTTCTTCGAGCTCTTCATATTTTTCGCCCTTTTTTTTCTTGGCCATTTGTGCCTTCCTTTTAAAACATCATTAATCTAAAAGCTGATATTTAAAACATACTTCAGAGAAGCAAGAAATGCGGAGTCCACTGCCCAGATTGCCAGGCTTAGTGCTACACAAGACAACAGTACAACCCCGGTATAAGAACCAAGTTCTTTTCTGGTCGGCCATACCACCTTCTTGATTTCTGTTTTAACGCCTTTCAAATATTCCTTTACGCTGACTCTATGTTTATTGCTTTTCGTCTGCGCAATTTTTTTAGCTTTTTCCTTATCCATCAAATCACATCCTTATTTTGTTTCTTTGTGAACAGTATGCTTTTTACAGAATCTGCAATACTTGGTGAATTCTAAACGATCAGGATCGTTTTTCTTATTTTTTGTAGTATTGTAATTCCTTTGTTTGCAGTCAGTGCAGGCTAATGTCACTCTTACTCTCATGATTGTCCTCCATTTAATCCAAAATTCAGAGCTGTTTTTATAGCTCCGCTTTTATACTGTTATTATTATAGTTTACAACATCTTTAATATTGCTGCAAGGCTTATGGTCGTATAATTACGCCGTCGTCTAATGTTCAGCAAGGCCTAAATTACACGATTTTATCATAACCTTACCATAAAGTCGCTTAATTAAGTTACCATAAAATCTGATGACTGTCAAGGTTATTTTAATAGCTGAATATCATTTATCCTGTGTAACGTGAACCCACGTTCCTCCTGTGGCCTGTTCCAATTCCTTCAATGTGAATCGGACTGCAGAATTAGCGGTACCGGCGGCAGGATATACCTCATAATATTTTTTCAGCGAATCATCAAGATAAACCTTGACAGCTTTCGGCAGAGCAAAAGGGCACACACCTCCAACAGGGTATCCTACAGCCAATTGTGTTTCCTCATGAGAAAGCATCTGTGCCTTACACTTAAAAGTATCCTTGTATCTGCGATTATCTATCCTGGCCGTTCCGCAAACCACTACCATGATGACACTCCCGTCTTTCAGCTTTAAGGCCAGTGATTTGGCAATTTCGCCCGGCTCCCTGCATAGTGCCTTTGCAGCTAATTCGACGGTTGCGCTGCTTTTCTCCAATAATATTATTTCATTTGTAATATTATGTTCATTGAAATAATTCTTTACTCGTTCCAGCTCGATGCTATGCTCTGAATACAAAGCTCTCCTCCTTACAATACTATCGATTTTTTCCGTTGTCTTCTTCTTGATGATTTTCTGCATTTCCTCGTTTCTCTTGTTTTTAAAATAACCTTTTCCCGCATCTATTTCATCCGTTATATTGATCACATATGCTCTTGCGGGTGTTTCTGCAAGTTCAATGGAAACAAGAAGCCATCCCTTTGAGTATAATATCTCCTGCAGTTTTTCTTTGAAATAAATACATATATTTTCCAGGGTTGGATTGATTGTTGTAAACGGTTTGATCTTATTGATATCAACATCCTGATAACGTAAAAGAAATTCCTCACAAGTCTTTTCAATCTCTTTAAACTGCACAAAGTTGTCTGTTGCCTTTAATACATTCAATGTGAGCTCCCAGGTATGCGGGTGGTTTTCTCCTGCCTCGCCGGAAAGATAAATAGCATGGCTGGCATTAAAATAAAACTTAAAGCGATATTGCGCACTCTTCATGGATGCTTATCCTCCTTTCTTTTCAAGAAAGAAAATAAATACTTTCTTATGTAATATAATGCAAAAAAAGGCAGTATAACGGAAACACCCTTACTGAGAAGGATCCGAAGATCAACTGAATATGCAAAAAACACATGATTATAGCACATATAAATAAGCCCGTTTGCAAAAGTCAGACCAAACAGAAACGTCAAGAGATAAATCGTAAAACCGACGATGCTGTAATTGGTTTTAAAAACTGATTTTGAAGCTAATATATAATGGATTATGAAGCCAGTAATGACTCCTATTGTATTTGCCGCAACCAGATGGACAACAGAAAAGCGAACCAAGATCCAGACGATGCTGGTATCGATCAACGTAACGATTACTGAGTACAACAGGTAATTAGCTATTGCGAGCTTTCCAGTTAAAAGGGGTTTGATTATATTCATGCTCTTTTCTATCCTCCTGCTGTTCATTCTCGATTACCTTAATAAAATCATTGACAATGTGCGGATCAAACTGATGACTGCTTCTCATTCGAAGCTCCTCTATTGCCTCTTCCACGGTCATTGTTGTCTTGTATGCTCTTTTGTTAGTCATGGCATCAAAGCTGTCAAGGATATTGATAATCCTTGCATTAAGAGTAATCTCCTCTCCACGCAGTCCGCCGGGATAGCCGGTTCCGTCATAAGCCTCGTGATGCTGCAGAATGTCAAGTGCAACTTCATTCAGGACAGGAATGGCTTTTACAATCTTGCAGCCCAGTTCAGGGTGTCTCCTGATTACCTCTCTGTCACGTTCGCCCAATACGTCCGTTTTATTCAGAATGCTGTCTGAAATTCCGATTTTACCGACATCATGCAGCTGTGCTGCAAGTGCAAGCCTTGAAATTGAAGATGGTTTCATTCCATAATGCTTTCCAAAAGTGATGGCCATATCTCTCAGGCGCATGCTATGCTCTACCGTTTCTTTTGAATAAGTGCCCAGTGTAAGCATCATCATCGAGATGATGCTGCTGCTCATGCTGCTTTTGTTAAGCATCTTATCCAGGATAAGATTATTACGGGCTTCCGTCAAAGTGTTCAAAATACTGTTTTCATTATTATCCATTACCGCAACTCCCATACTTAGCATCAATTCTGAATTTTCCAGGTTGTCAAACTGGCGTTTGATATTGTTAACGGTTATATATGCCTCAGTTTCATTAGTAGAAGTCATCAGAATTGAAAATTCGCTGCTTCCTGTCTTGGCTACAATATCAGTATCAAGACAAATGCGGTTAAGAATTTCCGAAGTCTTTTTCAATATATCATCTCCCGCCTCATAACCCTGAATCGCATTTAGCTGCTTAAGGGCGTTAATATCCAGAATAGCGATGCTCATAGGTTTTAGAGAAGTGTGATCAATCCTGGCAAGCAAGCTGCCAAAAAATTGCCTGTTGTATAGCTTTGTCAGGTTATCATATATACTCGCATTCTGAGCAGCCTCGGTTTTCGAAGTTAATCTGCTGTTCAGCTCTTGAATCTGCAGGTTTTTATCTGAGACGCTTTTAATTAATCGATTTGATTCCTTTTTATTCCTGTATATTCCCAGGCACATGAGCAGTGAGAAAATTATTATATTCAAACTAACCAAAGCTGAGAATGTCCATAAGTAAAGAATATGCTCATTTACCCGTGCGGTGGTAAGTACATAGGTCTTGAGCGTAGACATCCCTAAATAATAGCCCTTTCCGTCAACGGTAAAGTATTTTACTGAAACAATCTCATCACCGACAGTACTCCCCTTTGAAAGTATTATTGATCCATTTCTTCCGTCTAAGAGCATATCCCGAAAGGCTTCCAATCCTGTCCCGCCCTGCATCTTCCAGTACTGTATCACTTCTGCCATACTTTTCCCAAGGACATTTCTTGTCGCTTCCCTATCCCGCTCAAATATGACCTTATCAGCTGAATAGAAAAACCAATATCTGCTGCCTGAGGTTTCCGCTTTATTAATCACATTTTCTACAGCTGCCTGCTCTGCCTGGTTAAATGAATATCCGTCTTCAGTAATATGTGTCCTCATTTCACTTGTGACACTTTTCGCAGCTTGTCCTACCAGGAACTCCTGATTGGACCCGAAACTTTCCGTGATGCTTTCTTTATATTTGGCAGTTTCCTGTAAAATATATGCCCACCCAAGAAAAACCAACGCTGTTGTCACTATTGCAATCAAAACTATCTCAGCCTTTGTACTGATTTTATGTTCTTTCCTGTTATTTTTTTTCTTCTTCCCGAATAATTTCGGCATGAATACCACCTGTGTCTGAATCCCTTTTATTATAATTTCTCTAAGTTAATTGTAGAAAATTTTTGCATTTTTCATAAACTTGTCGAAACGCGCTATTTATCATTTTATAATATTTTATAGTTAAAATAAACAAAATTAGTCCAATCAATGTAATTATATATCCTATTATACCGTATTTCGTCAATCCATAGGCTAACTTTACCTCATGTTCACCTGCCGGGATGTTAAGTGTAATCAGGTTTTCTCTCTGTCCGGTTTCGATCGGTTTTCCATCCAGTGTGGCTTTCCAGCGCGGTGTATATGTAACACTTACAGTAATTTCTTGTGGCTTATGAGTGGAATACTCGAACTCTACGCCTTTGTAATCCCAGTCAGCTCTTTTTACAGCGAACGGCTCCGGCCAGAAGTCAGTATTTACACCGTAGTTATTAAAGATATCATTAAACAGTGTCTTCACTTCATCAGAGCATTCTGGATATCCCGACTCGTTTTTCGGCATACCCCAGTTGCGTGTATATACTGCCTTCAAATACTGACTTAAATGTTTTCCGATAAAAACAACTTCCCCATTTCCTACATTTTTGACGCCGATAATATCATTCTCAAG
>JAQUYC010000049.1 GCA_028692105.1 Eubacteriales bacterium | reverse complement strand
TGTATATGAAGACAAAACAATTAAAGGATGATTTATATTGGGTTGGCAATTTGGATCCGGATTTGAAGATATTTGATATCTTAATGCATACTGAATTTGGCACATCATATAACTCTTATATTTTAAAAGCTTCTGAGAAAAATGTCATATTTGACGCTTCCAAAGCGAAATTTACTGATCAGTACCTGAATAAGGTGAATGATATTATACCTTTGGAAGATATAGATTATATTATATTGAGCCATGCTGAGCCGGATCATAGCGGCGCAATCGAAAAGATGCTTGAATTGAATCCAAAACTGAAACTTGTCGGAACTGCAGCGGGTATAGGTTTTATGAAAGAGATCTGTAATAAAGATTTCGGGAGCATAACGGTAAAGGATGGCGATAAACTTTCTTTGGGAAATAAGACGCTCCGCTTCATAATTGCACCTAATCTGCACTGGCCTGACACCATGTTCACTTACATTGAGGAAGAGGGAATTCTTGTAACTTGCGATGCTTTCGGCGCACATTTTTCCTGTGAAGGAGTTACTGATGACACCATTGAAAACAGGGACGATTACCTTGGAGCAGTAAAATTCTATTTTGATTCTATCATGTCGCCATTTAAACCATATATACGCGATGCAGTAAAGAAAGTCGAGAATCTGGAAATCAATATGGTCCTCACCGGTCATGGCCCTGTACTGACTCAAAATACGAAAGAAATCATAGAACTCTATAAAGAATGGTCGACTGAAGTTAACCCGAACATCAGGAAGACTGTAATCATCCCATATGTTTCTGCATACGGTTATACAGAAATGATCGCAAATAAGATTACGGAAGGAATTCGCGCACACGGAGATATCGATGTTCGGCTTTATGATATGGTTTATTCAGATAAATCGCAGGTCATAGATGAGCTTTATTGGGCAGACGGCATTCTGTTTGGAACGCCGACCTTTGTGGGAGACGCCTTGAAGCCGATTTGGGATTTGACCACTTCAATATTCTCAAAGACTCATGGAAGAAAAATTGCCTCTGCTTTCGGTGCTTATGGATGGAGCGGTGAAGGAGTAGGAAACGTAATAGAAAGATTGAAGCAGCTCAATATGAAGATTTACGGCGAAGGACTCAGAATACGCTTTAAACCCAATCAGGCGCAGCTGCAGGAAGCATTCGAATTTGGCTATGGCTTCGGAGCTTCAGTGTCGGCAGGCAAGATTATTGATAATGTCAAGCCGCCTGCTGAGACCGTAAAAAAGGTTTGGCAATGCCTGGTTTGCGGACATGTTGCCGAAGGAGATGCACCGCCCGATGTTTGCCCTGTCTGCGGTGTCGGACCAGATCAGTTTGAAGAGATTGCTGTTCCTGATACTACATTTATTACTGAAAGTGCGGAACGTTTTATAATAATCGGAAATGGAGCTGCCGGAACAACTGCCTGTGAAGAAATCAGATTGAGAAATAAGAAATGCACCATTGAGATCATATCTGCCGAGAATGTGATCGGTTATAATCGGCCTATGCTTACGAAGGGTATTCTGTCCGATGTGGATCCTATCAATTTCTATATAAAACCTGAAGAATGGTATCGGGAAAACAACATAATACTTACTTTAAATATGAGGGTAACCGAGATCAGAAAAGAATCCAAAGAAATTGTGCTTGATAACGGTGAAACAAAAAGTTACGACAAGCTGATTCTGGCAACAGGTGCCGAATCTTTTATCCCTCCGATCAAAGGGGCCGATCAGGAAGGCGTGTTTGCCATCCGCAATATGGCAGGAGTCAAGAAAATACAGATGTTCTTAAAGCAAGTCAAAAAAGCCGTCGTTATAGGCGGCGGAGTTTTGGGCCTGGAGGCTGCATGGGAGCTGAAAAAAGCTGGACTGGATGTTACTGTAATTGAAAAATCTGCGAATATTATGGGAAAACAATTGGATGCAAGAGGCTCTCAATTACTGAAAGAAGCAACAGAAAAATCCAGGATCAGAGTTATCAACAACTTGGGAATAGAGGAGATCACAGGATCCGGAAAGGCAGTTGGGGTGAAACTTTCTGATGGCTCTATAGCTGAAGGCGAAATGATAATACTCTCCACAGGAGTAAAACAAAACATTGAACTGGCAAAGGATATAGGCATTGAAACAAGCCGTTCAATTATAGTCAATGATAAAATGGAGACAAGTGTCAGTGACATTTATGCCTGCGGTGATTGTGCGGAATATAAAGGAGTCAATTATGCAATTTGGGGTCAGGCTGTTGAGATGGGCAAAGCTGCTGGAATCAATGCAGTCGGAGATGAATACAAATATGAGGCGTTTACTCCTTCCAATGCATTCAATGGAATGGGCACCTCATTATTTGCAGTAGGCGACAACGGTAAAGATCCGGAAAAGGTGTATAAAACCTTTGAGATTTATGATGGAGCAAAGAATACGTATGAAAAGCTCTATTTTGTGAACAATAGATTCTGTGGCGGAATTCTTTTAGGTGACGTTTCAAAATCCGCAAAGCTGCTGGAGGGCTATAAAAATCAGGATCCTATCACAAAGTTTCTATAATTCGTAATATACCGAATCGAAAAGTTAGGTAAAATTCGTTATAACAAGGGGTTGCGATAAGGCAGCCCCCTGTTTATTTACAGCTTGAATGTTAAGGTAAGCTTGAATAAATGTATCCGCTAAAATACATAGACATTCATATTGTGACGTGTTATATTTATCATGATAAAAGATTAGGATAGCAGATTACGGTATATAAAAATATCTTATATTAGAAAGCGTGATATTATTGAAGCGTCCTCAATGTTATCTATCAAGAATACCAAAGGAATTAAGAAAAGAATATATCAGAATTATCAGCGAAGAAAATATGATAAAGATGGTTATTATTGCAGCAATGCTTGCAATTTTTGAACCTCTGATTGCGTTGTTCCTGCAGTCTCTGGATACGATTGATTTTTATATTTCTATAGGGATCGCGCTATATGCGATGGCCTGCCTTCCAATATTATATATAGTCAGAAAAAATATAAAACGAATACCAGTACCCGTATACATATTAGTCCAGATATTATTCTTAGTCGGGGTACTGACAGCCGGATTAATATTAAGCCTGCATGAACAGTCAGCCGTCGCTTCAAGCAGTTCATATTTTTTAGCTGTTTTTACTATTGCAGCCTTTATTACCATGCCGCCTTTGATTTCATTGCCATTATTCCTTTTATTCAATATTATATTTATTATAATGCTTCCGCAATTCCAGCCTCTGCAGCTTGTGATTAATACATTGAATATAAATACATTATCTATGACAGGCATAGCGTGGATACTGAATCAGATGATTTCCCGCAACAGAGTAAAATCTCACATGAATGAAAAGCTTATTATTGAAAAGAATAACGAACTTAAAAAGATAAACATGGAATTAAAGGAGTTAACGATCAGGGATTCTATGACAAACCTCCTGAATCATAAAAATTCTCTAAGACGTCTTAAGGAGGAAATCGATCGTGCAAAGCGAATCAATTATCCTCTTACGGTTGCCATGATCGATCTGGATAATTTTAAACAGATTAATGATACCTATGGTCATCAGATCGGCGATACGGTACTGATCAGAGTTGCCAAAATATTGACAGAATGCTGCAGGTTAACCGACATAATAGGGCGGTATGGCGGTGAAGAATTTATTGTTATTATGCCCAACACAAACAGCCAGGAGGCTGTTGCACTCCTTGAGCGGATTAAGTCACGCATAGAAAGTACCGATTTCGTAAAGGGTGTTCAAATAACAGGCAGCTTTGGTGTCAGTGAACTGGTTGGGGATTCTGTTCATGGGATACTAAGATCATCAGATGCGATGCTATATGAAGCAAAGAAGAAAGGGAAAAACAGGATAGAAGTGCAATTAAGAAAAGACATGAAAAGTGCAGCAATCAAATGAATTTGATTCAACTGCACTTTTAATATTTATCATTCTGACATGCACTTTGTTCCGTGTTCACTATCGGCCTTTATACTTCTGTTGTGTGGCAAGACCGCCTCTAATGTGACGTTCCGCCTTGTTATTATCTAAAACAGTTTTTACCTCTTGGGCAAGCCCTGGATTTATCTCAAGCAGCCTTTCGGTAATATCCTTATGTACGGTT